>NZ_JARWKT010000030.1:0-224 GCF_029846385.1 Cobetia sp. 10Alg 146
ACTTTATGTGGAATAAAGGCGCAACCCTTGTCAACGTAGGTGCTTTGGCAGTTATGAATAACTTGCTTATCCCAGCTGGGATTATAATTAACGTGCTGATCTGGAACCGAGATGCCGATATAGTCAGGTTAAGTATTGGGGCTGCTATAATGTTAGGGGCATTATTGGTCAATCAAATGCTTAATAAAAAAGTAAATTAATAAGCTTGTAGCAAAATTGTCATT
>NZ_JARWKT010000031.1:0-222 GCF_029846385.1 Cobetia sp. 10Alg 146
GCAGCTCACGGGCCGTGGAGGCGGTCTCGAACTGGGCGGCGGTCAGGCGTGCGCGGTCCGCTTCAGGCTGGCGCAACGGCGTCAGGCCTTGGAAGACCGGTGCCTCGATGCGCAGGCCGATACTGGAGTCGCTGACCATGTCGTCGTTCGACTCATAACGTGAGCTTGTCGCCTCCAGTCGCAATTCCGGCCAGCGCTCGGCCTCGCTCAGGCTCAAGGCGT
>NZ_JARWKT010000032.1:0-211 GCF_029846385.1 Cobetia sp. 10Alg 146
GGCCTGCGAGCAATCCAAGAACAAATCAAACAAGCCAATAAACTCAATGCCGTGAATGTTACACTTTGAAAAATTAAGTCAAACCGATTTAAATCATCACTTGGCACTATTACAAACATAAAAGCGGGGAGTACACTTAGCGCTAAAACATAACAACACACTTTAAATGCCCGTCCAAAGTCAAAACGTTTAGACTGTTGCATCCACAAAG
>NZ_JARWKT010000033.1:0-210 GCF_029846385.1 Cobetia sp. 10Alg 146
ATTATGAGGAATATTTAGAAGTTGACTGAGTTGTTCTTGGGCAGAAGTTATATCAGCATCTTGATGTAACTGACCATTAAAAATAATTTTAAATGTAGCGTCCACATTAGTTCCTTGTGCGTGTTATTCCATATTTGGAATTTTTTTATTTTATGTACACAAAAACCAATCTAACAGATAAAGGTAGTACTTTCTAATGGTTTTTTTATT
>NZ_JARWKT010000003.1:0-546005 GCF_029846385.1 Cobetia sp. 10Alg 146
CCGCCGCCAACATCGCCGTCAAGAAGGCCGAGAAGGCCCTCAAGACGGCACAGGATAGCGGTGAGGGTGACATTGCGGCGCTGGAGGCCAGCGTCACGGACTCCAGGGCGCGACTTGCCAAGGCCGAAGCCGACCTCAAGGCCGCCAGCGACGCCAGCGAGCCAGCTGCCCCTGCAGCCGCAGCGCCGGCTGCCGATCTCAAGGCGCTCAAGACGGCGCGTGCCGCGGCCAATATCGCGGTCAAGAAGGCCGAGAAGGCGCTGGCCCGCGCCAGCGAAAGCGGTGAAGGCGATATCGAGGACCTGCAGACCCTGCTGGCCACCGCACAGGAAAACCTGCGCGCCGCCGAGGTTCGCCTGACCAGCGCGCAAGCTGACGGCACTGGCGCGCCGCCTGCCGCCAAGGGCGCGGGTGAATTGATTCCCGAGGCCCCCAAGGCTGCCGCGGGGTCGGTGGGTCGTGGCAGCATGGCCAGCAACGTGACGCTCTCCCAGGCCGAGATCGAGGCATCGCGCGCCGAGAACCTCGCCAAGCGTCACAAGCAGGTCACCATCGCGGTCAAGGCGGCCGAGGCGGCCCATCGCAAGGCAGAGGCGGCACTGAGCGAGGCGGATGACGAAAGCCGCCAGCGACTGGCCACCAAGGTCGACCGTACGCGTCGCAATCTGGAACACGCCCGCGAGTCGCTGGCCGAGGTACAGGCACTGGTGGACGCGCAATGAGTGACGCGCGTTCCTTCACCGCCCCCTTGGCAGGCCGCTGCACCGCACGCCACACGTCATTGTCCATTTACCGCAAGGATCTGAACGCCTCATGAGCCTGATGCACGCAAGCTCTCCCCATGCCCACGGCCCCACCGCCACCTCGCGCGTGATGGCCTGGGTGCTGGCTGCCACGCTGCCGGGCATCGCCGTACTCTGCTGGCACTATGGCTGGGGCGTGCTGTTCAATCTTGTCTTCGCCTGCCTGACCGGCATCGCGCTCGAGGCGCTGTTGCTCAAGCTGCGCGGACGGCCGGTCAGCTTCTTCCTCAAGGACAACTCGGCGCTCGTCACCTGCGTGCTGCTGGCCGTCTCGCTGCCGCCGCTGGCCCCCTGGTGGCTGGTACTGACCGGCGTGGTCGCGGCCATCGTGGTCGCCAAGCAGCTCTACGGCGGCCTGGGCCAGAATCCGTTCAATCCGGCGATGGTCGCCTATGCGCTGCTGCTGATCTCCTTCCCGGTCGAGATGTCGCGCTGGTCGGCCCCCGATGGCTTCACGCTCGGCTTCGCCGACAGCCTCAGGCAGTTCTTCGGCATGATCGCCACGCCGGATGCCCTGACCGGCGCCACACCGCTGGACGCCTTCCGCAACAAGGGCGAGCTTTCCAGCAGCGAGTTCTGGGCCGATCCGAGCCTGCTGCCCGCCGCCAACCTGCTGGCCTGGCAGCAGACCGCCATCGCCTGGGGCTTCGGCGGCCTGGTGCTGCTGGCACGTCGCCTGATCACCTGGCATATCCCGGTGGCGATGCTGGGCAGCCTGAGCGTGATCTCGGGCATCTTCTTCTTGATGGAGGGCGATCAGCATGCAAGCCCGCTATTCCACCTGCTATGCGGCGCGGCGATCTTCGGTGCCTTCTTCATCGCCACCGACCCCGTCACGGCGGCGACCTCCAACAAGGGCAAGCTCTACTACGGCGCGGGTATCGGCGTGCTGATCTATCTGATTCGCACCTTCGGTGCCTATCCGGATGCCATCGCCTTTGCGGTGCTGCTGATGAACTTCAGCGTACCGTTCATCGATTACTACACGCAGCCCCGCAGCTATGGCCACAAGAAGGCCCGTCGCGGCATCAAGCTGGAGGACAAGGCATGAGCCTGACGCCGGATCAGCCCGAACAGCAAGCCCAGGCCGCGCGAGGCCTGAAGCACAACATCGCGCGGGCCGCCTCGGGCCTGGCGGTGTTCGCCATCGTCACCGCCGGCGTGGTGGCCGTCACCCAGATGACCACCGCCGACACCATCGCGGACAACGAGCGTGCCGCCCAGAGCGCCGCGCTTGCCGAGATCATCCCGCCGTCACTGCACGACAATGACCTGCTCGACGATGCCTTCGTCCTGCCGCCCTCCCAGGTGCTGGGACTGGAAAGCGCCGACACCGGCTGGCGCGCCACTCGGGATGGCAAGACCGTCGCAGTGCTGCTGCCGGTGGTCACCGGCAAGGGCTACAGCGGCGATATCCGCCTGCTGGTCGGTATCCGGGCAGATGGCAGCGTGGCCGGCGTGCGCGCCGTCAAGCACGCCGAGACCCCGGGACTGGGCGACAAGATCGAAGCCCGCAAGTCCGGATGGATCCATGAGTTCGACGACCAGACGCTCAGCTCGGTGGAATGGAAGGTGCAGAAGGATGGCGGAGACTTCGACCAGTTCACCGGCGCGACCATCACCCCGCGTGCAGTCGTGGGGGCCGTGCGTCAGGCTCTGATCTACTTCATGGCGCATCGCACGGCGCTGCTGGCCGGCGACAGCGAGACGCTGACCGCGACACGCCGCGCCGCCAAGGCACAGGACACCGCACACGCTCCCTCCGCTGACGGCACGCTTGCGCCATCAGCGACTTCTGAACACGGCGGAGATGAACCTCATGAGTGATATCTCACTTGGCAAGATCAGCCGCGACGGCCTGTGGGACAACAACCCGGCGCTGGTACAGCTGCTGGGCCTGTGTCCGCTGCTGGCCGTCACCGCCAGCGTCGTCAATGCCATCGGCCTGGGACTTGCCACCCTGCTGGTGTTGGTCGGCTCCAACGTGGCGGTGTCACTGATCCGCAATCTGGTGCCGTCGGCGGTACGCCTGCCGGCCTTCGTGATGATCATCGCCTCCTTCGTGACCTGCGCTGAGCTGTTGATGAAGGCGTATACCTATGAGCTCTACCAGATTCTGGGCATCTTCATTCCGCTGATCGTCACCAACTGCGCGATTCTCGGGCGTGCCGATGCCTTCGCCGCCAAGCACCCGGTGCTGCCGGCGGCCACCGATGGGCTGATGATGGGGCTGGGCTTCATGGCCGTGCTGGTACTGCTGGGCGGCATGCGCGAGCTGTTCGGTCAGGGCACGCTGTTTGCGGGCATGGAGCTGCTGCTCGGGCCGGTGGCCGCCGACTGGAAGCTGACGCTGTTCCCGGACTACTCCTTCCTGTTCCTGGTGCTGCCGCCCGGCGCCTTCTTCTGCATGGGACTGATCATCGCGGGCAAGAAGACCATCGATGAGCGCCTCGAGCAGCGCCGCAAGGCAGCAGCCGTGGATGCGCCCAAGGCCTCGCGTCGCGTGCGCGTCACCGGCACGATTTCCTGATACGCGGGCCTGAGCCCCGGGCCTGCCTGCTTTATTCTGTCTGTTTCCCCTGTCTACTTTTCCCTGTCTGGAGGCCAGCTGTGTTCCTCCAGACAGACACTGACCGAACCTCGCCGACCTGACACCGAGCTGCCATGAACGCCCAGAAACGTCTCGAGATCTTCACCCGCCTGCGCAACGAGAATCCAGAGCCACGCACGGAGCTTGAGTGGTCGACGCCCTTCGAGCTGTTGATCGCGGTCCTGCTCTCGGCCCAGGCCACGGATGTGGGTGTCAACAAGGCCACCGCCAGGCTGTATCCGGTCGCCAATACCCCGGAGAGCATTCTGGCGCTGGGCGTCGAGGGACTGAAGGAGTACATCAAGACGATCGGGCTTTTCAATACCAAGGCCGAGAACGTCATCAAGACCTGCCGCATGCTGATCGAGCAGCATGGAAGTGAGGTGCCGCAGACTCGCGAGGCACTGGAAGCGTTGCCCGGCGTGGGCCGCAAGACCGCCAACGTGGTGCTCAACACCGCCTTCGGTCAGCCGACCATGGCGGTGGACACGCACATCTTCCGCGTCTCCAATCGCACGCGAATCGCGCCGGGCAAGAACGTGCTGGAGGTCGAGCACAAGCTGATGCGCCATGTACCGAAGGAGTTTCTGGTCGACGCCCATCACTGGCTGATCCTGCATGGCCGCTACACCTGCGTGGCACGCAAACCACGCTGCGGCAGCTGCGTGATCGAGGACCTCTGCGAGTACAAGGACAAGGTAGACCTCTAACACATCAGAACATCAGACGTTATCGGGGGGCTTGACCATGCGTGGCCGGCAGGCGTGAACGTTGACTGAGCGAGGACCCCGCCTCCCTGCCTATTCAACCGAGCGGCAACGTAGACTGGAGGCTATCTCCATCGCCCCGGGAACCCGCCATGGCCGCACCTTCCGATGCCGAGGGACGCCACCCTTCGCATTCAGAAGTCTCCACCGAGACCCTAGCGTCTGACGACGACAGCCTGCATGCACGACTGCAGGCCATGTCGTCACGTCTCGAGGCGCTGCAAGCCGAGAACCATCTGCTGCGCACGCTGGTCGACACCCATCCCGACATCCTGTTCATCAAGGATGCCAAGGGGCTGTTTCGCTTCGCCAATCGCACCCTGACCGACTTCTACGGCACCACGCTCGAAGACATCATCGGACGCGACGACAGTCATTACACCGGCAATACCGAGCAGAGCCGCTTCTTCCGCCGCAGCGTGGAGCAGGTGCTCAGCAAGTTCGAGCGTGAGCAGGTCTTCGAGGATGCCACCGACGGCACCACCGGCGAGATCAATCATTTCCGCTCCATCAAGCAGCCCTTCCATGACATTCATGGCAAGCCGCTGGTCGCCGTGCTGGCGCACAACATCACCGCGGAAGTCCGTGAGCATGAGCGCAAGAGCCGTCATATCGATCATATCTATGACACCTCGCTGGAAGGCTTCTGGGACTGGAACATCACCAACAGCTCCGTGACGCATAATCGGCGCTGGTCCGAGATCCTGAACGTCCCCCACGACGAGCTGCACAACAGCCTCGAGGAATTCGCCAGTCTGCTGCATCCCGAGGACACGCCGGAAGTCATGGTCGCCATCCAGGACTGCCTGGAAGGCGGGACACCCTACTACCATCGCCATCGCATGCTGACACGGGACGGGAATGTCGTCTGGGTCATCGACAAGGGTGACGTGATCGAACGTGATCACGACGGCACTCCCCTGCGCATGATCGGTTCCATCACCGACATCACGCGCATCGTCGAATCAGAAGCCCTGCTGCATCAGCACAGTCGCTTCGACCCTCTCACCAAGCTGGCCAATCGCGCCACGCTGATTGATGCGCTGCAGCAGGCGATCATCATCACGGACGCCAGAGACACTCACGGGGCGCTCATCTTCATCGACCTGGATCACTTCAAGAAGATCAATGACCTGCTAGGGCATACCACCGGCGACCATCTGTTGATCGAAGTGGCCCACCGTCTGACCGGCCAGGTGCGGGAGACGGATCTTGTCGCGCGCTTTGGCGGGGACGAGTTCGTCATCCTGGTACAGCCCTTGAGCCATGACCCGCAGGCAGCCTGTCGTGAGCTGGATGAGCTGATGGAGCGTCTGCAGCAGGCGCTCAACCAGCCCTATACGCTCTCCGACCCGCAGTCGCAGCCACTGGATCATCACAGCTCGGCCAGTCTGGGCAGCATCATGTTCCATGATCGCGCCCTGAGTGCGGAGGAGCTCATCCGCCGCGCCGATATCGCGATGTATCGCGCCAAGGAAGCCGGACGCAACCAGACCGTGCGCTTTGACCCCAGTATGCGCGTGGAGCTTGAGCGGGCCGTGCAGCTGGAAAATGACCTGCGTCGCGCCATCGAGCACGAAGAGCTTTACATGGAGCTTCAGCCGCAATTCGACAGAGGGCTCAAGCTGGTCGGCGCTGAATGCCTGTTGCGCTGGCGACATCCTCGGTTCGGCAACATCTCCCCCTATGAATTCATCCCGCTGGCCGAGAAGAGCCAGCTGATCGACAGCCTCGGCGACTGGGTACTGGAACAGGCCTGCAAGCTGCTGGCGGGCTGGCAGAACGGCACCGGTTTCGCCGAGCTCTATCTATCTGTCAATGTCAGCGTCAAACAGCTGGAATCACCGCACTACGTCAGCAATGTCGCCAGAACGCTCGGCCAGCACCCCCTCTCCCCTGAATACCTGCAACTGGAACTGACCGAGAATGTCTTCGCGACCGACATGCCAGCCACGGTGGCACGCATGCATGAATTGCGCTCGCTGGGACTGCGGCTGTCACTGGATGATTTCGGCACCGGCTTCTCCTCTCTGACCTACATCAAGCACCTGCCCTTCGATGAGCTCAAGGTGGATCGCAGCTTCGTCAATGATCTCGAGAACGACGAGATGAACCGCCGAATGGTGAACTTCATGGTGCAGCTGGGGCATGAACTGGGCATGTGCGTGGTGGCGGAAGGCGTTGAGACCTCCAGACAGCGAGAGCTGCTGCTGGAGATGGGCTGCGACGCCCTGCAGGGCTACCTGATGGACAAGCCCATGGGGATCGACGATTTCACCGCCAGGTACCTGGACACCTGATGGTGCAGGAGTGGGAGTGGGACTTGGAGTGAGAGTGGGAGTGGGACTTGGAGTGAGAGTGCGAGTGAGACTTGGAGTGAGAGTGCGAGTGAGAGTAAAAGTGAGCGGGTGAGTGAGGAGTGACGCTCGGGCCCACATGCCGCAGTGCAACAGCACGACAGCGTCCACGCCGCATTCATGGCACACTGTGGCCTCTTTTCTGTCCGGATACCGTGCGCAATGGAAGACTTCTTCAACTGGATCGGCACTCAGCTTGGCGCCGCCATCCGCTTCATCGTGGAGGGCCTGAGCGGCTTCTTCGCCAATTTCGACGACGCCCTCAAGGGCTTCTTCAGTGGTCTGGCCGGTGAGCTGGGCATGAGCACCTCCCTGTTCAGTCTGCTGGGCCTGGTGTTCGGGCTGTATCTGCTGTTCAAGGGCGTCACGTCACTGCTCAGAGGTTCGATCATCGGCGGCATCCTGCTGGTGTTCCTCGGACTGACCTTCCTGGGCTGGATGATCGCCTGATCGCGCCACCTCGTCGGCCACAAAAAATCCCGCCAGTCCAAGACTGGCGGGATTTTTTCGTTCTCGACCGAGAGAAGGCGTCCGACGCAATCGCGTCCCCTCAGCCTTCCAGCAACAGCAGGATCGACAGCGCGAACAGCACCCACATGGTCGGGCGAATCTCCCGCGCCTTGCCGACCCCCAGCTTGATGATCACGAAGCTCAGGAAGCCGAACACGATCCCGTGGGTGATGGAGTAGGTCAGCGGGATCATCACCATGGCGATGAAGGCCGGAATCGCATCATCGAACTGGTGCCAGTGAATCTTGCGAATCGGCTCCATCATGAACACGCCGACCAGAATCAGCGCCGGCGCGGTGGCGATGGCAGGCACCAGCGACAGCAACGGCGCCAGGAACAGGAACGGCAGGAAGCACAGTGCCACGACCACGGCGACGAGACCGGTGCGCCCACCCTGGCTGATACCGGCCGCCGATTCGATATAGGCGTTGGCAGGGCTGGTGCCCAGCGGTGCGGAGACCAGCGCCGAGAAGGCATCGACCATCATCGAGCGACGGATGTTGCGCGGGTCACCATTCTCATCCTTCAGATTGCCCGCCTCAGCGACCGCCATGAAGGTGGACAGGGCATCGAAGAACACCGTGAACAGGATGACGAAGATGAAGGGCACGTAGGCGATCTTCAGCGAGCTCATGAAATCCAGTGCCAGCAGGCCGCTGAAATCAGGTGCCGCGAAGATGCCGGTGAAGTTGACCAGCGTCGGCTGCGCGATCTCGGGCGGGAAGTAGGCAGTCCCGTCCCCCCACAGACGGCCGATGGTGGCCGCCATCAGGGTGGTCGCCACGATGCCGATGATCAAGGCGCCATGGATACGTCTGGCGACCAGAACCGCCGTCAGCGCCAGCCCGATCATGAAGATCACCAGCGAGGGCGTCATGGGGGCGACGCTGACCACGGTGACGGGGTTGGATACGATCAGCTTGGCATTCACCAGCCCGATCAGGGTGATGAACAGGCCGATACCGCAGGCAATCGCATAGCGCAGCTGAGCGGGAATCGCATCGATGACCAGACGTCGCACGTTGAACAGCGCCAGGATGGCGAAGATGACACCCGCCCAGAAGACGCACCCCAGCGCGACCTCCCAGCGCATGCCGGTCCCCAGCACCATGGTGTAGGCGAACAGGGCATTGATGCCCATGCCCGGTGCCACCAGGATCGGATTGCGGGCGTACAGTCCCATCATCAGGCTGCCGAAGAAGCTGACCAGCACGGTGGCGGTCAGTGCGGCACTGAACGGCATGCCCGTAGCGGACAGAATGCCGGGATTGACCACGATGATGTACATCGAAGCCAGGAAGGTGGCAATGCCTGCCAGCACTTCCGTGCGCGTCGTGGTGCCTTCGGCGCGAAGTGAAAAGAGGCGCTCGAACAAGGTGAGACTCCCGTGGACTAGGTCGCGATTGGTTGGAGACAAGACGGATTTCACTGCAGGCGTTTCAGAGGCTGTGTGCTTTGCAGGACACTGCCGGATGTGGCGATTCGTCCCTGACAGGCAGGGACGGACAGACGCCGCAGCACAAGGCACGGATGCGCCAGAGCATGGCACCAGCGCAAGGCACTGCGAATGACGCACCGTCTCCGTGCATGACGCTGTGCATGACGACCAGCGCTCGCCACCACTTGCGCGTCACATTCTTCGCCCGGCATGTGACGGGCAGCATTATAGACGCAAAGTCAGCACGAATTGAGCGTTTCTCGCCAGGACCGCTGTAGCGGCGCATGGCGGTGCCTGCCATCTACCGCCTGGCGTCCGCCATCTGCCCCGCAAGCCGCGACTTGACGCCACTGGCCGCCAGCATGCCATGATGCTCACAAGGATCATCCCCATCGATGAAGCAAGGACCACGCCATGTCACCCTCCTCTTCCCAGTCAACGTCTTGCGACCCGACGGCCTCCGCCTCGTTCAGCTCCGAGCAGAACCTGCTGCCCTTGATCGTCGAGCCTGCGCAGCTGCTGCCGCTGCTTGACCACCCGGACATCGTGATCGTCGATGTTCCGCTCAAGGCCGAGAGTCATGCCAGTCATGTGCCCGGTGCACGCCTGCTCGACTTCAAGCGCCTGGTCGGCAGCAACGAGGACGAGATCCCCGGCGTGCCGAGCCCACAGGCGCTGTCCGACATCATGTCCGAGCTGGGCATCACGCGGGACAGCCATGTCGTCGCCTATGACGACGAAGGCGGTGGCTGGGCAGGTCGTCTGCTGTGGACCCTCGCGCTGCTGGGCCATACGCGCTTCAGTTATCTCAACGGCGGTCTGCATGCCTGGCAGGGTGAAGGACTTGCCCTGAGTGAGGCTGCCAGCGAATGGCAGGCCAGTGAATATCACGCCGCCTATGTCGATACCAGCGTGATGGCGACCCGCGAGGACATTCTCGAGCGCCTGTCCGCCGAGGCCCCCGAGGAGAAGGTCGTGGTGTGGGATGCCCGTTCACTGGAGGAGTATCGCGGAGAAAAAGGCCAGAACGCGCGCCTTGGCCATATCCCGGGCGCCGTGCACTTCGAGTGGACCGAGGCCATGGACCGCGAGCGCGACCTGCGCATTCGTGACTATGCCGAGCTGATCACCGAGCTGGGCGCGCGGGGCATCAGTCCCGAGCAGCATGTGGTGACGCACTGCCAGAGCCATCACCGCTCAGGCCTGACCTGGCTGGTGGGGCGTGCACTGGGGTTCGAGGACATTCGCGCCTATCCCGGTTCCTGGAAGGAATGGGGCAATCGCGAGGACACGCCGATAGAACGCTGAGCGGCCGGAGGGGGCTCGCTGCTGCCCCTGCCTGCCCCCGCGCTTGAGCGGCCAATGACGATGGGCTAAGGTGCTGCCAGCCTGCTGGCCGCCATCTCGTTGGTCAGCGCCCGCCCTTCGGGGCGGGCTTCTCTTTTCTGCAAGGATCAACATCGTGGATCGTGCCAAGCTGTTCTCTCTGAGCCAATACCCGTTACCCCAGCACCTGATCTCACGCCTCATCGGGCGCATCGCCGCCTGCGAGAACCCGTGGGTCAAGAACACCTTCATCGAACGTTTCATCAAGGCCTACGACGTCAACATGAACGAGGCGCTCGAGGAGAATCCGCGCGCCTACGCCTGCTTCAACGACTTCTTCACCCGCGCCCTCAAGCAAGAGGCCCGCCCCATCGAGGAAGGACTCGTCTCGCCTGCCGATGGTGTGCTGTCGCAGTTCGGGGCCATCAGCCACGGCACCCTGGTGCAGGCCAAGGGTCAGGCCTTCTCGCTGACCCAGCTGCTGGGTGGCAGCGAGGAGCGTGCCGCCCCCTTCCGCAATGGTCGCTTCGCTACCGTCTATCTGTCACCGAAGGACTATCACCGCGTCCACATGCCCCTGGCGGGCCGCCTGGTGGAGATGGCCTACGTGCCGGGACGCCTGTTCTCGGTCAATGTAGCCACCGCCACGCATGTGCCGGGCCTCTTCGCCCGCAATGAGCGCCTGGTCTGCATCTTCGAGACCGAACACGGCCCGATGGCCATGGTGCTGGTCGGCGCGATGATCGTCGCGGCGATCAAGACCGTGTGGAGCGGCCAGGTCACGCCACTGTCCGGCGATGTCGAGACGACCCGCTTCGATCAACTCATCGAGCTGGCACGGGGCGCCGAGATGGGTCGCTTCCAGCTCGGCTCCACCGTGGTGATGTGCTTCCCGGACAACGTCGAGTTCGATGACACCCTGATGCCGGGCCAGAAGGTCAGCATGGGGCAGTCACTCGGCATGCGGCCAGCCTCCTGCGAGTCGCAGGTCGTTGACGAGTCGGCCCTCGGCGATGAAAAAACCTTCGCGCCAGACAGCGAATGACAGGCAGAAGCGCTGCCGAAGGCAATGGATGACACATAAAAAAGGGAAGCCGCCAGGCTTCCCTTTTCAACTGAGGCACCAGTATCAACCGGCCCCCTCTGGCATCCTTGCACGTCAGCATCTCGCCAACGTGCCTGGACATGCCTGTTCGTCCAACTGCGAGTCTTCCTCCCTGAATGGCGTAGTTCTCTTGAGGCTCTACTGCCGGAATCTCTCATGAGCGGCTCCGAGAAGCTCATGCGAGACCCCTGTCGACACCTTGTCACCATGCCCGATGAAAGGCGCCCGACAGCCACTCCTTCGGTCATGTGAATCGCCTCACCCCGTGCCGATCGATGGAGCAGGTACCCAGAGGGAATGTCTGCCCCGCTACGACGCCGGTATGACGACATCAGACTCCCTGTCTGATACCTGCAGTCTAGACGACTCAGATGTCCCTAGCGTGTCAAAGATAAACGCAATTGCTTGCGAGCAACGTGACACCTCAAGCACGTGCTGCCGGAAAGGCAACCACTGCGGCAATATCACGCTCACCCAGTGCCAGCATGATCAGACGATCCAGCCCCAGCGCCACACCACTGCCTGCCGGCATCCCGGCGTGCAAGGCGGCCACCAGGCGCTGGTCTGCCGCGACCTGCGGCAGGCCTGCCGCATGACGCTCGGCATTGTCAGCCGCGAAGCGCGATGCCTGCTCGGCGGCATCGGTCAGCTCATCGTAACCGTTGGCCAACTCGATCCCTGCGACATACGCCTCGAAACGCGAGGCTACCCAATCCCCTTCAGCATCCCGATGCTTGCGTGCCAGCGCCGCCTGGGCCGCGGGATAGTCCGTTACCAGCTCCACGGCGCCCTGCCCCAATGTCGGCTCGATCACCAGACTCATCAGCGCATCCAGGCAGGTCTCATGGGACCAGTCACTGGCATCGACAGCGCACTCACGCCCGCATGCCGCGCGTACCTCGTCCAGAGAGGCACTGAACGGGTCCAGTGACAGCACTCGCCGGAAGAGATCACGGTAGGCCGTGACGGCAGGACCAGCCCCTGAGGCGTCTGATGCATCAGAGGTGTCCAGCAGCGACGACTTGCCGGTCAGCTGCGCCCCGAGCGCCATCACGCGCTGGATCAGCTCACAGGTTTCTTCCCTCAGGCCCTCGAGACTCATGCCGGGGCGATACCACTCCAGCATGCAGAACTCGGGGTTGTGGCGACGACTGACCTCACCATCGCGGAAGGCACGCGCGATCTGGAAGATCGGCCCGCTGCCGGCCGCCAGCAGACGCTTCATGTGGAATTCCGGCGAGGTCTGCAGCCACATCGGCACCCGTTCACGCTCACCGGGCAGTTGCAACGACGATGACAACGAGGCCAGCCTCACGTCGGTCGAGCCGGCCTGCCCCAGCACCGGCGTCTCCACCTCCAGCACCTCACGCTCGGCGAAGAAGGCCCGCACCTCATTGATCAGTCGTGCGCGCTGCACGAGTCGCTCTCGCGTCGCAGTGGGCGCCCAGTCTTGCGGCAAGGGGGGCTGGGGAGAATCAGAGGGAATATCGACGTCTGACATGGCGAGCTCGACGAGTGGATCAGCAAGGAACAGTGGCCAGCCTGCAGGATTGACCGGCACAAACGATGATGCCCCGCACGAGGCGAGGCATCAGAGGGGTCACGACGTGAGCGAAAAGGCTCAGGCGCGCGAGACGTACTCGGCGCTGCGCGTATCGACCTTGAGCACTTCGCCCTGGTTGATGAACAGCGGGACACGCACCACGGCACCGGAAGACAGCGTCGCCGGCTTGGAGCCACCGTTGGCGGTGTCACCCTTGAGGCCCGGATCCGTCTCGACGACTTCCAGCTCGATGAAGTTCGGCGGAGTCACCGCGATCGCGTTGTCATTCCACAGCGTGATGGTGTAGACGACCTGCTCTTTCAGCCACTTGATGTTGTCGCCCAGCGCCTTGCCATCGACGGCATACTGCTCGAAGGAGCCATCGGTACGCATGAAGTGCCACATTTCCCCGTCGGTGTAGAGGTATTCCATGTCGACTTCCATGACGTCGGCAGCTTCGATGCTCTCACCGGACTTGAACGTCCGCTCCCACACACGACCGGTCTTCAGGTTGCGCAGCTTGACGCGATTGAAGGCCTGCCCCTTGCCCGGCTTGACCAGCTCATTGTCAACGATGGCACAGGGGTCATTGTCCAGCATCACTTTCAGACCGGACTTGAATTCGTTGGTAGAATAATTGGCCATCTTGCTCGCTCTCGACTCGTTAACGGGTCTTGCCCGCCATGAATTCCAGATTGCCGCCTCACGGGCAGCAACCATGACTAAGAAGTGATGCGCATGATAACCCGAACCTCGCCATCCTTGCATACCATCACGCATGAGACGTGCGAAAGTCACGATGTGACGCCCCTCGCACTCCACTCGAGTCCGCGCGGTGACTGGCGTGCACAGCTGCGCGACGTCATTCGCTCTCCCGAGGCGCTGCTGGACCGCCTGGGACTGGATCACGAATGGCTTCCCGGCGCCAGCGACGGCCATGCCCTGTTCTCGATCCGCGTTCCCGAGGCCTATGCCAGCCGCATCCGCCCCGAAGACCCGAATGACCCGCTGCTGCGTCAGGTGCTGCCACTGGACAGCGAGACGGACGTGCTCGACGGCTATGTCACCGACCCGCTGGAAGAAGCGGAGCACACCCCGCTCCCGGGACTGATCCACAAGTACACCAACCGAGTGCTGCTGATGGCCAGCGGTGGCTGCGCGATCAATTGCCGCTATTGTTTCCGGCGCCATTTTCCCTATGAAGACCACCAGCCCAGCCGCGCGCAATGGCAGGACATTCTCGACTACCTGCGCGCCGATGAGCGCATCCACGAGGTCATCCTCTCGGGTGGCGACCCGCTCGTGTCTCCCGACAGGCGACTGGCCTGGCTGGTGGAATCATTGGGCGAGATACCGCATCTCAAGCGTCTGCGTATCCACACCCGCCTGCCGGTGGTGATACCGGATCGCATCAATGCCGAGCTGCTGGACTGGCTGAAGGCGACGCGACTGCAGAAGGTGCTGGTCATCCACAGCAACCACGCCAACGAGCTGGACGCGGAGGTCGCCGCGGCCATGACACGCCTCAAGGCAGCCGGGGTCACCCTGCTCAACCAGAGCGTCATCCTGCGCGGCGTCAATGACTCGGTGGAAACGCAGACGTCCCTCGCCGAGCGACTGTTCGAGTGCGGGGTGCTGCCCTACTACCTGCATGCCTTCGACCCCGTCCAGGGCGCCGCCCACTTCGCGGTCAGCGATGAAGACGCCTGCGCCCTGATGGAGGCACTGCTGGAGCATCTGCCCGGCTTCCTGATGCCACGTCTGGTACGCGAAATCCCCGGGCGCCGCTCCAAGACGCCTCTGAGTGGCGCTCACTCCCCGGGCCACCTCGCAGACCACGCCCAGACTGTCGGCCATGATGACCATCCGGACCCGACGAGAGCCACGCTGATTGCCCGCAGCTGAAATCCACCGATGAAATCCACCGATGAGATCAGACCTTGAGGTCAGCACTGCGCCATGCGCGGTGCGCTTGCGAAAATCTGCTACCATCGCGGCCCCATTTCGCTAGAATCGCTGGCCATCATCACCATCGGCACACGCCCCAAGAGGCGTGGCCACGCTCAAGGAGCCCATCACATGCCTCATCTCGTCATTGATTATGCCGACAGTCTGGCCCCCAGCCTCGACATGGACGCGATCATGGATGACCTGCATGCCGCCGCCATGCAAAGCGGCCTGTTCAAGGAAAGCGACATCAAGGTGCGCGCGGAAAGCTGGCGTCACTGGCGCCTGGCGGGCAATCAGGCACCACTGGCGCACAAGCATGGCTTCGTCAACCTTCACTGCCACCAGCTGGAAGGCCGAAGCGATGACGACAAGTCGCGTCTGGCGGACATCCTGATGGAAGCCCTCAAGCCGCACTGCGAGGCCGCTCGCGAGGTCAGCGTGGAGATCGTCGAGATCACGCGCGCGACCTACCGCAAGCACAAGGCCTGACCCCTCAGGCAATAACGCAAGACGCCCCGCCGGCAGGCTGCCGCGGGGCGTCTTGCGTTATTGCACCTGTCCCCGGATATCGCCGTATCCGGGGCTCATGCGCGGTGTTCAGGTCCCTGTCATGGCCTGGGGGACGTGCAGCAGATCGTTCAGACGATGGGCATGCTCGGCAGCCTCACGACCCACGGAGGTCAGATAGCCACCATCGGGCAGCGTGGTCAGGCCCTTGGCGTGCAGACGTTCTGCCGCAGCGACCATGTCAGGACTGGCATCGTGGCGAATCTTCAAGCCCTTGAGGGCGGCGTCATGCGGGAACAGACACAGCAGGTGCAGTTCATCGTCATAGGGTGACGGCATGGGCAAACTCCTGACGGCGTGGCGAATGGCGTTTTGGGAGGGCGACAACAGACAGACTCCGAGTCGTCGGCGCCTGTCACCAGTCTAGTCACCGTGCACAAAACCACCCTGCTGCTTTGGGACTAGACCCCGTCCCATCCGCCCCGAGCATCGAAACGCCCCCACCGCAACCGCGGTGAGGGCGTTTTCGATGAGGCACCGTCAGGCACTCACTGCAGACTCAGTGCTTGAGGTCCTGCTGGCGGTAGCCCATCAGATAGAGCACGGCATCAAGCCCCAGCGTCGAGATCGACTGACGCGCCTGTTCACGTACCAGCGGCTTGGCGCGGAAGGCGATGCCCAGCCCTGCTTCAGCAAGCATCTTGAGGTCGTTGGCACCATCCCCGACGGCGATGGTCTGCTCCATGCGCAGGCCGTGACGCTCGGCGATCTCGCGCAGCAGCAGCGCCTTGCGCTCGGCATCGACGATAGGCTCACGCACCTCACCGGTCACCTTGCCATCGACGATCACCAGCTCGTTGGCGTGGATCTCATCGAAGCCCAGCAGCTGCTGGAGGTGACGCGCGAAGTAGGTGAAGCCACCGGAGAGAATCGCGGTGCGATAGCCCAGCGCCTTGAGATTGGCCATCAGACGCTCGACCCCATCCATCAGCGGCAGGTTGGCGGCGATCTCCGCCAGCACCGACTCGTCCAGCCCCTTGAGCTTGCTCATTCGCTCACGGAAGCTTTCCTGGAAGTCCAGCTCACCGCGCATGGCACGCTCGGTGACTTGCGAGACTTCCTCGCCGACCCCATGACGACGCGCCAGCTCATCGATCACCTCGGTCTTGATCAGGGTCGAATCCATGTCGAAGCAGATCAGGCGGCGATGACGACGCCAGATATCGTCTTCCTGGATCGCGATATCGACACCATGCAGCGCGCCCAGCGCCAGCGCCTTCTCGCGCAGCGCATTGATGTCGGTCTCGTGCTCCGGCAGGCGCAGCCAGCACTCGACACAGGCGCCTTCGGCCGGTGACTCGCCATCCAGCGGTTCACGCCCCGACAGGCGATGCATGAGCTCGACGGTGATACCGAATTCCGCCGTCAGGCCGCCGACCTCGGCGAGAATGCCCGCCGGCAGCCGCGGCGCCAGCAGCGTCAGAATCCAGCGCGGGCGCTCCAGCTGATGGCTCCAGCGTGCATATTCCTCGGCGCCGACCTGCACGGCCTGCACATCCAGTCCCAGCTGTTCCCCGGCAGCACTCAGCGCCGCTTCCAGTTCGGACTGCGCCTCCAGTGCCACCAGCGCTTCCAGCGACACAAGCCCGAAGGTCACGCTCTGATTGATATCCAGCAGACGTGCGCCACTGCGGGCCAGCGCCTGACCGAGCCCTGCCAGCTGTCCCGGACGAGCCGCACCGGTGGCGCGGATCAAGATACGTTGTGTCATCGGAAAATCGTTCCTGAGCAATGAATCATCAAGAGGTTACCTCCAGGGCAGCTCGCCACTGGCATCATCAACTGTCTACGGCCAGACGATCGACCTTCTGGAAGCCCTTGGGCAACTTGCTGCCGCGTCGGCCACGCTCGCCACGATAGTAGTCAAGATCCGCCCCCTTGAGCAGCGTCTTGCGCTTGCCGGCGTGCACCACCAGCGTGGCCCCGGCAGGCACGACCACCAGCGAGCGCACGAATTCCTCACGATTGGCGGCGCGTTCGCCCGGAATCGACAGCATCTTGTTGCCCTTGCCCTTGGACATTTCCGGCAACTCGGCGAGCGGGAAGACCAGCAGACGCCCTTCGTTGGACACCACCGCCACTTCCGGCGGCGCGGCATCCCCCTGCGCCGTCTCAGGCACCTCGGGGATAGCCACCGGCGGCAGTACCGCACAGCCGCGCGGCAAGGTCAGCGCGGCCTTGCCGGACTTGTTCTTGCCGGTCAGCTGCTCGAGCGTGGTCACGAAGCCATAGCCACCATCGGAGGCCAGCAGATAGCGCGCCGAGGGCGCGTCGAGCAGCAGCCCGACCATCGAAGCCCCCGCCGCCGGATTCATGCGCCCGGTGATCGGCTCGCCCTGCCCGCGCGCACTGGGCAGATTGTGCGCGGCCAGCGTGTAGGCACGCCCGGTATCATCCAGCAGCACCAGCGGCTGATTGGTCTTGCCGCGCGCCGCCAGATGGAAGCGATCGCCGGCCTTGTAGGACAGGCCTTCGGGGTCGATATCATGTCCCTTGGCGGCACGGATCCAGCCCTTCTCGGACAGCGCGACGGTGATCGGGTCGGCACCCATCAGCTCGACTTCCGACAGCGCCTTGGCCTCGCCGCGTTCGACCAGCGGCGAGCGACGTGCATCGCCGAAGTCAGTGGCAGCCTGCTCGAGCTCACTGTCGATCAGATCGGTCAGGGCCTCGTCATTGCCCAGCAGATGCTTGAGGTGCTTGCGCTCGCGCTTGAGCTCGTCCTGCTCGCCCCGCAGCTTCATCTCTTCAAGACGTGCCAGGTGACGCAGACGCAGCTCGAGGATCGCCTCGGCCTGACGCTCGGAAAGCTGGAAGGTCTCGATCAGGCTGGCCTTGGGGTCTTCCTCCTCGCGGATGATGCGAATCACCTCGTCGAGATTCAGGTAAGCCGTCAGCAGCCCCTCGAGGATATGCAGACGGTCCTCGACCTTGGCCAGGCGATGCTCGAGACGGCGACGCACGGTGGCACGACGATAACGCAGCCACTCGGCCAGCATCTCGTGCAGCGCCATCACGCGCGGGCGACCCTTGAGGTCGATGACGTTCATGTTGACGCGCGCGTTCTTCTCGAGATCCGTGGTGGCGAACAGGTGCGCCATCAGGCCTTCGATATCGACCCGATTGGAGCGCGGCTGAATCAGCAGGCGCGTCGGGTTCTCGTGGTCGGACTCATCGCGCAGGTCCGCGACCATCGGCAGCTTCTTGGCCTGCATCTGGGCGGCGATCTGCTCGATCACCTTGGCGCCGGAGACCTGATACGGCAGCGCCGTGATCACGATATCGCCTTCTTCCAGCACATAGCGGGCGCGCATCTTCACGCTGCCACGACCGGTGCGATAGAGCTTGGCGAGGTCGGTGCGCGGCGTGATGATCTCCGCCTCGGTGGGGAAATCCGGTGCCGGCAGGAAGTCCATCAGCTGATCGCTGTCGGAGTCCGGGTTGCGCAGCAGGTGGCGTGTGGCGGCCACGACTTCATGCACGTTGTGCGGCGGAATGTCGGTCGCCATGCCCACCGCGATGCCGGTGGTGCCGTTGAGCAGCACATTGGGCAGACGCGCCGGCAGCACCTTGGGCTCGTTCATGGTGCCATCGAAGTTGGGCACCCAGTCGACGGTGCCCTGGGAGAGCTCGGACAGCAGCACCTCGGAATATTTCGACAGACGCGATTCGGTGTAACGCATGGCCGCGAAGGACTTGGGGTCATCCTGGCTACCCCAGTTGCCCTGCCCATCCACCAGCGGATAGCGATAGCTGAACGGCTGCGCCATCAGCACCATCGCCTCGTAACAGGCGCTGTCACCGTGGGGGTGGAACTTGCCCAGCACATCGCCGACGGTACGCGCCGACTTCTTGTACTTGGCATTGGCCGTCAATGACAGTTCGCGCATGGCATAGACGATGCGGCGCTGCACCGGCTTCATGCCATCACCGACATGCGGCAGGGCGCGGTCAAGAATCACGTACATCGAGTAGTCGAGGTACGCCTTTTCGGTGTAGTCGCGCAGGGCCAGACGTTCGACGTCACCCTCCGCAACCTGGATATCCATGCTCATGGGCGCTTGACCTTGATTACGAGCGTAAAACCGGGGAGCGCAAGACTCTGGCGCTCCCGAAAGAATGCTGTCGCGCAGCTTGTCTGGCATTCGAAGTTCAGCTGCTCTCGAAACTCAGCCGATGATCAGACCTCGATGTCGGCCATGTTGCCGTAGTCCTCGAGCCAGCTCTTGCGATCACTGGCGCGCTTCTTGGCCAGCAGCATGTCGAGCATCTCGTGGGTGCCGTCATCCGCGCTGCGCGTCAGCTGCACCAGGCGGCGAGTGTCCGGCGCCATGGTGGTCTCGCGCAGCTGCAGCGGGTTCATCTCACCCAGCCCCTTGAAGCGCTGCACGTTGGGCGTGCCACGCTTGCTCTCGAGCTGCTTGAGGATGTGCGCCTTCTCGCTCTCGTCCAGGGCGTAATGGACTTCCTTGCCCAGGTCGATGCGATACAGCGGCGGCATGGCGACGAAGACGCGCCCGGCATCCACCAGCGCCGGGAAGTGCCGCACGAACAGCGCGCACAGCAGCGTGGCGATGTGCAGGCCATCGGAGTCGGCATCCGCCAGGATGCAGACCTTGTGGTAGCGCAGCTTGGTGAGATCATCCGAGCCCGGGTCCAGCCCGATGGCGACCGCGATGTCGTGGACTTCCTGGGAGGAGTAGATGTCATGCGACTCGACTTCCCAGGTATTGAGGATCTTGCCGCGCAGCGGCAGGATCGCCTGGGTCTCGCGGTTGCGACCCTGCTTGGCGCTGCCGCCAGCCGAGTCCCCCTCGACCAGAAACAGCTCACTGTCGGCAGGGTCGGAGCTTGAGCAGTCCGAGAGCTTGCCCGGTAGCGCAGGCCCGGAAGTGACCTTCTTGCGCGCGACCTTCTTGGCGCTTTTCAGACGGCGCTGGGCCGCCGAGATCACCAGTTCCGCCAGCGCTTCGGCCTGGTCGACATGATGATTGAGCCACAGCGAGAAGGCGTCCTTGACCACGCCGGAGACGAAGGCCGCGACACTGCGCGAGGACAGGCGCTCCTTGGTCTGGCCGGCGAACTGTGGATCGAGCATCTTCACCGACAGCACGAAGGCGGCGCGCTCCCACAGGTCATCCGCACTCAGCTTGACGCCACGCGGCAGCAGACTGCGGTAGTCACAGAATTCCTTGAGTGCCTCGAGCAGGCCGGAACGCAGGCCATTGACGTGGGTGCCGCCCAGCGGCGTGGGGATCAGATTGACGTAGGGCTCCTGCACCAGCTCGCCGCCTTCCGGCAGCCACTGGATGGCCCAGTCGACGCCATGCTCCTCATCCTCGAAATGACCGACGAACGGCGATTCCGGCAGTCGCTCGAAACCATCGGTGGCGCCGAGCAGATAGTCGCGCAGGCCATCCTCGTAATGCCAGGCCGTCTCGCTGCCATCCGTCTCGGTCAGCACGACCTTGAGCCCCGGGCACAATACCGCCTTGGCGCGCAGCAGGTGACGCAGGCGCGCCATCGCCAGACGCGGACTGTCGAAGTAGCTCTCGTCCGGCCAGAAACGCACCAGAGTGCCGGTATTGCGCTTGCCGACGGTACCGATCTGACTCAGCTCCTCGACCTTCTCGCCATTCTCGAAGGCAATGCGCTGACGCAGACCCTCACGGCAGACTTCCACCTCAAGGCGTGTCGACAGGGCGTTGACCACCGAGACCCCCACGCCGTGCAGCCCGCCCGAGAAGCGATAGCTGTCCTGGGAGAACTTGCCCCCCGCGTGCAGCTTGGTGAGGATCAGCTCGATCCCGGTCACACCATGCTCGGGGTGGATGTCAGTGGGCATGCCACGACCATCATCCGCCACCTCGATACCGCCGTCTTCCAGCAGCTTCACGCGCACTTCCTTCGCGTGACCCGCCAGCGCCTCATCGACGGAGTTGTCGATGACTTCCTGGACCAGGTGGTTGGGCCGAGTGGTATCGGTATACATGCCGGGCCGCTTGCGGACCGGTTCGAGGCCGGAGAGAACCTCGATGGAACTGGCGCTGTACTGACTCATCGCAGCCTTGTGTCCTTGGTGTTGACGTCCGGCAGACGCATCACGGATGGCGATGCCTCTGCCTGATTTTCTGAAGAGAGTCGCCGCTGGCCGAACGATCCGATGACGGATTCATCTTCCTGTCCGGCCCGCACGCCCAACCGTCCTCGACACGTTAGCAGGGTGCGACGTGGAAGGATGTCGCAAGCGACGGGGCCAGACGATGGCCGGCATGCGCCATGATGGCAGGCAGGTACTCCGCCAGTCTGGCAAATCCATGATCCCCTCCCGGCGTGAGGATCAGCCGGCAATCCTGATAGAGGCTTGCGGCATCGTTGACGTCCAATGTCTCGTCCGCCGTGGCAAGCAGCACGAGGGTGCGCTGCGGCGTGACGGGGATCGCTTCCAGTGCGGCCAGCGCCGGACCGAATGCTTCGGTGACGGTGAAGGACTCGCCGGTATAGGGGTTGGCGTGGGTCGACCCCAGCCATGCCGTGACGAGCCTGACCGGGCGCACGGCTGGGTTGATCAATACCGTGCGCGGCCCCTGACGCCATACGCTCTGCTCGCAGCCCTGGGGTCCATCGAGTCGCGCAGCCTCACGCGCGGCAAGCCAGGTGCTCAGAAAGCCACCCATGGAGCTGCCGATCACCACGATGGCGTCGTCACAGGCAGGGTCAGCCGGGTCGAGATCCAACTGCGCGCAGAGCGCCTGATAGGCCTCCTCCACCACCGCCTGCCCGGCAGCGGGTTGAGGTGGGATGTCAGGCGCGACGCAGGGCAGACCGAATTCGGCGGCCGCACGCTTCATCAACTGCGCCTTGGGCGAGCAACTGGCCGAGTTGAAACCATGCAGGTACAACACGCCCCTGACCGGAGGAACGACAACGCCTGCCTGCGCAGGGTAATGGGGACGGCTCATCAGCGCTCCCGACACGCGCGAACCGAACGGCTCACGCTCGGTTCGCGGCAAGGTGTCTAGTGTAAACGATTGATTCCCATATAGGATAGCGAGAATACTGTATAAATCAACAGAGGATGATCGCCTGCGTGATTCCCCGTCAGCGCGGGTCCTGCCCCTGGGCGGCCCACACGGACTCGATCAAGGCACGACTGGAAGCGTCCAGCTGCTCGAAGCCTTCTCCCGTGGTCATGGTCGCTTCCGTCGCGGTGGCGATCTGCTTGCCCAGCTCCACGCCCCACTGATCGAACGGATTGATGTCCCAGATGGTGGCCTGGACGAAGACCTTCTGCTCGTAAAGCGCGATCAGGGCCCCCAGGGTTTCCGGCGTCAGCGCTTCCAGCAGCAGGGTGGTCGAGGGCTGATTGCCACGATAACGCTTGTGATTCGGCTGGGCCTCGTCACCCGGTATCGCGTCATCGCCCAGCATCAGCACGCGCGACTGGGCAAAGCAGTTGGCCAGTGTCAGACGGTGCTGCGCCTTGAGGTGGGCACGGGTCTCGGCGTCCTCGACATGGTCATAGCGACGCATCGGCGCGATGAAGTCACATTCCACTGCCTGGGTACCCTGATGCAGCAGCTGATAGAAGGCATGCTGGGCGTTCGGGCCCAGCTGGCCCCACAGCACCGGGCAGGTGGAGTAATCAACCATCTCGCCATCGTTGGTGACCGACTTGCCGTTGGATTCCATTTCCAGCTGCTCGAGGTAGCTTGCGAAGTATTCCAGGCGGCCGTCGTAGGGCAGGATGGAGTGGGCGCGAATATCGAGGAAGTTGTTGTTCCAGATACCCGCCAGCGCCAGCAATACCGGCAGATTGTCTTCCAGCGGTGCGGTGCGGAAATGCTCATCCAGCTCATGCGCCCCCGCCAGCAGGCGACGGAAGTTGTCCATGCCGACATTGAGCGCGATGGGCAGCCCGATGGTGCCCCACAGCGAGTAGCGCCCGCCGACCCAGTCCCAGAACAGCAGCTGATGTTCCGGTGCGATACCCCACTCGCTCATCTTCTCCGGCTTGGCGGATGCGCCGATGAAGTGCTGGCGATTGATCAGCCCTTCCAGACGGCCTTGCGGGTCGAGGCGTGATTTGAGCCAGTCGCGGGCGGTGCGGGCATTGGACAGCGTGTCGATGGTGGAGAATGACTTGGACGACAGGATGAACAAGGTGGTTTCCGGACTGAAGGACTGCAGGTAGTCCGCCAGCTGTGAGCCATCCATGGTCGAGGCGAAGTGCACGCCGACCTCATGGACACCCTTGGGACGGCAATCGCTCAGCGCGCTCGAGACCATCAGCGGCCCCAGGTCCGAGCCACCGACCCCCAGATTGACCACATCGGTGATCGGCTTGCCGGTGGCACCACGCCACTGCCCGCTATGGAAGGTCTCGACCATCTCGGCGAGCCGCTCGAGGCTCTCGTGGATGGCAGGTACCACATCCTCGCCATCCACCTCGAGCCTTGCTGAGCGTGGCAGACGCAGGGCCGCGTGCAGGGCCGGGCGATCTTCCGAGCGATTGACGTGCTCACCGGCCAGCAGACGCTTGATGCCCTGCTCGACACCGGTTTCCCGCGCCAGCTCCAGCAGCAGCTCCAGGGTCTCCTGCTTGAGCCGCTGCTTGGAGAGATCCAGGCGCAGGCCCGCGGCAGAACGGGTGAAGGTCGTCACTCGATCGCGCCCTTGCGCCGCATCCTCGGCGAACAGGTCCTTCAGGTGCACATCGGCCATCTGCTCCTGATGATGACGCGCGAGGGCCTGCCAGGCCTGACTGTTACGGCGGGCAGAACGTGCAGACGATGGAGTGGACATGGCCACCTCTCTCCTTGAAGTGTCGCGACCGGCCCTGCGTGGCCCGGTCAGAAATCGGTTGATGGAGGCATCATCGGTAAGCCGCGGCGGGTGCGTCAGGCACCTCGAATGCGTAGAATGGCGGGCCCAGCAGGGCACTCAGCCCAGCCGCTCCCCGGCCAATGGCATGTCGCCCAGGCCCTCTGCCCGATGAAGCCTTGATCCATGAGTGATGCATCTTACCGTGACGCGATATTTACGACACCCCTTGACCGTGTTGCCAGCTTCTCCTTCGACGAACAGGTCGTCAGCTGCTTCCCGGACATGCTGCGCCGTTCGGTGCCGGGGTACGGTCAGATCATCGCCATGCTGGGGCTGATGGCCCGCGCTCACCTGCGCCCTGGCGCACGCGTCTATGATCTGGGCTGCTCGCTGGGGGCTGCCAGCATGGCACTGGCACGTGAGATGGCGGCCCAGGACATCGAGATCGAAGCCGTCGATCTGTCCCGGCCGATGGTCGAGCGCGCCAGCCGCGAGCTCGCCGTCGCCTTCCCGGACCATCGCATCAACGTCAGTGAAGCCGATATCCGCACCCTGGAGTACCAGCCTGCCGGAATGATCGTGGTCAACTTCACCCTGCAGTTTCTGCCGCCGCAGGACCGCGACGCCGTGATCGACAAGCTGTTTGCGGCGCTGGAGCCCGGCGGCGTGTTGATCCTGTCCGAGAAGATCATCAGCGACGACCCGGTCGAGAACGCCTGGTTGATCGAGCGCTATCATGACTTCAAGCGCGCCAACGGCTACTCCGACCTCGAGATCTCGCAGAAACGCGAAGCGCTGGAGGACGTGATGAAGCCCGACAGTCTCGCCACTCACCATGCGCGCCTGGCACGCGCCGGCTTCGCGCGCAGCCACACCTGGCTGCAATACCTGAACTTTGCCTCGATGGTCGCTTTCAAAGCCGCCGAATGACCGCTACGCCTGCACGGACCCGACCCAGCGCATGAGCATTTCCCCCTACGATCGTGATCTTTACCGCGCCTTCACCGAGCTTGCCTGTGAGCCAGGCGCCGTCGGTGACGGCTTCGCCCGCTGGCTGGGCGCCCTGCCCGAGCAACTGGCCAAGGGTCTGGACCGCAAGCGCCATGCTGACCTGAAGGCCTGGCACGGGGCACTGGAGAAGCTGCCGACGCTACCTGACGAGCGCGAGGTGCAGCTGGATGCCGACCGTGTGGGCGCTCGCTTCCCGACAGGCCTGAGCACGGGCCAGCAACGCCAGAGCGAGAATCTGCTGCGCGCCATGATGCCGTGGCGCAAGGGCCCCTATCAGCTCGACGAGATCCATATCGATACCGAATGGCGCTCCGACTGGAAGTGGCAGCGCCTCGCGCCGCATCTGTCGGATCTCACTCACCGTCGCGTGCTGGATGTCGGGGGCGGCAATGGTTACCACGGCTGGCGCATGGTCGGCGCTGGTGCCGCCTTCACGCTGGTGATCGACCCTTCCCCGCGCTTCTACTGCCAGTTCCATGCCGTGCGTCACTTCATCGGCGCGGATCACCCCCAGGGGCGCAACCTGCACTTCCTGCCGGTGGGCATCGAGGACGTCCCCGCGAAGATGGCCGCCTTCGACACCGTGTTCTCGATGGGGGTGCTCTATCATCGCCCCTCGCCGATGGACCACCTCTTCCAGCTGCGCGATGCCCTGCGCCCCGGCGGCGAACTGGTGCTGGAAACCCTGGTGGTGGAAGGTGACGTGACGACGGTACTGATGCCCGGCGAGCGCTACGCCGCGATGCCCAACGTCTACTTCCTGCCGTCCTCCCGGGCGCTGGCCCACTGGTGTGAGCGCGCCGGTTTCAAGGACGTGCGCATCGTCGATGAAGCGGTGACCACGCTGGATGAGCAACGCTCGACCGAGTGGATGACCTATCACTCGCTGAGCGACTTCCTCGACCCTGACGACCCACGCCTGACCCGTGAAGGCCATCCGGCACCACGGCGTGCGGTGCTGATCGCCACGCGCGCCTGATCTGCGCAGCACCTTCTCTCCCAGCGATGTCTGCGCCAGGGCAGACGACACCCGGCGGCGGCGCTCATCGAGCACCGCCGTTTTCGTCTCTCGCGTCACACGATGCCCAACCGCCGGGCCTGTCGATACAGATTGCCGCGATCGACCTTGAGCCTGCGCGCGGCCTCTGCCCAGTTGCGATCACTCGCCAGCCAGACCCGCGAGATGTGCTCGCGCTGAAACGCCTCGGTGGCGTCACGCAACCCCAGCGCTTCATCGATGTCCTGCAGGACATGACGCTGCGCCGGGTTCGCTCCCCCCGCCTGAATCGTGCCATGCCCCTCCTGTGCGGCGTGGAGGGCAATGCCACCGGCCTGCTCGTGCGCCACCTCGGCACTCGCCTCCAGCCCCAGCAACTCCGGCGTGATCACCACCAGCTGACGCCCATCGGCGCGCAGGCGCGTCGGATGAGCCCCCTGCGCCAGCCGCGCATGCAGGGCGGCACGACTCAGGCAGTGCTCCAGCTCACGCACGTTGCCGGGCCACGGGTAGTCACACAGCAGACGCTCCGCCGCCGGCGTCAGGCGCAGATTGCCCAGCCCGAGGCGCGTGCGGTTGTGCTCGAGAAAGGTTCCCGCCAGCGCCAGCAGATCCGCTCGTCCGCGCTCACGCAGCGGCGGTACCCTGAGCGGATAGACGCTCAGGCGGTGGTAGAGATCTTCGCGGAAATGCCCGGCGGCGACTTCGGCCTCGAGATCACGATTGGTCGCCGCGATGACGCGCACGTCCACCCTGACCACGCGATCGCTGCCCAGCGGCTGCAATTCACCTTCCTGCAGCACCCGCAGCAGCTTGGGCTGCAGCGCCAGTGGCAGCTCACCGATCTCGTCCAGCAGCAGGGTGCCACCATCGGCCATCACGAAATGGCCACGGTGATCATGGGACGCGCCGGAGAAGGCCCCTCGCCGATGCCCGAACAGCGCACTCTCGACCAGTTCCGGTGCCAGCGCGGCACAGTTGATGCGCACCAGGGGCCGACTGGCGCGACGCGACGCATCGTGCAACCGCTGGACCACGCCCTCCTTGCCCACCCCGGTCTCGCCCATCACCAGCACCGTCATGTCGGTATCGGCCACCGCTTCCAGCTGTGCCTCCAGTCTCGCCATCGCTGGCCCGCGCTGCGGACAGGTCCTCTGGGCCTGCGGTGTCATGCCCGGCGCAAGCGCTGCCATGCCGGTCAGCGGAGCGGCCCCACGCTCAAGCCGTGATGCCAGTGCCAGACAGCAGGTGGGTAGCGTCAGCAGGTCATGAAGCTCCTGATGCTCCTGATACTCCTGCGCCAGGACGTCTGCCAGCTCGGCATCGCCGATCTGCCGAATCTCCAGCGCTTCCAGCGGGGCCAACACGCCGGGTGTCAGCGCATCGAAGGTCATCACGCCCAGCAACCTGTCCCCTTCGCGCAGCGCGATACCCGCACAGTCGTGCACCAGCAGATCCGGCCCATGCACTTCCCCCAGCAGGCCATCGAAGGGGTCCGGCAGGTCACTGTCCACCGCGAAGCGATAGACACCGGTGTGCTCGGCAATCGCCTTGAGCCGCGGATGCTCTGACAACGCAAAGCGCCGGCCGCGCACCTCGGCAGGTAGCCCATGCGTGGCCAGCGGCAGCAACTCGTCACGCTCCGGCAGATAGCGCATCAGCGTCGCGGCCTCACCGGGCAGACGCTGCATGATCGCGGCCAGCAGACGGGTCCATGGCAAGGCACGCCGCTTGCCACCCTCCTCTTCCGTCAACCAGGCAGCAAGCCAGGCGTTCAGGGCGGCAAGGGGCGTATCATTGCGTGGCAAGGGAGTCTCGGGCATGCGGGATTCCTGACGTCAGTCAACCGGAAATGGCGGGCGAGGTACTGGATGATGAGCACGCGGCTCACGCGACGGCGTGTCGCAAGACATCGTCATGGCGACAGATGATGTCATCATGACACGCAAGATGTCATCTTGACACATTCTCACGTCGTGTATTTTTCACATCACCGCTCTCGAGGGCGCATGGATACTGGCCTGACGAGTTGGCATGGCCCTTGCTCTCGTCATGGCGACATTCATCACGAGGTATCGTCATGCTGACCAACGCCCAGGAAGACTTGATCGCCGCCACCGCTCCCGTCGTCGCCGAGCACCTCAACGCCATTACCGCGCGCTTCTATCCGTTGATGTTCGAGCGCTATCCCGAAGTGAAGCCGCTGTTCAATCAGACGCACCAGACCAGTGGTGGTCAAGCCCGTGCACTGGCCGGCGCCGTGCTCGCCTATGTCGGCGCACGCCACTCGCGTGAGGCGGTGGACCGCCTGCTCGCGCCCGTGGTCAGCAAGCACGTCTCGCTCAATATCCTGCCCGAGCACTACCCCATCGTCGGCGAGTGCCTGATGGCCGCCATCGGTGAGGTGCTGGGAGACGCCGTCACGCCGGAGATCGCCGACGCCTGGGGCGCCCTCTACGGAGAGCTGGCCGCCGTGCTGATCGCCGCCGAGCAGGGCCGCTACGACAGCTTCGCTGCCACTCGCGGCGGCTGGCAGGGGCTGCGCCGCTTTCGCATCGTGCGCACGGAGGACGAGAGCCGCGAGATTCGCTCGCTGTACCTGGCACCGGTGGAAGGTCCGATGTTCTCCTTCCTGCCGGGCCAGTACATCGGCATGCGCCTGACGACGCCGCAGGGCTTGATCCATCGCCACTACAGCCTGTCACACGCGCCGGACGAGCGCTTCTGCCGTATCTCGGTCAAGCGTGAAGACCACGGCCAGTCCAGCCAGTATCTGCATGCGCTGAACGTGGGTGACGAGATCGATCTGCTGCCGCCGGCCGGCGAGCTGACCTTCGAGCATGCCGCGCCCCAGAGCCCCGAGGCCCCGGTACTGCTGCTGTCTGCCGGGGTCGGCCAGACACCGATGCTCTCGCTGCTGGAGGCAGCGCTCGCGGCGGGCCGTCAGGTGATCTATCTGCATGCGGCCCGCAATCCCGAGGTACATGCCTTCGACACCACGCTGCAATCACTGGTCGCGCAGCATCCTGAGAAGCTGCATTATCAGGTCTGCTACGAGAAGGCTGACACTCTGCCGACGCATGCGCACCTGGGCATCATCGAGCGCGACTGGCTGGCACGTCAGATTGCCGCGACAGGTGCCAGTGCCGAGTCCCTGCAGGCCTTCGTGATCGGTCCGCATGGCTTCATGCAGAGCATGATCCAGCACCTCAATCGCATCGGCGTACCGCTCACCCAGTGCCATCACGAGCACTTCGGCCCCTCCGCACCACTTGCCATCGACGCCGCTGCCGCCTGATGCGCTGACGTGACCCGCACCATGCAAAAAGCCCCCATCGCCTTGCGGCCATGGGGGCTTCTGCGTTCTCCGGCTTCATATCCAGCAGGCCGTGTTGTTATCGCGTGTCCAGCGTTGTTGTTATCGGGTCATGCGACGGAGTCGACCGTGCCAGCCCGACTCCGTTACCGCGACTCATGTTGCCAAGGCTCATTTGCCAAGGCTCATTTGCCACGGCTCAGTTGCAAAGACTCAGTTGCCACGGCCCAGCAGCTCGCGCACGTCGCGGGCTTCCCAGTGCGGGAAGTGCTTGCGTACCAGCGCGTTGAGATCGGCTTCAAACGCGGCCCAATCGGTCTGCTGCGTGGTTGCCTGCGTGCCGGAGCGGCCCACGCCACGAATCATGCCCGCGCCGACGGTCACGTTGCTCAGACGATCGATGACGATGAAGCTGCCGGTGCCCGGGCTTGAACGGTAATCGTCCACCGGCACCGACTGGGTCAGCTCGAGCTGGACGCGGCCGATGGCGTTCAGTGCCAGGCTGTCGCCCTCGTGATGCTCCAGCGTGTTGACGTCGTAGAGGTAATCGATGGCACTGACCTGCCCGGTCAGATCACGGGTCGCCAGCTTGATATCGTACTGACGGCCCGGCTGCAGCGGCTTCTCATGCATCCAGACGACATCCGCTTCCAGCGCATTGGAGAGCGGCAGTTCGGCGTCTGCCGCCACCAGCCAGTCACCGCGCGAGATGTCGATCTCGTCGTCAAGCGTCAGTGTGATGGCCTGGCCCGGATAGGCGATCTCGAGGTCGCCATCGAAGGTGACGATGCGCTCGATGGTCGAGATCTTGCCGGACGGCAGCACCTTGACGCTGTCACCCGGACGCACGACACCGGCCGCCAGCGTGCCGCAGTAGCCACGAAAATCCAGATTGGGACGATTGACGTACTGCACCGGGAAGCGCAGATCGCTGAGGTTCTGATCGCGAGTCAGCTCGACGGTTTCCAGCACCTCCAGCAGCGACGGTCCGGCCTGACCATCGACGGTGTACCAGTCAAGTGACGGGCTGCGATTGACGACGTTGTCGCCCTTGAGCGCGGACATCGGCACGAAGCGGATATCCGGTGCATTCAACTTGTCGGCGAATTCCTGATACTCGGCGACGATCTCGTTGAAGCGCGCCTCGGAGTAGTCGACCAGATCCATCTTGTTGACCGCGATCACCAGATGCTGGATACCCAGCAGGTCGGCGATGAAGCTGTGACGACGGGTCTGGGTCTGCACGCCGTAGCGCGCATCGATCAGAATGATCGCCAGGCTCGCGGACGAGGCACCGGTGGCCATGTTGCGGGTGTACTGCTCATGCCCCGGGGTATCGGCGATGATGAACTTGCGCTTGTCGGTCGAGAAGAAGCGATAGGCGACATCGATGGTGATGCCCTGCTCGCGCTCGGACTGCAGGCCATCGACCAGCAGGGCCAGATCGACCTCGTCACCGGTGGTGCCGCTGGTCTTGGAGGCCTGGGTGATGGAGGCCAGCTGGTCTTCGTAGATCAGCTTGGAATCGAACAGCAGACGACCGATCAGGGTCGACTTGCCGTCATCGACGCTACCGCAGGTGATGAAGCGCAGCAGGTCCTTGCGCTCGTGTTCTTGCAGGTAGGCTTCGATATCCGCGGAAATCTTGTCTGACGCGTGGGACACACTCTTCTCCTTGCCGCTGTCATGGGCCTGATGAGCTGGCGAGCCAGTATCACGAGCCAGTGCCTCGTGAGGCTGCGAGCCGATTCATCAGGCGAATTGTTCGTTCAGGTCATCAAGCACGAGGCGGAATCAACAGGATGGGGCCTCGTGAGGCAATGGGCCTAGCGAGAATTGGCGACTAGAAATACCCTTCGCGCTTCTTCTTCTCCATCGAGCCTGCCTGATCGTGATCGATGGCACGACCGGAGCGCTCGCTGGTACGGGTCAGCAGCATTTCCTGGATGATTTCCGGCAGGGTCGCGGCGGTGGATTCCACGGCGCCGGTCAGCGGATAGCAGCCCAGGGTGCGGAAGCGCACGGACTTCATCTCCGGCACTTCGCCGTCCTTGAGCGGCAGACGGTCGTCATCGACCATGATGTCGAGGCCATCACGCTTCACCACCGGACGCACGGCGGAGTAGTAGAGCGGCACGATCTTGATGGACTCGAGGTAGATGTACTGCCAGATGTCCAGCTCGGTCCAGTTGGAGAGCGGGAAGACGCGGATGGACTCGCCCTTGTTGATCTTGGAGTTGTAGATGTTCCACAGCTCCGGGCGCTGATTCTTGGGGTCCCAGCGGTGGTACTGGTCACGGAAGGAGTAGACGCGTTCCTTGGCGCGTGAGGCTTCCTCGTCACGACGCGCACCGCCGAAGGCCGCATCGAATCCATGCTTGTCCAGCGCCTGCTTCAGCGACTGGGTCTTCATGATATCGGTGTACTTGGCGCTGCCGTGCTCGAACGGGTTGATGTTCGCCTCGACACCTTCCTGATTGATGTGCTCGATCAATTCCATGCCGACTTCCGCGGCCATCTCATCGCGGAACTTGATCATCTCCTGGAATTTCCAGGTGGTGTTGACGTGCATCAGGGGGAACGGCGGCACGCCCGGCGCGAAGGCCTTGCGCGCCAGGTGCAGCATCACGGCGGAGTCCTTGCCGATGGAGTAGAGCATGACCGGATTGGAGAACTCGGCCGCCACTTCACGAATGATGTGGATGGACTCGGCCTCGAGCTGCTTGAGGTGGGTCTGACGTTCGGGGGTAAGCATCGCGTGCGGCAACCTCGTGAGCGCTGGGAGTCGCCCTGGAAGGCGGCCCGTGACAATCAGTGGGCGTGCCCGCGGGTCGTGTCGATCGAGATGACTCTCACTCTCTCACCCCCCCACGGAGCATGCTGGATACCGATACGGTACCCGCGCCGCCTTGATAACGTCAAAGAATCAGAAAATATCTTTTAAGATCAAAAATGAATACATGACCTCCGCTGCCCCGGGACACGTCAGCCCCACACCGATGGCGAAACGCCGCGAGCGGGAGCGCGAAGGCGCTCACAGGCTGACACGCTCCACCCAGGTCTCGAGGCGCTCTCCGTCGAGATCCACGACCCTGAAGCCTGGCCGCGCCGCTTCATCGACGGCGAAATCATGGCTGAGCGGCGCGAACTGGTCTGACGTGGAGGGCACGCCATAGACGGCGACACTGCCCTGCCCGCTCGGGCGCCGGGTGGCGAAAGCCTGATGGATATGGCCGCACAGGATGGCCCGCACCTGCGAGTGATGACTCAGGGTGTCCCACAGGGCATCACGGTCGGCCAGGCCCAGCTGATCCATCCAGTCCGAGTCGATCGGCACTGGATGATGATGCATCGCCAGCAGCGTCGGCCTCGTATCCTCCTCGAGCGACAGCGACAGCGCCGCCAGCTGCTCGCGGCCAAGCTCGCCCCCTGCCTGTCCAGAGATGCGCGAGTCCAGACACAGCAGACGCCAGTCACCAAGATCAAGCTCTTGATGGAAAGGACGCAGCTCCTGCATGAAATCCGGGTGGTCATGATTGCCGGCGAACCAGAACCACGGACACCCCAGGGCATCGAACAGCTCCCCCGCCAGACGGTAGGAAGCAGGGCTCTCATCCTGGCTGACATCCCCGGTCACCAGCAGGATGTCGGGACGCAGGCTTGAGGCATGCGCCATCACGGCCTCCAGCTGGCGCAAGGGGAAGCCCAGTCGTGAGCGCGCGTCAGGGTCGGCACGCAGATGACAGTCACTTATCTGGATCAGTCGCATGGGTCTCTCGAACAACGGAAAAAAGAACAGAACCGCGATGGCCGGGCCATCGCGGTTCTTTCAGGCAGTCAAGCGGACAGCCGGTCAGGCGTGGAATCCGCAACGCGAATTCTCTTTCTGATCATGACGCTGGCGCTGCCCTCGCTCCCCCATCCCGGCGGGCCTCACGACAGCCTCGTCACGGCAGCCTCGTCACGAGAACCTCGTCACGGCAGCCTCGTCATGGCAGCCTCGTCATGGCAACTCAGGCACATCGGCTTGCCCGAAAGCCTGAGCATGGCTCAACCACTCGCCGAGGAAACGATTGAGCTGAAGCTTTTCATCCGGCTGGTGCATGCGAGGGTTCGGATAGCGGTTGCGCCCCGAGAAATGCCGTTGACGCTGGAAGTCGGTGACTTCGGCCATGCGTACATCGTGATAGAGATGCACGCTCATCCGCGGGGAATCGATGATGTGATCCAGCACGCCAGTCTGGGCAACCGTGACCATGGTGGTATAGGGCGCGCACTCGACCACCTCGAGCAACAGGGTACCGAAGTGGCCCTGATTGCCCGCCAGGGGAAAGGCGAAGCTGTCACCTGCCTCGGCCTTGCCGAGGATGCGCGTGAGGCGCAGATAATTGGACCCGCACTCGGCATGGAGTGCTTTTAGGTCGGCCACATAGGCTTTCTTGACCTGCATGGGCAAACTCCTTGCGAATCTCAGAACATTGGCGTGCTGTCTAGCAGGGCACACCCTGTATCGTGCATGGCATGATGCGGGCAAAGCGCGACAGATCAAGCGCCGTGAGAGCGCCCGGCAGCGAGGTTTCGACGCTCGGCACTGACGCAGGCATTGATCGACTGCCGGCCTGCCGGTGGCAGCAAGCCTCTAGAATAGCAGTTCTGGTGGGCAGGTTGAGGAACCCTGCGTGAGCCACGGGGGATTGCCAAGCAACGCCTTCGCTGTCTCAGGCGTGCATCACCCGCAGTGCAGCACGCTCCCGCAACAGCCACTGCATGGCCATGATCGCCATGGCATTGCCAAGCCTGCCCTGCTCCAGAAGCGACAGGGCCGCCTGGAAATCGAGCACATGCACGCGAATATCCTCGTTCTCTTCCGCCAGCCCATGCACCCCGCCCAGTCCGCTGCTGTCGCATAGCCCGATGAACAGGGTGACCTCTTCGGTGCAGGCGCCGGGGCTGGGGTAATAGCGGTAGAGCTCGATCAGCTCCTTCAACTCGCAACCGGCCTCCTCGACCGCCTCACGCCGCGCGACCTCCGCCGCACTTTCCTGCTTGTCCACCAGGCCGGCGATGGGCTCCAGACTCCAGGGGGTGCGCTCGTCCTCGAGCATGCCGGCCCGGATCTGCTCGACGAAGACCACACGATCCGTCACCGGGTCATAGGGCAGCACACCGACGGCATCATGGCGAACATGCACCTCGCGCTGGATCACATCACTCCAGCCACCGTTGAAACGCCGATGGCGAAGCTCGCGCTGCTCCAGGCGAAAGAAACCGTCCTGCAGCACCCTGGTCTCGACCCGTTCGACATCGTCATGCGCAAAGACCTGCTGCCCTGCCACGTGCTCTGGTGTATCACTCATGCATCCTCCTTGGCTGAAGTCGCATTATCCCGACCTCGCCCTGCGCTGGCCAGCCCGCCCACTGGACGTGAAAGCGGCACTGTCCGAAGGAAGTGCCCCTCGTCCAGTGCCGCCGAACGGTCACCGTTGTCCTGAAGCCGCGTGCGCGACACTCACTCCAGTCGTGTGATCAATGCCTTGATCTCGCGCTTCAGCTCCTGATCGGCCAGCTCACGATTGGGCCGAGCCGGGCCCTTGAGCGCGAGCCGTGCATGCTTGAGTGCCTCGGCCTTCCTGCCCTCGGAGGCCAGATAGTCGGCATAGTAGAAATTGGTATCCATGCCCTGAGGATTGACGGCCAGCCCCTGACGCAGCACCTCCCCCGCCTTGTCATCATCGCCAAAGCCGACCGGCCAACCCGGCGCCTTGTCATACAGCGCCCCGAGCGTCACGTAGGCAGAGGCATTGTCGCCCCGGGGGTCGAGCTTGATGGCCTGCTCCAGGGTGGCCTTGGCTTCCTTGGCCAGATCCAGCGCCCCCAGTCCCCCTCGCGCCTTGGCCCACGACGCCAGGATGATACCCTCCCAGGTCAGCACATGGGCGTTGTCCGGGTATTGGTCCGCCAGCGCGCGCACTTCCTTGCCCAAGGCCTCCATGCCGGTTTCCTGAGCGTCCCCGGAGGATTGATAGTTGACCTGGGCCCAGCGTTTCATGAGTCCGAAGACGGCATCATCTCCTTCGGCGGCCTGGACGCCGGTCATGCCGGCCAGCGTGATGCCCAGCGCCATGCCTCCTGAGAGCATCAGCTGGTAGACACGATGCGTGGCGCGACGAGTACGGCGTAGCGATGACGGGGTTGGCATGGACAGCTCCCTGAAATTCATTATTGTTGGCGGGATGATACGGCAATGCCCCTTGAGACCTGCGCCCTGGCAGGCGTGCTGGCGAATTGCCGCAATGGCGATATCACGAGAACGTGAACGGCATGCCAAGACTGTAACGAACGTTTGAATCTGCCGCCAACCCCCCTTGGTCGCAGGCCTCAACGCAAGACAGCGCCCTTTGCGGGCGCTTGCCCTTCATTTTCGCAGGCTGTGGAGAAAGACATGCAAGGTCGTAACATGACGCGCTGGCGCGATCCCAAGACCGATCCGCGTCAGGAAAAGAAGAGCAACGTGATCACCCCGCAGGGCCACGCGAAGATGAAGGCGCTGGCCGACCACCTGAGGCGCGTCAGGCGACCGGAGCTGTCGCGCAAGACGGGCGAGGCCGCCGCCATGGGGGATCGCAGCGAGAATGCGGATTACACCTACAACAAGAAGGCACTGAATCAGACCATCGCCAAGATCGCCTATCTGGAAAAGCGTCTGGATGAACTGACCATCGTCGACCGCCTGCCCGCGGATCTGGAGCGCGTGTATTTCGCGGCCTTCGTGACGCTGGAGGATGAACAGGGAGAGGAGATGGAGATACGCATCGTCGGCCCTGATGAGACCGACAACGCGCGCCGCTGGATCAGCGTCGATGCCCCCCTCGCCCGGGCACTGCTGGGCAAGGGGCTGGATGATGACGTGAGCGTGGCAGCGCCGGGCGGCGAGACCACCTACATCATCACGGCCATCCGCTATCAGTCGCCGGAGGCGTAAGCGGCGGGCTCGGCATCAGGTCGCAGGGAATCAGGCCGCAGAGGATCAGCGCGCCTTGCGTGCACGATAGACCTTGAACTGGCGCGTTTCGGCCAGCACCTCGAATTCGCCGAAGGCCGCCTGCAACAGATCCGGATAGGGCAGGAAGGCATTGGCCACCAGCGTCAGGGTACCACCCGGCACCAGGTGATCCGGCGCCTGGCTGATCAGACGCGCCGCCGGTCCGTAATCGATATCGCGCTCATGATGGAACGGCGGATTGGCCACGATGGCCTCGAACCGCTCGCCCTCGAACGCCGCGAAGACATCGCTCAGGCGTACGTCCGCCTCAAGCCTGTTGAGCGCCAGACTGCGACGGGTCGCCTCCACCGCGAAGGCACTGACATCGCCTGCCATCACGCGCGCACCGTGACGCGCCAGCCAGCAGCTGATGATGCCGTCACCCGCCCCGATATCCAGCGCCCGCTTGTAGCCACGGGTCGGCAGGTTCTCCAGCAGCAGCGCGGTACCCGGGTCCAGCTTGGCATTGCCGTAGAGGCCCGGATGGCTGGTCAGGCGCAGCTCCAGCGCCTCGAATTCGCCCCAGCCTTCTGTCCATTGTCCAGCCACTGCCAGTGGCGATTCACTGCTGGCGGCCTGTTCGGCCGTCAACTCACGCGTGGCGGATGACCACAGCTGGCAACGACGCGCGGTATCGTCCTTGCGGGCCGTCATTCCCAGTGCCTTGAGGATGCGCTCAGCGCGCTTGATGCCACCGTTGACCTCGCCCACCACCTTGATCGGCGTACCTGCCGGCAATACATGGCACAGCGCCACCAGCCACCACTCGCCCAGCGCATGCGCCTTGGGCCAGAACAGCAAGGCACCCGCCGCCTCGCCAATCGTGGTATCCGCGCGGGCTTCGGCAAAGGCCACCGCATGGCTGACCTGGTGCCCGGCCTCCCGCGCGGCATTCACGATGCCGGTGTCATGCCCCCAGACACGCCGCTGGCGGTCCGATGACAGCCACCAGTCATCACGCGGTGCAGCGACCCACAGCCAATCACGGAAATCACTGTCCTGGCGTTCAAGCAACTGGCAGGCGGGGGTTTGAGCAGACATGAAGACTCCGAAAAGATAGGAAACGGCAGATGATGAACAGCAAGACGGCGCAGAAGCCTGCGCCGTGACACCTCAGGCAGGGCGCACCAGCTCATAGTGCAGATAGCGTCCGAGATGGACGAAGGGGGGCGTGCGCCAGTGCTGGCACTCGAGGGCCAGCAGTTTCTGCATGTCCCCCTCACTCAGCGGGTCGCGCGAGCGCAGATAATCATGGAAGACTCGCAGCCCTGTCAGCTCGCGCACCTCAAGCCCGGCCTCCTCGGCCCACTGGCGAATCTCGACATCACGCAGCGGCGAGATGGGCGTCAGACGCTTGCCCGTCCCCCATCCGGCCAACCGCCCGTCCAGCACCTTGTCGAAGTTGCCCTTGGTGACGTTGGAGAATGCCAGAGCGTCGCGATTGAAGACGCTCAATGACATCACGCCACCCGGTGCCAGCAGCTGTGCCAGCAGCAGAAACCCTTCACGCGGGGAGACCAGCCACTCAAGAACGGCATGGCAGACCACCACCGGCCATTGTCGGTGGGCGGCGGCGGCGAACCCCTGTAGATCACGTCCATCCCAGGTCAGGCGCTCTGTCAGGGTGTCCTGCGTCAGCGGGGCCGCATCCTCCTCCGGAGAGGACAGTCGCTGCATGGCGCGCTCACGCATCTCACCGGAAGGCTCGACCAGCGTCAGCTGATGGCCACGCGACAACCACCAGTGCGCCATCTGACCAAGTCCGGCCCCGATCTCGAGCACTTGGGTGGCCGGCAGATGGGCGAAACGCTCCTCCATCAACTGGCGAGTCAGCGCCAGACGCACCCTGCCACGCTCGGTGGTATAGAAGCCGCGCTCGAACTTTTCCGCCAGCCCATCGAAATGACGATCCGCCGTGGCACGACGGACACGGGACTCCCCTCGGACAGGCGGGTTGGAAGCATCAGACATGGCAGACAGGATCTCGAACGTGAAGGAATCGGAGGTCACGACTGGACGACAGTCGGCAGTGCAGACGCCGAAAGGCGCCGCGCGGGACAAGGCGGCAGGTAGGCTACTCCATCAAAGCCAGAATGCAAGCAGACTGCGGCGCAGAGCCCTGACATCCGGCCGGGCAGGCGGCATTCCCCCGCTCATTGAATCCACGTAACATGGCACCCTCCGCTCATCCCGCTCCCCTTGCCTCAGACCGAGCGCCGGATCCCCGGCAGTCTTCCGTCACTGGCACCGCTGGGAGTTGATGGCTCATCCCACATCTTTTCGGACAGATGGCCACCATGAAACAACGCGTCCTGCTTGTGGTACGCAAGCTCAACATCGGCGGGATCCAGCGAAACACCGTCAATCTGGCCAATGTCCTGTGCCGCGAAGGTCACGAGGTGCATGTGCTCGTGCTCAAGGGTGAACTCGAACTCATCCCGGACCCGGGCGTACATGTCCACCAGATCGACTTCGACAAGGCATTCCGCAAGACCGGCATTGGCCTGGTGTATGACCTCTTCACCCGCGCAGTGCTCAACCCTCTGATCAAGGGCTCTGGATTCGTCTGGCGCGGCTATTACGGTGGCGCCTACCTGCGGCGATTCATCCGTACCCTGGAAACACGCCATGGCCCCGTCGACCGGGTGATCATGCGCGGCCAGGGCGCCTTCGAGACGGTCTGGTCACTCAAGGACCCGCGCCTGTGGCAGGTCACCGTGTCCTGGCCCGGTGACATCCGCCAGGGCTGGCGTCAGAAATTCCTGCTCAAGCGCCTGTACGCCGACAAGCAGATCATCTGCAATACCGACAATGTCCGCGAGCAACTCGAGCGACTGCTCTCGCAACACGCTGTCACGCCTCGACGCCTCGCCACCATCGGCAACGTCTGCGATCTCGATGCCATCGCGCAGATGGCGGATGAGCCCGTGGAGCTGCCATCACGCCCCTATGTCGTGCAGGTATGTCGCCTGTCGGACGTGAAGCGCCAGGATGTCCTGATCAAGGCCTATCTCGCCGCGGATATCGAGGAAGACCTGGTCATCGTCGGCGATGGGCCCAAGCGCGAGAGTGTGGAGAACCTGATTCGCGAGCTCGGGGTGGGCGACCGGGTCCATCTCATCGGCAGCCGGGTCAATCCCTACCCGTGGATGAAGCATGCCCGTCTGTTCATTCTCAGCTCGCGCAGTGAAGCCTTCGGAATCGTGCTGGTGGAAAGCATGTGCTGCGGCACGCCATGTGTCGCGCCGGATGTCCCCGGTGGGGTCCGCAATGTGCTGATCCATGATCAGGCGCGGCTGATCTCCGAGAACAGCATTGAAGGCCTGGCAGCCAAGATCCGCGAAGGGCTCGAGAACCCGCCGTCACTCGCCGAGGATCCGGAGTTGATCGAACGTTTCCGCGACACCCGTATCATGCAGGAATTTCTGGCCCTGCCAACGGATGCCGAGGCAGCACATCGCGACTGAACACAACGCGATGGAATGACGAGATGCCCTGCCCCGCCCGGCACGACTGCCATTCTCCGGGCAACAGGTCAGGGCATCATAAATGACGTGCCATGCATGAGGCGCCGTGCTGCTCAAGCCGGGGAGCTGGCTCATCCTGAAAGCTGATGGCGCATGGGCGCGCAGGATGTGACCCGGCCCGGAAGCCAGAGGGCAGGCAAGCGAGAGACAGCAGAAAGACACCCTGTACAGAGAGTGACGAGAGATTCAGGAAGAATGACGCGGGGATGAATGAAGGGCTTGGCGCCCCCTGCAGGAGTCGAACCTGCGACCTGCCCCTTAGGAGGGGGCCGCTCTATCCAGCTGAGCTAAGGGGGCGTAGCGCTGCGCAGTATAAGCCATTGAAGTGGCAAGATAAACCCGTTCGGCCCGCGCGTGCCGCCCTCCTCACGCCAGGCAAGAGCATCATCGGCCTCATGCACCGAGCACTCCGGCTTCGATCTCATCGAGCACGTCCTTCATGGGACGGGGGCGCCCCAACAGGTAGCCCTGGACACGCTGACAGCCCAGCTGACGCAGCACCTCGAACTGCTCGGAGGTCTCCACTCCCTCGGCCACCACTTCCAGCGACAGGGCGCGCGCCATCACCAGCATCGCACGCACGATCTCGTTGGCATGGCAGACTTCCTGTCCGGGAGTCTCGCCAGGTGCAGGCGCTGTCAGCCCATCGTCATCGATGAGACGCAGATCCTTGATGAAGCTGCGGTCGATCTTCAGCTCACTGAGCGGCATGCGGCGCAGGCGTGCAAGATTGGAGTAGCCGATCCCGAAATCGTCGATGGAGAACGTCAGCCCCAGCGCCGCCAGCTGGTCGACCTTCTCCAGCATGTCGGCCTCATCTTCCGCCGCCAGGCTCTCGGTGATCTCCATGCGCAACATGTCCGGCGCGAAGGCATGGCGCTTGAGCAGGGCTGCGACCTGCGGCACGAATTCCGCGCTGCGAAACTGTACCTGACTGACATTCACCGCGATCGGCAGCTGATGTCCGCGTGTCGCCATGTCTTCCAACACCGCACAGGCTTGCCCCAGCACCCAATGGCCCAGCTCGACGATCAGCCCTGATTCTTCCGCGATCGGGATGAAGGTCGCGGGCGAGACATTCCCCAGCAACGGGTCATTCCAGCGCAGCAACGCCTCAAGACCACAGAGCCTGGGCAGTTGATGCTCAAGCGAGGCATCCGGCTGCAGGGAGAATTGCGGTTGGAGATGGACTTCCAGATGCTGACGGGAAAGCGCACTGCGCAGGGATTGCTCCATCTGGGTGGCGGCGATGATGCGATTGCGCATGTCCGGTGAGAAGAAGCACATGCGTGCACGCCCGGCCCCCTTGCTCTCATAGAGCGCGATGTCCGCCTCGTGCAGCAGATGGCCCCAATCGTCTCCCTCGTCTTCTGCCGCCCCGGAAAGCGTCTGATACCCCTCGTCCGCCTCATCCGGACGCGGATACAGCGTGATGCCCAGTGAGCCGGACAACTGATGCGCACGCCCTTCCAGCTCAACCGGTACCCGCAGACGTGCCAGCAATCCCTCGCCGACGTGCATCGCTCGGGCCCTGGCGTCCTCCATGCCACCGAAGCGAGGCGCCAGCAGCACGATGAACTCATCCCCGCCCTGGCGCGCGAGCACATCGCCCGGCTCCAGCAACTGCTCCAGCCGGGCGGCGATCTGGATCAGGGCACGATCTCCCGCGTCATGCCCCAGTACATCGTTCAGGCGCTTGAAATGATCCAGATCCAGGAACATCAACGCCCCGACGCGCGCTTCTTCCAGAGCGAGGTCCGCGAAGGCTCCGAGCTTGCGACGCAACAGCCGACGATTGGGCAGGCCCGTCAATGCATCATGCAGCGCCTGATAGGTGAGCTGCTCATCACGCCGATGGCGTTCGATCGCCAATCGAGCCACGTTGACGGCGACCTTCAGCAAGCCGAGATGGCTATCGTTGAAGACATCGCCGGACGTGGCATAGAAGGCGAAACTTCCCAGCGGATTGCCTGCATCATCGAGGATGGGCATGGAGAGACAGGCATCCAGTCCCAGCGCGTGGGGATGCTGACGGAAGCCCTCCCAGGCGGGGTCCTCGCCGATGGCGGGGGTCAGCACCTGCTCACGCCGCCACATCGCCGTACCACAGGTGCCCACCCCCTCCCCGATACGCAGGCCGGAGGTGAACTGCATGAAGCTGGGGGGCAGGCTCGGCGCCTTCCCTCCGATGATTCGTGTGCCTGTCTCATCCAGAAGCAGCAGCGAGGAACGCACGCGAGTCGCGACGGCCTCGATGGCCTGACACAGGTCCAGCAGGGTCTTGTCCAGCGGCTGGCCAGCCGTGACGGACTCAAGCAATCTGAGCTGGGAATGGCTGAGCTCCAGCGCCAGATGCGCCTGGGTCACATCGGTATGCACGCCGAGATAACCGGTCAGGGTGCCGTCGGCGGCCATGAGCGGTATGCAGCGCAGACGAAGGCGCAGCGGTCGTCCATTCGCATCGTGATGGAGCAGCTCCTCGTCACTGGGCTCACCCAGCTCGCACTGCTGATGCATTCTGGCGATCACCGTCCTGTCGGAATCCTCACCCGTCAGAAATTCACTGAGCACCTGACCGGCCAGGTCTTCTGCCCGGTATCCCGTCAGCTCCTCGAAGGCCGGATTGACCCACTGCACACGCCCTTGAAGGTCGTATCCACACACTCCATTGGAAGTATGCTGCAACAGCTGATGCAAGCAATTGCTGCCTTCCAGGCCGTCAACCGAAGCAGCGGAGGTGGCCGCGGCGGAGGACGCTGATGGATTCATGGACATGTCGTTTCAATCTCCCTGCCGATGCTGCCTGAAGGTTCATGGCTTCTGGAACAGTCAGCATGTCGGTCGCACTCGATCTTTCCTTCCTGAAGTGCCGGGCGCCTTGGCACCGACTCTCCTCTCATCCTGCTGGTCAAGTGTCACTTGTCCTTGAGTATAAGTAACCCTCAATCTGCGTTGAATGAAGGCGAAATCTCACGAATCCTCTGCCTCGAGCGCGAGGCAGGCACTGCCATGTCGAGCCTTCGCGGCAGGATGGTCTTCTCTGGCGTGGTGGGATCCGAGAGCGCGCGAGACCCTCCCGCGCAATGCTCGAAGGACAGCACAACGTGATGACACAGCCGGACAGATACGACCGAACGAAAACAGACGAACGAAAACAGCCACGCCCCGACCAGAGGTCGAGGCGTGGCTGTGTCACTACCCGAGGGCAAGAGGCGAGCTGGCTACCCCTGAGCGAATCCTCAGTGGCGCGCCGTCTTCAGCGCATCCGCCAGTTCACGGGTCAAGGCATGTACCGCTTGGGTGCCCTGCTCCGGTGTCTCGGCGTTGGCCTGCAGATCGATCAGGGCCGAGCCGACCACGACTCCGTCGGCGAAACGACCGATACGCGCCGCCTGCTCTGCGGTACGGATACCGAAACCGACCGCGACGGGAATCTCGGTGTGCTCACGGATACGGCCCACTTCGGCCTCGACCTTCTCGGCAGTCGGTGCCGCGCCACCGGTCACGCCATTGCTGGAGACGTAGTAGAGGAAGCCTGAGGTATTGGCCAACACGCCCGGCAGGCGCGCGCTGTCAGTCGTCGGTGTCGCGAGGCGAATGAAGCTGATACCGGCGGCATTGGCCGGCTCACACAGCTCATCGTCGTGCTCCGGCGGCAGGTCGACCACGATCAGGCCATCGACACCGGCCTGGCTTGCCTGCTCGAGGAAGGTGGCCACACCGCGACGATAGATCGGGTTGTAGTAACCCATCAGCACGATGGGCGTGTCCTGATCCTGCTTGCGGAATTCCGTGACCATCGCCAGGGTACGGTCCATCGTCTGGCCGGCCTTCAGGGCACGCTGGGTGGCATGCTGGATCGCCAGACCATCGGCCATCGGGTCGGTGAACGGCATGCCCAGCTCGATGACATCGGCACCGGCCTCGGCCATGCCGAGGAAGGTCGCGAGGCTGGCATCATAGCCGGGGTCACCCGCGGTGATGTAGGTCACCAGCGCTGCGCGATTCTCGCTGCGTACGGCAGCGAAACGGCGGTCAAGACGGCTGCTGGAAGTGGTGTCAGTAGCGGAAGTGCTCATCAATAGACTCCGAATTTGCTGACCTGCAGGCAGCGATTCACCTGCAGGCGAAGAAGACATGGGGCGGATGGACCCGGTCAGCGTCTGACCCCTCCATCGCCGGGCATTGCGCGACAGGCGCGGCGTTACTCGCCGTCAGGATTCAGGCCCAGCTCGTCCGCCAGATGATGGGTGACGGTGGCCATGTCCTTGTCACCGCGGCCGCTCAGATTGACCACCATCAGATGGTCCTTCGGCAGGCCCGGTGCACGCTTGATGACTTCCGCCAGCGCGTGGGAAGACTCCAGCGCCGGGATGATGCCTTCCAGGCGACACAGCATCTTGAAGGCGTCCAGTGCTTCCTGGTCGGTCGCGGCGACATACTCGGCACGCTTGATATCGTGCAACCAGGCGTGTTCCGGTCCGATACCCGGATAGTCGAGCCCTGCGGAGATGGAGTGCGCATCACCGATCTGCCCCTCGTCATCCTGCAGCAGGAAGGTGCGGTTACCGTGCAGCACGCCCGGCAGGCCACCCTTGAGACTGGCGGCGTGGCGCGGCGTGTCCAGACCTTCACCGGCAGCCTCGACCCCGATGATCTCGACGCTTTGCTCGTCCAGGAACGGATGGAACAACCCCATAGCGTTGGACCCCCCGCCGATGCAGGCGACCAGCGAGTCCGGCAGACGGCCTTCCTTCTCCTGCAGCTGGACGCGGGTTTCCTGACCGATGATGGACTGGAAGTCACGCACCAGCTGCGGATACGGATGTGGGCCCGCGACAGTACCGATGATGTAGAAGGTATCGTCGACGTTGGTGACCCAGTCACGCAGCGCCTCGTTCATGGCATCCTTCAACGTGCCATCACCGGCAGTGACCGGGATCACCTTGGCGCCCAGCAACTGCATGCGCTGAACGTTGGGCTGCTGACGGTGAATGTCGGTGGAGCCCATGTAGATCACGCAGTCCAGACCGAAACGCGCCGCCACGGTGGCCGTCGCCACGCCGTGCATGCCGGCACCGGTCTCGGCGATGATGCGCTGCTTGCCCATGCGGCGTGCCAGCAGCACCTGGCCCAGCGCATTGTTGATCTTGTGAGCGCCGGTGTGCATCAGATCTTCCCGCTTGAGATAGACCTTGGCACCTCCGAGATGCTCGGTCAGGCGCTCGGCGTAATACAGCGGGCTCTGACGCCCGACATAATCCGCGGAGAGACCGGCCAGTTCCTCGGCGAAGGCCGGATCCTGCTTGGCGGCTTCATACTCGCGCTGCAGGTGCAGAATCAGCGGCATCAGCGTCTCGGCGACGAATCGGCCGCCGAAGTCACCAAAGAAGCCCTTGGCATCCGGGCCTTGACGCAGGGTAGCAGTCGACTGGCTCATGCAAATCTCCTCGAAGTCATGTCAGTGGCGGGGCACGCTGGTGCGGCGTCTGCGTTCTTGGCCTGCGTGGTGCACCCGACAGTATGCTGACCATCCTAGCGCTCGGCACGCGGGATGAAAAACGATATATTCGCCAAGATGTGTGAGTTTATCTCACAGGACACTCAGCAGGAGACATCCGATGGCCCGCCTGACTGCGCCCGATTCATCCTCTCCCGCCTCTCTGGAGGCATTGCCCTCGCTGAATGCCTTGCGCGCCTTCGATGTGGCGGCTCGCTTCGAGAGCGCGTCGCGTGCCGCCGAGGCGCTGCACGTGACCCACGGCGCCGTCAGTCGTCAGATTCGCCAGCTTGAGGAAACGCTGGGGACACAGCTGTTCGACCGTGCTGGCCGCGGGCTGAAGCTGACGCCGGCGGGTCATGAGCTGGCGGCTGCCACACGCCATCACTTGAGCGGCCTGGCACGGATCTGTGCGGACCTTTCCCGCAGTGATGCCCGCGCGCCCTTCGTGCTCAGCTGCCCGGGCTCCTTCCTCGCCCGCTGGTTCATTCCGCGGCTGGGTGCCCTCAAGGCAGCCCTTCCGGAGCTTGAACTGCATCTGACTGCCAGTGACGACAACGAAGGCCTGCGCTCTGGCGTGGATGGCGTGCTGCGCTTTCAGACTCCCCCCTTCACCCAGGCTGAGCATCAGGAAACGCGAATTCTCGGCACGGAGCGCATCGGCCCGGTGCTGCGTCCGGACACTGACTGGCTGGGCGAGACCACCGCGACTCCCGCACCACAGACTCTGCTGACCTTGCCGCTGCTGCACACCCGCTCGCGCCCGCAGGCCTGGCCGGACTGGTGCTCACGCCAGGGCCTGTCCAGCGATCAACTGCACTACGCGCAAGGCTTCGAGCACCTCAACTATCTGCTGGAAGCGACGCTGGTGGGATTGGGCGTGGGCATCACGCCGGATTATCTGGTCGAGGAGGACCTGCGCAGCAGACGCCTGATCGCGCCGTGGGGCTTCGTCGAGACACGCGCCTGCCTGACGCTGACGCTGCCCGAGAGCGGTCGCACACGGGCACGACACCCTCATGCAAAAGCCCTCGCCGACTGGCTGGCACGGGAGCTGAATACTCCGCCTGTCACCTCTCGCAACCCATGACAGGCACCTGCGCCACGCCGTCCTGCGGGCAGGTGCAGGAAACAAGAAGACCGGCACCCTTTCAGGTGCCGGTCTCGGTTCAGCCGCTTGGCTCAGGCAGTCAGCCCAGAGCGCGGATCAGGCAAAGACGATGGTCTTGTTGCCGTGGATCAGCACGCGGTCTTCCAGGTGCCAGCGCAGGCCACGCGACAGTACCTTCTGCTCCACGTCACGCCCGATGCGCACCAGGTCTTCCGCAGTGTGGCAATGGGTGACTCGATGGATGTCCTGCTCGATGATCGGGCCGGCATCCAGCTCCTCGGTCACGTAGTGACAGGTAGCGCCGATCAGCTTCACGCCGCGGCCGAAGGCCTGATGGTACGGCTTGGCACCGATGAAGGACGGCAGGAAGCTGTGGTGGATGTTGATCAGGCGGCCGGCATAGCGCTCGCAGAGGCTCGGCGGGATGATCTGCATGTAACGCGCCAGCACGATGCTGTCGGCCTCGGCCTCTTCCACCAGTCGTTCGACCTCGGCAAATGCCGGCGCCTTGTCATTCTTGTCCACCGGCACATGGTGGAACGGAATGCCGTGCCATTCGACCAGTGAGCGCATGTCTTCGTGATTGGAGATGACACAGGGGATATCGCATTCCAGATCCCCCGACTGCCAGCGGTGCAACAGGTCCACCAGGCAATGGGAATCCTTGGACACCATCAGCACGACACGCTTGCGAGCGGCCGTGTCATGCACCCGCCACTCCATCCCGAACTCTTCCCCGATCGGCGCGAAGCGCTTGCTGAGTTCAGCGGCGCTGAGGCCGATGGACTCGGGGTTGATCTCATAGCGCATGAAGAATCGACCCGCACCCAGATCGGAATGCTGATTGGCTTCGGTGATCCAACCGCCTTGCTCGGCGATGAAGGTAGAGACTCGGGCAACAATTCCCACCTGATCAGGGCAGGACACCACCAGGCGATAGGCGTGTGACATCGTATGTTCAACCATTGTGAAAGCGGGGAATGATATTCAGCCGGTAACGACTACCGACTCGCTCGGGAGTCCGGCCATCGACGCCATGGCTCCCGGCAAAAGGTGCGCCATTGTAGCCGATCACACGCGACGAAGCAGCGCCCTTCAACGAGAGTGAATGAATTGTCAATTCGACCTCGGTTTCGCCCCTCGGGGTGGCCGACGAGAAGTACCGTCATTTGTGGCGCTTTGCGGGATTCCCGTATAGTTGAGTGACATTTTACTGATGGCATGACATCCATGTTGAAACCCCGCGTTCAAGTCCGTCAGAGACAACGTCCACCGCTGCATCTTCTGCCGCTGGGCGGCTGTGGCGAGATCGGCATGAATCTGACGCTGTATGGTTACCAGGATCACTGGATCGCCGTGGATTGCGGCATGATGATTCGCCAGGATCTTCCTGAAGGCCCCTTGCAGGTACCCGACACCGAATCGCTGGCAAGCCTGGGCATCTGCCCGGAGATGCTGGTGATTACCCATGGTCACGAAGACCATATCGGTGCCGTTGCCTGGCTGTGGCCGAAATGGCGCTGTCCGATCATCGCCACACCACTGGCCGCGGGCCTGCTGCGGGCCAAGTTCGCGGAACGCGAACTCGAGACGTCCAGCCTGCAGATCATCGAGGTCGATGAAGGCTTCGAGTCCGGGCCCTTCGCCTTGCGCCTGCTGCCGTTGACCCACTCGATTCCCGAGAGCTGCTCGTTGCTGATCGTCACACCGGAATATCGCGTGATGCACACCGGTGACTGGAAGCTTGACCCGGAGCCGCTGATCGGTGAACCCACTGACCCGGAGCGCTATCAGGCGCTGGCGCCGGTCGATCTCGTGGTCGGCGACTCCACCAATGCCCCTCTGCCCGGCCACTCACGCAGTGAGGGCGAGGTGGCGCGTGCGCTGGAGAAGACGCTGGCCGGCTGCCGTGGGCGGGTCGTGGTGACCTGCTTCGCGAGCAACCTGGCGCGCATCCTGGCACTGGGTCGTGCGGCGGCTCGCAATGGCCGTCGGGTCACGCTGCTGGGCCGCTCGATGGAACGCATGGTGCGGGTGGCACGCGGACTGGGCTATCTGGAAGATTTCCCGCCGCTGGTGCCGGTAAAGGACCTGGGCTATCTGCCGCCGGAAGAGGTGATGGTGATCGCGACCGGCAGCCAGGGCGAGCCACGCGCGGCACTCTCACGCCTGGCCAACTCGCGCCACCCTGATTTCGAGCTGGCGGCGGGCGACACGGTCATCTTCTCCTCCAAGGCCATTCCCGGCAATGAACTGGCGATCGGCAAGCTGCACAATGCCCTGACCCGCCTGGGCGTCGGCATCATGGAAGAGAAGCAGTTCCCGGATCTGCATGCCTCAGGCCATCCCGCCCAAGAGGAGCTGCGCACCTTCTACGGCTGGCTGAAACCCACGCGGTTGCTGCCGGTGCACGGCGAATACCGTCACCAGCTGGCGCACACCCAGGTAGCACAGTCCCTGGGCATCGAGGCACCGCTGATTCCCGTCAATGGTGACGTGATTCGTCTCGATGCTCAGGGGCTGTCCGTGGAAAAGCGTCTGACGTTGCAGGAGCGGATCATCGAGCACGACAAGGTGCGGCCACTTGACTCGATGGACCGTCGTGCACGAGCGCGTCTCGGACGCCATGGCAGCGTATCGCTCGCCTTGCCCCTGACGCTGCAGGAAGCCGGTTGGGTGCGTATCGGCCGCCTGATGCTGGACGTCAGTGGTACGGCCAGACTGGATGAAGACAGCTTCGCCGAGTGGCTCGATGACACCCTGGCCGGACTCGAGACCACCGACATCGACACCGTGAAACAGCAATTGAACAGCAGAATCAATCGTTGGCTACGCAATCATCTGCGTCACGAGCCGGTGCTCTTTCTGCATGTGATGACCATGGGTGACAGCTGAAGACGCCATGACAGGCAAGGCTGTCAGGCTACTGCCATTCCCCCGGCCTTTCACCTGCCTTGAAGCATGAAAAAGCCCGATCGGAAAAATACCGATCGGGCTTTTTCATGCCTGAATGCACGCTGGAACATCCATCAGCAGAGACGTCCCACTCTACCGTCATGACCGCCAGTGTGATCCACCTCATCCACTGGGGCCCCGTGCCGGGCAACGCTTACTGTGCTGACTTGTTCTTCGGCGGACGACCGCGACGCTTCGGCTGGTCACTGACCAGATCATCGACGGAAAGACCCGCTTCGATCATCGCATCACGAATCTCGGCAAGCTTGCGCTCCTTGGCGATTTCTTCTTCGCGACGCTGTTCATCTTCCTCGGCTTTCTGCTCAATGACTTCATTGATGACTTCAGAAAGCTTGTGCAGTTGTTCCATGGACAACTGGCGTGCCGCTGCACGTGCGACATTCTTGTTGCGAGCGATCTTTTCCAGGGATTCTGCGGTCATCTTGCTACCTCCACCATGCGGGCGAAACTGGAATCCAATGAGGGACACGATAGTTGATTGGATGTTGCAGCAAAGTATAAGCCTTAATTGAAAGCTGACAAGCCTTGTCAAAAGCAAGGCAGTGTTGCCACAGCACCGCCCAACAAGAACCCTGCTCGAAGGCAGGGTTCTTGTGAAGGTTCATCGTGTTGTCGAGTGGATATCCCAAGCCAGCCAAGAGATTCAGATGGCGATTTCGTCAGCCGCCGGTCATGTTCATGAAGCGGACGATCTGGACATCACCATCGGTCGTGAAGTGGTGACGCTCCGGCTTGAGATGCATCGCCTCGATGATGGCCGCCTTGAGAGGTTCGATATTGCCGGGGTCGCGGCGCATGATGGCACGCAGATCCAGCGAGTGCTCATTGCCCAGACATAGCAGCAGACGCCCTTCTACCGTCACTCGAACACGATTGCAGGTCGAGCAGAAGTTGTGACTGTGCGGCGAGATGAAGCCTACGCGCGTTTCACTGTCTGCCATGCGGAAATACCGGGCCGGTCCCAGACTGTCTTCCAGCGTCGGTATGAGCGCGTGATGCTCCTCTATCCGTGCCTGCACTTCATCGCTGGAACAGAACGTCTCCTCACGCCCGTGATCGGACACCTGCCCAAGCGGCATTTCCTCGATGAAGCTGATATCCAGCCCTTCCTGGCGCGCGAAGTCGACCAGAGAAACGACCTCATGATCATTGCGCCCCTTGAGCACGACAGCATTGAGCTTGATGCGAAAGCCTTCTGCCCGCGCGGCCCGGATACCGGCGATCACCTTGTCGAGATCCCCCGTACGCGTCAGGGCCTTGAAGCGCTCAGAGTCCAGAGAATCAAGACTGATGTTGAGGCGCTGCATGCCGGCGGCCTTGAGACGAGCGGCATGCTTGACCAGGCCCGCCCCATTGGTGGTCATGGAGAAATCCTTCAGCCCGTCAAGCGCGCCGATATCTTCCACCAGAGTACCGATATCGCGTCTGACCAATGGCTCACCACCGGTCAGGCGAATCTTTTCGACCCCAAGCTCCACGAAGGCACGTGCCAGCAGGGCGATTTCCTCGAGACTCAATACCTCGTCTCGCGGTAGAAATGTCATCTCCTCGCTCATGCAATAGACACAGCGAAAGTCACAGCGATCCGTCACGGAGAGACGCACATAGCGAATGCGACGCCCGAAATCATCGACCAGGGTTTCCATCAACCATCTCCCAGGGTCTGAGGTGTCACAGGAGTCAGGGAATCCTGCTTGGCAGAGTGTGTCCGAGCGCCTTCTGCCGAAGAGTGCCAGCGCTCCAGAGCATCGCGATCACTGGAGCGCTCCTGCACCCAGTAATCGCCAGAGGCGGTATGCTCCTTTTTCCAGAAAGGCGCACGCGACTTGAGGTTGTCCATCAGAAAGTCACAACCGGCAAAGGCGGCCTGACGATGCGCGCTCGCCACCAGCACCAGCACGATATTGTCCATGGGCGCCAGGCGCCCGATGCGATGGATGATACGCGCCCCTGTCAGCGCGAAACGTTCCTGCGCTTCCACCAGCAACGCCTGCAAGCTGCGCTCCGTCATGCCGGGATAATGCTCCAGTGTCAGTGCCTGGACATCGGGGCGTTCATTGAAATCACGCACCAGCCCGGTAAAGGTCACCACCGCACCGATATCCCCCCGAGCATGGGTCAGGGCCGCCTGCTCGGCGCGAATATCGAAATCCGCTGACTGGATGCTGACCGAAAAGGCCCGATCGGCAGTCGCAAGGGGTGTCGTCATCTCAGCCTCCCGTGACGGGCGGGAAGAAAGCGACTTCATCACCGGCCTTCAGAGGATGATCATCACGCACCATGTCCTGGTTCACGGCGCACAGCACGCGCGAGTCATTGAGCGCTTCCAGCTGCGGATCACGCAGTGCCAGGGTGCGCTTGAGCCCACCGACCGTGGTATCGGTCAGGGTGGCAGGGTTGAGCGAGAGTGACTCAAGGTCGAGACGCTCACGCAGCTCGGCCAGAAACAGGATGCGCAGATTGCCGTTCACCTCCGTGACAGGCGACACGTCCTCGGATGCGACTGCCAGGGCGGCCGGCACTCCCGTCGGGGCTGGCGCCTCCTCCTGCATGGCCTCACGCTGCCAGTCACCGCTCTTGCCACCCGTCTTGGTTTCCAGCTGGATGTCGCCGATCACGATGCCCTTGTCCACCGCCTTGCACATGTCATACAGGGTCAGTGCTGCCACGGAGGCAGCCGTCAGCGCTTCCATCTCGACACCTGTGCGCCCGTTGAGGCGACAGAACACCTGTATCTCGACACAGCTGTTCACTTCATCCAGCGTGAAGTCGACCGTGACCTTGGAGAGCATCAAGGCATGGCAGAGCGGGATCAGCTCATGGGTGCGCTTGGCTGCCTGGATGCCGGCGATACGCGCCGTGGCCAGCACATCTCCCTTGGGCAGGCCGCCCTCCGCCAACAGGGCCAGCGTGGCAGGCAGCATGCTGACCCGCGCACTGGCACGGGCCTCGCGCCGGGTTTCCTGCTTGTCCGCGACATCGACCATATGGGCTTCGCCGCGGGCGTTGAGATGGGTAAGGCTCATTAGCTGTCTCGTATCCGTATCAGGTCCGCCGGGGGTGGCGGTTACCTCTGTAAGCATGGGCGGTCGTCACGACAGCCCGGTAGATCCTGTTTCGTGGTCTGTCGGCGGCCCGAGGATGTCGGACGACCCGCCGAACTCCGCGTTCGATCGCTCGGCCTGGCTGGCCATCATGACAGGCCACGCGTCCCCAGCCATTGCACCATGACCGGGTCGCCGGCCTGGAGGGAGGCGCAGCCTGCCGGGATCTCGATCAGACACTGCGCGGCCAGCATCGAAGTCAGAATCCCCGATCCCTGGCGGCCAGTAGTAGTCACGACCTGACGCCCCTGGTCATCGAGCGTCACCCGGCCGCGATGATAATCGACTCGTTCAGGCCGTGAGCGCAGCGTCTCGCCTGCCACCATCTGCAGACGCGGTGACTGCCAGCATGCCAGGGTCCCCGGATGGTCTGCCGGTGCCGGGCTCAGCGGCCCCAGCCCCCCCAGCATGCGCAACGCCGGCAGCACGAACTGCAGATAGGTCACCATGGTGGCGACCGGATTGCCGGGCAGACCGAAGAATGGCACCTGCCGGCCTTCCTCTGCCGCCAGTACGCCAAAGGCCAGAGGGCGCCCGGGACGCATGGCAATCCGCCACAGCGCCAGCTGGCCACAGGCCTCCAGCGCGCTGCGCACATGATCTGCCTCGCCGACCGACACGCCGCCGGAAGTGATCACCAGATCCGCCCGCGCCGCGGCATCTCGCAGGGCTATGCACAACGCCTCGCGCTGGTCACGCAGAATGCCGAGATCCAGCACCTCGACTCCCTCGGCATGCAAGGCAGCCGTGAGGCTGAAACGGTTGGCATCATAGATGCCGCCGGGCGGCAAGGGCTCTCCCGGAGCCGTCACTTCATCACCGGTCGAGAAGATCGCCACACGCAGCGGACGATGAACGGTGAGTTCGGCCAGTCCCAGCGATGCAAGTACCCCGATGGCCGCCGGCGACAGCCATTGCCCCGCCGAGATCACGTCACTACCACGGGCGATATCCTCGCCGGCCTGACGCACATTCTGCCCTGCGCGAACGCTGCTGGCGCCGTCAATCACGACCTGCTCGGCAGTCTCGGCGTCACCCGCCTGGCTATCGGCATCAAGCATTGAATCAGGCGAGGCGTCGGGCGTGAAATAGTCGAGCTGCTCCTGCATGACCACACTGTCAGCACCCGCCGGCATGGCCGCACCGGTCGTGATGCGCAATGCCTCCCCCGGAGCCAGGGCGCGCCCCGTCCAGGGGTGCCCTGCCAGCGAGCTACCGATGACTCGGAGCTGGCATCGATCCCCCTCATCCAGCGCGCCGGCAGCCAGCGACGCGTGGGCCAGCGCGATACCGTCCATCGCGGCATTTGTCTGGGCAGGCACGTCCAATGGCGATATCACCGGCTCAGCCAGAACATGTCCAACGGCCTGGGCGAGTGGCACGCGCTGGGTGGGCCGCGTCGCCGCGAGCTTCGCCAGACTGCCTCCCAGCACTGCAAGCGCCTCGTCGACACTCAGCATCCGCTCACCGAATCTTGGGTCAAAGCACGACAGACTCAAGAGGCCACCTCCTGACGGGGCTGGCCGCCATTCAATCGCCATTGCACCGGCCAGGCCGCCACCCAGGCCGCCAAGGCATCGATATCATCGAGGTCCAGCCGCGTCAGATCCGCGGGAAGCGCCACCGGGAACTCGCCATCGGGCTCATCAACTGGCTCATCCATTGAACCTGGCACGGCAAGTGCCCGTATCCAGGGATCATGCAAGGCCCGCAGCGGCTTGCCGACGGCCGCGCGATGTAGCTCAAGCTTGGGCAATGGCCACTGCTTGAACCCCTCGACGAGAATCAGATCCACCGCCAGCCCATCGAGCTGCGCGACAAGCTGCTCCAGATCCGCCTCCTGTTGATCGGGCGTCTCCATCATCAGCGCAAAGCGCCGGGCAGAGGCAACCAGCATGGGAGTTGCCCCCGCCGAGCGCAGGCGATGACTGTCCTTGCCCGGCGTATCCACATCAAAGGCATGATGAGCGTGCTTGATGACGGCGACTCGCAGACCACGCTCACGCAAGGCCGGCAGCAACTGTTCCAGCAAGGTGGTCTTGCCCGTGCCGCTCCAGGCGGCGATGCCCAACAGCGGACAGGCCGAGGCGGCAAGTCTCGCCGCCCAACCGGGTGACATCGCCCCGCCGCCGGTATCAGCGGAAGAGCAAGAATGAGAGACAGTGGACGCTTCGCGCCCCATGGCATCAGTGGGCAACTCGGGCATGACGATTCTCTTGAGGTTTCCGGCGTGCTCACGACGTGATGGCCGATACGATTCGATGATTCTGATGGCATCGACCCACATGTCGGGCCCTTTTCTCTCAGCGCCGCTCATGAGGAGCGCTGGCGACATGATGAAAAAAGGGTGGCCTGCCGCAACAGGCTTGCCTGTAAATCTGCAAGTCCAAGGCCAGGCATGCCTGCCGCGGCAGGACAATACGCCGCTGAATTCCAACATGTACGGCAGGTGAGCACTGACCGTGGATCATTATGACTCGCCTGGCCAGCGGAATGGGGTCGGATGACACGCCTTGAATGTCCTGCGGCTCAGGCTCAGGCTCGGCAGCGGCCGCGCCGCAATGGCAATCGATGTGGGCAGTCTCAGCGGGGACCGGATTCCATCGCTCTGCACTCATCCAGCGTATTGAGATTGGCGAAGTCTTCGGCCTTGCCCGCTTGCACCGTCAGCCAGACATGTTGCGCGAACCAGCGGTCGATCTTGCGCTCACCTGCCGCCAGAGCGGCTTCCAGTGATGGCAAAAGGCCACGGTGCAGGAGGCAGATGACAGGGTGATAGCGCTCGGCATCGGCGGCCACCGCCAGCAGCGCCGGCTCAGCCGAGGTGTCATCTCCCTGCACACGGTAGCCGGCCAGCCTGTCACCGTTGGCGTGATCTATCAGCGCCACGCTCAGGGTATCCACGAGGTCATTGGGCAGATGCGGCACGTCGCAGGCCACCACCATCACCCACTCGGTATGCGCGGCGGCCAGCGCACTGGCCATGCCCATCAGAGGGCCGTGATAGCCCGCCTCACGGTCTTCCACCAGCGGATGACCATAGGCGGCATATTCCTGATGCGAGCGATTGGCATTGATCAGCAGCTCACCGACCTGGGGCGTGAGGCGTGCCAGCACATGCGCGATCAAGGGCACCTCATTGAGCATGACCAGCCCCTTGTCGACACCGCCCATGCGCCGGGCCTGGCCGCCGGCCAGGATCACACCGGTGATGTTGGCCGGCGTCAGCGAGGCCGCCAGCTGTTCACCACTGGCCGGCAGAGGTGTCACGCCGGGATAGGTTTGGCCATCACGAGAGGGGCCGGAGTTGGCATCAGAGTGGGGTCTGGACATGCAAGAGGGTCTCGATGCAGGCGCGGCGGACGCGCGAGAAAATTCCTCTGATCACGCAAGACACGGGAACCGACGATACCTTTCCCGTGTCGGGCTCAACCAGTCATGCGCTCAGTGTGCAGGCTAGCTTCCGCCAACGTCCAGCGTGCCGTACAGCCATGACTCAGCGCGTTGTCCTGATGCGAGGACAGAATCACCGCGCAACCCGCCTGGGACATCTGCTCGAGACGGATGGCCAGCTGCTCCACGGCGGCCTGGTCGAGATTGGCCGCTGGCTCATCCAGCAGCAGGACGGGAGGACGCGACAGCCAGGCGCGCGCCAGTGCCAGACGTGCACGCTCGCCACCGGACAGCGAGCGTGCCGGCTGACGGGCATGCTCGCTCAGACCGCTCCACTCCAGCATGGCCGCGACCTGATCGCGCTGCTCGCCGGCAGAGCGCCGTTGCGGCTGCCAGCGCGCCGCCAGCACCAGGTTGCCGGCCACGCTGGTATCAAAGAGATAGGGTTGCTGGTGCAGATAGCGTATCTGGCCGGCGGCCCCCTTCTGCCAGCGAAGCTCTCCACCACTGGCAGGCTGCATGCCGGCCAGCACCCTGAGCAAGGTGGTCTTGCCACTGCCATTGTCTCCGCTCAGATGCACCCAGCCGCGCCCCGGGTCTGGCGTCCACTCCAGAGAGGGTACCTGCCACAGCAAGCGGCCAGGGCTCGTGGGAGCGTCAGGCAGACGATACTGCAGGTCACGCACCCACAGCAGGCTTTCCTCGGCGACAGCTCGGGACTCTGACACAGGCTCTGGCACAGGCTCTGGCACAGACTCTGCCACGGGTTCTGACGACGAGGTCAGCACGGCCTCATGGGGAGATTCGCCCGGCGAGGAGGATGAGGGCGAAGAGTTGAGGGGGGACATCGAAACTCCAGACGACAATTCAGACTTGCGCGATGCGGTGATCCACGGCACGCCACTCAGACCTGTACGGCCAGCTGACCACGGCCACGCAGCAGCCCCAGCAGCAGATTGAGCACCAGGGCCAATACCAGCAGCACCATGCCCAGGGCGACCCCCTGAGCGTATTCTCCCTTGAGGGTCTCCAGGGCGATCGCGGTCGTGATGTTGCGGGTAAAGCCGGCAATGTTACCACCCACCATCATGGCGCAACCCACTTCCGCGATGATTCTACCAAACGCCGCCACCAACGCGGCCATCACCCCGAAGCGCGCCTCCATCACCAACCGCCACAACGCCGCAGGCCGGGATGCCCCCAGTTGCAATGCGGTTTCCCAGGCACGCCTGTCCACGCCAGCCAGTGCTGCATGCAGCATCACCACCAATATCGGCAGCGCCAGCAGAATCTGGCCCAGAATCATCGCTGGCTGGGTGAACAGCAGATGCCAATCCCCCAGAGGGCCTGCCCGTGACAGCAGAATGAACAGCAGCAGCCCCACCACCACGGTGGGCACGGCCATCAGGGTATTCACCAGCGAGATCAACAGCCAGCGCCCCGGGAAGGCGCAACGCACCAGCACGAAGGCGATCAGCAGAGCCGGCGGTACAGCCACCAGCATGGCCATCAGCGAGACCCGGAAAGAGACGCCGATGATTTCCCAGAGTGCGGCGTCCATGCTCAGCAGGAGGCCCATGGCCTCCTGCGTGGTATGCCAGAGCGTCACGAACGCGGCGCCGCCTGCTGGGTGGCAGTCTCACCGCCGGCTGCCTGACCTGCACCACTGCCATCCGCTGTCTTCTGGGCATCGAAACCGGTTTCACCGTGGCTGGCATGGAACAGCGCCTGCCCCTTGAGACGGAAGTCATCGATCGCCTGCTGACCCTCACGGGAAATCAGCCACTGAGCCAGCGCACGGGCGCCTTCGGTGTTCAGACCTTCATGATTGGCCGGGTTGACCAGAATCACCTGGTAGGGATTGAACAGGCGCGCATCTCCCTCCACCAGCACGGAAAGGTCGAGCTTGTCCTGCATGGCAAGCCAGGTGCCGCGGTCACTCAGGGTGTAATCCTGCAGCTCGCTGGCCATGCTCAGCACCTTGCCCATCCCCTGCCCCACGGCCTTGTATGCCGAGAAATCGGGGACGACATCGGCGCTCGCCCACAGCGACAGCTCCTTCTTGTGAGTCCCGGAGTCATCACCGCGTGACACGAAGCCGGCATTGCTCTCGGCAATTCTGGCCAGGGCCGCGTCCACGTCGGACATGCCCTCGACATTGGCCGGATCCACCTTGGGTCCCAGCAGCACGAAGTCGTTGTACATCACGCCATGTGGCTCGATGCCATACCCGGCATCGACGAACTTGCGCTCCGCGCCCGGCGCATGCGTCATCACCAGATCCACATCGCCATCCTGCCCCATGCGCAATGCCTTGCCGGTCCCCACGGCGATCACCTGGACAGTGACATCGTTGGCCTGTTCGTATGCCGGCAACAGATTGTCCAGCAGGCCGGAATTGTAGGTACTGGTGGTGGTCGCGAGGCGGATGATGTCATCCGCGGCCTGAGCGGGCTGCAGGCTCAGCGCGCCGAGAGACAGACCGGCGATGGCACCCAGCAGATGGCGGGCGGAGAGGATGTGGCGATGCGGCATGAGGTAGCTCCCTGGCGTGTCATTATCGGGGTGATTCACGAGGGAGATGATCCTCCAGCGGTGGCTGGCCATCTCCCCGCGGCAAGACATTGCAAGCAGCGTGCCCGCAAGGCCACGCTCTCGCCATTCACCTGGTGACTTGTCCTGCACATGGCCCGCTGGCAATGCCTGGATGCCCGGGTGAGCGCCGGCGAGAATACTGACAGGATATCGCCGCCCTGCCACAGGCGGGTCATCTTGACCCACCCGTGAGCCTGCGCGGGACGACACGATACACTGTTCCTTCGCGCTGGCCACCCGCTCGCGGCCCTGACTCTCGCTGCTGCGATGGCCTCAAGCGCGGGCCTCTGGACCTCGCTTCACCCGACACCGTGGTGACTGTGCCCGCGCCGGGCGAAAGCGAATGCCGAGAGAATGGCGAGATCGAGGAATGGCGGCTAGATAAAGTACCGTGCGCCGCGCGACAATGAGCGAACGAACGCCACCCTGACACGCCATACCCGAATGACCATCGCCCCGATGCACGCCACGCATGATAGAGGAACGCCATGACCGTCCACGCCACCTCTCCCGCACGGGAGGCGCGTCGCGCCACGCACGACCAGGCTTTGCCGACCGCATCGGTCCTGATCGTCGATGACGAGCCGGGCATGCGGCGTTACCTGGAAAAGGCGCTGGCATCCCGCTTCGCGATGATCGAAGCCGTCGAAAGCGTCGAGCAGGCCGAATCGCTGCGCTCGCGCCTGCATTTTGATCTCATCCTGCTCGACATCCGCCTGCCGGGACGTGATGGCCTTGAGTGGGAAGAAGCCCTGTCACCGTCATCGGTCAGCGACGTCATCTTCATGACGGCCTATGCCGATCTCGATACCGCCGTACGTGCCCTGCGCGCAGGTGCCAGTGATTTCATCATCAAGCCGTTCCGCCTCGAACAGCTGCACGCCGCGATAGACCGCTGCCTCGAACGCCGCCAGCTGGCACGCGAGAACTTCCTGCTGCGTCGTGACAATGCACGCCACCAGGGTGAGGAGGCCAGCCTGCAGGGCGAGACCCCCGGCATGCAGGAACTCGCGCAGATCATCGCGCGCGTCGCGCCGGCCCCCTCTCCCGTGCTGATACTCGGGGAATCCGGCACCGGCAAGGAGCTGGCGGCACGCGACCTGCACCGCCTCTCCGGACGGCGCGGTGCCTTCGTACCGGTCAACTGTGGCGCCATCAGTCCGGAACTTCTGGAGAGCGAGCTTTTCGGTCACCTCAAGGGGGCCTTCACCGGCGCCCACCGCGGACGTGATGGGCTGTTCAGCTTCGCCGATGGCGGCACCCTGTTCCTGGATGAAATCGGCGAGATGCCGCTGACCATGCAGTCCAGGCTGTTGCGGGTACTGGAAACCCGACGCGTGCGCCCAGTGGGCGGTGAGCAGGAGCAGGCCGTCGATGTGCGCATCGTGGCCGCCACCCATCGCACGCTCGAGACGGAGGTCGCGGCGGGTCGCTTCCGGGAAGACCTCTACTACCGCTTGAACGTGCTCAGCTTGCAGCTGCCGGCGCTGCGGGATCGCCCCGCGGACATTCCTGCCCTGGCCCTGCATTTCTCTCGACAGCTGTCGCGCGAACTGGGACTGCCCGAGGTCCCCTGGGATCACACCGACCTTGCACGCCTGTGTCGCTATGCCTGGCCCGGCAACGTGCGTGAATTGAAGAATGTCATCGAGCGCGCGCTGCTGCTGGGCCGCCTGCCCGGCGATGCCCTCCCGGCCTCCGGCACCTCTCTCACATCTGGCCATGCCGCGATGCCCGGCGCTTCGGATGCACCAGGCGACGCTGCCGCTCCCCATGCGGGGGGGGAGGCCGACAGCGAGGCTTCACACGGCTATCCGCTGGAGTGGTCGCTGGATCGTGTGGAACAAGCGCATCTGCGTGCAGTACTGGAGCATCACGCCAACAACAAGTCCGCTGCCGCACGTCAGCTGGGCATCTCGCGCAAGACGCTGGATCGCAAGCTGACCCACTGGCGCGCCGAGACCGAGAGCGCCATGCCAGACCGCGACTCGTCTCACCGCTCGGCTGATGACCCTGCATGATCCAGCGCCTGCGCCATTACCTTGCCGGCTCGCTGCGCCGCCGCTTGCTGGTGCTGACGCTGGCCCCGCTGCTGCTGTTGCTGCTGGCGCTGGTCGGCCTGACCGCCTATTGGACCACCGCCTACACCGACCGCCAGCTGTACATGAACGTGCGCAGCGATCTCGATGTGGCAAGCCGCACGCTGCAACGTCAGCACCAGCGGCTTCGTGACGGCCTGGAAACCCTGCGCCGCAACCTGCGCCAGTCCACCACGCTGCCAGGCCCGTCCTCACCATCGACCGAGACACTGGCGCCTCGTCTGAAGGCGTTGCGTGAGACCCTCAACGCCGATTGGCTCCGCTGGCTGCCAGCGGAGCAGCTCGGACAGACGCCCGGTGTCGCCGCCCTGGTTCCGCGTCTGCGCCAGGGCGAGAGTCTGGATGGCCTCGACATGCTCAGCGCCGATTCGCTGGCATCCCTCGACCCCTTGCTGGCAGAGCGGGCCCGCCTGGCCCTGCGCCGGACACCTCATGCACAACCCAGCGCGCGGCGTGAGGAAACGCGCGGCATGCTGCTGCGTGCACTGGTGCCGATCATGGATGCACACGGGACGCTCGTGGGCGTGCTTGATGCCGGGCGGCTGCTCAATCGTGACCCGAACCTGGTGGATGAGATCCGCGATCTCCTCTACGGCCCGGGGACCCTGCCGCTGGATGGCACAGGCACCATCACCCTGTTTCTGGACGATGTCCGAATTGCCACCAACGTGACTGACAGCACCGGTGAACGCGCACTCGGCACGCAGGCCTCGCTCGAAGTGACCCGTCAGGTCATCGGTGAGGGGCAGCGCTACGTCAATCGCGCCTTCGTGGTACGCGACTGGTTCGTTGCCGCCTATGCGCCTCTGGATTCTCTGGACGGCCAGCGGATCGGCATGATCTATGCGGGCTACCCCCAGGCACCCTACGTGCGACTCTACCGGGAGACATTGGTCCACATCAGCCTGGTACTGCTGGCGGTCAGCCTGTTGGGAGTTCTACTGGTCTGGGGCGGGGTCGAGCGCCTGATGCGCCCCATTCGCCAGATACGCCATGTGGTGCATGCCGTTCGCGATGCACCCTCCAGTGATGGGCTGCGCATCGGGCCGCTTGCCTCGCTTGGGCCAGAACAGCGTCGTGGTGATGAGCTGGATGAGCTGGCGCAGGAATTCGATACCATGCTGGCGCGGCTGGAGGCGCACCGCAGCGAGATTCAGGCGGCCGCCAATACCCTGGAAGCCCAGGTCGAGGACCGCACGCGTGACTTGAGCGCACAGACGAACACGCTGCGCGAGCGCAGCCAGGCACTGGAGGAGCATGTCCGCCTGTTGCGCGAAGCACGCGCGAAGCTGTTGACCCGCGAGAAGCTGGCAGCACTCGGGGAACTCACGGCAGGCATCGGGCATGAGATCAACAATCCCGCCGCCGTCATCCTCGGGCATGTCGAGTTGATCGAAGTCATTCTCGGCGACCAGGCAGACCCCGTACGCGAGGAAATCGCGACCATCATCCATCAGGTGGAACGGATTCGCGCGCTGGTCGACAACCTGCGCCAATATGCACGTGACCCACATCAGGCGAGCCACCACGGCGCACAGGCAGAGCTGCCTGACCTGCCGGGCGAGACGCTCCCCACCACGCTGAGCCCCCCGAACCTCAGCCAGATTCATCCAGATGAGGCCATCCATAGCGTCGAAGTACTGGTACGCCATGCGCTGGATCATCACGGACACAGATTGACGCATGAGCTCTCGGCGACACGTCAGATCGAGGCCGACCGCGCCCAGCTGACACAGGTGCTGGTCAACCTGCTCATCAATGCCATCGAGATGGCACCCGGACCGGACACGCTATGCATCACCAGCGCCGATCGCGACGCGACGCTCGCCGGTGTGGAGGAGGATCACTCGCCGGTGATGACAGGAGTCCCCGGCGGTGAGGTCGTGGCCGGCATCGAGATCCGGATCATCGATCACGGCAATGGCGTCCCGGAACACCTCAGGGAGCGCATCTTCATCCCTTTCTTCACCACGCGCGCCAACGGCTCCGGCATCGGTCTGTCGGTCTCGTCCGGGTTGATCACGCAACTGGGCGGACGACTGTGGCTGGAAGAGACGCCCGGGGGCGGCGCGACCTTCTGCCTGTGGCTGCCTTGTATCGCGCGGCGTCACCACGAAGACAACCAGGGCCGACACCTGCTCGAGACCCTGAGCGCCGGTGGCAGCAGCCGTGCCAGTTGATCCCCCTGCCCTGCCATCCACCGACCGGAGCCTTTGCCATATGCCATCGGCCAATTCGACTCCCTCTCCAGCCCGCCAGACCTCGACGGCATCCACCGGTGAGCCACAAGCCCGTCACGCGAACACGTCGCCGACGCTTGGCCAGCGCCTGCGCATCCTGCGCACCCGCCACGGCCTGTCTCAACGCGAACTCGCCAAGCGCGCCAACGTGACCAACTCGACCATTTCCCAGGTCGAACAGGATGCCGTCAGCCCCTCTGTCAGCTCGCTCAACAAGATACTCGATGTCTTCCCCGTCTCGCTCAGTCACTTCTTCAGCGACGAGATCCCCGAGGCGCCTGCGCGAGTGCTGCGCCGTGAGGAGCATGCACCATGCGAGGAAAGCCCCGCTGACACGCGACTGCGCAAGATTCCCGACTGGCCTGATGCCTCAGGGCAGCGTCGTCAGAAACCGCAGGTCACGCTGGGGAGGCTTGAAGACCATGACAGCATCAGCCTGCAGGCAAGCCATGACAGCCTCTTGCTCGTCACCCGCGGGCGACTGCGCATCGAGCTGCCGGCAGAAGCGCTCGATATCCACCTCAGATCCGGAGATGCCGTGCGGCTGCAGGCCGGAGAGCGCTACCGACTCCACCATGCCCAGGCGCAAGATGCTGATGGGTCTGAACCACTGGACGAGGAAAGCCTGACAGCCTGTCACTGGTCATGCATCGCGAGCGCGGGATAAACCGAAGGAGCCCCCTTTCTTCCCAGCGAGCCACGCATCAATCAAGAATGCCCCTCTTTCCTGTCAGTACCGCGACACGAAAGAGGGGCATTCATCAGAACCGCGATTCACCTGGGCATCCGCTCACTCGACAGGCCGAGAGGGTTCACTCCCCCTCTTTCGCCGGGGGCAGCACCAGATTGAGCACGATCCCCAGAATGGCCGCCAGGCTGACGCCCTGCAGCGTGAACTGGCCACCACCAACCTGCATGCCGCCAATCCCGAAGACCAGAATCAAGGACGCGATCACCAGATTGCGCGGCGCGGTAAGCGAATCACCGGCACGCACCAGGGTGTTCATCCCCACCACGGCGATCGACCCGAACAGCAGGCACATGATGCCACCCATGACAGGGGTGGGAATCGTCTGCAGTACCGCCCCCACCTTGCCGATGAAGGCAAGCGAGATGGCCACGCAGGCCGCGACGGTCATGACACGCGGATTGAAATTGCGCGTCAGCATGACAGCGCCCGTCACTTCCGAGTATGTCGTGTTGGGCGGTCCACCGAACAATGAGGCCGCGCTGGTGGCCAGGCCATCTCCCAGCAGTGTCCGATGCAGTCCCGGCTTCTTCAGATAGTTCTGACGCGTCACGGAGCCGATGGCCACCATGTCACCGATATGCTCCACGGCCGGCGCGATGGCGACCGGAATCATGAACAGGATGGCGGAGAACTCGAAGGTAGGAGCGGTGAAGCTTGGCAGGGCCAGCCACGCCGCCTCCGCCACAGGCGACAGGTCGATCACCCCCATGGCCAGTCCCAGCAGATAGCCGGTGATGATCCCGCCGAGAATCGGGATGAGGCGCCACAGTCCGCGACCGAAGATCGACAGTACCAAGGTGACGGCAAGACTCACCAGCGAGAGGGTCAGTGCCTGTCCATGAGAAATGGTGTCACTGAATTCCCCCGTGGCCATCTGGACGGCGGTCGGTGCCAGCGCCAGTCCGATCACCATGATGACAGGCCCCACCACCACGGCAGGCAACAGGCGATGCACGATACCGACGCCCTTGAGACGAATGCACTGCGCCAGCAGCACATAGACCAGTCCGGCAACGAACAATCCCCCCATGGTGGCGGGAATGCCGAAGTTGGCGACCGAACTCTGGATGGGAGCGATGAAGGCGAATGAAGAGGCGAGAAAGACCGGCACGCTCGCCTTGGTGACGCTCTGGAAGACCAGCGTCCCGACCCCTGCCGTGAACAGCGCGACGTTGGGATCAAGGCCAGTCAGCAACGGCACCAGCACCAGCGCACCGAAGGCCACGAAGAGCATCTGTGCTCCCGTGATCAGCGTCGCCAGCGTGAAAGGCTCCTTCTCAGGAGTCTGGAGAGCATCATGAGAGGCAGAGGAAGCGGAGTCCGGGGCTTGAGAAGACGACATGGCGGAAGATTCTATTCAATGAACTGACGAAGGAAGGCCTCATCCTGACTGCTCAGACAGGTAAGGCAGATACAAAAACGCCCCACGCAAGGCGTAGGGCGTCGAGAGCTCAGGCGAGGCGCTTAGCGCGTGCCGAAGATCTTGTCACCGGCGTCACCAAGACCCGGGACGATGTAGCCATTCTCATCAAGACGATCATCGACGGAAGCCGTGAAGATCTCGATGTCAGGATAGGACTCCTGCACCTTGGCGATGCCTTCCGGTGCCGCGACCAGCACGATCACCTTGATCTGCTGGCAGCCCTTGGCCTTCAGCATGTCCAGCGTGGCGATCATGGAACCGCCTGTCGCCAGCATCGGGTCGATGACGATCGCCAGACGCTCATCGAGATCCGAGACGAACTTCTCGAAGTACGGTACCGGCTCGAGGGTTTCCTCATCACGGTACAGCCCCACCACGCTGATGCGCGCGCTGGGAATCAGGTCCGTCACCCCTTCCAGCATGCCGAGACCGGCACGCAGGATCGGCACGATGGTCACTTTCTTGCCCTTGATGCTCTGGACGTCCAGCTCGTTGCCGCTCCAGGCGTCAATGGTGGTAGTTTCCAGCTCAAGGTCCTGGGTTGCCTCATAGGTCAACAGCTTGGCGACCTCACTGGCCAGCTCACGGAAGCTCTTGGTGCTGATGCCTGCTGCACGCATCAGGCCGAGCTTGTGCTGGACCAGTGGATGATTGATGGCATGGACGCTCATGGAAATACCTCTTGGGACAGAAGATGGTGCTCATGATTGCGCAGCACTACCCCGCCAGCGAGGGACGATGGCAGGCAGAGAGGCTGGCAAATTGGGCGTATTCTAGCCGAGCAGGACTTTGATGTTAAGCGCACCCGACATCGTCACGGGCGAGGCGGTCAAGAAAATCGCCGACGGCTGAACAGTAATCAGGGTAATCGAAGCGCTCAGCCAGAATCTGACGCGCACGTCGGCCCATTTCACACCGAAGCTCAGGACTGGCGATCCATTTATCAAGCACTTCTGCTGCTGCCACTGGCGATATCACCCTGGCCGCAACGATGGCATCCTCGTCAGGCGAATAGACCCTGACCTCTGGCCCGACGAAAGCGAGATCATGCTCTGCAAGTTCACCTATGGATCTGATGGTGGGAAGCACGGCGCCATTCTCTCCCGCGATGACCTGCTCCGGCAGCCCATCGACATTGCCGACGATGGTCGGCACGCCATGCGCCAAGGCTTCCTGCACCACGTTACCGAATGGCTCACGCCAGGAAGGGCAGATGAAAGCATCCAGCGTGCAATAGAATTCCGACATCTCCTTGACCGCGCTATGAAACGTCACGACATCGGCCAGCCCCCACCTTGTCACCAGTGCTTGCAAGGGGGGTCGCAAAGGCCCGTCTCCCGCGATATGCAGCTCCACATTCGCATGGATGTCCCGCAGCAATCTGATGGTCTCGAGCGCCACGACAGGCGCCTTGAGTGCCGTCAGTCGACCGGCAAACCCCAACCGGAAGACGTCGCCGTCATGGGTTGCCGTCACCTGCGGTAGCGACATGGCATTGCGTGCCACAAGCGCCGGGCACTCCTCTGATAGACCTAGCTTCAGCTGGAGCATGCGCAGTGATGCATGGGAATTGCAGATGACGCCGGACCAGCGTTCCACGTAGCGCTGGATATCGGGTGCCGGCTCGATGAACCAGGCGCTGCCTCTCTCGAAATGCACGATGGGTACGTCATTTGGGAGAGCAATGGGGAAGTTGCGATATTTATTCCAGATGACCAACTGCTCAAGCGTCAATGATTTCAGCAATTTCCGCTGATACGTAGAACGCAACCATGGAATCTGCCTGGGAAGATTGATGCCACGAGGTCCCTTGACGGAATGAATTCGCCAGAAATGATCACTCAATTCTTCTTGTACGATAGGATGGATTCGATCGGTCATCGGAAGGACATGATAATCATTTCCGGCTTCCAGCATGGTAGTGAAGAAGCGTGAAAAGTGACGTTCCACTCCGCCCAGATTTCTCAGGCTGACGAGATGACCTATCTTCGGCTGACTTCCCATGGCGCTCCTTCTATGTGAATGCGTCCCTATCGGAAGCCAACATTATCACAACGGAAACATCAGCACCGCGCCATGCCTGACATCCCCGATGACTCACCTGCCCTCTCATGAGAGGATGAGTCCACACCCAACCTCCGACAATCATTGCTCAAGAAGGATACCCAAAATTGGCAAAGTCCTGTGCATATAGGATGGCCAACTTCTCTCGCGTGGCAGACGCCATACTTTCCTGAGCCACACGACAGCGGACATCCCCCTTGTTGCGATGAGCAATGGAGGAATCGATACCCAGCTTCTCAGCGACAATCTTGAAGTCCTGATCCAGCGTCTCGAAATGTCCCAGGAAATCCACCATCAACCTGTCATCTGCCGACATGATGAAAGAAGATTGAGAGTGGAATAACAGATGACTGCGAAAAGCACCTTGCCAGAGCCCGTTTTCCACAAAGTCATCAAAGCCACGATACTTTGCGAGTGAGGCTGCCACGCGACTGTCCTCAGGCCCCTGATTCCCACCCTTCAATATATAATGGTATGCGGAAAAAGCGCGATCATAGGGATTTCGCACAAAGGAGAACTTGAAGTAATTATTGAATTTCTTGCTATCTGCTTTTTTATAAGTTTGCCAGGAAACATGATCTCGGCCTTTTTCACTCTTCTTTCCCAATGCGGCTAGAACCGAGGTCCCGGCGGCCTTGGGAATATGTATGAAAATACATTTGTTGCGATCAAAGTGTTTACGATAAGGGAATTCGTGCTTCAACCACATGACAAGCCTCATACATAGATTGCGAATGATCCGTCACCTTGCCGCAAGAGTAGGCAAACAATACGCATTTTTCGTGTACATACCGTCAAAAAAAGGAAGAAGTAGATCATGCGCCAGCGCAATGTTACAGTACATGGAAATAGACTTACGGTGTGACCATCAGCCATGCTCCATATCTTTATATCGTGCGATGAAAACTATGCGCCTCATCTAGCCACGACTATCATGTCCATACTTGATAACTGTCAAAAGCCAGAAGCGCTGAGCTTCATCATTGGTGATGGAGGACTGTCGTCCGACACCATTTCCAGATTGCACGCAATGATCGCACCCTACCAGTCACAGATCACCTTTACTTACCTGCACGAGAGCAAGTTTGAAGGACTGGAGGTCAAACGTTACGGGCTTTCCATCTATTTCAGATTATATCTGAGTGAGGTCATCGACCCTTCCATTCAACATATCGTATGCATTGATTGCGATACTATCGTCGTGGGCGATATCACGACGATCATGGATGACCTGCCGACTCAGGACTTCACGCTGGCCGCTGTGGAGAATATTGGCCGATCTCCTTATAAATCATTGGGTCTGGAGAAAGGCAAATACTTCAACTGCGGCTTGATGTTGATCAACATGCCTCGCTGGAAGGAATATAATATTGGCGAGAGGGCATTATATTTCTTGAGAAAACACCCCGAACTCTGTCTATACCCTGAACAATCCGCACTGAATAAAATTCTCGACGGCCAATGGACACAATTACCGTTGGTCTGGAATGCTCAACGTCCTGCTTACAAGATTCTTGAGAAAAGAATGGATGAACAGCATAGAGCGGAACATGAGTTCCTGGAGTCCATCAAGAAACCCAAGATGATTCACTACATGGGAAAAGGCAGCAAGCCTTGGGAGTATGGCTCACTGCATCCATTGAAGGATGTTTACTTTTATTATAGAGCCAAGACGCCATGGGCCTCTGGCAATATCGTCAACAACAAGACACTCAAGAAATCCATTCTGTCTTATATTGAATTGCAGAAGTTATACAAGTACCACAAGAGAAGATCCATGAGCCAGGAGTTGCTTGACGCTCATCGATAACGATTTCCTTGAATGGCATCTCTCGGAGATGCCATTCAATTCATCATCATGGCCGCCTCTTGATTACCGCTTGTCCACTACCTCGGCAATGAAGTCACCAATCCCCTGACAGTACCGTTGCTGACAGAAATCTCGTGCGATGATATCGCGGGCGACCGTCCCCATCTCTCTCCGCTGCTCCGGGCTTTCCGCCCAACGCTGCAGGACATCGGCAATGGCGGCCGAGTCCAGGACATGCGCCTGCACGATGGCATCGCGCTCGGGTGAATAGACTCTGTCCGGCCCCTGGACGAAGTCTTCTCCATAACGGGCGAGCTCATCCTTCGGGCGTCCGGGTGTCAGCACCTCACCATTGAGGCCGGAGGTGATCTGCTCCGGCAATCCATCGACATTGCCGACGATCGCAGGCACTCCATGCGCCAGGGCTTCCTGCACCACATTGCCGAACGGCTCGCGCCAGGAAGGACAGATGAAGGCATCGAGGGAAGAATAGAATTCACTCATGTCACTGAGCAGGCCACAGAAGCGGACACTGTCTTCAAGCCCCCACTCGATGACCAATGACTTGAGAGCCGCCTCCAGCGTCCCCGTACCAGCGATCCAAAGCTCAGCATGGGGCACACTGACCTTGAGATCTCGCAGCGCCTCGATGGCAATCACTGGCGCCTTGAGGCCGGTCAGGCGTCCTGCAAAACCGATTCTGAATCGCGAAGCCGGATGCGTGGAGGCCTTCTCAGGCAGCACGATGGAATTGCGCACCACCTTGCAGGGCAAGGTGTCACGGATGCCGAGCGACAATTGCAACATGCGACTGGCGGCATGGGAGTTGCAGATGATGCCATCGAGCCTCGAGAGGTAATCCTCGACCTCGGGGGTAGGCTCCACGAACCAGGCAGCGCCATGCTCGTAATGGATGAGGCTGATGTGCTCAGGAAAATGCAGAGGATGGTGACGCAACTTGTTCCACACCACGATTGCCTGCATCTCTTCATCATCGAGCAATCGCGCCTGGCAGTTATCCCGCAGCCAAGGGAGCTGACGCGGGATCTTGATACCGAGATAGCGCTTTATATCGTGCACGCGACCTGGGAAGTCCGCATATACGGACTGCAGCATCGGATGAATCTCGGGGGTCTGCAACAGCACATGATGATCACGCTCATTGGCGGCCATGCGATAGAAATTGGTGAAGGTGCGCTCGGCCCCTCCCAGGTTCTTGAGACTGATCAGATGACCCGCGCGAGGTCCTAGCAATGTCGGATGCGTCAATGTGGTTTCTCGTCTTCACTCTCAGGTATCAAGCAGTGGCAACTGCCAATCTATCGGCACATCGCCACGTGCCTCCAGCCAGGCATTGGCCTGTGAGAAGTGACGAGAACCGAAGAATCCGCGGTGCGCTGCGAGAGGCGACGGATGCGGAGCGTGGAGTACCAGATGCTTCTGGCGATCCACGGCCCCCGCCTTCTTCTGGGCATGACTGCCCCAGAGCAGGAAGACGACACCCTCGCAGTGCTGGTTGATCACGTCGATGGCGCGGTCGGTGAACTGCTCCCAACCTTGCTTCTGATGCGAGGCGGCCTTGCCCTGCTCGACCGTCAGCACGCTATTGAGCAGCAACACCCCTTGCTCCGCCCAGCTTTCGAGGAAGCCGTGATCCACGGGTTCGACCCCGACATCGGCAGCCAGTTCCTTGTAGATGTTCTTCAGTGAGGGCGGCGGGCGCACGCCGGGGCGTACCGAGAAGCACAGACCATGTGCCTGGTCCGGCCCGTGATAGGGGTCCTGCCCCAGGATCACGACCTTGACGTTGCTCAGCGGGGTCAGCCAGAAGGCGCGAAACCAGTCCTGCGAGTGCGGGTAGATCACCTTGCCGGCATCTTTCTCGGCGCGCAGGAAGGCCTTGAGCCGCTGCATGTACTCGGCATGGAATTCCTGCCCGAGATGCGCCTGCCAGTCGGCAGGCAGCACCTGGGAGCTACCGGAGGTGGCAGTCTCCAACGGCATGTCAGCTGTCGCTCTCTTGCTTCTTGAGTTGCTCGGAGATCGGTTCGACGTAGGCGATTCCCATGTCCCACGGGAACTGGATCCAGCAGTTCTGCGGCACTTCGGTGATGAAGTCATCGACCAGCGGACGGCCTTCCGGCTTGGCGTAGACGGTCACGAAATGGGCCTTGGGCAACATGTCGCGCACGGCACGTGCGGTGTTGCCGGTATCGACGAGGTCATCGACCAGCAGCCAGCCGTCACCGTCGTGATCGACGCCCTTGACCACTTCCAGCCCCCCCTGCTCCATGTGGTCGTGGTAGCTCTTGATGCACACGGTGTCGATATGGCGGATGCCCAGCTCACGGGCGATCAGGCCAGCCGGGATCAACCCACCACGGGTGATGGCGATGATGCCCTTGTAGTCACGACCGATCAGGTCATGACAGAGCGCGCGCACGTCGCGGTGCAGCTGGTCCCAGGAGACGATGAAATGGTCGTGATAGCGTTCGGAAGACATGTGGGTCACTCGCAATGACGGAACAGGAACAAAGCATGGTGGCTGGCGTGCCACCCTACAAGGGACAGATCGCACCGGTGTGAAACGACACTGCCGGCGACGACGATATCGGACGTTGTCTGCAACGACGATGGCCCTGCCAGAAGACAGGGCCATCGTCGTTGCGCAGGCTTACTCGGCTTCGGTAAAGCTGCAGGCAGCGAAGACGCTGTGGCCTTCCTCGCGGATCTTGGCGGAACCTCCCAGCTCCGGCAGGTCGATGATCGCGGCGGTCTCCACCACGATACCGCCGGTGCGCTCGATCAGCTTGCAGGCCGCCAGCATGGTGCCACCGGTGGCGATCAAGTCATCCATCACCAGGATGCGATCGCCTTCACGGAAGGCATCGGAATGCAGTTCGACGGTGGACTCACCGTATTCCAGCGTGTAGGTCTCGCTGATGGTCTTGAACGGCAGCTTGCCCTTCTTGCGCACCGGCACGAAGCTGCAGCCCAGCTCATAGGCCAGCGGTGCACCGATGATGAAGCCGCGTGCATCGATGGCGGCGATGGCGTCGATCTCCATCTCCTGATAGCGGTGCACGAAGGAGTCGATCAGCTTGCGGAACGCGGCGGAATTCTGCAGCACCGGCGTGATGTCACGGAAGTTGACACCCGGCTGGGGCCAATCCGGCACGGTGCGGATGACAGACTTGATGTAGTCGCTGTAGATGCTCATTAAAGGGCTCCGTCGAGGAACAGGTATTTGCAGGCAAACAGGACGGCGAGAATCACCAGCCCCGGGCTCAGATCACGATAGCGGCCAGAGAACAGCTTGATCACGGCGTAGCTGATGAAGCCCAGTGCGATCCCGTTGGCAATCGAGTAGGTCAGTGGCATCACCAGGGTGGCGATCACCACTGGCGCGGCTTCGGTAATGTCACTCCAGTCGATGCGTGCCAGGCCACCTGTCATCAGGCAGGCGACATAGAGCAGCGCACCCGCGGTGGCAAAGGCGGGGATGGAGGTGGCCAGCGGTGACAGGAACAGGCTGACGAGAAACAGTCCCGCCACGACCACCGCGGTCAGTCCTGTGCGTCCGCCTGCCGCCACACCGGTGGCAGATTCGATATAGCTGGTGACATTCGAGGTCCCCATCACCGAACCGGCCATGGTCGCGCTGGAGTCTGCCATCAGGGCACGACCGAGACGCGGCAGGTGGCCACGCTCGTTGGTGAGTCCCGCCTGCTGGGACACGGCGATCAACGTGCCCGAGGTATCGAACAGATCGACGAACAGGAACGCGAAGATGATCGACACCATGCCCAGGTTGAAGGCACCGGCGATGTCGAGCTGTGCGAATGTCGGCAGCATGCTAGGCGGCATCGAGGCAAGGCCATGGAAGTCATTGTTGCCGGTCAGGGTCGCCAGCAGCGTCACCACCAGGATGCCGATCATCACGGCGCCGATCACCTTGCGGTAGGACAGCGCGACGATCAGGAAGAATGACAGCAGCGCATACAGGGCTGCCGGCGAGGACAGATCACCCAACGTGACCAGGGTGCCCGGTGCATCAACGACGATGCCGCTGCCCTGCAGCGCGATGATCGCCATGAACAGGCCGATGCCCGCGGCGATGCCCGTCTTCAGTGAGGCCGGAATGGCGTTGATGATCCACTCCCGGATCTTGAAGGCGGAGAGCAGGAAGAAACTCACCCCGGACAGGAAGACCGCGCCCAGCGCGATCTGCCAGGGAACGCCCATCTGCCCCGCCACCGTATAGGTGAAGAAGGCCGTCAGGCCCATGCCGGGTGCCAGCGCGATCGGGTAGTTGGCGTAGAGCCCCATGATCAGGCAGCCAAGGGCAGCTGCCAGACAGGTCGCCACGAAGACGGCGCCGTGATCCATGCCGGTGGAGGCCAGCATCGAGGGGGCAACGAAGATGATATAGGCCATCGCCAGGAAGGAAGTGAATCCGGCGATGACTTCGGTACGCACATTGGTACCGTGCTCCGAGAGCTTGAAGAGACGTTCCAGCATGAGGGAAACCCTTATCCTTGAGCAGTGCCTGTCCGGCAAGCCGCAGTGGTCGATGACGTTCGGGAACAGCGGATCAACACGAACTCACTCGGACAGGTATGCTGCACAGGGGTCAACCATGGCTTCCCCCTCGTTCAGCCTGCCTGAACCACGATGCCCTGCCGGTGGCAGGGCATCGAAAGGCGCAACATGGTACCCAAAGGTCTGCAGCGAATCGAGCATTGCAGGCATATTTCCTGACCGGTCAGACGGGTTCTGGCGTCCTGCCAGCGAATTGACCCCGCAGGAAGCCTGCAAGCCTCATGCCAGCCGTGAGGCCATGACTCGCTCCACCGTCTCGACGATGGCCTGGGTCTGGGGGTCCACCTCGAGATTGACCCGATCCCCCACCGCGCGCTCACCCATCAGGGTGCGCTCAAGGGTTTCCGGTATCAGATTGACGCAGAAACGCGTGCCCTGGACCTCCCCGATGGTCAGACTGACACCGTCAAGTCCCACATAGCCCTTGTCGAACAGGAAACGCATCAGCTCAGCGGGAGCCTGGAACCAGATCCGGCGATTGTCAGCCGTGGCTTCAATGGCATCGAGGGTGACCATCGCCATGACGTGACCGGACATGGAGTGGCCACCGATTTCATCCCCGAAGCGCGCTGCCCGCTCGATGTTGACCCGACTGCCCACCTTGAGCTCGCCGAGGTTGGTCAGTCGCAGTGTCTCACGCATCAGATCGAAACTGGCCAGCTGACCCTCGAGTGCCGTCACGGTCAGGCAGCAACCGTTGTGCGCCACTGACGCCCCGGTTTCCAGCCCCTGCTCCAACCCCTGCGGCAACCGGACCTGATGGGTACGAAACTCCGGACGCTCTTCAATGGCGACCACTTCCGCCATGCCTTGCACGATACCGGTGAACATGCGCTTCCTTATCCTTGCACTGCTTCCCGCAGAGCGGGAACCCATGAATATGATGACAGGCCATGACACCCGGGCACTGATGACACCACGAGATCCGACATGCCGATGGGAAATCCTAGCATGCCGGACTCGATGCCGGCAGCCATCACGCCTCCTTCACGCCATCGAGCGAAGCGAAGATGAGCAGGCCTGCTGTCAAGGGTTGGCCTTGCGCCACGGGGCTGGCAAGGCGTCCTGCGTGTAAGACATCTCTGACAGCGAGTATCGGCAAATTGCCATATCGAACGACAGTTCGAATAAACCGTCAACGCCAGACCAAAGTCGTTGACACCCCGAGGGTGACTGATAGAATGCGCCTCAAATCTGTTTGGCGCCGATTTGTACCCGGATTGCGGGCGCCCACTTCGAGAGTCTGTCTCCCGGGGTGCAAGTTCTGCTAAAAGGGTGTGTCCAGCGTTGATGGCCACCCATCTTGGGTGGTCTTTTTTTCCTCTCTGGATCACTCTCCTCTTGCCAGGCGTGCCTTGCCCTTCTCGGCGCAGTGCACGACACACGCAGAACAGGCGGCTTGCCGCAGACCTTCGCCCGCATTCCGGTTGGTGCCTTAACCATTCGGACCCCCATGATCACACTCAAGAACGTCTCCAAGACTTACGGCAGTGGTGACAAGGCCGTGGTCGCGCTCAAGGATGCCAGTCTCATGGTTCCCCAGGGCGCCATTACCGGTGTCATCGGCCTGTCCGGTGCCGGAAAATCGACCCTGATTCGCTGCGTCAATCTGCTCGAACGCCCCACCGAGGGCAGTGTCGTGGTCGATGGTCAGGAGCTGACCGCACTCGACGACAGCGCCCTGCGTCGTGCTCGCCACCAGATCGGCATGATCTTCCAGCACTTCAACCTGCTGTCCTCGCGCACCGTCTTCGCCAACGTGGCCCTGCCGCTGGAACTGGCCGGAATCTCCAAGGCCGAGATCAGCCAGCGCGTCGAGCCACTGCTGGAACTGACCGGCCTGAGCGACAAGGCAAGCCAGTATCCTGCCCAGCTGTCCGGCGGACAGAAGCAGCGCGTCGCCATCGCTCGCGCACTCGCCAGCCGCCCCAAGGTGCTGCTGTGCGATGAAGCCACCTCGGCGCTCGATCCCCAGACCACTGCCTCCATTCTCGAGCTGCTCAAGGACATCAATGCCAAGCTGGGCCTGACCATCCTGCTGATCACCCATGAAATGGAAGTGGTCAAGAGCATCTGTGATCAGGTCGCATTGATCAGCGGCGGCGAGCTGGTGGAAGTGGCGGCGGTCGGCGATTTCTTCACCGCCCCGCAGACCCGCCTGGGCCGCGAATTCCTCAATGAATTCCTGGAACTCGAACCGCCACGCGCACTGGTCGAGCGCCTGGAGGCGACTCCCGGCCCGCACACCCATCCGGTGGTCCGTCTGGCCTTCAGTGGCGACGCCGTCTCCACGCCGCTGATCTCGCGCCTTGCGCGTGAGTGTCAGGTGGACGTCAGCATCCTGCAGGCCAAGGTGGAATCCATTCAGGACCGCACCCTGGGCCTGATGATCGCCGAACTGATGGGCGACAGCGCCCAGACCCAGCAGGCGCTGGACTATCTCGAATCCCACGACCTGAAAGTGGAGGTGCTCGGCCATGTCACCCGCACTGCTTGAACTCGTCCTGTCCTCCACCCTCGAGACCCTCTACATGGTCGCGGTGGCAGGCCTGATCTCCGCGGCACTCGGCATTCCGCTGGGCGTGGCACTCTACACCTCGCGCCCGGGCCAGATTCTCGCGCGCCCGGTGCTCAACAGCGTGCTGAGCATCATCACCAACATCGGCCGCTCGGTGCCCTTCATCATCCTGATGGTGGCGATCATCCCGCTGACACGCCTGATCGCCGGCAGCTCGATCGGCACCAATGCCGCCATCGTGCCGCTGACCATCGCCTCGATTCCCTTCGTCGCCCGTCTGATCGAAGGCGCCTTGAATGAAGTCGGCCCGGGGCTGGTCGAAGCCGCTCAGGCCATGGGTGCCACGCCGATGCAGATCATCACCAAGGTCCTGCTGCCGGAAGCACGCGGCGGCATCATCAATGGTCTGACCATCACCGTGGTCACCTTGATCAGCTATTCCGCCATGGCCGGTACCGTCGGTGGCGGCGGCCTGGGGGATCTCGGCATCCGCTACGGCTACAACCGCTTCGACCCGATGGTGATGCTGGTGACCGTGGTCATCCTCGTCGTCATGGTGCAGGGCTTCCAGAGCCTGGGCGACCATCTGGTGCGCAAGTCGAACCACAAGTAAGCCTCGCTCCATGAGCGGCGACTGATCCACCAGTGGCGTTCGATCTACAAATCACACGGCTTTCGGTATCGTGACGGCTCATCACAATGAGCCGTCACTCATAACATCCCGCGGACCCCGCCGGTCACGTCGGATCACAAGGAGAACATCGATGCGCAACATGCTGACCACGCTTTCTTCCCCGCTGCGCCTTGCCGGTGCTGCCACCCTGCTCGGCGCCACCCTGCTGGCAGGCTGCGGCAACGACGCGTCCGACGAGAACACCCTCAAGATGGGTACCGTCGCAGGTCCGGAAACCGAGGTGATGAAGGTCGCAGCCGAGATCGCCAAGGAAAAGTACGACCTGAACGTCGAGATCACCGAGTTCACCGACTATGTGTCTCCCAACGCCGCTCTGGCCGATGGCTCGCTGGATGCCAACGCCTACCAGCACCAGCCGTACATGGAATCCATGGTGCGTGAGCGCGGCTACAAGTTCGCCAGCGCCGGCAAGACCTTCGTGTACCCGATCGGTGCCTATTCCGAGAAGTACGAAGACATCAGCGAACTGCCGGACGGCGCGACCATCGCGCTGCCGAACGACCCGTCCAACGAAGGCCGCTCCCTGATCCTGATGCACGACCTGGGCATGATCGAGCTGACCGACAAGGACAACCTCGAAGCGACCCCGATCGACGTCGCCAAGAACCCGCATGACTATCAGTTCAAGGAAATCGAGGCTGCCCAGCTGCCGCGCATCCTGCCGGACGTCGACCTGGCCTTCATCAACAACACCTTCGCTCAGCCGGCTGGCCTGAAACCGGAAGACGCGCTGATCCGTGAAGGCGCCGAGTCCCCGTACGTCAACCTGATCGTCGTGCGCCAGGGCGATGAAGACAGCGAGAAGGTGCAGAAGCTGGTCAAGGCCTACCAGACACCGGAAGTCGAAGCCAAGGCCGAAGAGCTGTTCAAGGGCGCTGCGGTACCGGGCTGGAAATAAGCCTTCGAGCGCAAGCTGACAGCCGCATGACGCAAAGCGCCGACCCTGAGGTCGGCGCTTTTGCATCTGATTGATGAATCCCCCCATCACGTCCAGATGCCGACGCGGCGCAAGAGCGCGCGCGCAGGGCGTGCTTGAAACAGGCGACCCGCGACCGCATCCCTGCGTCACCGGCATCAACCCGCCATCCACTCAGGAGCCAACATGGCCACTCGTCCCGACTACTCACTGCTGGCCCGCCAGCTGGACGCCACGCTCGACACTCGCGACTGGCTGACCAACGCCTCCCAGACGGCTGCCTTCATCAACATGACGGTGGCGGACCTCAACTGGGCAGGCTTCTATGTGCAACGTCAGCCGCAGATCCTGCACCTGGGACCGTTCCAGGGTCAGCCGGCCTGCCACCCGATCCCCTTCACCAAGGGCGTGTGTGGCGCTGCCGCGACCCAGCGCACCACTCAGCGCATCGCGGATGTGCATGCCTTCCCGGGCCATATCGCCTGTGACGCCGCGTCGCGCAGCGAGCTGGTCATCCCCGTTCTCATCGAGCAGAACGGCCAGCAAGTGCTGTGGGGCGTGCTGGACCTGGATAGCCCCAGCCCCGAGCGCTTCGATGAAGAGGATCAAGCCGGCATCGAACGCCTGGTCGAGATCTTCATCGCCTCCAGCGATTTCGACAGCGTGCCCGCCTGATACGCCCATCAGGTGCTGACATCATGTCCTGCCGCCCGCCATGCCTCCTGCATGGCGGGCGGTCTGCGTTGCGGCGGGTCAGGCCTTTCTTGCAAAGCCCCTTGCACAGCCCCTGGCGAGATGACACGTTAAGAGCTCTCTGACCCGACAGGAGCAGAACATGTCATCCCAGTCGCCATCACATGACGCGCCTTCCTCAGCGCCTTCCTCATCTGCATCGATCGCTCATCCTGCCCCGCATGCGCAAGGCTCCCTCCAGAATCACGATGACGCCCACGCAGGGCTCGAGCAGGTCATCGCGCATCTCGAGCGCCTCAAGGCCTTCACGGCACGTACCGGCAATGACCTGGGCGCCAAGCGCACCCTGCTGGAAGGCTACTTCGCCGCCGATGCCAGCATTCTCGACACCGGCGTGACGCCACGCCTCGAGATGCTGCCGGGAGGAAACGGCGAGCGCCTCTGTGAGGTATTGCCCGCACCAGACGGCGCACCGACACCTGCTCGCCGCCTGCTGTACGTGCATGGGGGTAGCTGGATCGCCGGCTCCCCCGCCGGTCATCGCCCGCTGGCCAGTCGTCTGGGCCGCACGGCGCGCGCCGAGACCTACACGCTGGATTATCGCCTCGCCCCTGAGGCGCCCTTCCCGGCAGGCCTGGAAGACGTATTGGCCGCATGGCACTGGCTGTGCCGCGAGTTTCCGGATGACCACCTGCTGCTGGCCGGAGACAGCGCGGGCGGCAACCTCACGCTCTCGGCCCTCAACGCGCTCAAATCCAGAGGTGAACGCCTGCCGGACGCGGTGATCGCCTTCTCGCCCGCCACCGACCTCAGCTGGGGCAGCGCCTCGCTGTCGCGCAAGGCCGAGGTGGACCCGATCCTCGACCCCAATCTGCTGCCCTTCGTGAGCATGGCCTATGTGCAGGACGGTACCGACATGAGCGATCCACGCATCTCGCCGCTGGAGGGGAATCTGTTTGACCTGCCACCGACGCTGATCCAATGCGGCGAGGCGGAAATCCTGCTCGATGACAGTCGTCGCTACGCCGCGCAGGCACAGGATTGCGGCTCACCTGTCACGCTCAGCCTGTGGCCGGACATGCCGCATGTGTTCGTCGGCTTCGCACCGCTGCTCAGCGCTGCCAACGCCGCCCTCAAGGAAGCCGGTGACTTCCTCGACACCACGCTTGCCTGACAGCACGGCCAGCGCCAGCGCTTCTCGACAGGCGTGTCTGACGCGCACACGAAAACGCCCGACTCGATGAGCCGGGCGTTTTCTGGAATCTGGTAGGACCAGGCGGATTTGAACCGCCGACCTCCACGATGTCAACGTGGCGCTCTAACCAACTGAGCTATGGTCCTGGATGAGGCTGATGAATCACTGTCACTTGAAGCTTCTGCTTGGTAGGACCAGGCGGATTTGAACCGCCGACCTCCACGATGTCAACGTGGCGCTCTAACCAACTGAGCTATGGTCCTGTATCAAGTGGCGCGATGTTGCCATCGATGCCGATGCTGGTAGGACCAGGCGGATTTGAACCGCCGACCTCCACGATGTCAACGTGGCGCTCTAACCAACTGAGCTATGGTCCTGTGTCAGCAGCTGAATGAGGGAAGCGTTTGTGGTGCGAAGCGCTTTGCCCTGTCAGCGAGGACGTATTCTACTTATCTTCCGTTTTGATGCAACCCCCTGATGATAAAAAAATTTCTCGCCTGAGTAGCATCGCGATACTCGCCGTATGCGCCTTCTTTCAGGCGTCTCACCGGGGTCACCGATCCTCCCCCGAGAACGCGCGAGGCGGTGCCAGCCCATGCCGGCACCGCCTCACTTCTTTACGCCCTCACGTCTTCACGCCCTCAGCGCCGCGCAAGCGACATCACAAGGCAACGGGGCGTCAAAACAATACCCATCGCAGTCCCGCGGCCACAGCCGCCCCCAGCAAGGGGCCGGCGATCGGCACCCAGGCATACCCCCAGTCAGAACTGCCCTTGCCCGGAATCGGCAGAAGCCAATGCGCGACACGTGGCGCAAGATCGCGCGCCGGGTTCATCGCATTGCCGGTCGGGCCACCCAGTGACAGACCGATGGCCCATACCAGCGCCCCGATGAGATACGGCAATACCCGGTCAGTGATCAGCTCGCTGTTGACCATGCTGCCGATCGCGAAGACGAGTACCACCGTCGCGATCGCCTCACTGACGACATTCGCCAATCGGGAATCGACTGCCGGATCGGTACAGAAGACCGCACGCTTGCGCAGCGGGTCACGGGTCACCTTCCAGTGGGGATAATACGCCGCCCACACCAGCACGGCCCCGGTGAAGCATCCCAGCATCTCCGCCAGCATCATCCTGGCCACCTCGAGCACGCTTGCATGCACGCCCAGCAGATACTTGGCGAGGGTGACCGCTGGATTGAGATCTCCGTAGGGAGAGCCTGTCGAGATCGACACCAGCACCCCGACCATCACCGCAAAGCCCCAGCCGGCATTGATCATCAACCAGCTGGAACCGGCTCCCTTGGTCTTGCGCAGCATCGCATTGGCGACGACTCCGCCGCCCAGCAGAATCATGAGCGTGGTACCCAGAAATTCGCCCGTCATGACGTCAGTCCACATGCCAGATGACCTCCGTCACTTGTCCCCATCCACCACCCACTGTGTCTTCCAGCCCCGAGAGAGGTCGCGGCATCGCTCCCCCAGACAGGAATGTCGGCACACGGGCACAAAGACTTCGCCCCGTCGAGTGACGGGGCGAAGGAGGCGTTACATTGCCACAGCTGACGAGGTGGCTCCAGCCACTTGCGACAGAAGGGCTTACAGCAGCAGATTCCACATGCTGGCCGCGATCAATGCCCCCGCCAGCGGCCCGGCGATGGGCACCCAGGCATATCCCCACCCGGAGGCACCCTTGCCATGGATCGGCAGCAGCGAGTGCGCGATGCGAGGACCAAGATCACGCGCCGGATTGATGGCATAGCCCGTGGCGCCACCCAGCGACAGCCCGATGGCCCACACCAGCATGCCGACCAGATACGGCAGCAGGCCGGCACTGATCTTGCCGGAACCGACGATGGCGCCGATGCCGAAGATCAGCACCACGGTGCCGATCACCTCACTGAGCATGTTGCCCAACCGGCATTCGACCGCGGGGTCAGTACAGAACACCGCACGCTTGAGGCCAGCGTCGCCGGTACGCTTCCAATGCGGCAGATAGGCAAGCCACACCATCACCGCACCGGCGAAGCAGCCCAGCATCTGGGCGATGACATGACGCGCCACATCAATGAGGGTGGCATGCACCCCGAGCAGGTACTTGGCGAGGGTCACCGCCGGATTGAGGTCCGCCTGGGGCGAGCCGGTGGAAACGGCCACGAACACCCCGATCATCACCGCAAATCCCCAGCCGGTGGTGATCACGATCCACCCGGAGCCGTTGCCCTTGGTATCCGCGAGTACCACGTTGGCGACCACACCGCCGCCGAAGAGGATCAGGAACAGGCAACCGAGAAACTCGCCCGTCATGACGTCAGTCCACATGTCAGTGACCTCCGTCGCTCTTCACTCGCTCGACGGCTTCCAGCCAACCGGCATAGAGGCGCTCACGCTGCTCTTCCGCCATCTCCGGCGCGAAGGTGCGCTCGCAGTGCCACAGCTCGCTGATCTCCTCCAGGCTTTCATACCAACCGATATGCAGGCCGGCCAGATACGCCACACCCAGCGCCGTGGTTTCCAGCACGCGCGGGCGATCCACCTTCACGCCCAGCATGTCGGAGAGGAACTGCATCACCCAGTTGTTGCTGACCATGCCGCCATCCACGCGCAGATTCGCGCAATTGATGGTGACGTCATCCAGCATGCACTCCTGCAGATCTCGGGTCTGATAGCACACCGATTGCAGGCCGGCCGCGACGATGTCGGTGATGCCGGTACCTCGGGTCAGCCCCAGGATCGCGCCGCGTGCCTGCGGGTCCCAGTGTGGCGCTCCCAGGCCGGTGAAGGCCGGCACCATGTAGACGCCGTGATCGGCGCTGGCCGCACGTGCCAGCGGCTCGGTCTCGGAGGCATCGGAGAACAGCTTCAGGCCATCACGCAGCCACTGCACGGTGGCGCCGGCCACGAAGATGCTGCCTTCCATGGCGAAGGTCGGCTTGCCGTTGAGGCGATAACCGACGGTGGTGAGCAGACGGTTCCTGGACAGCTCCATCTTCTCGCCGGTGTTCATGATCATGAAGCAGCCCGTGCCATAGGTGCTCTTGCTCATACCCGGCGTGAAACAGGCCTGCCCGACCAGCGCCGCCTGCTGATCGCCCGCCACGCCACGGATCGGCATTGCCGCCCCGAACAGCTGCGGATCGGTGGTGCCGAAATCATCACTGGAATCCAGCACTTCCGGCAGCAGGCATTCCGGGATGCCGAACAGCGCCAGCAGCTCTCTGTCCCAGCACTGATCAACGATGTTGAACAGGCAGGTGCGCGAGGCATTGGTGGCATCGGTCACGTGACGGGCCCCACCGGTCAGCTTCCAGATCAGATAGCTGTCGACGGTTCCGAAGGCCAGTTCGCCCTTCTCGGCGCGCGCACGCACGCCTTCGACGTTCTCGAGAATCCAGCGCAGCTTGGTCGCGGAGAAGTACGGGTCAATCAGCAGGCCGGTCTTGCGCTGAATCATCTCGCCATGGCCGGCATCGGAAAGCTCACGGCAGTACTCGTGGGTCCGGCGGTCCTGCCAGACGATGGCGTTGTAGACCGGCACGCCGGTCTTGCGGTCCCAGACGATCGTGGTCTCACGCTGGTTGGTGATCCCGATGGCCGCGACCTGCTCGGCGCCGATATTGGTATTGATCAGCGCCTGATGCACGGTGCGCTTCACCGATCCCCAGATATCATCGACATGATGCTCGACCCAGCCGCTGTTCGGAAAGTGTTGCGCAAATTCTTCTTGTGCCAGTCCGGTCACCGCGCCTTCACGATCGAAGAGGATGGCGCGCGAGCTGGTGGTTCCCTGGTCAATGGACAGAATGTGGTTGGTCATCGTCAATATCTCCCGGTAGTCCGTTACAAGATGGCCCGCCCATGCCACGCTCAGCGGGCCATTTGAATGATCATGTTTCCGCTGGGAATCAGCTGGCGGTGCGTGCCGACATGCGAGCGCTCTCGAAGATCGTCAATGACAACAGGACGACCGCCATCACGCACGAGCCAATCAACAACATGAAACCACCATCCCATCCATAGGCATCTACCGTATAGCCTACCAAGGCACTGGCAGCGACAGAGCCGCCCAGGTAACCGAACAGGCCGGTGAAGCCAGCCGCGGTCCCTGCCGCCTTCTTGGGTACCAGCTCAAGCGCCTGCAGACCGATCAGCATGACCGGGCCATAGATCAGGAAGCCGATGGCGACCAGACACAGCATGTCGATTCCCGGATTACCGGCAGGATTCAACCAATAGACAGTGGTGAAGACGGCGACCAGCGCCATGAAGCACACCCCTGTCGCACCGCGGTTGCCCCGGAACAGCTTGTCGGACAACCAACCACACAGCAGCGTGCCGGGGATACCGGCCCACTCATACAGGAAATACGCCCAGGAGGACTTGTCGACGCTGAAGCTCTTGGCTTCCTGCAGGTAGGTCGGCGCCCAGTCGAGGACCCCGTAACGCAGCAGATACACGAAGACATTCGCCAGCGCGATGTACCAGAGCATGCGATTCTTGAACACGTACTTGACCAGGATCTCCCGCGTGGAGAATTCCTGTTCGTGGCTTTCATCGTATCCCGGCGGGTAGTCATTCTTGTGCTTCTCGATGGGAGGCAAGCCACAGCTCTGCGGCGTGTCTCGCATGGTCAGCAGGGCGAAGATCGCCACGAAGACGGCCAGCGCGGCGGGCACATAGAACGCGGACTGCCAGTCGTTGAACCAGGCCATGCCAAGAATGAACAGCGGACCGACAAGACCGCCGCCGACGTTATGGGCCACGTTCCACACCGAGACGATCTGGCCACGCTCACTCTGTGACCACCAGTGCACCATGGTGCGACCGCAGGGCGGCCATCCCATGCCCTGCACCCACCCATTGAGGAACAGCAGCACGAACATGATGCCGATGCTGGAGGTTGCCCAGTCAGTGAAACCGAAAAGGAACATGATGCCGGCAGACATCAGAAGACCGGCAGGAAGGAAGTAACGCGGGTTGGAGCGGTCAGAGACAGCCCCCATCACGAACTTGGAGATACCATAGGCGATCGACACGCCGGCAAAGGCCAGACCAAGATCACCACGGGAATAGCCCTGCTCCACCAGGGAAGGCATGGCCAGGGAGAAGTTCTTGCGTACCAGATAGTAGCCGGCATAGCCTAGAAAGATACCGAGAAAGATCTGCCATCTCAGTCGCTTATAGGTGTCGTCTACCTTGGCGTCGTGAAGCGGTGTGGCGTGCACCGCGGATTTGAATAAACCGTACATTCTGCTGCTCGCTCCTGATTTTACGACACCGACCTCTACACGGGCATAGCGACGCCTTGACAGACGCGCTTGGTGTTCGAATGCGAAAGTACAGGCTTCACATCGGTGTCACAATGCGAAAAGCACCGATATTCGCTAGACCTTTGTCTACACGAGCATGACAATCCTTGCTATTCAGTAAGTTATGCATGATTTCATATAACTTCAACGGCTTGCACCCACCAGGTCAATCAGTGCTACCACTGGCGTCACCGCGAGCATGTATCAAAAAGAACATCAAACGAACATTCTGGATGGCACACCGCCCCGCCTCACCATCTACGGGGCACCTGGTCGAGCAGCAACCGCACGCAGGATCACGTTGCCTGCGCGACGGTTCAGAGCAGACGTCTTTTCACCGGACATGAGCAAGAGGACAGGATGATGCAGCCCAAGCGCCACCGCGCCATCGTCGAACTGATCACGCGTCAGGGCTATGCCTCCATCGAGCAGCTGGCGAGTCACTTCAAGGTCACGCCGCAGACCATTCGCCGTGATCTCAACCAGCTCTCGGAAGCCGGTGCCCTCAAGCGTGTCCATGGGGGGGCGGGACTTGAATCCAGCACGGTGAACACTGCCTACAGCACGCGCAAGACCCTGAACCTGGAAGCCAAGCGGCGCATCGCTCGCACCCTCGCCAACGAGATACCGGATCACGCCTCGCTGTTCATCAACATCGGCACCAGCAATGAGATGGTCGCTGAGGCGCTGTGTGATCATCACGGACTGGAAGTCATCACCAACAACCTCAACGTGGCAGCCATTCTCCAGCACAAGGAGGATTTCAATGTCATCGTCGCCGGTGGCATGGTGCGCTCCCGCGATGGCGGCATCATCGGCGAGGCGACCATCGACTTCATCAATCAGTTCAAGGTGGATTACGGCATCATCGGCATCAGCGGCATCGATGAAGATGGCTCGCTGCTGGAGTTCGACTATCAGGAAGTGCGTGTCGCCCAGGCGATCATCCACAACTCGCGCCAGGTATTCCTGATCGCGGATCACTCCAAGTTCCAGCGCAATGCCGTGGTGCGTCAGGGCAACCTGAGCCAGCTGGATGCGCTGTTCACGGATATCCAGCCTCCGGAAAACATTCTGAGACTGATGCACCAGCATGAAGTGGCCTTGCATGTTGCGGTATCCGACGAGGCCGGGAACGCCTGATCCACGGCGCAGAGCGCCCAGCCACGCGGAACGCCTGTCGTCTCGCCACCTCCTTCCTCATCGTTGAGTCATTTCCCACGTCAAGCCGTGCGTCTTGCCGTGGCGTGGGTTGCCGCTCTTCTTCTCTTCTTCTCTTTTTCTCTTCTTCTAGCCTGCTCCTCCTCGGCTCTCTTCTCATCCTCCTGCTCAGCAAGCTCCCCTTGCATCGGGCATCTCGCCTTGCGGTGCGCCGGCAGGCTGCAGAAAAGCCCATCGGCCAGTGCCTCGAGCGCATGGGCGAAGAGGCAGATCTTCATCCGACTGTCATATCCCGCATCGACACTGTGAAAAATGTTCAGGCAGGACAACAGGTTGAACATGGTGCAATGCCGGGTCGCTTGTTCGAGCCCATTATGCGCACTTTCGAAAATCAAGATGCCACAAGAATCACCTTGATGTTCGACTTTCACTAAGCTATGTTCACTTTCGAAACTTATCACGCGCACCGAACCGGTGCCGCCCCATCTCGATCTCCCCGGTAGCGCCGGGCACGTGCAGGAGCAGCCCATGTCCCGCGACAACGACGCACTTATCGACCTCTTCATCATCGGCGGTGGCATCAATGGTGCCGGTATCGCCAATGACGCCAGCGGGCGCGGCCTGAGCGTGGCACTGTGCGAGCAGAATGATCTGGCCAGCGCCACCTCTTCCGCCAGCAGCAAGCTGATCCATGGCGGCCTGCGCTACTTGGAACACTACGAGTTCCGGCTGGTACGTGAAGCCCTGCAGGAGCGTGAAGTGCTGCTCAAGAAGGCACCGCACATCATCTGGCCCCTGCGCTTCATCCTGCCGCACCAGCCACATCTGCGTCCGGCCTGGATGATCCGCGCCGGCCTGTTCCTGTATGACCACATCGGCAAGCGAGAGACCCTGCCAGCCTCCAAGGGGCTCAAGTTCGGTGAGCAGAGCCCCTTGGTCAGCGAGATCACCCAGGGCTTCGAATATTCCGACTGCTGGGTGGATGATGCGCGTCTGGTCATCACCAACGCGCTTCAGGCTCAGGAGCAAGGCGCGGAGATCATGACGCGCACTCGCTGCGTCGGGGCACGCGACGTGAACGGGCATTGGGAGCTGACGCTGGAGAACATCGACAGCGGTGAGACCTTCACCCGCCACGCCCGTACATTGGTGAATGCCGCCGGACCGTGGGTGGAGTCCTTCATCAAGGGTGCCACCGAGCGCACGCCGCGCTACGGCATCCGCATGATCCAGGGCAGCCACCTGATCGTGCCGCGCCTCAATACCGATGATCGCGCCTTCATCCTGCAGAACAAGGACAAGCGCATCGTCTTCGTGCTGCCCTATCAGGAAGACTTCAGCCTGGTCGGCACCACGGACGTGCGCTACAAGGGCGACCCCTCCGAGGTAGCCTGCTCCAGCGATGAAACCGACTACATGCTCGAGGTGGTCAACCATCACTTCAAGCGCAAGCTGAGCCGCGATGACGTCATCTCCTCCTTCTCCGGCGTACGCCCGCTGTGTGATGACGAGTCAGCCGACCCGTCAGCGATGACCCGCGACTACACCTTGCACCTGGATGACAGCGGCGCGCCGATGCTGTCCATCTTCGGTGGCAAGATCACCACCTATCGCAAGCTGGCCGAATCCGCGCTGGAAGATCTGAAGCCGCTGCTGCCCAACATGGGTGAGCCGTGGACCCACGAGAAGGCCTTGCCGGGGGGAGACATCGAGAGCCGCGCAGCCTTCACTCGCCAGCTGGTCCGCGACTTCCCGTTCCTGGGAGAGGCTCGCGCCAGACGCCTGGCTTCCAGCTATGGCAGCCTGTGCCTGCACTTCCTCGACGGCAAGAAGAGCGAAGCCGAGCTTGGCGAAGACTTCGGTGCCGGCCTGAGCGCCGCCGAGATCGATTACCTGGTCGAGCGTGAGTGGGCACATGAGGTACAGGATGTGGTGTGGCGGCGTACCAAGCTGACCCTGCGCCTGAGCGATGAGCAGAAGGCCCGTATCGGCGAGTACCTCAAGGAACGCCTGATGGCGCACGCCGCCTGACGCATCGCTGATTCATCTGCTCGCGACATCAGAAAGCCCGCCCTCCTGACTGGAGGGCGGGCTTTCTGTCGTTTACTCGCAGACTCTTGCCTGCTGTCTCTTGCCTGCTGACGCTTGCTGTCAGCCTTGCGGGGGCACGCTTACTGGATGCCGCCCTCGGTCAGCTTGGCCGGGTCCAGCAGGCGCTCCAGCGTCTCACGGTCGAGATCCGTCTCCTCCTCGGCCACCTCGAGGATCGGCCGGCCGGCCTGATAGGCCACCTTGGCGATACGCGCGGCCTCGTTGTAACCGATCACCGGATTGAGTGCCGTGACCAGAATCGGGTTCCTGGCCAGCGGCGCTTCGATGTTGTCCTGCCGCACCGTGAAGGTGGCAATGGCCTTGTCCGCCAGCAGGCGGCTGACATTGGCGCTCAGCGTGATCGAGGACAGCAGATTGTTGGCGATCAACGGCAGCATGACATTGAGCTGGAAGTTGCCGCTCTGACCGGCGATGCCGATGGTGGCATCGTTGCCCATCACCTGGGCAGCCACCTGGGCGGCGGCTTCCGGAATCACCGGATTGACCTTGCCCGGCATGATGGAGCTGCCCGGCTGCAAGGCCTCAAGCTCGATCTCGCCCAGCCCGGCCAGCGGCCCGGAGTTCATCCAGCGCAGGTCATTGCTGATCTTCATCATCGCCACGGCGTAGGTCCGCAGGTGGCCGGAAAGCTCGACCGCGGAATCCTGACAAGACAGCGCCGCGAAGAAGCTGTCGGCCGGACGGAAGGCGTGCCCGGTCTGAAGCGAAAGGCGCTTGGCCATGCGTTCGGCAAACTCGGGATGCGCGTTGATGCCACTGCCGACGGCCGTGCCGCCCTGGGCGAGACGCTCGAGACGCGGCAGCGACTCCTCGATGCGCTCGATGGCCTGTGCCACCTGGGATTGCCATGCCCCCAGCTCCTGGCTCAGACGAATCGGCATCGCGTCCATCAGGTGAGTGCGGCCGGTCTTGACGACATCATCGACCTCCGCCGCCTTGCTCGCGATCACGTCATGCAGATGACGCAGCGCAGGCAGCAAGGTATCGGTGACTGCAATGACCGCCGACAGGTGAATCGCCGTCGGGATGACATCGTTGCTGGACTGCCCCATGTTGACGTGGTCATTGGCGCCGACCTTGAGGTCGCTGTTCTCGCTTTCCAGCTGGGCATTGGCCAGATGCGTCAGCACTTCATTGACGTTCATGTTGGTCGAGGTGCCGGAACCGGTCTGGAAGACATCGACCGGGAACTGATCCGCATGCTCGCCATCGATGATCTGGCGCGCCGCCTTGACGATGGCACCGGCACGCGCCTCATCCAGCAACTCGAGGTCGAGATTGACCTCTGCCGCGGCAAGCTTGATGCGCGCCACCGCCTGGATGAACGGTGCCGGCATAGGCTGGCCGCTGACCGGGAAGTTGTCCACCGCACGCTGGGTCTGCGCCCCGTAGAGTGCACTGACCGGCACCTCGAGTTCGCCCATGCTGTCCTGTTCGCGACGGGTCTGGCTGCTCATGCAATGACTCCCTGTGATGACACCAGGCAGCGGCTCGTGTGACTGGCGCTGCCGGTAGGCGTGAATGGATTGCCCCCATGATCACGTGGGGCCTTGGGGGAATCCAATCAAGCCACTTGATGGTAGTGATTATCAATAACAATCATCAGATTTCCGCGTTGCCCTTCACGACCTGCCACTAACCTGCTGATGACAACGTGATTCTGGCATGCCAAGCGCTGTGACGAGCTCGTGGGGGTCGGTTACACTGTGCGGCGATTCGGTGGTCCGCCGCGCCCTGCCTGCGCCGGTGCGCGGCGGCATCACTCACGACATCCTCTTCCATTCTCTGTCGACGGAATCTCCTGGCACCCGATGTCCACTTCTCTGCTGCTGATGCCCGCCATGTCTGCGACTCGCCTGCTCACTCCCGGTCTTGTCATTCGCGAGGGGGAATCGGCATGAACTGGCTATCGCACAATCCCTACTTCACCTATCTGCACCGCCAGCGCCTGCATATCCTGCGGGTCACCGTCGCCCTGACGCTCTGTTTCAGCATCATCGAGCTGTTCGATCTTCCGCACAGCTCCTGGGCACTGGTCAGCACCGTGATGGTGATGGGCAATCTGCCCCACGTCGGCGGCGTGCTCGACAAGGGCTCGCAGCGCCTGCTCGGCACGCTGCTGGGGGGACTCTGGGGGCTGATCCTGATACTGGTCGCGGACCCGCTGCCCGGCGTGGTGCCCATCTGGAGCATGGTCGGCATCGCGCTGGCGCTCAATGCCACCTTCAGCAATCGCTATGGCTACAGCTCGCTGCTGTTCTGCGTCACCCTGCTGATGGTGGTGGGCGATGGCAATCATGATCTCGGAATCGCCCTGTGGCGCGTCTTCAACGTGGTACTGGGCACCTTGATCAGTATCGTGGTCAGCCTGGTCCTGCTGCCCCAGAAGGCGACGGATGTCTTCCGCTTCCTGCTGGCCGACAACCTCGACAAGCTGGCGCGGCTCTATCACAACCACACCAATGCAGAGCGTTCCAGCATCGAGGAAACGCTCAATCTGGTGCGCGCCACCTCCGCCCAGCTGGTCAAGCAGCGTGGACTGGTGGATGCCGTGGTGCGTGAAGGCCGGATCCAGCGCGGTGATATCGAGGAGATCCTGTCGTTCGAGCGGCGCATGATCTCGACCATCGAGCTGCTGCAGGAAACCCACTGGAACACGCGAGAAGGTCATGAGTTCATCGAAGGACTCGAGGGCCTGCGCGATGCCCAGCACCGACTGGCTCGCGCCCTCGGCACGCTGGCCTTCCAGGTGCGTACCGGCCAGCACATCGAGCTGACGGTGACCCCGTTCGACCTGCAGCGATACGCCGAGGTACGCAATGTCGAGAGCCGCAAAGGACGTGCACTGTTCAGCCCGGCAGGCTATCTGTGGCTGAATCGTGAACTCGCGCGCCTGACGGAAGCCCTGGGGGAGCGGCTGTCCCTGCTGGAACGTCTGCCCAGCGAGCGCCTGCAACGGCGCCTGCCGGGCCATGGCCTGATCAGTGATGCCCGCCGGATCTTCCTGCCGGAGGACCCGACCCCGGGCGAGACAGCCGTCCCCAAGGACTCTGACAGCGACGGCACGCCCCCGACACCCGAGGCGAAGTCACCTGACACCCGGGATGACGCCCATTCCCGCTCGCCCGCCGCCACGCCCGGTGACACGCCAAGGAAAGACGCATGAGCACAGCGCATGACATCACTGCCACCAGTGACCACGATGTCCTGATCGTGGGCGGCGGTGCGGCCGGCCTGACCCTTGCGCTCAGCCTGGCCAATCAGCCGTCATCCGCGTCGCGCTCGCGCCGCGTGACGCTGCTGCGTCCGGCGCGGGAGGCCCAGGGCGCCAGCCGCTGGGCTCAGGGCGGCATCGCGGCGGTACTGGCCCCGGAAGATGACGTGGAATCGCATGTCGCCGATACGCTGATCGCGGGGGACGGCCTGTGCAACGAGCGAGCGGTGCGCTTTACCGTCGGACATTCCCGCGAGGCCATCGAGTGGTTGATCGGGCTTGGCGTCCCCTTCACGCCAGCCGAAGCCGATGCCAGCTATCCCTATCACCTCACCCGGGAAGGCGGCCACGGCCGGCGACGCATCATCCATGCGGCCGACGCCACGGGGCGGGCGCTGCTGGATACGCTCAGTCAGCATGTCGAGTCACATCCTGCCATCGAGGTGCTCGATGACCTGCTCGCCGTGGACATCGAGGTAAAGAGGGCTCAGGTCGCGGGACTGCGGGTCATCGATGGCACCGGCCAGCAACGCTTGCTGACGGTACGCGACCTGGTATTGGCCACGGGAGGTGCCAGCGGCCTGTTTGCGCATGCCACCAGCCCCAGCGCCAGCGTCGGGGATGGCATGGCGATGGCCGTGCGTGCCGGTGCCAGCCTGATGAATCTGGAGTTCCAGCAGTTTCACCCTACCTGTCTGTACGACCCGGCCGGAACACCGTTCCTGATCTCGGAAGCCGTGCGCGGCGAAGGTGGCCTGTTGAAGCGCCCCGATGGCCATCGCTTCATGCTGGATCACGACCCTCGCCTGGAGCTGGCACCACGCGACGTGGTGGCGCGCGCCATCCTCGCCGAGATGCGCGCTCACGGGCTGGATCACGTCAATCTCGATATCAGTGCGCTGGGATCCGCGGCCATCCATCATCACTTCCCGACCATTCTGGCGCATTGCCGGGAGCGTGGCATCGACATCACCCGAGCCCCGATTCCCGTGGTACCGGCAGCACATTACAGCTGCGGCGGAATCGCCACCGAATTGAATGGCGCGAGTGATCTGGCAGGACTGTGGGCCATCGGCGAAGTGGCCTGTACAGGGCTTCACGGGGCCAATCGCATGGCCAGCAACTCATTGCTGGAATGCCTGGTGCAGGCGCGCGCCTGCGGCGAGGCGCTCACCGAGCGCGAATCGGCGCCCGACACCTGGCCAGTGGCGCAGGCGCTCACAACGAGCATGCTGCCTGAACGAGGACAGCTGCCTCCCCGCCAGCAGGCACTATTGACCCGGCTGAAAGACAGGCATGCACTCTGGCAGCACGTGATGTGCCTGGAGAATCGCGAAGCGGATGAGCGGCTCACGGCGTTGCGGCGCCTGATGAGCCTGCAGGCGGGCATCGAGCGTAGCCAGCAGGGACTGGAAGCGGCACTGGATCAGATGGCGGCCTGGCTGGCCTGTGAGCCCCCTCATTCGTCAGAGCGCGCTCATTCCTCTGAACTCTCCCGGCAAGGCAGGCATTCAGGGGCCAGCGCAGGTGTCACTCACCTGGCCCTGTATCAGGCGCTGACTCTGGCGCCGCTGTTGTTGATCAGCGCTCACCAACGTCATGAATCACGCGGGCTCCACTTCGTGCGCGATTACCCCATGCCGGCACCGCGCGCGCGTGACAGCGTGATTCACCTCAGATGATCATTGGCGGCGATCAGTCGCGATACGGGCCATCAGCGGCTCGATGGCAGGCGGCTGTCGTGGCATGTCGTGGGCAAGAGGTGGCCACAGCAGCCACAGTCGCAGCCGATGCAGCTGTGCTGGAGGTGCGCTGTCTGGCCATAGCCACAGAGTACGTGAGCGCTCACCGGGGCACGTGAGGCGCAGGCCCACCAGTCGCGGCGAACACCACAGGCGCGTGACGCCGACACGCTGCCAGCCACCGGAGTTCGCGTCCGCCCACCACCAGCAAAGGCGCATCTCGGGGTGCCGCCTGCGCGTCTCGTCGAGTGATGCCGGTGAGCGAGGGCTTTCCTCTTCGGCTTCGTCGTGCGCCAGTTCGCCCTCCTCACCTGTCTCCGTCTCTGCCTCTGCCTCTGGCATGGCGGCCAGCCCCGAGCGCTCCGCCCTTTCCCCCACGGGCTCCGCCCCGAGCGCCAGCCACCATACCTTCCGATGCCGGTCACGGCGATGCCACCACCACCAGGCTTCCACCCCCTGCAAGACCCCGCCTGTGGCCAGCATGGCCATGACGGCCGAATGGATGTTCAAAGGCGGCATCATGCCCCAGAAAGCACAATGCTCCGCCTCGAAAGGCAGAGCATCATGGGTGCGGCAGGCCCACCAGGCATCCAGGCCGGAAGGTCCTGCCAGGCGAGCGAACAGCCACGTCATCAGCACGAGGCTGCACGCCAGCAGTATCAGGCGCAGAATCGCCTGAGCATGCAGGGCCTGTTCAGAGGCCCTTGAACTGATCGCGTTCGCCATGTTCTGCATTGGCGATCACCATGTCGATCAGGCGCTGATAGTCCTCATTGCCACACGGATCCCGCTTCATCAGCCACACGAAGAGATCCTGATCCTCTTCCGCGAGCAGTTCCACGTAGAGGGCCTTGTCCTGCTCACTCAACGCATCGAAGCGCTGCTCGAGAAAAGGCAACAGCAGCAGATCGAGTTCCCACATGCCGCGGCGGGAGTGCCAGTGAAGGCGCTTGCGAATCATCTCATCCATTGCCCGAACCTCAGTCGTCACATCAATGCCGGCAGTATACCCGAGGGGGAGTCTGGCAGCATCCGTTGACCCTTTGCCACGATAGGAATTGGCAATCCATGTCGTGATGGGCAATGATGTTCGTAGTGCGTTGTTTTCTCAGGATTTGCCCATTATGCTGAGGAGATAACAATCACAAGGATGCGGGGGTCCGTCAGACGACAAGAGGTCATCTGACAGCCGCATCACGATCACCCTTCCCGCAAGGGTGCAGGCATGGAGAGATCCGATGACCAAGTCCGAGCTGATCGAACAGATAGCCATGCGACAGCCTGAGTTGTCGCTCAAGGATGTAGAAGCCGCCGTTCGCATCATCCTCGATGATGTCACTGATGCGCTGGCCCACGGGGGGCGCGTGGAGATTCGCGGGTTCGGCAGCTTCTCGCTGCACTACCGTGAGCCGCGTCTGGGACGCAACCCGAAGACCGGAGAGCCCGTCCAGCTGGACGGCAAGTTCGTCCCGCACTTCAAACCGGGCAAGGAACTGCGCGAACAGGTCGATGCCAGCCGCGCGCTCGGCTACTGAGCCCACAAGGCATCGGCCTGGCCTCAGGCCGCACGGCTGACGTCGAGACTCACGGCTTGCCCGGTGATACACTCGCCAGGCGATGATTCACGACTGCATTTCATGACAAGGAAACCGTTATGCGCTGGCTAAAAGGTCTCGTTCTGGCCGTGATCCTGCTGATCGTTCTGCTGGTCGGCATCCTGTTTGCCGTTCACAACCAGCAAACCGTGCCTCTCGACCTCATCTGGCTCGAGCTGCCGGCTGCCTCACTTTCCATGTGGCTGCTGTTTTCACTGGCCATCGGCGTCGTGCTCGGCATGATCGCCATGACCGGCATGTATCTGCGCCTGCGCACGCTGTTGACCCGCGCGCAGCGTCGCAACCAGCAGCAACGCAAGGAACTGGACCAGCTGCGCATCCAGGAGATCAAGGAAGTGGCATAAATGCCTGACCTGATACTGCTGGGACTGCTGATGGCCGCCATTGCCATCGGGTTCTGGCTGGGGCGACGTGATCGTCGCCCCACTACGCAAACTCCCGCCCCTGCCACCTTGTCCCGCGACTATTTCGTCGGCCTCAATCATCTGCTCAACGAGCAGCCTGATCGCGCCATCGAAACCTTCGTACAGGCCTTGGAAGTCAACAGCGACACGGTCGATACCCACATCGCGCTGGGTAACCTGTACCGCAGTCGCGGGGAGGTCGACCGCGCCGTCAAGATCCACCAGAATCTGCTGGCACGCCCGGCCCTCGACAGCGAGCAGGGCGAACGCGTTCAGCTGGAACTGGCCCGCGACTTCATGCGCAGCGGTGTCTACGACCGCGCCGAGAAGCTGCTGGAAACCCTCCTCAAGCAGGCCCAGCACGATGACCATCGTCGCGCTGGCCGACGCCTCCTGATCGACCTGCTCGAGCGTGAGCGAGAATGGGAGGCTGCCCTCGAGGTCGCGCACCCCATCCTGCGTCAGGAAGGTGGCATCCGACGCGCCGCCGCCCACTGGCACTGCGAACTGGCGGCCCTCGATATCCTCGAAGGCAGTCAGGCGGTGGCTCGCAAACGCCTCAAGCAGGCACTCTCCACGGATGAGAAGTGTGTGCGCGCCAACTGGATGCTGGCCGAGATCGAATACGAGCATGCCAACTACAAACAGAGCATTCGCCTGCTGCAGCGCATTCCGCGTCAGGACACCGGCTTCACTCCCATCATTCTCGAACCGCTCGGCAAGGCATTCCACATGCTGGACGACGAAAGCGGACTGGTGCGCTATCTGCAGCAGGAAGTCGAGCGCGGCCCCTATACCACCACGGTGGTCAGTCTCGCCCAGTTGATCGAGCGCCGGGAAGGAGTCGAGGCCGCCGTCAGCTTCGCCAGCGAGCAATTGCATCGTCACCCCAGCCTGCGGGGCGTCGACTATCTGCTCGACCTGTACCTGCTGGATGCCGATGAGCGCGAGACCCAGCGCTTCAGCCTGCTCAAGCGCCATACCCAGCAGCTGATCGAGGCACGCCCTCGCCATCGCTGCCACCGCTGCGGATTCGAGGCCTCGATGCTGCTGTGGCAATGCCCGAAATGTCGCCACTGGGGTACCGTCAAGCCGATCACCGGACTGGAGGGCGAATGAGCCCCCGCGTTCCGTGACTCGCTCATCTGAACCAGCCCGTCAGTTCAAGCCCGTCAGTTCAAGCCCGTCAGACCAAGCACGTCAGACCAAGCACGCCCGAGCAGAAGGCAAGACGCCCCCGCCGCTTTCGCGACGGGGGCGTCTCGTCATTTCAGGGCCTGAAAGCCCTCGACTCTCTGGTATGTCAGGCGACGCGAGGCCCACGCAGACGCGGTGACAGCGTCTCTCCTGCCCCGCAGGCCAGCACGATGGCCCCCAGGAAATACGGCCAGTCCTCTAGACTCAGGGCCGCCACGCCAAGCGCATCAATGAAGATCGCCACGATGCAGATCGGGCTGACATAGCGAATCATGAACAGCCAAATACGGTAGCCTCCCTCACTCAGATCCAGCTCATCGCGCAACATGCTGCTCTTGAAGACGAAGCCGGCCAGCAGCGCCATGGCGATGCCACCGATCGGCATCATCCAGCGCGAGGTCAGGTAATCCAGCCAGTCGAAGAAGTGCTTGCCGGCCAGGGTCCAGTCCGCGCCCAGATTGAAGGACAGCATCGCGAACATCGCGACCAGCCACAACACGCTTCCGGCAAGCCACGATGCCTTGGTGCGACTCATGTTGCGGTTCTCGCTCAGCCAGGCGACGGTGGCCTCGATCATCGAGATCGCGGACGTCAAGGCGGCAATGGAGAGCATGGCGAAGAACAGTACCCCGAACAACTGACCGAAGGGCATCTGGTTGAAGGCCACCGGCAGGCTCATGAAGATCAGCCCCGGACCGGAGGACGGGTCCATGCCATTGGCGAAGATGATCGGGAAGATCGCGAGTCCCGCCATCAGCGCCACCAGCGTATCGGCGATCGCGACCGTGAAGGTGGTGCGAGCGATGGAGGTCCCTGACGGCAGATAGGAGCCGTAGGTCAGGATGGCGCCGGAGGCCAGCGACAGGGTGAAGAAGGCATGCCCCAGCGCGGCCAGCACGCCCTCACTGCTCAATCGGGAGACATCGAAGTCGAACAGGAAGTGGAAGCCTGCCGAGAAGTTGCCGGAGGTCAGGGCGTAACCGATCATGATCAACAGCATGATCACCATGCCCGGCATCATCCAGCGCACGCTCTTCTCGACCCCCTCCTGCACGCCACGCCCGACGATCAGCATCGTCACTACCGTCACCAGCGTCGCCCAGCCACCCAGTGCCCAGGGATTGGCGTTGCCAGCCTCGAAGATACCGCCCAGCTCAGCGACGCCATGTCCGGACAGCGACCCGCTGGCCATCTTCCACAGGTAGCTGAAGGACCACCCCGCGACCACGACATAGAACGACAGGATCATGAAGCCGGCCAGCATCGCCATCCAACCGAAGACCTTCCACAGCGGGCTGGCCCCCGCTTCCCGGGCCAGGTTGGCGATCGCCTCGATGGGGCTGCCGCGACCACGACGCCCGAAGGCGATCTCCGCCATCATCACGGGTACGCCCACGGCGAGAATGCAGGCCAGATACACCAGCACGAAGGCGCCTCCGCCATATTCACCGGTGATATAGGGAAACTTCCAGATATTGCCCAGCCCTACCGCGGAACCGGTAGCTGCAAGGATGAACCCCCAGCGACTGATCCAGAGATTCTTGGGTTGCTGTCTTGCCGTCATGGAATACCTTACGAGTTATTGTTGTGAGCCAGTGGTGATCGACGCAACGCCTTGCCGTCTCGGGTGCTCACGTAGACCATTTTACTGATAAGAAGGATGTTCGTCCGCGATTCCTGTGGAAAATCCCCACAAGCACCTCGCAAAACGTCTGCGATAGCGCCATTACCAAGCGACGCCATCCACTCTACATCAGCCACTTCTAATTGGTAACATTTGAAACGACCATCAGAGCAGGCGCTTGGCAAGGGAAGTCCCTGCCGGGCGAGGATCAGTGCGGAAGCCGACATCGACGAGTCACTGGAGTAAGCTCATCCATGAGCGCATCTGAAAGCGCTAGCGGCAGAACCTCGGAATTCGCTGAGCTGACAGGTATCTCGCCCTCTCAAGCAGCGCAGACAAGGAGTCGTCATGCATCGTCAATTCGCGGTGATCGGACTGGGGTATTTCGGCAGTACCGTCGCGCGGGAGCTCAGGCGCCACGACCATGAAGTGCTCGGCGTGGATCTCGATGAGAAACGTCTCAATGCCATGGCGGACCTGCTCAATCAGGCCGTCATTGCCGACCCGACCGATGAGCATGCCCTGCGTGAGCTTGGCCTCGAACAGTTCGACGCCGTGTTGATCGATCTGGCTGACTCGATGGAGCAGAGCCTGATCTGCGCGCTGCTGGCCAAGGAACTCGGTGCCAGGGAACTGTGGGTCAAGGCGACCTCGGATGCGCATCACAAGCTGCTCAGCCGTCTGGGCGTGGACCACATCGTCCACCCGGAGTACGACCTGGGCGTGCGGGTGGCGGAAAGCCTCGCCTATCACGCCATGGTCGACTTCATCCACCTGGGCGATCACCAGTTCGTGGTCGAGCTGGAGGTCAGCGAGCGTCTGTGCGATGACTGCCAACAGCTCGATCAGCTCCCCATCGATGAGGACATCAGCGTGATCGCCTTGCGCAAGGGCGCGACACTCGATCGCAAGCCTTCCGGCAGTACACGGCTGTCCGCTGGCGATCATCTGGTACTGATCGGCGAACTGAGCGCGCTGCGCAAGCTGGGGGCGCATCTGTGAGGCAGCGCTACCGACGCTATCTTCGCCCCCTGACCCGTGGCCCACGTGGCCCCATCATCCACCTGTCGCCTCCGGAGATCCTGCTGGGCGGCTTTCTGGGACTCAGCATGCTGGGGGCCTGCCTGCTGAAACTGCCAGGCATGCATCAGGAGGGCCTCAGCTGGCTGTCGGCACTGTTTACCGCCACCTCGGCGGTGACCGTCACCGGGCTTTCCGTCACCCCGCTCAGCGAGTTCACCTTCGCCGGGCAGGCCGTCGTGCTGGTATTGATCCAGCTGGGCGGCCTCGGTTTCATGACCATCGCCGCCCTGTCACTGGTGATGCTGGGGCAACGACTGCCGATGCATCAGACCAGCCTGCTGCGTGAAGCGCTCAACCGCAGCAGCTCACGCGAGATCGGCCGACTGCTCAGGGTCATCACCGCCTTTGCGGTGACACTTGAACTGGGCGGCGCTCTGCTGCTGGCGCTCGAATGGGTGCCACGCCATGGTTGGGGACGCGGCATGTGGCTGAGCCTCTTCCACTCGGTCTCGGCCTTCAACAATGCCGGCTTCACCCTGTGGCCGGACAGCCTGTTGCGCGAATCCCGCAACCCACTGGTCGCAAGCGTCATCAGCCTGCTCTTCATGACGGGTGGCATCGGCTTTGCCGTGATCGGCGAACTGCGCGAGCGCAGGCGTGAGCATGGGTGGCGCGTGCTGCTGCACCCCTCACGCTTCTCCGTACAGACACGCCTGGTGCTGGAAGCCACCATCGCACTCAACCTGTTGAGCCTGGTGGTGATACTGGCGCTTGAATGGGGCAACCCCGATACCCTGGCAGGCATGCGTGATCATGGCGAACGCTTCATCTCGGCAGCCTTCATGGCAGTGACGCCCCGTACCGCCGGCTTCAGCATGTTCGATACCTCCGCGATGACACAGGCCTCGACCCTCTGGACCATGGCGATGATGTTCATCGGTGGCGGGAGTGGCTCGACGGCCAGTGGCATCAAGATCACCACCTTCGTGGTGCTGCTGCTGACCACTCGCGCCTTCCTGCGCCAGAGACACTCACCGACCCTGCATGGCCGCCGTATCGGAGACGAGACTGTCTTCAAGGCCATCGCCGTGGCCTTGGCCGGCATGCTGTTGATCTTCAGCATGCTGTTCGGGCTGACCATCACCGACCCCGACCACGACTTCCGATCATTGGCCTTCGAGACGGTCTCGGCGTTCGGCACCGTGGGACTGAGCCTGGGGGTGACGCCGGAGCTTTCCGCTCCCGGACAGTGGTTGATCATCATCACCATGTTGCTGGGACGCACCGGCCCGCTGGCACTGGGTTACCTGCTGGCGACCCGCAGCCGTCCCGGCGTCAGCTATGCACGCACCGAACTCTCCATCGGCTAGGCAGCACGACTTGCCTGACGCACTTTCTCTCGCCCTGAACGACGAAAGCCCCGATGCAGGGCATCGGGGCTTTTCACTCGAACGACAGGAGCGGCGAAGCTGTCAATGGCTCAACGGCAACGGCTTCGACCAGCGACCTCAGTGATCATCGTCATCATGATGATCATCGTGGTCGTCATGCTCCTCAAGGCGCTGATGGGTATGGCCTTCGCCATCGTACTCATCCACCCGAGCCTTGAGTTTCTGGCCAGGACGGAAGGTCACCACGCGACGCGCGGAGATCGGAATCTCCTCGCCTGTCTTGGGATTGCGCCCCGGACGCTCGCGTTTGTCACGCAGATCGAAGTTGCCGAAACCGGACAGCTTCACCTGTTCGTTCTCACGCAGGCAGCCACGAATCTCATCGAAGAAGACTTCGACCATCGACTTGGCTTCGCGCTTGGACATGCCAAGCTCTGCATGGAGATGCTCGGCGAGTTCCGCCTTGGTCAACGCTCCCATGTCCGCTCCCTCGTTCAAGTGGCGACTCATGCTCTCAGCGCCGCCCCGAAACGTGTGTGGCCATCGGCGACGATCGCATCGACTAACTGATTGATTTCCTCATCATTCAGCGTGCGCGAAGGATGCTGCCAGGTCAAGCCCAGAGCGAGCGACTTGTGACCATCGGCTACCCCCTGGCCCTGATAGACGTCAAACAGGCGCAGATCCGTCAGCCATTCCCCGGCTTGCGAGCGGATGGCGTCGAGCAGCGACTGCACGTGCACGCCCTCTTCGACCACGAAGGCCAGGTCACGACGCACTTCCGGATACTTGGAGAGCGGTGCGAAGCGCGGCAGACGGCCCGCACAGGCAGCGGCCAGCGTGATCTCGAACACGAACACCTCGACCTTCAGGCCGAGTTCGGCACGCGCCGCCGGGTGCAAAGCCCCCATCCAGCCTGCCGGCTCGCCGTTGTAGAACAGCTGAGCGGACTGACCCGGATGAAGCGCCGGATGCTCGGCAGCCTCGAAACGCCAGGCATCCAGGTTGCCGCCCAGTGCCAGCAGTGCCTCGACATCGCCCTTGAGATCGAAGAAATCGACCTTGTCACGACCGCCATTCCAGCCTTCCGGCAGACGTGCACCGGTGATCAGGCCACCGATCATCGGTGTCTGCTCGAGGGAGTCCAGCTCACCACGGAACACAAGCCCGGTCTCGAACAGGCGCACGCGCGACTGCTGACGATTGAGGTTGTGACTCAGTGCCTTGACCAGCCCCGGCAGCAGCGAGCTGCGCATCACGGCCATGTCGCTGGAAATCGGGTTGGCCAGTGCCGGCGCCACCCCTTGCGGGTCCAGCGTCTTCTGCAGCTCGGGGGCGACGAAGCTGTAGCTGATCGCTTCCTGATAGCCCCGCGCCACCAGCTGACGACGCAGGCTGGTCAGCGGCTGGGTGGTCTCATTGGCCACGGCCGGTGCCAGGCGCGCGTTCGGGCGGCTGACCGGCAGATTGTTGTAGCCGTGGATGCGCGCCAGCTCCTCGATCAGGTCAGCCTCGATGCTGACATCGAAACGCCAGCTCGGCACCGTCACCTGCCACTGGCTCTCGCCATCGGCCACGACCTGCATGCCCAGACGCTCGAGAATCTCGACGATCTCGGCATCCGGCAATGCCATGCCCAGCGTGCGCTCGACACTGGCGCCGCTCAGGCTGACGACGGCGGCCTTGGGCAGCGCTGCGTCGCTTGCGACCTCGATGATCGGGCCCGGCTTGCCACCGGTGATCTCGAGCAGCAGAGCCGTCGCCCGCTCGATGGCATCACGCTGCAGCTGCGCGTCCACACCCCGCTCGAAACGATGCGAGCTGTCGGTGTGCAGGCCATAGCTGCGCGCCTTGCCAGCCACGCTCAACGGCGCGAAGAAGGCCGACTCGAAGAAGATGTCGCGCGTCTCGCCGTTCACGCCACTGCCTTCGCCGCCCATCACGCCAGCGATGGCCAGCGGGCCCTTCTCGTCGGCGATGACCAGGGTGTCGTCACGTAGCGCGACTTCCTGACCGTCGAGCAGCGTCAGCGGCTCTTCAGCGGCCGCCATGCGCACCTCGATGCCACCGTTCAGGCGCGCCAGATCGAAGGCGTGCATCGGCTGACCGAGCTCCAGCAGCACGTAGTTGGTGACGTCGACGACGGGGTCGATGCTGCGGATACCACTGCGGCGCAGACGCTCTTCAAGCCACAGCGGAGAGGTCGCGGCGACATTGACGTCACGCACGACACGTCCCAGATAGCGCGGGCAGGCCTCTGGCGCGCTGACGGTGACAGGGAAGGTGTCATTGATCTGGGCGGCGACCGGCGCGATGCTCGGCGCCGTGACGGCGAGACGGTTGAGCACGCCGACTTCGCGCGCCAGCCCCTTGACGCTCAGGCAGTCGCCACGGTTCGGGGTCAGATCGACCTCGATGGCATTGTCATCAAGATTCAGGAATTCGCGGGCATCACGGCCCACCGGCGCGTCCGCGGCCAGCACCATGATGCCGTCGGAGGCTTCCGCCTCCAGCCCCAGCTCGGAGGCACCGCAGATCATGCCGCGGGATTCGACACCGCGCAGCTTGGCCTTGCGAATCTTGAAGTCACCCGGAAGCTTCGCGCCGACCTGGGCGAAGAGCACCTTCTGACCGGCGGCGACATTCGGCGCGCCACACACGACCTGCACCAGCTCACCACTGCCATCATCCACCTGACAGACGTTGAGGCGATCAGCCTCAGGATGCGGTTGCTTGTCCTTGACCTCGGCCACGACCACACCGGTGAACTCACCGGCGACGGGCTCGATACCATCGACTTCCAGGCCGGCCATGGTGACCTGATCGGCCAGCTGCTGGGTGTTCAGTTCCGGCGACACCCACTCACGCAGCCACTGTTCGGAAAATTTCATCTTGCTGTCCTGTTCCGTAAGTTCACGCCCTCACGGCGCGATACGTGAATGAGTGCCTAGCTGAACTGGCGAAGGAAACGCAGGTCGTTCTCGAAGAACAACCGCAGGTCATTGACGCCATAACGCAGCATCGCCAGACGCTCCGCGCCCATGCCGAAGGCGAAGCCGCGGAAGCGTTCGCTATCGATACCGGAGTGACGGAAGACTTCCGGATGCACCATGCCGCAGCCCATCACCTCGAGCCAGCCGGTGTGGGAGCAGACACGACAGCCGTCACCGGCACACATCACGCACTGGATGTCGACTTCGGCAGACGGCTCGGTGAACGGGAAGTAGGACGGACGGAAACGGACTTCCAGATCATCGCGCTCGAAGAAGGCATGCAGGAACTCTTCGACGGTGCCCTTGAGGTCAGCGAAGCTGACGTTCTCATCTACCAGCAGCCCCTCGACCTGATGGAACATCGGGGTATGGGTCAGGTCAGAGTCGCAGCGATAGACACGCCCCGGGCAGACGATGCGCAGCGGCGGTTCACTGGCCTTCATGCTGCGCACCTGCACCGGCGAGGTATGCGTACGCAGCAGACGCGTGGCGTCGAAGTAGAACGTATCGTGCATCGCACGCGCCGGGTGATGCGACGGGATGTTCAGCGCTTCGAAGTTGTGGTGGTCATCTTCGATCTCCGGGCCTTCGGCAACCCCGTAGCCGATGTGCGCGAAGAAGCTCTCGATGCGCTCAAGCGTGCGCGTCACCGGGTGCAGGCCACCCACTGGCTCGCCGCGTCCCGGCAAGGTGACGTCGACGCGTTCAGCAGCCAGTCGTGCATTGAGCGCTGCCGTTTCCAGCGCGGTACGACGCGCTTCCAGCTCGCCGTTCAGCAGCTGCTTGGCTTCGTTGATGGTCTCACCGGCCTTGGGACGCTCTTCGGGGGACAGTTTGCCCAACCCCTTGAGCAGCGCGGTGATCTCGCCCTTCTTGCCCAGAAAGCGTACCCGCACCTCATCGAGGGTCTGGACGTCTCCGGCCGCCTGGATCGCGGTGCGTGCTTCGTCCACCAGGGTGGAAAGATGTTCCATCCGTTCAGCTCCGATCGCTTGAGTCATCGACGTGGTAGAGCCCACGTCAATGGAAGTCGCGCCGACCCGAGGGTCGGCAGGGAGAACGCTCCGTCCGCGGTGAGTCACACAGACGGTCGCGCCCTTGCCAGAGACCGGCCCACAACGCGGCCAATCCCGTTCATGTCACTGCTGACCCACCGCCGATTCTCTGACGGCAGGCCAAACAAAAACAGGGGAAGAGCGGCTGCTCTTCCCCTGTGACGTAACACGTCATCTCGATGCCACCTGAGCTGTCCAATGCAAGCATTCGACAGTCGCGCCTCGACTCACCACTCGCGTGGCTGGCCGGTGCCGGGCGACATCTGATCCGGTCACTTACTGAGCAGCCTTGGCCTTCTCGACGATGGCAGCAAAGGCAGCTTTTTCGTGAACCGCGATATCGGCGAGGACCTTGCGGTCGATCTCGATATTGGCCTTCTTCAGGCCAGCGATGAAGCGGCTGTAAGACATGCCATTGATGCGGGCCGCAGCGTTGATACGCGCGATCCACAGGGCACGGAACTGACGCTTGCGGACACGACGGTCACGGTAAGCGTACTGGCCGGCCTTGATGACAGCCTGCTTGGCTACGCGGAAGACGCGTGAACGCGCTCCGTAGTAACCCTTGGCCTGCTTCATGATCTTCTTGTGACGGCGACGTGCGACGACGCCACGCTTGACGCGGGACATAGCGTACTCCTGATATTAAGAAAGTTGGACCGAGGTAAGGACGGCTTACAGGTTCGGCAGCATGCGCTGGATCAGCGCCTTGTCTGCAGCGTGAACCTGCTTCATGCCACGCAGCTGACGCTTACGCTTGGTCGACTTCTTGGTCAGGATGTGGCTACGGAAGGACTGCTTGTGCTTGAAGCCGTTGGCAGTCTTCTTGAAGCGCTTGGCAGCGCCGCGGTTAGTCTTGATCTTCGGCATGAGTATTAACTCCGCTCGGTTTCTTGAGAAAATCCAAGGCCGACAAAAAGAGCCACGCCCGCAAGCGTGACCCTGATGTGTCCGTTCTACTGCCTGTGGATCACTTCTTTTTCGGCGCGAGAATCATGATCATCTGACGGCCTTCCATCTTCGGGAAGGACTCGACTGTCACGAGTTCACCGAGGTCGCCGGCGATACGTTCCATCAGCTTGCGGCCGATGTCCTGATGCGCCATTTCACGACCACGGAAGCGCAAGGTAACCTTGCCCTTGTCTCCGCCTTCGATGAAGCGAGTCAGGTTACGCAGCTTGACCTGATAATCACCTTCATCGGTACCAGGACGGAATTTGACTTCCTTGACCTGGATTTGCTTCTGCTTCTTCTTCTGAAGATTCTTCTGTTTCTTCTCATCGAAAAGAAACTTGCCGTAATCCATGATCTTGCAGACGATGGGATCGGCATTGGAAATCTGGACGAGGTCGAGCCCTGCCTCTTCGGCCTTGGTGAGCGCTTCTTTCGTCGGCACTACGCCGACCTGCTCTCCATCTGCGTCGATGAGGCGGACTTCGTCCGCACGAATACGGTCATTGATGGGAGCCCGCTTTTCCTGGGGGCGTCCGCGCTGATTATTCCGCTTGATCGTTGCGTCTCCGTTTGGCTGAAATTCGTTACTGTCAGACCTGTTCTTCCTTCAGGCGTTCCATGAATTCTGAAACTTTCATGGTGCCGAGGTCTTCACCGGAACGGGTTCTGACAGCTACTGCATCAGCTTCCACTTCCTTGTCGCCGACGACGATGAGGTAAGGAACCTTCTGCAGAGTATGCTCACGGATTTTAAAGCCGATCTTCTCGTTCCTCAAGTCTGCTTTGACACGGATGTCATGTTTCTCGAGGCGAGAGACCAGATCCTTGGCATATTCTGCCTGGGAATCCGTGATGTTCATCACGACAATCTGCTCCGGGGCGAGCCAGAAAGGCATCGCGCCAGCGTGGTGCTCGATCAGTATGCCGAGGAAGCGCTCGAAGGAGCCGAGAATCGCACGGTGCAACATGACCGGAGTGCGACGCTCACCGCTTTCATCGACGAACTGGGCACTGAGACGCTCAGGCAGATTGAAGTCGAGCTGTAGCGTACCACATTGCCAGACACGATTCAGGCAATCTCGCAGGGAGAATTCAATCTTTGGTCCATAGAAGGCGCCTTCGCCCGGCTGAAGCTCCCACGGCAGGCCGGTCGCATCCAGTGCCGCCTGCAGGCCAGCCTCGGCCTTGTCCCAGGCTTCCGGCTCACCGATGAACGACTCGGGGCGTGTCGAGAGCTTGAGCTCGACATCCTCGAAGCCGAACTGACGATAGACTTCCAGCGTCAGTCGGATGAAGTCTTCCGCCTCGGACTGCACCTGATCATCGGTACAGAAGATGTGAGCATCGTCCTGAGTGAAACCACGCACACGCATCAGGCCGTGCAGAGAGCCTGAAGGCTCGTTGCGATGACAGGAGCCGAACTCGGCCAGACGCAGCGGCAGGTCGCGGTAGCTCTTGAGCCCCTGATTGAAGACCTGGACGTGGCACGGGCAGTTCATCGGCTTGACGGCGTACTCGCGCTTCTCGGACTCGGTGGTGAACATCAGCTCGTTGTAATGCCCCCAGTGCCCGGACTTCTTCCAGAGCGAAAGATCGACGACCTGAGGCGTCTTGATCTCCTGATAGCCGTTGGCTCGCTGGATCCGGCGCATGTACTGCTCGAGCACCTGATACATGGTCCAGCCATTCGGGTGCCAGAACACCATGCCCGGTGCCTCTTCCTGCATGTGGAAGAGATCCAGCTTCTTGGCCAGCTTGCGGTGGTCGCGCTTCTCGGCTTCCTCGAGACGCTTGAGGTAGGCCTTGAGCTGCTTCTTGTCCGGCCAGGCGGTGCCATAGATACGCGTAAGCATCGGCTTGGTGGAATCACCACGCCAGTAGGCACCTGCCAGCTTGAGCAGCTGGAAGTGCTTCAGGTGACGCGTGTTCGGCACGTGCGGACCACGGCACATGTCGGTGTATTCTTCATGGTGATACAGGCGGATGGTATCGCCCTCACCAATGCCTTCGATGATTTCCTGCTTGTACGGCTCTTCACGCTTCTCGAAAGCGGCCATGGCCTCGTCACGCGAGACGTACTCGCGGACCACGTCGTACTCGCTGTCGATCAGCTGCTTCATGCGCTTCTCGATGGACTCGAGGTCTTCCGGCGTCACGGAGCGACCGAAATCGATGTCGTAATAGAAACCGTCATCGATGACCGGACCGATGGCCATCTTGGCATCCGGATAGAGCTGCTTGACGGCATGACCGATCAAGTGGGCGCAGGAGTGACGGATCACGTCCAGGCCTTCGGCATCACGGGCCGTGAGAATGGCGACGTCAGCATCTTCAGTGATCATGTCGGCGGCATCGACTTCGACGCCGTTGATCTTGCCGGCGACACACGCCTTGGCAAGGCCGGGACCGATGGATTCGGCCAGCTGCATCACGGAAATCGGAGTATCGAAGGTACGCTGGCTGCCGTCAGGCAGGGTAACGATAGGCATGAAGGAATCCTTGCATTCAGTGGTGGCCCTTACCAAGGGTCACGTGAAGCGAATTTAGCCGAGCGCCTGGGGCGTCGGCTCGATGGGGTGGTACGGATCATGGACGGAACGGTTGCCGTCCCCGGCCTACGATGCCAGGGGAAGCTGCCGTGATGGCGCAGAGCGCTGACGCGCCGGCCACACATCACGGACGCACGGACCGATGGCCCATGATCGAGACAAGACCTTAGCAGCCCACTCAAATAGCGTAAAGACACACCCATGAGCTGGTACATGATCCTGAAGGGGGGAAACGCAGACGGGGCGCCCGAAGGCGCCCCGTCTGATTCAGCTTACCGCGATGGGCTTACTTGACTTCAGCAAGCTCGACGCGACGGTTTTCAGCACGACCTGCAGCGGTGTCGTTACTGGCAACCGGCTGCTCTTCACCGTAACCCATGGTTTCCATGCGGTTGGAACCGACACCTTCAGAGGCCAGGTACGCCTTGACGGAGTCAGCACGCTTCTGGGAGAGCTGCTTGTTGTAGGAGTCAGAACCCACGGAATCAGTGTGACCTTCGATACGGACACGAACGTTCTCGTTGGACACCAGCTTGGCAGCCACACCGTTCAGCACTTGCTCAGCGCCGGAGGTCAGCTTGGCGGAGTCGAACTCGAAGTTCACGTCGCGCAGCACGAGGTCAGCGACACAGCCCAGGGCGTTGACCTTGGCACCTGCCGGAGTGTTCGGGCACTGGTCCTGGTAGTCCGGCACGCCGTCACCATCGGAATCCAGCGGGCAGCCTTTCGCGTCAACAGTGACGCCGGCCGGGGTACCCGGGCACTGGTCCTTGTAGTCAGCAACGCCGTCACCGTCGGTGTCCAGCGGGCAGCCTTTCGCATCGACTGCGACGCCTGCCGGAGTACCCGGGCATTCGTCACGATCGTTCGGCACGCCATCGCCGTCGTCGTCCATGGACTTCGGAGCGTCGTCAGCACACAGCAGTGCACCGGCAGTCGCGCCGCCCACGGCACCCAGAGAAGCGCCGGTGTCTTCGTCGCTGTCGCCAGAGACGCCGTAACCAATCCCCCCACCGATCAGGCCACCGGCCAGACCGCAGACGAACGGCTGGCTGTACCACGGCTTCTCAGCGGATGAGGACTGGGAAGCAGAGCTTGCACAGCCAGACAGGCCAACAACCAATGCAGACCCCAGAACCAGGCCAGTCGTAGATCTTTTCATGTAAGACTCCTTCTTTACACAGCGCTATTTGTAACGGGGTGTTACGCAGCGGCTCCGAGTATAAGAGCCGAACTCGTTACGGTGAAAGGAATTTTATATACCTCATCCCTTTAGAAGAAAGCACATCTGAGTGCGTCCTTCCAGCTCTGATCGGGTCTGTTTCCCTTGAAAACGGTACCGATCCTCATGCATACGTTGAAGGAAAACAGTGTTTTTTGCAACGTCGAAAAACTTTGACACTACCTGTATCATTTAAGAGACGCTGTAAAAGTCACGATTCATGCACCGTTCAGGTGGTGACGCACCAGTCCCTCGAAGAGCGCGACACCCGGCAAGATCAGGTCATCCGGGAAATCATAGCGGGGATGATGGAGTCCCGGGAGCGCTTCACCGGCCCCCAGCGTGAACATGGCGGCATGGCATTCTCGCCCCAGCACTCCGAAATCTTCCGACCAGCGATGTGCCTGATCCAGCTCATGACAGGGCTGCTCCACCTGCGCCGCCACGCGACGAATCACCGCGTTCGCCTCAGCCGAATTCCAGGTCGCCTCAAAGGCATCGCACCAGTCCACCTCGATGCCGAGATGGTCCTCTTCCGCCTCACTGCGAGCCAATGAGACCGCCGCCTCGGCGAGGGCCTTCATCATGTCGTTGCTTTCCGTGCGCAGGGTCGCCATCACCTCGACATCCCCCGGCGCGGTGCCGAAGGCGACCTCCCCAAGCCGCGCGTGCACCAGAGTGACCATGGCAAGCCCCGTCTCGTCCGCGAACTGCAGCGGCAGACGAGAGAGTCCCTGCATGATGCGACACATGGCCATGGCGGGACTGCGCCCATTCTCGGGATGGGCTGCGTGGGCGCACAGTCCGGAAAGCCGCACGATCATGCCCCGCGAGGCACAGGTGAAGGCGTCATCACGGACGCTGACCTCTCCCAGCGGCCGCCCCGGCAGATTGTGGCAGGCATAGAGGAAATCCGGCTTGATGGTCTCGAAGGCCTTGGTGCGTACCACCGCACGCGCACCCTCTCCCGTCTCCTCGGCGGGCTGGAACAGCAATACCACCTCGCCCCTGGCTACCGGGCGCCTGGCCAGGCGCTGCGCCACTCCCAGCAGCCACGTCATGTGCCCATCGTGACCACAGAGATGGCCGACATGCTGGTGACAGGATGACCAGTCTCCCCGTGGCACCTCATCGATGGGCAACGCATCGAGCTCACAACGCAACATGACCCGCGGGCCGGGCGCGGCGCCGCGGAAGATGGCCGCCAGACCATGCCCCCCCAATCCCGTGACCACCTCGGCGCCTGCCTCTTCCATCCAGCCGGCGATCAGGGCCGAGGTAGCTTCCTCCTGCCCGGACAGCTCCGGTGCCCGATGCAGCGCATGACGCAGCTCGATCAGTTCAGTTCCCAGCAGCGGGAGCGTATTGTTCATGCCAGCCTCTCAATGGCCTGATACCACCCGAATTCACACGATGCCTTGCGGCTCGTGACCCGCGGGTCCGAAGCGAATGCTCTCCCCGCCCGTGCGCAGCACCCGATGCCGCTATAGCGCCTGACCCAGATCCGTCGGTGCCACGGGCCGTTCACGTCCCAGGTACTCGCGATACCACACCGGCATGCTTTCCAGCACGCATTGCGCTGCCTGCTGAAGAGGCTTGGCCATCTCTTCCTCGACGGCGATGCGCTCCTTGTCCTCTGCCAGCCGCTCACGCGGGCTCAGTGCCTTGCGTGCCGAGTGGGTATGCAGGTGGGACACTCGCCCGTGCAGGGTGCCAAAGGCCCCCAGGACGTCATCCTCTGCCAGCGAGGTATCCAGTATCTCGATCAACACCTTGCAGCGCAGCCCCCCTTCCACGAGGTCCACCTGGCCGGCCTGCATGGCACGGGCAATCGCTTCAAGACTCTCCAGGCAATTGGCGCGTGCACGCGTCAACTCCTCTGCACGCAACGCCTCGCGCTTCCTCACCTCACGGCGCAACTTGAGCGCATACGCCGTCAGACCGGCGATGATGATGAGTGCAATGACGATCAGAATGATGCTGGTACTCAGGGACATGCGATTCTCCTGCCGAAATCAAGTGACGAGTATAGGGACTGCGGACGGGACACCCAAGGCGGCGCGATGCCCCAGGGACCCCCGCGCGATGCCTGACAGAAAAAAAGCCCCGTATCCAGCGGAATACAGGGCTTTCTGATCAGCAGGTGATTCGCTCAGCGCCCCGCCATCAATGCCTCGAAACTGGCCTTGAGCTTGAGGTTCTGGGCCTGATGGGAGTAGCCCGTGGCAAGTGCGGCCAGGGTTCTGCTCAGCGCATCGGAGTCGCTCTCCAGCAGATGGGTACAGCGCTCGGCCCACTGCGTCGGGCTGGATTGCGCGGCCATCACCAGCGAGGGGTGATCGTCGAGCAACTCGGCCGAGCCGACACGCGCATTGAGCAGTACCGGCGTACCACAGGCCATGGCTTCCAGCGCGACACGTCCGAATTCCTCGATATGTGCCGGCAGAACGAACAGGTCCAGCGCACCATAGAGCGTTTCGACCTCGGCGATGGTCGAACGCCAGATCATGCGCTCAGCCACGCCGGCCACCTGCGCCTGCTGCTGGTAGGGCGCAGCATCATCCTTGCCCACCACCAGAAAACGATAGCGTCCGGGGCTGGCCTGCTCCATCAGCGCGGCCATGGCGACGAATCCGGCCACATTGCGCTTGGTGAAGTTCCCTGAGGTCACCAGCCCGATCAACTGCTCTTCCCCACTGACGCCAAGCGCCTCACGCTGGGCTTCACGGCCGGCACGTGCACGCTCGGGCGTGAACTGCACCGGGTCATAGCCCGGGTAGCTGATCTCGATCTTGTCCGGCGAGATCGCGTAGCGCTCGACGAGATCATCGCCCATCATGCGCGAATTGACCGCCACCTGACGGAACTTGCCACCATTGAGCACGTGATCATGGATCGCGGCCACTTCATGATTCTCAGGCAGATCACGGCCATGGATGCACTGTGACGCCAGATGCACGCAGTTGTGCAGATAGACGGTATCCGGGCTCTCGCAATCCCCATGGCTGACCAGCAGGTCCGGCGTGTGGCGACGGGCCCATGCCTGAACCCGACGATTGAACCAGAAGCGCCGATAGGCCCCCTTGAACGGCCAGCGCCACAGACGCACCAGCTCCGCGCCATGCTCCCGCGCCAGCTCAGGCTTGCCACGTTCGGCGAGAATCACCACGCGATACCCCAGCGCGGTCAGGGCGTCCGCCTGCTCGAAGGCGTTGCGACTGGCACCGGTGCTCTTCTCGACCTGACGAATGGCAATCGCGGCCAGCTTTTCTGACCTCGCGAGACCCGCGCTCACGAGGCCTCCGGGGCTTGATGCATGGAATCACCACGGCCGACCGCGTAATACATCAGGCCGGCAGACTTCATGGCGGACGGCTCGAAGAGGTTGCGGCCATCCACCACCACCGGGAAGGCCAGCTGCTGCTTCAACCACTCGCCATCCAGCGTGCGGAATTCCTTCCACTCGGTGCACACCACCAGCGCATCCGCACCCTTGACCGCCTGGATGCGATCCGCGACCAGCACCAGGTCATCGCGCTCACCGTAGATACGACGGCATTCCTTCATCGCTTCCGGGTCATAGGCCTGCACCTTGGCACCCGCCGCCCACAGCGCTTCCATCAGCGTGCGGCTCGGCGCATCGCGCATGTCATCGGTGTTCGGCTTGAAGGCCAGCCCCCAGACGGCGATGGTCTTGCCGGCGAGATCGCCATCGAAGGCGCGTGACAGCTTCTCGAACAGCGTGACCTTCTGACGCTTGTTGACGGATTCCACCGCGGTGAGCAGCTCGGCCTCATAGCCTACCTGACTGGCGGTACGTGCCAGTGCCTGGACATCCTTCGGGAAGCAGGAGCCACCGTAGCCACAGCCCGGGTAGATGAAGTGGTAGCCGATGCGCGGATCACTGCCGATCCCGCGACGCACTTCCTCGATATCCGCCCCGAGACGCTCGGCCAGATTGGAGATCTCGTTCATGAAGCTGATCTTGGTGGCCAGCATCGCGTTGGCGGCGTACTTGGTCAGCTCGGCGGCACGCACATCCATGAACATCAGCTTTTCATGGTTGCGATTGTAGGGGGCGTAGCATTCGCGCATGCGCTCGCGCACCGCCTCGGAATCGGTGCCGACCACGATGCGGGCACCGCGCGTGAAGTCCTCCAGCGCCGCGCCCTCCTTGAGGAATTCCGGGTTGGAGCAGACATCGAACGCAACACTCACGCCGCGGTGCTTGAGCACCTCTGCCACCCGGGCATGCACGCGATCCGCAGTGCCCACCGGCACGGTGGACTTGTCGATGATGACCTTGTAGTCATCCATGTGCTCACCGATGGTGCCCGCCACGGCCAGCACGTACTTGAGATCGGCACTGCCGTCTTCATCCGGCGGCGTGCCCACGGCGATGAACTGCAGCACGCCGTGCGCGACGGCCTCGCGGGCGTCGGTGGTGAAGTTGAGACGCCCTGCCTCCACGTTGCGCGTCACCATGCTCTCGAGTCCCGGCTCGAAGATGGGGATCTCACCCTGCTTGAGGCGCTCGATCTTGGCGGCGTCCACGTCCATGCAGATCACGTCATGGCCAACATCCGCCAGACAGGTGCCGGTGACCAGACCTACGTAACCTGTTCCGAAGACAGTGATTTTCATGTCAGTCCTTGGGTGTCTCTGAGGGTAGTGAAGGGGGTGACAGGGTGATCGGCGCGGAGGTTTCCCTCGCCGTCACGCCAGAAGATTGTGCACGAGCGGATGACGCGCCATCCGAAGCGCTGTCGAGCAAGCCATCCGGACTTTCCAGCAGACGCGTCGTGGCCTCCACGGCCTCTTCCAGTTCTTCGGCACCGGGGGCCAGCGGCCGGGCAAGAAAGTCCGACGGCAGATCCTCGAAGAAGTTCAGACGCCCCAGTTGATCCAGCACTGGATGGCGCTCGCGCGGCTGATAGCAGGCCGACCAGGGTGACAGACATGGCTTGTCCCCCGAGAAGTGGATTCCCATCCAGTCACTGGCCAGATAGGGAAGATCAAAACTGGCGAACGGCTGACGGGCATGCTCGCGCAGATGCACCATCTCACGCTCGGGATTGGGACCACGCCCCGCCTGCCACAGCCACAGGGGAATGCGATAAGGCGCCTGGCTGGGGCGATCACCGCCATGCACGTAGGCATCGCTGAGCGGATCATGCTCAAGACCATGATCGGAAAGGTAGAGCACGCCGGCGTGGCGACCCTCGAGACGTTGGAAGACGCCCTCCAGCACCTGGTCCGTGAAGCGGATGCTGTCGTCATAGGCATCGGTCAGCGGCGAGGTACTGTCCGGTGTCAGGAAGTAACGCAGCGAGTCGGGGTACTGCAGGCTGGCCGGCGGATGGCTGCCGTACAGATGCAGCACGATCAGTCGCGGCCCTTTGACCTTGCGCGCCAGTGCCTCATCGAGTGCATCCAGCAGTCCGTCGTCGTACTCCGTCATGATGGTTCTGGCGACGTCGGCACGCTGGGCGATGGCGGTGATCCAGGTGCGCTCGGAGGTGATATCGAGCCCCTGACGCGACAGCCACTCCGTATGCATGCCGGCCTGATTGGCCAGTGAAATCAGGTTGGCATCCAGATAGCGCGGCGAGAAGGTGCGCGGGTCCATCAGACTGGAAAGCATCGGCACCGCCAGCACCGTCTGCGGCGCCGGCGCGATGGCCTGATCAAAGACCACCAGCTGATCACGACGGGCGTCGAGATTGGGCGTGGTCGGACGCGAATACCCGTAGAGCGACAGCTGATCACGCCGCTGGGACTCACCGATCACCAGCACGAAGACCGCATCATCCGGCACTTCAGGGCTGAGCGTGACCTTGCCGAAATCGTAGTCATCCGCCATCAGTGCCTTGAAACGCTCCTTTTCCCACCAGGCATGTGAGGTGGTGGCCAGGTTCCAGCCCGGCGATACCGACAGCGTGGTGATGGCCAGCGGCACGCTGGCACGCCCCCACTGCCAGCTACCAGCCAGCAGCATCAGCATCCAGAGCACGAAGGCGATTCCGCTGCGCCCCCCCAGCCGGGCGCGAGCCAACCCCGCCCCATGGCGATTGGCCAGTGACAGGGCCAGCAGGAAGAACCCCAGCGGCACGATGAGTGCCAGCGGGAACTTGAACAGCATCGCCATCGACTCGCTGCGACTGGTATCCAGCGAACTCAGCGCGAAGGCCAGGCCATAGCGCGAATCGTAATAGACGGCGCTGACCACACTGGCCGAGAGATTGACGCCCAGTGCGGCCATCAGGCCAAGTGCCGGCCAGCGCCAGCGTGGGCGATGGGCTGCCGCCAGCAGACACGGCCACAGCAGCAGGTTGCCGATAAGGATCAGACCACCCTCGAGCAGCCCGTGGTAGATCAATGGCACCAGACTGGCCAGCGATGACAGCAGCACGGCGCTGATCAGCCCACCGGCGACACCGCCATCGGCGCGTCTGGCAAAGAGAGCACGCCCCGCGCGGCGCAGCATGCCTTTGCCACCACCGGCCCCGGGCCGCTCATTGTCATGGGTTTCACGCATCATGAGTCATCTCGCTCAGGCGCAAGCGTCAGCACTCCAGCACCTGGCGCCAGCGACCGTCAGACTGGCCACAGGCAATGAAGAAAGGATTTCTGAGGGTGTCACGCGCGTTGTAACGCAGGACATCAGGCTGACCATCGGTCAGGCTCTGCGCATCGAAGACACACCCGCCCGCCGCTTCCAGCACGGCCTGCGCCGCGGCGGTGTCCCACTCGCAGGTCGGGGCATAGCGCGGGTAGAGATCCGCGTCGCCTTCGGCGATACGACAGAATTTCAGCGAACTGCCGCAGCTGACGGTCTCGACCGGCGTCAGACGCTCGATCAGCGCCGCCGTCTGCGCATCGAGATGCGACTTGCTGGCCACGACTCTCAACACCTCGGGCTCCGGGCTGACGCGAATGGCCGTTCGTCCATTGGCGTCCTCGCGAAACGCGCCCACGCCATCAAGCCCGCTCCAGGTCGCCCTGAGCACCGGCGCATCCACCACGCCCAGCACGCTGCGCGTCCCCTGGATCAAGGCGACATTGACGGTGTATTCGCCACTGCCGTTGACGAACTCGCGGGTGCCATCCAGCGGGTCCACCAGCCAGAAGGTCTGCCAGTCACGGCGCGCCACGATATCCGCCTTGTCGCTTTCCTCGGAGAGCACCGGAATCTGCGGCGTCAGGCGGGCCAGCCCCTCCACCAGCACACGGTGTGCCGCAAGATCCGCGGCCGTCACCGGACTGTCATCGGCCTTGGCGCGTGTCTCGAGATCGCCGCCCTGCGCAACGGCGAGTATCGCCTGCCCCGCTTCACGGCAGAGCGTCTCGATGGCCGTCAGAAGTTCAAGATCAGGGGTGACATCAGACTGATTCATGGAAGTCTCGCAGATAATTCAAGGGAGTCAGCACGCGGCTTTCAGCTCGGGGCCATCATACGCAAAAGCGGCCGCGGATTCTGCCCACGGCCGCTTCCAGGAAGCCATTGATGACGGGGTGCGAGCTCACTCGCACGCCCATCTCAATCGGTGCTGCTATGCCTGCTTCAGTTGCTGCGATAGCCATTGGGGTTGCGTGACTGCCAACGCCAGCTGTCAGCCATCATGCGATCCAGCCCCAGCTCCGCCTTCCACTTCAATTCCTTGAAGGCCTTGTCCGGCTCCGCCCAGCATTCGGCGATATCACCGGAACGCCGCGGCGCGATGCGATAAGGCACCGGGCGACCGCTGGCCTTCTCGAAGGCCTTGACCATGTCCAGCACGCTATAGCCAGTGCCGGTGCCCAGGTTGTAGGTGTGGACGCCATCACGCGCATCACCGGCCAGATAGTCCAGCGCCTTGAGGTGGCCATCGGCCAGGTCGACGACATGGATGTAGTCACGCACCCCGGTGCCATCCGGCGTCGGATAGTCATCACCGAACACGGCCAGCTCTTCAAGGCGACCCACCGCCACTTGGCTGATATAGGGCACCAGGTTGTTGGGGATGCCGTTGGGGTCCTCACCGATGGTACCGGACTCGTGGGCACCCACCGGATTGAAATAACGCAGCAGCGCGATGCGCCAGCTGTCATCCGCCACGGACAGGTCACGCAGCACTTCCTCGACCATCAGCTTGGAGCGGCCGTAGGGGTTGGTCGCGGACGTCGGGAAGTCTTCACGGATCGGCGTGGACGCCGGATCGCCATACACGGTGGCGGAGGAAGAGAACACGATACGCTTGACGCCGGCCCGCGCCATGGCGTCACACAGCACCAGGGTGCCATTGACGTTGTTGTCGTAGTAGGCCAGCGGCTTGGCGACGCTCTCGCCCACCGCCTTGAGCCCGGCGAAGTGGACCACGGCCTCGATATCATGACGCTCGAACAGGCTGTCGAGCAGCGCGCCGTTGCGGATATCCCCTTCGACGAACGGCACTTCGCGTCCGGCAAGCGTCGCCACGCGCGCGAGGGAGGCTTCGCTGGCATTGGACAGGTTGTCCAGCACCAGCACCTGATGGCCGGCCTCCATGAGCGCCAATACCGTATGAGACCCGATGTAGCCTGCACCACCCGTGACCAGAATCATCCATCATCTTCCTTGTGAAAGTAACGCGACAGTGGGCCGCGCAGTTGACCTGCGCCGGCCCCGTTCATGGCTGCTAACCCTACCTTCCAGCCCTTGCGCTCACAAGTCCACAGCCAACGACAGCGTCTGTCGCCAGACAGCAACCTGACCCGTGCAGGATGGCGTCACGCAAGGCCTCGCACGCGACCTGAGCGCCTCGGATCGAGCGTCGCGCTTGCGCGGCGTCAAGGTTTCACCCACGGGAGTTTCGAAACAGGCAATGAAGGCTATTGAGCCGTGGCGCAATGCTGAGACAATGGCGCCGCCTGCCGGCCCGAAAGCCCCACCTGACCGACTCTCGGCGGCGATCGACCGACGCAGGCAGCATGACACGACGTGCATGACCTCCCGTTCAGGAACGAATGCATGCCGTGCAGTGAACAACGCCAACACGACAACGTGCCATCACCTACCATGACCCATACCAACAACACGATGACCAACATGATGAGGAAGCCTGTCGCCAGCGGGCTTCTCTGGAGTCGACATGCCTGAGCAACCTACCGATCACGTCGTTGATCAATCCTCCACGCCGCCACAAGCGCCACTTGCGGCGCGTATCGGTCTGATACTCGGTCCGCTCCTGCTGCTGCTGACCTGGCTGACCCCTGCCCCGGGCGACATGCCGGACACCGCCTGGCTCTGCGTGGGCCTGGCGCTGTTGATGGCGACCTGGTGGGCCACCGAAGCATTGCCGATACCGGTGACATCGCTGTTGCCCATCGTGCTGGTGCCCGCACTTGGCATCGACGACATCAAGAGCACCACGGCAGCCTATGCCAATCCGACTATCTACCTGTTCCTCGGTGGCTTCCTGCTCGGGATCGCCATGCAGCGCTGGGACCTGCATCGCCGCGTGGCCCTGCATACGCTGAAGCTTGCCGGCCATTCACCCCGCCGTCAGATCGCCGGTTTCATGATCGCTACCGGCTTCATCAGCATGTGGGTATCCAATACCGCGACCAGCATCATGATGCTGCCCATCGGCATGTCAGTGGTCAGCCTGATGTCCAGTGGCCGGGATGAGCGCGACAGCGACGACCCGGAGCTGAAGCGCTACGCCGCCGCCCTGCTGCTGGCCATCGCCTACTCCGCCAGCCTTGGCGGTATCGCGACACTGATCGGTACGCCGCCGAATGCCCTGCTGGCGGGTTACCTGTCCAGTGACCAGGGCATCGAGATCGGCTTCGCCCAGTGGATGGTCGTCGGCCTGCCGGTGGCCATCGCGATGTGCACCATCACCTGGTGGTGGTTGACGCGCACGCCCTTCTCCTTCGCATCCGAGACTTCGGACAGTGGCGAGATGATAAAGCGTGAGCTCAAGGCACTGGGTGTCATGAGCAGCGCCGAGAAACGTGTCGGCATCGCCTTCCTGGTAGCCGCCCTGCTGTGGATGTTCCGCCCGCTGATCAATCAGAGCGGCCTTGAGTGGCTGTCGGATACCGGCATCGCCATGGCCATCGGCGTCGGACTGTTCGCGATTCCCTCCGGCACCTCACGCGGTCGTCGCCTGCTGGTGTGGGAAGACGCGCGTGACCTGCCCTGGGGCGTATTGCTGCTGTTCGGGGGTGGACTGGCACTGGCGGGCGTCATCAAGAGCTCGGGTCTGGCGGAGTGGATCGCCGCACAGCTGTCGATGTTCAGCGTGCTGCCGCTCATCGGGCTCGTGGGCATCGTGGTACTGGTGATCATCTTCCTGACAGAGGTCACGTCCAATACCGCGACGGCCGCCGCCTTCCTGCCCCTGCTGGGCGCGCTTGCGCTGTCGCTGGACATCGACCCGCTGCTGATCACCGTGCCGGCGGCCATCGCGGCCAGCTGCGCCTTCATGATGCCGGTGGCCACGCCACCCAATGCCATCGTGTTCGCCACCGGGCACCTCAAGATCCAGACCATGATGCGCGCCGGCTTCTTCCTGAACCTGGCAGGCACCGTGGTGGTCACGCTGCTGGCCTATGGCCTGATCGTGGCACTGTGGAGCTGATTCCCTGACAGCGTGACGTGACCCATCACTCGCGCCGCAAGGGGGATTCCCCGAAACGACAACGCCGGACTCCCATGGAGTCCGGCGTTGTCGTTCATGCCAGGCAGATTCTGCGACATCCCATCATGACACCTGCTGTCATGTTCAGAAGAAGCCGAGGAAGCCCTTGATGATCAGCGAGTTGGCGATATCGATCAGGAAGCCACCCACCACCGGCACGATGATGAAGGCCAGACGCGACGGCCCGTGGTGCTGCGTGACCGCCTGCATGTTGGCGATCGCCGTCGGCGTGGCGCCCATGCCGAAACCACAGTTACCCGCGACCAGCACCGCAGCGTCGTAGTTCTTGCCCATCAGGCGGAAGGTGACCTGGGTGGTGTAGAGGAACACCAGCGCGACCTGTGCCAGCAGGATGGCCAGAATCGGCAGTGCCAGATTGGCCAGATCCCAGAGCTTGAGCGTCATCAGTGCCAGTGCCAGGAAGATGGACAGACTGATGTTGCCCAGCACATCCACGGCATGGGTATTGAGGTGCTTGTCGCCGAAGGCGCGCACCACGTTGCCGATGACGATACAGCTGAACAGCACCCACACGAAGGTCGGCAGCGAGAAGGCCGTATCCGCCGTGAGTGTCTGCAGCTGCTGACCGCTGACGACCCCGAGCAGCAACATGAAGAGTGTTTTCAGAGCATTGGCGGTATTCAGCGGGTGCTGGACTTCCGTCTCGTCATACTCGGAATCGCTGACCTGGGCATTGATGTCCTGTCCTTCACGCTTCATGCGATTGATCAGGAAACGTGCCGTCGGTCCACCGATCAGCGACCCGAACACCAGCCCGAAGGTGGCACAGGCCATCGCGACTTCCATCGCGCCATTGATGCCATATTCGTCGGCGAAGACGTTGGCCCAGGCAGCCCCTGTACCGTGACCACCGGACATGGTGATGGAACCGCCGAGCAGCCCCAGTACCGGGTCGAGGCCAAACAGGCTGGCAACACCGACACCCAGCAGGTTCTGCAGGATGAGCAGGCCGATGACCAGCACGAGGAACAGGATCAGCTTGCTACCGCCGGCACGAATCATGCGGACGTCCGCCGACAGGCCGACCGAGCCGAAGAACAGCAACATGAAGGGGGTCTGGAGACCGGCGAAGAACTGGAACTCGTAGCCCAGGCCACGCAGGCCGGTGACGATGAGGGTGGCGATGAGACCGCCGACCACAGGTTCGGGGATGTTGAACTCGCGCAGCACGCGTACGCGCTCGACAATCAGATGACCGACGACGAGGACAAGCGCCGCCAGCAGCAGGGTAGTGATAGCATCAAGTTGAATCATGCGATACCGATGAGTAGTTGTGGGTTGTTCTAGCGGACCTCCTGAACGAGAGGTGCACCGGCGAATCCCGACCGACGAGGGGATGGGGACACATCCATTGTCTCGTCACTCAGGGGGGTTGCCCTTGCACCGCTTGGAATTGTTGTGCTCTCGAATCCGTTGTACCACCAGATCGTTATCATTTACGCGGATGCAGCGATGATACGCAGGGATGGCACCGGTGCAAGTCCGGATATTGACTCGTCAGACAACTTCCGACAAAAGTCTATATCCGCTCGCCATGCCAAGGCCGGGGTTATCAGCTACTGACATTGCGCTCATCCCTTGCCATGACTGGGCTGGGGAGTGATCGGCCTTGAGAAACGACGAAGCCCTCGCCGCAAGGGGCGAGGGCTTCGTGGACCGTCACTGCAAGAAGGATTTCCGCCTTTCGTGGACGCTCGTGTCGCTCATTGCCGTCAGACGGCGACGGGACCCGCCTCTTCGGCACGTTCCGCTTCACTGCGTGCACTGCTTTCCAGGCCGCGATTGACCGCCGACAGCACCGCCTTGAGTGACGCGCTCACGGTGTCACCATCCTCGGCCATGCCGCAGACGCGCTTGCCATCGAGATTGAGCATCACGAAGGCCACCGCCACGGCGTCACTGCCTTCCCCGAGCGCATGCTCGCCGTAGTCCACCACGCTGACGGTGGCACCGGTGTGGCGCTGCCAGGCATCCATGAAGGCGGAGATGGCACCGTTGCCTTCACCGGCCAGCGCGATCTGCTCACCCTTCTCGTCAATCAGTGTCGCGGTGAGCTGCTCGGCCCCCTCACGATCCAGTCGATAGCCCTTGAGACTCAGCGGTGCCTCGCGCTTGAAGCTGGCATCGAGAATCGCGCGGATCTGGTTGCTGGACAGCTCACCACTGACCTGCTCGCTGGCCTTCTGCACGTGCGGGGCGAGCTCGAGGCTCATCCAGCGCGGCAGGCTGATGCCGTGATCGCGTTCGAGCAGGAAGGCCATGCCGCCCTTGCCGGACTGGCTGTTGACGCGAATCACCGCCTGGAAGTCGCGACCCAGATCCTGCGGGTCGATGGGCAGATAGGCGACCTGCCACGGCTCGTCCGCCTGCTGCTTCTTGAGACACTTGCGAATCGCGTCCTGATGGCTGCCGGAGAAAGCGGTGTAGACCAGCTCCCCAACCCACGGGTGACGCGGATGCACCGGCAGGTTGGTGCACTCGGTGTAGACCTGGATGATCTCGTCGGGATTGGAGAGATCCAGCTCCGGGTCGATCCCCTGGCTGTAGAGGTTCATCGCCATGGTGATCAGGTCCATGTTGCCGGTACGCTCACCATTGCCCAGCAAGGTTCCCTCGATACGATCCGCCCCGGCCAGCAGGCCGAGCTCGGCAGCGGCAGCGGCACCGCCCCGGTCGTTGTGGGTATGCAGCGAGATGATCGCGCAGTCACGACGGCTCAAGTGCTTGATGAAGTACTCGACCTGATCCGCGAAGTGATTGGGCGGGCCCACTTCCACCGTGGCCGGCAGGTTGAGGATGCAGCGATTGTCCGGTGTCGGCTGCCAGACATCCATCACCGCTTCACAGACCTCGACGGCGTAATCCATCTCGGTGGAAGTGAAGCTCTCCGGCGAGTACTGGAACACCCAGTGGGTGTCCGGGTAACGCGCAGCGTAGTCCTTGACCAGCTGCGCACCTTCGACGGCGATGGCCTTGATGCCCTCACGATCCATCTCGAACACCCGCTCGCGCTGAACGGTGGAGGTGGAGTTGTAGACGTGCACCACGGCATCGCGCGCCCCGACCAGTGACTCGAAGGTACGGGCGATCAAGTGCTCACGCGCCTGCACCAGCACCTGGATGCTGACACCCTCCGGCACCTGGTCTTCCTCGATCAACCAGCGCACGAAGTCGAAATCGAGCTGACTGGCGGACGGGAAACCGACTTCGATCTCCTTGAGGCCGATCTTGACCAGCAGCTTCCACATCAGCTTCTTCTGCTCGACCGTCATCGGCTCAAGCAGCGCCTGGTTGCCATCGCGCAGGTCGACACTGGCCCATAGCGGCGCCTGGGTCACGGTACGCGACGGCCATTGGCGGTCGGTCAGCGCGACAGGCGTGACGGGGCGATATTTGGTGTGGTCGAAGGCAGCACTTGGCGTGGATGCAGCAGTCATGGTCGTGTCCTTGGCGTGGTGGGCGTGGAAAGCAACGTTCGACATCCGGATGCGGATTCGATGGCACCTTTCCCGCTCAACAGTGTCCCAATCGGGGCGCCTGAGTAAATGTGAGATGACGAGGGCATCAAGGCCCTCGCATCCGAAAGCTTGCCGCCAGTGCGACGGGCAAGCAAGTCGGAGGTAGAGAACATGGCCGCTACCTGCGACAGGACGTGGCTCCGGATCACGGTTGCCAGCGCGGAAGGAGAGATCGCGGGATCACCGTCGAATGCCTCTCAGCGGCCTCGCATCGATCAGAAGCGAGCCGGGTTCCGCAGGAAGCGGGCTGGACAGGGTGGCCAGTCCACCTGCTCGCACGACCCTGATGGTCGAACATCTGAATCGCTGAACAGTGATTACAGTATATGCTTCATATCGGGGCGCATGATTGCGAAAAACCCACTAAACCGCCATCTTGAAAGCATTTTATTTCATAATTCACACCTTCACCGCCAATGGATTGCGAAAAATGAGCCAGAACATTTCTCTCCCGACACTGGACCGCTTCGATCGACGGATTCTTGACGAACTCCAGCAGTCGGGACGCATCAGCAATCAGGAGCTCGCCGAGCGCATTGGCCTGTCACCGTCACCTTGCCTGCGCCGGGTACGTGCCCTGGAAGAAAGCGGCATGATCACGGGGTATCGGGCACAGGTCGATGCCCGCAAGCTGGGCCTGAGCCTGATGGCGCTGCTGCATATCTCGATGGACCGCCATACCCCGGAGCGCTTCGCCAACTTCGAGGAAACCATCGCGGCGCTGCCCCAGGTGATGGAGTGCCTGCTGATCACCGGTCAGGAAGCCGACTACCAGCTCAAGGTGGTCGTCAATGACATGGATGACTATCACGACCTGCTGCTCAAGCAGATCACCCGTATCGAGGGCGTCACCGGCGTGCATTCAAGCTTCGTGCTGCGTCAGGTGATCGACCATCAGCGCGTGCCGACGATGTGATGACGCCATGAGGGCCAGTTGACCAAACGACGACGCCCCGCCGAATCTCGGCGGGGCGTCGTCGTTTCAAGGCGGAAGGTTCATCAGGCGGAAGGTTCAGGCTGACGGCCACGCTAGCTGGTCACTCCGGCGGGCCAGCTCTGGTGAGCGCCCGCTGCTCGCGATGAAGCTCACTGCTCGCCCTCCAGCACCCCGCGACGGATCTGGTCTTCCTCGATGGATTCGAACAGCGCCTTGAAATTGCCTTCACCGAAACCGTCATTGCCCTTGCGCTGGATGATCTCGAAGAAGATCGGCCCGATCACCGTCTCGGTGAAGATCTGCAACAGGATTCCTTCACCCGGTGCGCCATCCACCAGCAGGCTCAAGGCCTTGAGATCCTCGACGTTCTCTTCATGGTTGGGCACCCGTGCATCGACCTTTTCATAATAGGGTTCGGGTGTGGTCAGGAACTTGACGCCATTGGCCTTGAGCGCCTTGACGGTGGCATAGATGTCATCCGTCGCCATCGCCAGATGCTGGATGCCTTCCCCGTTGTAATCCCGGATGAATTCCGCGATCTGGGAGTTGTCGTCGGCGGACTCGTTGATGGGGATGTGCATCTTGCCGCAGGGCGCTGTCATGGCTCGCGAGAAGAGCCCGGTCATCTTGCCCTCGATATCGAAATAACGGATCTCGCGGAAGTTGGCGATACGGGCATAGAAGTCCGCCCACACATCCATCTGGCCGCGTCCGACATTGTGCGTCAGATGATCCAGCGTATGCAGGCCGACGCTGTTGGCATTCTCCACCGCCCCCTCGATGGCGACGAAGTCGGTGTCGTAGATCGAGCGTTCCCGGTGATGATCCACGAAATACAGCACCGAGCCGCCAATCCCCTCCACCGCTGGGATACCGACCTCTCCCGGGCCGACAGGGTGCTCGACACTGCGTGCGCCGTGCGCCAGCGCGTAGCGATGCGCCTGCTCGGCATCTGCCACGCGCCAGGCCATCGCACAGGCACTCGGGCCATGAATCGCCGCGAAGCGTGCCGCGGGGCTGTTCGGCTCGGCGTTGAGCACCACATTGATGCCATGCTGCTGGAACAGGAACACCTGCTTGGAGCGATGACGCCGCGTCTCGGTAAAGCCAAGCTGGCAGAACAGCCCACGCAGGGCATCGATCCCGGCGGCATCCGGGGCCGTGAACTCGACGAACTCGAAGCCGTCCGTGCCGATGGGATTGTGCTGTTCGATACGCGCCGGTGCGTTCATGAGGTACTCCTGAGTCAGGCTGCCGACAAGGCAGGCAAGGTAGAGAAAGGCGGGCGACATCCTTCATGACAGGCGAACGCGCCGCACATCACCTGTGATGTCCCGATTCCGTTATCGGGAATCTATGCCTTGCCTGCCGCCCTGCCCATGCACCTTGCGCCCTCATTGGTGCCGTATCCTGCCTCCCCCCACGCCAGACATGTAACGAAACTCTGCCATAGTGCTGACGGCCATCTCGACACTGCTCACCCGGGGCGCTCTCACTGCCGCGAGCGCCTGACACTGCGTCATGCTTTCTTTACACCTATCGGCGCGTCGCGCCTGAGACTGCCACATGCCCGTCTTGCGTTGGCCACTAGAGCCAGGCGCCACTGCCCAGCTGCCAGGCGACGGCCAGCAGAATGGCCGCGATGAAGGCTTCGATGACCTGCCAGGCACGCGGACTGGTCAGGCGGGGTGCCAGCCAGCCAGCACAGGCCACCAGCCCGAAGAACCAGACCATCGAGGCCAGGCTGGCTCCGGCGATGAAGCCCGCCGGCGAGCTCTGTTGTGCCCCGATGGCGCCCAGCATCACCAAGGTATCCAGATAGACCTGCGGATTGAGCAAGGTCACCGCCAGAGTCGCCATCAGCACCTTGCCAAGGCTCGCCTTGAGCGCCGTACTCGCCGTGAGCTGCCCACCACTGCGCATGCGCCCCAGCGCCTTGACGGCTTGCCAGAGCAGGAAGGCGACACCTCCCCAACGCGCGATGCTCATCAACATGGGGGATTGCTGCATCAAGGCCCCCAGCCCCAAGACCCCCGCCACGATCAGCAGCCAATCACACAGCGCACAGAGCCCCGCGACCCACCATTGATGTTCGCGCTTGAGCCCCTGACCCAGCACGAAGGCATTCTGGGCACCGATGGCGATGATCAGCCCGGCCCCGACACCTGCTCCATTGAACACTGACCACCACATGACACTGCCCTTCCCTTGCTTGACTCTCTGATTCAGCGCGTTGCGCCCCTGTCTGTCTTCGGCGCGCTTCCGGACTTCCCGGCGCTGCAGCCGCAGGCAGAGTACGCTAGGATGAATACATCATGGAAATTGATTCAGGGAATGGCTCATAAGGATTTCTGATGCTGGACTACAAACTGCTGGAGGCGCTGGCCGCCGTCATCGACCAGGCAGGTTTCGAGCGCGGGGCACGCGCGCTGGGCCTGACACAATCAGCGGTCTCGCAGCGCATCAAGCTGCTGGAGGCCCGTCTGGGTCAGCCGGTACTGGTGCGCACGCCACGCCTGGGGCCGACTCCGCTGGGGCGGCGTCTGCTCAATCATGTGCAGCAGGTGCGCCTGCTGGAGCATGACCTGCTGGATCAGATTCCCGCTCTCGGTGACAGCGAGCAGCGCCTGCGCATCGCCATCAATGCCGACTCGCTGGCCACCTGGTGGCCACAGGTCACCGGTGCCTTCTGTCAGACGCACGAGCTGCTGCTGGACATGCTGGTGGAAGATCAGGAGGTCGCCCTCAAGCGCATGCGCGATGGCGAGGTGGCGGGCTGCATCTGCTCGACCCCACGCCCGGTCCAGGGGGCTCGCTCACACCCGCTGGGCAGCATGCGGTATCGCGCATTGGCCAGCCCGGATTTCGTGCGCCGCCACATCGCCGGAGAGGATGGCGTCATCCCGTCACGTCTGCCTGCCGAGAAACTGCGCAGCATGCCCGCCATCGTCTATGGCCGGGATGACCGTCTGCAGCATCGGCTACTGGCCGAGATGGGCTTCGACGAGCCTTTCCCGCATCACCTCTGTCCCTCCTCAGAAGGCTTCGTTCACCTGGCCTTGAGTGGCATGGGCTATGGGATGATTCCCGAGCAGCAGGCGCGCCACCTGCTGGACAGCGGTGAACTGGTCGATATCGCGCCGGACCACGCGCTGGACATCCCGCTCTACTGGCATCACTGGCGCCATGGCGGCAGCACCCTCGAACAGCTCACTGATCACCTGCTGCGTCACTGCAGCGCCATGCTGCTGCCCATACCGGAGCAGCAACCGCCACGCCCGGGGACCCTGTGATCCTGTGAGCTCATGACCCTGTCCGCATCACGCCAGCCCCTCGCACTCAGCTCGTCTGCTGCTCACGCACCAGCTGAGCGAGAAAGCGATCACAGGCCGCCAGCTGGCGGATGTCGATGTACTCGTTGGCCTGATGGGCCACGCTGATGGAGCCGGGCCCGCAGACCACCGTCGGCCAGCCTTCGCGCTGGAACTGGCCCGCTTCGGTGGCATAGGTCACCGCCTGACTGGCACGCGCCTCCCCCAGCAGACGCTGACAGAGATGGATCGCCGGATCACGTTCGCCCTGCCCCAGCGCCGGCACCGTCTCCACCGTGCGCTCACTGTGGATCGCCACCTCGGGCGCCCGCTCGCGATAGGGCACGAGCAGACGCTCCGCGTAGGCATCGATCTCCGCCAGCATCGCCTCGACATCCTCGCCCGGCAGATGGCGCAACTCCCAATCGAAGATGCACTGCCCTGCGGTGATGTTGACGGCCGTGCCGCCTTCGATGCGCCCGACATGCAGGCTGGCATGCGGCACCTCGAAACGCTCGTCGAGATGCCCACAATCGATGCGCGCCTGCATGCGGTCCTCGATGAAGGTGACCATGCGTGCCGCCAGATGAATCGCGCTGACCCCCAGATTGACCTGACTGGAATGCGACGGCTTGCCGGTCACCGTGGTGCGGATGACCGTGATGCCCTTGTGGGCATCGACGACGCTCATCAAGGTCGGCTCCCCCACCAGCACCGCCGCCGGGCGCGGCAGGCGATCACGCAGACGCGCGATCATGCGCGGCGCGCCGAGACAGCCGATTTCTTCATCATACGAGAAGGCGAAAATCACAGGCCTTTCAAGCTTGCCATCACGCGCTGCACTCACCAGCGCCGGCACCGCCGCCATGCAGCAGGCGATGAAGCCCTTCATGTCGGATGAGCCCCGCCCATACAGGCGGCCATCGGCCTCGCGCAGCGTGAAGGGATCACTGTCCCAGGCCTGCCCCTCCACCGGCACCACATCGGTATGCCCGGACAGCACCACACCGCCCTCCACGTCAGGGCCGATCACCGCGAGCAGATTGGCCTTGTCACCGCCATCATCATGAATGACCTCGGCGCTGACACCGGCCACTTCCAGAGCATCACGCAGGCAATGGATCAACGCCAGATTCGAGTCACGTGACACGGTCGCGAAATGGATCAGATGCGCCAGCCATTCACGGCTGTTCGGCCAATCGGAGAAGTCGGCGTGCTGAGGCATCAGGCTGGCGTTATCGACGGCGCTGGTGGCGGAAGCGTGCATGGGGGGCATTCCTGTTCGGGGACATCTGAGCGGAGAGCACCATGCGCAACGCGCTGGCCTCATGTGCTCACCGGTATAGCGCAGCGCACCTTTGACAACAAGCGCCAGGCCACGCCAGGCACCGGGCCAGGAGTGCCGCGATCAGCCACAGGCCGCAAGCGCCTTGCGACGCGGGGGATAGAGCACCAGCGCGATCCCGAACAGGAAGATGCTGCACGAGAGCCACTGTGCCAGCGACAACTGCTCATCAAAGATGGCGTAACCACTGAGCAACGCGAACACCGAGACCAGCAAGGTCATGGGGGCCAGTTGACTCATCGGATACTTGAGCAGCATCCGGTTCCAGACCCAGTAACCAAAGAGGGTCGTCGGATAGGCCTGGAACAGCACCGAGACCCAGGCATCCATCCCCCACTGTTGATAGGTGGCACTCAGCACCCCCCAGCCATTCATCGCGACGCTCAACGCCATCAGCGGTAGCGGCGCAAACAGCATGCCCCAGAGGTTGAAGGCGAAAGGTGTGCGCGTGCCGGAGCTGCGCAGAATCACGCCAGCCAGGGGCCAGCAGATCGCCGCCAGCAGGATGAAGGCAAGTCCCGCCAGGGTCACGTTGCCGTTGGTGGTGAAGACGGAGACCACCAGCCCCACCAGCGAGACCAGAATACCTGCCGCCATGCGCGGCGAGATGAACTCCCGGTAGAGCAGCACGCCGACCAGCACCGTGGTCAGCACATCGGTCTGCAACAGGACCGCCGCCATGCCAGAGGACAGTCCGAAGGTGATCGAGCATGAGGCCATGCCCCAGATACCGGTACCGAACACCAACCCGTAGGCCATCAGGTAGCGCCACGGCACCTGCGGCTTGCGGATGAAGAAGATGAGCGGAAAGGTGGCACACGCGAAGCGCGCCGCGGCGATCAGCAAGGGATCCATGTCACTGACCCCCAGCTTGATCATCGAGAAGTTGAAGCCCCAGATTGCCATCACGCTGGTGATGAGCAATAGATCGCGTCCCTGCATGGCGTGTCTCCTGATCGAGGTTCCCTTGACGACGGGCAATGACCGCCGCTGTCCGTGACCGTGGAACATCACGGTGATGACGTGCGGCATACGAGGGCCAGTCTCGCTTGCCGCACCAAGGCCGTACAGATACAGTTTCTGGACATTCCACCAGTACAGTTCGCTCATGGCACGCTATCGACAGCTGGCAGAGAAGTGCATTCAGGATATTCAGGCCGGCAGACTCAGTACCGGGGATCGCATGCTGTCGCTGCGCCAGTTTGCCCGCCAGCACGGCATCAGCGTGTCGACGGCGGTCAGCTGTTATGCGGAGCTGGAATCGCAGGGCTGGCTGATGGCTCGCCCACAATCGGGGTTCTTCATCGCCGAGCCCTCACGTGTCATGCCCGCGCCCACCTGGCAGTCCTTCGAGAGCCGAGTCATCACGCCCGCCACGCATCGCCATCGCACGCAGAGGTGGTGCGGGCCGCTGGGCACTGCGCATCTGGCGCTGGACAAGGCGACCCGGCAGGCACTGGATCGCAGCCTGCGCCGCGCCATGAAGCGGGCCGTGCATACCCTCACCCAGTATCCCGCCGCGCAAGGCGAACCCGCACTGTTGAGCGCCCTGGCGAGCCATTTCACCCAGGCCGGCTTTGCGCTGGGCAGTGAGGAGCTGGTCATCACTCACGGCTGCATGGATGCGGTCAGGACGGCGCTTGAGGTCTGCACGCAACCCGGCGACACGGTGGCAGTCAGCTCACCGTGCTACAACGGCCTGCTGGATCTGCTCTCGCAGCTGTCCCTCGACGTCATCGAGATTCCCTCGAGTGCACAAGGCATCGATCTCGATCAGTTCGAACAGCATCTCGCCAACGGTCAGCTGCAGGCCGGGCTGTTCTGCACCACTCACATGAATCCCCAAGGCATCACCCTCACTCCCGCGCAGAAACAGCGCCTGGCCAGGCTTGCCAATCACTACCGCGTGCCGGTGATCGAGGATGATGTCTATCTCGAGCTCACCCATCGCGAAGCGCCGCCACTGCCAACGGCCTGCCACGACGAAGGTGGCTTCGTCATCTGGTGTGGTTCGGTCTCCAAGACCCTGTCACCGAGCTACCGACTGGGCTGGTGTCGGCCCGGTCGATTCCTTCCGCCGTATCTCAAGCGCGCGCTGGGTGTGCCGACGCTGGTACAGTGCGCCGTCGCGGACTTCATCGATTCCGGCGCCTATGCCAGTCACCTCAAACGTGTCCGTCACCAGCTCATCCAGCACAAGGCCCACTACCTCAACTATCTGAGTCAGCATCTGCCCGAGGGCAGTCGCGTGACGCAACCACAAGGTGGCCTGGTGCTGTGGATCGAGGTGCCCGGCCTCGATGCCAGGGCCCTCGGCAAGGCCGCCGAGCAGGCACAGCTTGATATCCGGATCGGCCCCTGGTTTACCGAATCTGCGCGCTATCGCAATTGTCTGCGTCTCAATATCGGCCTTGCACCGGATGAGCGGATCGAGCAGGAACTCGCCCGCCTGATGACGTTGATCGCGAATCACTGCAAACGCTGAAGGTTGTCGTGCTCACATGCGCCTGTCAGACAATGCAGACGACGCTGCCACGCCCCGGTCAACAGGGCGTGGCAGCGTCGTCTGTAGCGAAAGCCTCCTGTCACGAAGGGTCTCTCATGCCCGATATCAGGCAGCGTGCCCGTTGCGCACCATGGCATGGGGGTCGATGACGAATTTCTTGGCAGCGCCACCGTCGAAGTCCGCGTAGCCCTGCGGCGCTTCTTCCAGACTGATGACCTGCACGTTGACCGCATCGGCGATATTGACGCGCCCGAACAGGATCGCCTGCATCAGCGGGCGGTGATACTTCATCACCGGACATTGCCCCGTGTGCAACGAGTGAGACTTGGCCCAGCCCAGTCCGAAGCGCATGGAGAGTGCACCGACCTTGGCGGCCTCATCCTCGGCGCCCGGATCTTCGGTGACATAGAGGCCGGGAATGCCGATCTGGCCGCCGGCACGCGTCAGCGCCATTGCCGAGTTGAGTACCGTCGCCGGCTGCTCACGCCCATGATCACATCCACAGCCATGCGCCTCGAAGCCGACGCAATCGACGAAGCAATCCACTTCGCGCTCGCCGAGAATCGCCTCGACCTTGTCCTCCATCGAGCCTTCCTGACGCAGGTCGATGGTCTCGCAGCCGAAGCTCTCGGCCTGCTGCAAACGCTCGGGAATCATGTCGCCCACGATGACGCAGGCCGCCCCCAGCAGCTGGGCAGACACCGCCGCCGCCAGCCCCACCGGCCCGGCCCCCGCGATGTAGACCGTGGCGCCCGGCCCGACCCCTGCAGTCACGCAGCCATGGAAGCCTGTCGGGAAGATGTCGGAGAGCAGCGTCAGGTCACGGATCTTCTCCATCGCCTGATCGGCATCCGGGAACTTGAGCAGGTTGAAGTCGGCATAGGGCACCATGACGTAATCCGTCTGACCACCAGTCCAGCCGCCCATGTCGACATAGCCATAGGCGGCGCCGGGACGCGCCGGATTGACGTTCAGGCAGATCCCCGTCTTGCCTTCCTTGCAGTTGCGGCAGCGCCCGCAGGCGATGTTGAACGGGACCGAGACGATGTCGCCGACCTTGATGAATTCCACGTCGCGGCCAGCCTCGACGACCAGTCCGGTGATCTCGTGGCCCAGCACCAGGCCCTGGGGCGCCGTGGTCCGGCCACGCACCATGTGCTGATCGCTACCACAGATATTGGTCGAGACGACCTTGAGAATGACGCCGTGTTCACACTTGCGATTTCCCAGCGCCAGGGTCGGATAGTCCAGTGATTCGACACTCACCTTCCCCGCTCCCTGGTAGACGACTCCGCGATTGGCATTGGCTGACATGACGTGCTCCTGCTGGCATGGGATTTGGTGCATGGACGGCGTCAGACAGGCACGCTGACGACATCTCCCGTCACTTGCCGATACGCCGACCACCTGCCCCCTGTCGGTGGCGTCCGACCTGAAGGGCCCCTGCAGACTAGGCCACTTGCCACGGGTGAGCTGTCCAGATGAGGCATCGACATGCCCATGCGAGACATGCCACGACCAAAGTGGCAGTGCGCATGACCGAGGTCGTCGCGCCTGACCGACAGGATGCGTCGATGCATCGCCACACTTGAAGCCAGTGACACTGCCCCCACGTCAATCAGCAGAGCACGATGGATAATCCATTTCGCCATGGCAATCGCTCGCGCCAGCCCTCGCTCCGTGAACGGCGTCTCGCTGCGAGCCATTGGCCTGATTCATTCCAAGGAGAGACCATGACCATGACATCCAACGCCCTGCGCACCGCCTGCATGACCGTCGCCATCGCCGGAACCGCCTTCATTGCGGGCTGTGGCAACACCAGCGTGATCGAGAAGCAGGACACGCGTTACGAGGTCAGCGCCGTCGATGAGGACCGTGACGATGCCATCGCTCAGGTCAAGGAACGCGCTCTGGAAGTCTGCGAGGAGCAGGATCGCGACAAGTACGACGTGCTTGATTCCCGTGTCTTCGGCCCGCAGGACAGCATGTCCAAGGCAGCCGAAGGCAACGATCAGCTGGAAGGCGGCACCATCAATGAAGATACCGAGATGGCCGCCGCCACCCACGAAGGTGAAGGCTACAAGGTCGCCTGGACCATCCGCTGCCGCTGAGGCGCCTTCCCGTCAGCCAGCCCGAGCTGACAGCAAGGCCATGTGCATGAATGCAAGAGCGCATGAGCACAAGAACGCATGAACGCAAGAAAGCCGCCCCTGAGGGCGGCTTTCTTGCGTTCATGCATCACGAAACCCCGGAGACGGACGGCCGTTCGGAACGCGCAACCTCGGGTTGCCGCCCACGACGGGATATTGCAGCGCCGCATTAGACGACTCTTGACTATGCTGAGACGAAAGCGCTCGCCAGTTCGGCGCCTGCCATCCCCCCAGGACAGCGCAGCACGCGGGAGCGGAGGCGAAGCTTTTGCGTACCAGACAGCCGTGACACCCGAGCATTGCCATGCGAGACGCTCGACTGCCCCAACGCCCGGGGCGATCGATCACTGCCATTTGCCATGACGAATCCATCAGGACTCTACGCGCCCAGCGCCGTCAAGGAGGCTTTTCCATGAGTATCGAACAACGCCTGGCCCCCGTTGCACTACCCGAAAACCGTCAACGACAGATCGTCGAGCGCCTGCTCTCTGGCTCCGGGGTCAGTCTGAATGGCCCTGACCCCTGGGATATCTGCGTCCGCCATCCGGATCTGTTCCGGCGGGTGCTGAATCAGGGCAGTCTGGGGCTGGGTGAGGCTTACATGGAAGGCTGGTGGGATTGCGAACGGATCGACGAGATGATCCATCGCCTGCTCAAGCATGGGCTGGGGGAGCGAGCCCACACCTTTGGTGAGCGCATCGCCTACCGCCTCCAGGCGGGAGTCATCAATCTGCAGAGCCGTCGTCGTGCCGAGGTGGTGGGCAAGGTGCATTACGACTTCGGCAATGACCTCTTCACCCGCATGCTGGACCCGACCCTGTGCTACAGCTGCGGATACTGGAAAGGATTGCCGATCGCGCCGGAGAACCTGGAGCAGGCCCAGCAGGCCAAGCTGGATCTCGCCTGTCGCAAGCTCGGGCTGACACCCGGCATGCGCGTGCTGGACATCGGCTGTGGCTGGGGAAGCTTCGCCGCCTACGCCGCGCGCCACTATGGCGTGGAAGTCGTCGGCATCACCATTTCCGCCGAGCAGGCGGCGCTGGCGCGGGAACATTGCCATGGCCTGCCAGTGGAGATCCTGCTCAAGGATTACCGTGACGAGCAATTCCGTCACGAGGTCGGCACCTTCGATGCCATCGTGTCCATCGGCATGTTCGAGCACGTCGGCCACAAGAACTACGCGACCTACTTCACCCGTGTCGCGCAGCTGCTGCGCCCCGGCGGACGCTTCGTGCTGCACACCATCGGCTCCAACCTGAGCGACATCTCCGCGGACCCCTGGGTCAATCGCTATATCTTCCCCAACGGCGTGCTGCCCAGTGCCAGTCAACTGATCCAGGCCAGCGAGCATCACCTGATCATGGAGGACTGGCAGAATTTCGGTGCCGACTACGACCCGACGCTGATGGCATGGCGTGCCAACCTCGATGCCAGATGGCATGAACTGGCCGACACCTACACGACGCGGGACAAGCGCATGTTCGAGTATTATCTGGGTGCCTGTGCCGGGGCCTTCCGCGCCCGCCAGCTTCAGCTCTGGCAGGTGGTCTTCACCCACGGCAATCCGGGGCGTTACGACGCACCACGCTGATCCGCTTGCGCCCTCCGTGCGCCTGGCACTCTCCAACCGTGCCAGGCGTCCGGCAAGGCGACTCACCAGGGGACGACTTGCCCCTTGATGCCCCATGACTCATGACTCATGATGCGGCGCCGGTGACCGGGAGCGCGTCCCTCTGGCACCTGTCCGTGATGCCGGGGCATTGCCTGCCGACTCGGCCTGCGAGCGGGAGATGCTGTGCCTGGCATTGCGCTCCAGCGCCTGAAGCATACCGGCCAGCTGATCCAGCGATTCATCCTCGAAGCCGACATACAGCTCCTCGCGAACTCGCGCGATGCGCTCACCCAATTGCACAAGGCATTCATGCCCCGCCTCGGTGAACCACAGGCAGCGGGCACGGCGATCCGTGGCGTGGGGTTCACGACGAATCAGCTGCTGACACTCGAGCTGATTGAGCGTGCGCGTCAACGACGGCATCTCGATTCCCAGCTCGCTGGCCAGCATCTGCTGGGTACAGCCCTCGCCAAGCTTCTCCAGATGCACCATCACCGTCCAGCGGGCTTCCGTCATCCCCAATGGCTCGACCGCGGTCGTGATCGAGGTACGCCACAGGCGGTGGACACGCCCGAGCAGGCCTCCCAGGGAGGGCTTGATGGTCTCGTGAAGGGGTTGAGCATCATCACAGGCTTTCATCGCCTGCAGCGCCACTTCGTCGTCAGTGCCTTGTTGCATGATGATTCTCCGTCTCCACGCCACGGGGCTCACCCCCTGGATGAGCCCCGCGATGCCAACGTCAATTTAGCTTGCTAATGAATGGCGGAATCATACGCTTTATTAGCGGGCAAATCAAAACACGCGTGACGGGACGCGCTCGGCAGCATCCTGCCACTCCCCTTTTCGATGGCGCGCTGGCCTGTTTGCGTGCCTGAGCGCCCGCGTGAGCGTTCGCGTGATCCTCGCGCGGCTAGTCCGCCTCCGAGCCGATCCCGTGGCGCTTGAGCTTGTTGGCAATGGTGGTGTGCGAGACACCAAGACGCTTGGCCAGCAGTCGGCTGGAGGGGAACTCCGGATAAAGACGCGCCAGCACGCGCCGCTCCACCTCGTCGTGGATATCGCCGAGGCTGCCTGCCAGATCGATGCTGTCCAGACCTTCATCGCGCACCTCGCCAATCAGGCGCAGATGCTGCGCCTCGATCACCTCGCCCTCGCACAGCGAGACCGCCTGGAACAGCACGTTTTCCAGCTGGCGCACGTTGCCGGGCCAGTGATAGCCGCGCAGGCGTGCCATCGCCTCCGGTGAGAGAGTGCGAACACGCGCTCCGATCTGGCGCACGGCACGTTCGAGAAAGTGATGTGCCAGCTCCTCCAGTCCATCCAGGCATTCCCTGAGTGGCGGAATCTGCACGCACAGCACATTCAGGCGATGGAAGAGGTCGTGGCGGAAGCGCCCTTCGCTGCTCAGCGCCGGCAGGTCCTGCTGGGTCGCGCAGATGACGCGCACATCCAGAAAGGTCTCTTCATCGCTGCCGACACGCCTGAAGCCACCATCCTGCAGAAAGCGCAGCAGCTTGACCTGCATGCGCGGGCTCATCTCGCCGACCTCATCGAGGAAGATGGTGCCACCACTGGTCAGCTCCAGCAGACCCAGCTTGCCTTCCGGCCGTGCCCCCTCGAAGGCGCCCGGGGCGTAACCGAACAGCTCCGTCTCGGCCATTGACTCCGGCAGGCCCGCACAATTGAGTGCCATGAACGGTGCCTGCCCGCGCGGACTGGCCAGATGGCAGGCGCGCGCCAGCAATTCCTTGCCGGTGCCGGTCTCGCCCTCGATCAACAGCGGGGCATCCAGCGGCGCCATGCGCCTGGCCTCCTTGACCACGGCGGACAGCTGACGGCTTGCCTGGAAGATGGCCTCGAACCCCCGCACCTCGGTACGCTGGATCTGATAGATTCGCGAGCCCAGACGGTCCGCACGATGCAGGGTGACCACGGCCCCCGCCAGCGAGGCCACGTCCTCGTTCTCGGTATGCAGCGGCGCGATGTCGGCCAGGAAGGTTTCCTCTCCGACACGCAGACGCAGGCCGTTGACGCGCGCATTGTTGCGCCGGATCAGCTCCGGCAGGTCGACATCCTGGATGTGACGCGTCAGTGCCAGCCCCGGCACCTCATCGATGCGGACGCCCAAGAGCTTGCCGGCCGCACGATTGGCCGCCACCACGCGTCCCTCCATGTCGATGGACATCACCGGATCAGACAGCGATGACAGCAGCGCATTGAGCTCCAGATGACGCCGCTCGGTGGGCATCAGGCTGACCCGGGTGACCTTGAAGACCCCGGGGATTTCCTCCAGTGCTGGCTTCAGGGTGGAGAGCTGCATGCGCAGCATGTTGGGAACATGCAGATAGATGGAGTTGTTGGCCTCCCCACCGACCTCACCACGCAACACGTTGAGGCCGTAATCGGCAAAGGGGGCCAGGATGTCGCGCAGAATCCCGATCCGGTTCTGACAGGTCAGTTTGAGGCGCATGGCATTCTCGGCATTGTCGTTGGCATATCGCCGCTGTCAGGGTGGCTCTGACGGCACGGCTCTGAGGGTCAGGCGCTTGAGGATCACAAGCGTGGAGGGGAAACGCTGATGACCCGAGGACATCATTCGGGCTACCGCAGGGCAATGCGGCACATCGATGACGTTAACGTAAGCGTTATCGAAAACCTCGTAAAGCATTCCTTACAATAGACAGTATTGCCGGCACGCAAAACTGCCCGAATGGCACTGATCGAGGCCATCAGCCGCACAGGTGTCAGGATTATGTGACAAGAGACGGGACATCGCACCGTTATCTGCCGTGCAAAAGCGGGCCGTGGCACTGGTCAAAGCTGTCCGACAAGGCCTAGCGTAGTCATCGACATGCAGGGACTGACATGTCCGCCATGATGACAACACGGCAGCCTGCCCACGCAGCGCCGCCATACCGTTCGGGAGGTTGCATGAACGCACCGCAGGGTCGTGACTGGCCACAGGCATCCCAGGTATCTGCGCCCGGCTCGCAGGCTCAGGCCAAGGGCACCCGCTACGTGGCGCATGAACCGGATAGCCAGGGCAGGATCCATTACAGCGATCAGGAGCATGCCACCTGGCAGACGCTGATGACGCGCCAGCTGGCGCTGGTCGAGGGACGCGTCTGCCGCGAGTACCTGCAAGGGCTTGAACATCTTGACCTGCCCCGGGATCGCATCCCCCAGCTGGATGAGATCGACCGGGTGCTCGAGGCCGCCACCGGCTGGCGAACCGCGCGAGTACCAGCCTTGATCCCCTTCACCCGCTTCTTCGAACTGCTCGCCGAGCGGCGCTTCCCGGTTGCCACCTTCATTCGCCGTCCCGAAGAACTCGATTACCTGCAGGAACCGGACATCTTCCACGAGATCTTCGGTCACTGCCCGATGCTTACCCACCCCGCCTTCGCGGAATTCACCGCCACCTACGGTCGACTCGGTCTCGCTGCCAGCAAGGAAGAGCGCGTCTACCTGGCCCGCCTCTACTGGATGACGGTGGAATTCGGCATGCTGCGCGAGGTTCAACCCGATGGCAGTCGTGCGCTGCGCCTCTACGGCGGCGGCATCATTTCCTCGCCACGCGAGACCTGCTATGCACTGGGCGAGCTCGAAGACAGTCTCGAGCGCCCCGAGCACCTGCCCTTCGATGCCATCGAGGCACTGCGCACTCCGTATCGCATCGACATCCTGCAGCCGCTCTACTATGTCCTGGAATCGCTGGACGATCTGCATGAACTCGCCAGTCGCGACATCATGGCGCTGGTGCACGAGGCCATGGCGCTCGGTCTCAAGACGCCGCGCTTCGCACCACGCTGATCGCACCGGCGCCTTGCGCTTCTTTTCACCCGCCCCACCCTCTTTCCTCAAGCCGGAGATAGTGACATGACCGAACTCGCCAGACAGTCCTGTGAAGCCTGCAGTTTCGATGCCCCCAAGGTCAGTGACAGCGACATCGAGACGCTCAAGACCGCCATTCCCGAGTGGCAGTTGCTCAATCGCGATGGCATCATGCAATTGGAGCGATGCTTTAAGTTCCGCAACTTCAAGCAGGCACTGGCATTCACCAATCGCGTAGGCGAGATTGCCGAGGACGTCGGGCATCACCCGGCACTTCTCACCGAGTGGGGCAAGGTCACCGTGACCTGGTGGTCCCACGAGATGAAGGGTCTGCACAAGAACGATTTCATCATGGCCGCCAGAACCGACGAGGTAGCGAAATAAGATGTTCGAGCAGATTGCGCGTGTACCCGGGGATGCCATCCTCGGCCTGATCGAAGCCTTCAACAAGGACACCAACCCGCAGAAGGTCGACCTCGGCGTGGGTGTCTATCGCGATGCCAACGGCAATACGCCGGTCATGCGTGCGGTCAAGCAGGCCGAGGACCGCCTGGTCGAGAGCGAAGTCACCAAGACCTACATCGGCTCTCACGGTGACCCGCGCTTCGGCAAGGTCGTGCTGCCGATGGTGCTGGGCGCCGAGTCGCCGGTGCTGGCTGCCAACCGTGCCAGCGCCACTCAGGCGCCCGGCGGTACCGGTGCCCTGCGTCTGGCGGCAGACTTCATCGCCAGCAACCTCAAGGGTCGTGATATCTGGCTGTCCACTCCGACCTGGCCGAATCACCTGGGCATCTTCGATGCCGCAGGCGTGACGCGTCACAGCTACCCGTATGTCGACGAGAACAATCGCCTCGACTTCGACGGCATGCTGGCGACCCTCAAGACGATTCCGGAAGGCGACGTAGTGCTGCTGCACGCCTGCTGCCACAACCCGACCGGGTTCGACCTGAGTCGCGAGCAGTGGGACCAGGTGCTGGAAGTCGTCCAGTCACGCAAGCTGCTGCCGCTGATCGACTTCGCCTATCAGGGCTTCGGTGATGGTCTGGAAGAAGATGCCTACGGCGTGCGCCTGCTGGCCGAGAATGTCGATGAGGCCATCATCACCAGCTCCTGCTCCAAGAACTTCGGCATCTACTGCGAACGTACCGGCTGCCTGATCCTGATCGCCAAGGACGAGGACAGCATGCTGGACGTGCGCTCCCAGGCCGCGATCACCGCGCGTGAGAACTACTCCAATCCGCCGGCACATGGCGGTGCGGTAGTCATCGACATTCTCGAGGACGAGACGCTGCGCGCGGAGTGGAAGAGCGAGCTGACCGAGATGCGCGAGCGCATCAATGGCCTGCGTCGTGAGTTCGTCGAGGCGCTCAAGCCGTATGGCCTGGATGAGCAGTTCGCCTTCATCGCCGAGCAGCGCGGCATGTTCTCCTACACCGGCCTGACACCGGAGCAGGTCGATCGCCTGCGTGACGAGTTCGGCATCTACATGGTGCGCTCCGGACGCGCCAACGTGGCCGGCTTCTCCAGCGAGAATCTGCCCTACGTCGCCAAGGCCATCGCGACCGTCGTCAAGGGCTGAGCCTGACCGAACGCTTCGTGAAAGATGAAAAACCCGCCGATTGGCGGGTTTTTCATTGCTGGGGCGAGACATTGTCAGGCGCCCTCAGTCGGCAGCCTTCGCTGTCACCGCGACCGTCATTCCTCGCGCTCGACAGGCAGCGTCGCAAGACTCGCTGCCACCGCCTCTTCCAGCAGGCTGACCAGCAAGGCCTGCACCTCATGCAGCGATTCATCGTCCTGCGTTGCCTGCCACTGCCACTTGAGCGCCAGATAGCGCTCGCTGCGCATCGAGAGCGGCATGCCGATCAGGTCGCCTCCGTCGTCCTCGAGTACCTGATGCGCCGACAGGGCATCGATGATGGTGGCAGCACTGCCTGAGCGCGCCAGACGCCCGGCGCTGGCAGGCGTGGCCACCTCCACCAGACTCGCCGGCGTCACGCGCTCTCGCTTGAGAAGTCCACGGACCAGCCGCCCCTGACTGCTGCTTTCCGGCAGCTCCACGAACGGCCGCTCATTGAGGCGTTCCACCGTCAGCGGCTTGTCGAGCAGTGGCCAGCGTGAAGGCCACAGCAATATCAGTGGCAGCTTGAGCGCAGTCTGGCCTGCAGCGTCGCGCTGCTCGTCGGCAGCCTCGACGGGAGGCTGTGCCGCCGTTGTCGTGTCGTCCAGAGAGGACAGCAGATCATCCTGGCGAGTGATACCGACCTCCGACAATGCGGCATCGTCTCCCAGCTCCGGCATGCCTGAGGAGATGCCCTGCGCCGCAGGGATGCCGGCGCCCTCCTCGGCGCCCTCCACCAGCACGGTCTCCTCACGGGCCCGTGCGCGCAGACTCTGCTTGAGTTCGCGCGCGCGTGCGGCCGCTGTCCTGGCACGCTTGCCGCCCTGAGGCTCCTCCGGCGCTTCCAGCGTGACGGCCATGTGTATCCGCCCCTCGGCCAGCGCCGCGGCATGCGTCGAGGCTTCCATCACCTCAAGGCTCGGCAGCCAATCACTCAACGACTCGCTGGCCGCGATGCGCTCAAGCCATCCGGTGCTGAAGGCTTCCAGAGACGGCGTCACTGCCAGTACCAGGCGCGGGCGCTTGCCACTGCCCGGCCCGAAGGCCAGTCGCCTGAGCTCGGACTGCGCGGTGAACATCCGGGCCAGTGACGGGGTCAGGCGTTCGGCTTCCGGCGTGGGCACCAGCCGGCCACCTTCACGCAGGAACAACGAATAGCCCAGCGTCTGCTCAAGCTGTGCCAAGCCCCGCGAGACCACCGGCACGCTGATGCCCAGCTGCGCCGCGCCACCCTTCATCGATCCGCACTCGATCACCGCCCACAGCATTTCCAGCTGACGCAGCCGTATGCCGGGTTCACGTGTGCCTGTGTCTGACTGCGCCATGGTGTTGCTCCTTGAAGGGGTTCGTCCGCGATGCTCCGAGAGCCAGCAGTGGGCGCCGGCTCATTTAGCCTTACGCTAATCATGCTGGCGCCAAATGTCACGCTTCACCAGCCTTCAAGACGTCATGCCCCTGAAACGACACTCCCCCCGCTGATGAATCAGCGAGGGGAGTGAGGGACAAGGCATCGATGCGCCAGTCATTCGTTCAGACCGGCAATGGGCGAGCCATCACGAGAGTGCCAGTACGCCTTCTGCTTCAAACAGCACGCCCTTGGGCAGCTCCTTGACGCCGACGGCAGCACGCGCCGGATACGGCTGGCTGAAGTACTGCTCCATCAAGGTGTTGACCACGCCGAAGTTGCTGAGGTCGGTCAGGAACAGGTTGACCTTGACCAGCTGATCCAGGCTACCGCCTGCCGCTTCACACACCGCCTTGAGATTGCGGAACACCTGATCGGCCTGAGCCTCGAACCCGCCCTCCACCACGTCCATGGTGGCCGGGTCCAGCGGGATCTGGCCGGACAGGAACACCAGGTTGCCGGTACGCACCGCCTGGGAATAGGGACCGATAGCGGCAGGTGCGGCGTCAGTGGAGATGATCTGCTTGGTCATGCGGGCTTCCTTGTATCGAGTGATGAAAGAGAGGTCATGAAGCGTATGGGGAGACGCGTCACCTGACAGCGTGCTCAGCGACTCCCTGATGACACGAGACGAGAAACGGGAGCGATCCGGCCCGCCGACACCGGCAGGCCCTGACGACGGCACATGGTATTCAGGCAGCGTAACGACCGAGGTTCAGCCCGTTCGGGTCGATGCCGGGCGTACGCCCGCCGACCAGGTCCGCCAGCAGGCTGGCGCTGCCACAGCTCATGGTCCAGCCGAGCGTGCCGTGTCCGGTGTTCAGCCACAGGTTGTCATACTTGGTGCCACCGATGATCGGCGTGGAATCCGGGGTCATCGGACGCAGGCCGGCCCAGAATTCCGCCTTGGCATAGTCGCCCGCTTCCGGGAAGACATCACGCACCACCATGTTGATGGTCGCACGGCGCTTCTCGAGCAGGGACAGGTCGAAGGACGCAAGCTCCGCCGTACCGCCCACGCGGATGCGATCATCGAAGCGCGTCAGCGCGACCTTGAAGGTCTCGTCCATCACCGTGGACTGCGGCGCGGCATCGGCATTGATGATCGGCACGGTCAGGCTGTAGCCCTTGACCGGGTAGATCGGCAGATCCAGATCCAGATCACGTGCCAGGAAGGGCGAGTAGCTGCCCAGGCACATCACATAACTGTCGGCGCTCATCTCGCCGCGGTCGGTGATCACCTTCTCGATCCGGCTACCAGTACGCTGGATGCGCTGGATCGTGGTATTGAAGACGAACATGACGCCCAGGGTGTCACGGCAGTAATCCGCCAGCCGGTTGGTGAACAGATGGCAATCACCGGTCTGATCGTCCGGCAGGTGCAACCCGGCGATGAACTTGCCCGGCACGCGCGCCAGGGCCGGCTCGACGGCGGCGCAGGCCTCGGCATCCAGCAGCTGGTGACGCACGCCACATCCGGCCAGTACTTTCATGTCCTTCTGCACGGCCTCGACCTGGGCCTCGTTGCGGAACAGCTGCAGCAGGCCCTTCTGACGGTCCTCGTAGCGCAGCCCTGTCTCTTCACGCAACGAATTGATGCACAGACGACTGTATTCCGCGACGCGAACCATGCGCTCCTTGTTCACGGCATAACGGTCCGCATTGCAGTTGGCGAACATCTTGACCATGAACTTGGCCATCTGGGGGTCCATGCGCGGCTGGATCTTGAGAGGCGCGTGCTCCTGGAACATCCACTTGACGGCTTTCTGCGGAATGCCCGGTGCCGCCCAGGGAGAGGAAAAACCGAAGGACACCTGGCCGGCATTGCCGTAGCTGGTTTCCATCGCCGGACTGGCCTGACGATCCACGACCGTGACCTCATGGCCCTGACGCGCCAGATAGTAGGCACTGGTCACGCCGACGACACCGCTTCCGAGCACAAGAATCTTCATGTTGTTCTACTCCGTGACTGCAACCGCGCTCGGCGGTGGAAGAAAGGGGGGTTCCGTGCGCCGCGCACGAAACGTATCGCTTGATCCAGCCCCGAGCAGCAGCGCCGCCTTCAGTGGCTTGACCTCAATTACCCCAGTATAAGAGTGAAATCCGTCACGAATATTCTGTTATTGGCCTCCAATACAGATGATTGATAGCTAATTTTGCCAACCTACCAGCAATTACGCACAAAAAAGCGGCCATTTTTAGAATGGCCGCTTTTGCGCTACGTCAAGGACTCGTCCTGGCAGTCTCACCCTCTCGAACACCCCCTCATCGGCATCACGCGGTGGCGCTCTCGACAGGCCCTCGGGAGGGCTTGCCCAGCCCACCGATCGCCTGACGATAGAGACGCCAGGCCACGATACCGGCCAGCAGATTGCCGATGGCCGCCCCGATCGCGACGCCGCGCAGACCATCGAGCTCAGCGCCCAGCCAGACGGCTGGCAGGAAGCACACGAAGAGACGCAGGAAGGACAGGAGCGTGGCCCGTAGCGGCCAACCCAGCGCATTGGCGGCCGAGACCACCAGCATGCAGATTCCCAGGAAGGCATAGCTTGGCAGCATCCAGGGGATCAGCAGGACCAGCGCCGCGCCGACCTCCTCATTGCCGACCAGCAACCGGGACAAGGGGACGGCGAGGAGCGCTACCACCATGCCCAGCACCAGCTGCCAGATGATCACGATCCTGGCGACCAGATTCATCAGTCGGCGCACTTCCTGCCAGCGACCTGCGCCGTAGCACCGTCCCAACCAGGGGGGCAATGACATGGTGAGCGCCAGCACCACGATCAAGGAAAAGGTCTCGAGCCGGCAGGCGATCCCCCAAGCGGCCACCTGGGTCTGACCCAGCGTCGCCACGATGGCCGTGACCAGCATGGCGGACACGGCCGGCATCATCTGCGAAAGGATGGCCGGTGCCGCGATCCCCGTCAGCTGACGCCAGGAGTCCCGCCATTCCTGAACCAACCCCTGCACCGCGATCCACTCTTCCTGCAGCAGCTTGAAGGTCGTCACCATCAGGCCGATCACGAAGGCGATCAGCGTCGCCCAGGCTGCCCCCGCCAACCCGAACCCCGGCACGGGGCCGAGACCGAAGATCAGCAGAGGGTCCAGTGCCAGATTGAGCAGACTGGTCACCAGCATCATCACGCCGGGCAGCCGCGTGTTGCCGTGGGCACGAAACAGGCTGTAGAGCACATAGGCCATGGCGCCCACCCAGCTGGCCACCAGCCAGGGGCCCCAGTACTGCTCGATCAGCGAGAGCTCCTGGTCATTGGCGCCCAGCAGATGGAAGGCCGGCGCACGTATCAGCCATAGTCCTACCATCAACAGTGCCAGCAATCCGCCGGAGACCAGCACCACCACACTGCCGAGCCGCCGGGCACGAGCATCCTCCCCTGCCCCCAGCGTGCGTGACACGATGGCGGCAATGGCGATGCCCATGCCGACCTGGACCCCGATGATCAGGAAGGTCAGCGGGAAGGTGAAGGACTGAGCCGCCAGTGGCGCCGTTCCCAGGCGCGACACGAAGGCGGCATCCACCAGATTGAAGCCCAGCAATCCCATGATGCCGATGGTCATCGGCAGTGTGGAACGCCAGAGACGGGACATCAGCTCGCCGGTACTCGGACAGGATGAAGGCGAGGATGTCGAAGAAGTACGAGTTGAAGACATGCAATCACTCCCAGGATGCCAGGCATCGCTGGTCTGAAGAAGAGAACGAGGGCGCTTGAGCTACGCGACGACAGCGCTTGAACGTTGATTCTAGGGATTCCTCCGTCAGGCAGATACCGCCAGCCAGACATGTCTTTGATGCAGTAACGGCAACACGAAGGCGAGAAAATCCGTTGATGCGTAGTATTAGCGGAAACATTGGGCGTGCTAAGCTTCGCCTGTTGACGATGCTGACCCGCTGGGCGACCGGTCTGTCCCTACCGATTGTCCTGCCATCTGCGGGCGGCGTCCCTGTCTGCTGAAGCGCGCCGCAACCCTGAAGAGCAGGACGGCTGCGTCAGCCTTTTCCTGTTGCATCACGAGAGGTCATACCGTGGATAAAGCATCCCGCTTGTTGCTGTTTCTGGATGTCGTGGAAGCACAGAGCTTCTCCAAGGCAGCCGATCATCGTCAGGTCAACCGCTCGGTGGTTTCCAAGCAGATCAGTCGTCTGGAAGAAGAGTTGCAGATTCGTCTCTTCAACCGCTCGACCCGCTCGCTGGCCCTGACCGATGCCGGCCGCGAGATCCATCAGCATGCCTTGCGGCTGCGCGAAGTGCTGGAAGACACCGATGATGTCGCGGGCGCCTATCAGGACGGGCCACGAGGGGTGCTCAAGATCACCAGCCCCAGCCACTTCGGTCGCACCTACGTGGCTCAGGCGGTGCGCCTCTACATGGAGCGCTATCCGGATACCCAGGTGGAAGTCCGTCTGGAAGACCACCTGACCGACCTGATCGGTGGCGGCTATGATCTCGCCATCCGCATGTCGGAACTGGAAGACTCCAACTTGATCGCGCGCCCCCTGGCCGCGCATCGCCATCTGATCTGCGCATCGCCTGCCTTCATCGAACGCCACGGCATGCCGAAGACCCCCGCGGACCTCTCGGGGCTGCCGGCGGCCGTCTATTCACGCGATGGCTTCATTCTCGACCGCCTGCGGGTGTGCAGTGAAAGTGGCGTCGAGGAAAAGGTGGCGCTGGATTCTCGCCTCAAGGTCAATGATGCCGACGTGCTGATCGGAGCCATCAAGTCCGGTGCCTGCTATGGCATGATCTCCGCCATCAACATCAAGGATGAGGTACTGAATGGCGAGCTGGTCCCGTTGCTTACCGACGTGCCGATGAAGCCGCTGCCATCCATCCATCTGGTCTACCCGCATCGCCAGTATCTCCCCCAGAAGACGCGTCGCTTCAGTGATTGCCTGCAGGAAGTCGTCGGGACTCCGCCGGTGTGGGAGCAGCGCATTCCGGGCTTCGAGAACATGTACGGCTACGGCAAGACCTGCAGCTGAGCGCGTCACTTGCCTGTCTGGCGCCCGCTTCTGCTGCATGAAGCACCGAAGGTAAAACGAAAACGCCCGTCATGCGACTGCATGACGGGCGTTTTCGTTTCCTGTGCCAGACAGGGCTTGCACCCGTCAGCTCAGGCGGCCCCGGGACAGGGGCGAATGCAGGGCTTGTTGCCAAGCCACTGCTTGAGCTCCGGCAGGCGCTTGGGCCGCGCGTAACGGAAGCCCTGCACCAGATGGCAACCCATCTCCACCAGCAGGCGTTCCTGCTCCACCGTCTCGACGCCCTCGGCCAGCACTTCCATGCCGAGGCTATCGGCCAACGAGATGGCATGCGAGACGATGGCGCGGTCACGCGCATCATGATCCAGGCTACGGACGAACTGCTGGTCCACCTTGAGGCGACAGGCGCGTAGATCCCGGACATAGAGCAGCGAGGCAAAGCCGGTCCCGAAGTCATCGATGGCAAGCCTGACACCTCGGTCGATCAGGCCGGTCAAGCGCTCGACGACGCGATCCAGATCCGGCACCCGTGAGGACTCTGTGATTTCCAGCTCCAGCCGCTCGGGGGCGAAGTCGTGCAAGGCGAGCGCCTGTGAGACTCGCTCGGGAAAGCCGGGGTCACGAAATTCCTGGGCCGAGACGTTGATCGCCACCGACAGCGGCTTGCCGTCCGGGGTCACCAGATCCCGCGTCGCCTTAAGAGCAGCATCCATGACACGAGCCCCGACGGTACCGATCAAGCCGTACTGCTCCGCCAGCGGAATGAAGCGCCCAGGCCCGATGGTCCCGAGCTCCGGATGGTCCCAGCGCACCAGCACCTCCACGCCGACCGCCTGACCACTGACCAGATCGAACTGGGGCTGGAAGGCAAGATCGAGCTCTTCGAGATGCTCGCGCAGGTCACTGGTCAGTCGGTAATCGTTGAGGTGACGCATGTGGGCACCGGGCGAGAAGACATGCCAGGCCCCGCAGACATCGATATCGTCCTGCTCGCCATGCAGCATGGCCAGTTCAGCCAGGTGCAGCAGCCGATGCGCGCGACGCGCGTGCTGAGGCGCCAGGCTGATGCCCACCCGCGCGGTGACGGGCAAGGACTTGCCATCCAGGCGCATCAGCGTGACCAGCTGCTCGCACAGCTCGCTGGCCCGCGCGATCAGGGCGACTTCATCGCCGGTGAAGAACAGCGCGAAGGCATTGCCCAGCGGACGACAGACCAGTGCATCGCGGTATTGCAACGACATCGCTTCCGCCACGCGCTCCAGCAGCGGGTCGATACGCTCCGCGCCATGCGCCGAGTTGATGATCTCCAGATGGGTCAGCGAGAGATAGATGATGCCGCCATCGACCGCCTCACCGGACAGCAGCTCGTCCACCTGGGCATTGAAGCGATCACGCGACAGCAGGTTGATCGGCTGCAGTCGACGCAGCGCGATCAGCACCTTGTCGTCCAGTCCGGCAGCGCGCGCTTCGGCCAGACCCGAGAACGGCGCCTTGAGGCGCACGCGGCGCTCACTGACCGGTTCAAGCCGCGGACGCGCCTCACCGAACAGCTCCTTCCAGCCACAGGTATAGGCGACGAGTCGTTCTTCATCGAACACCGCCATTCGCCAGGGAAGATTGGCCTGCTGCACCAGCAGCCAGTGGCCCAGCTCCCCGTCGATCCCCATCATCCACATCCCCGGCTGGCCGCTGAGCCCACAGGGCTCCGGCAGATGCGACAGGGTTCTCGGCAGTTCAGGCTGGTGTTCTGCCTGACGGGCACGGGGTGAGCTCCAGGCGAGCTGGCCGAAGCGGTCGAAGATCCACAGCGGCTCTTCGATGGAGGACAACAACTTGATCAGAATATCGAGAGGCACGCTCACCCCACTGCAGTCACAATGAATAAGGGTCTTGCTATCCCGCCCGCTGACGGTGCAACCGTTACCGCCATCGAGCTCACCTCCGGTCCTTCACATGCCATGTCTCACTTCAACGGCATGTCCTGCACTTTCACCATTACTGCAATCTTTCGCTAATACACTGAGTCTATGTCAGGGCATGGGGCAGGTACCAAGGCTATTTTCTCGCCCCATCAACGCTTGCGATGTCTCGACGCTTTTCCTGAGCCAATGCGGTACGCGCCTCCCGGCCATCCAGAATGTCCTGCTGGCCTCAAAGTGTCCTGGTGGGCATCAAAGTGTCCTGGTGGCCTCAAAGCGTCCTGGTGGCATCAACACCGCGGGAAGAGTAGGATAGGCGCCCGTTTCGCCCGGACCGGATCCCGGGCGCCGAATCCATCGGTCAAAGAAATTCTCCGTCATGACTCTCAACGTCCCGAATTCCGCTTTATCCGCTCCTGCCTCCTCTGCAGAGCGCCCCCGCGCCGTCGTCATCTACTCCGGTGGCATGGACTCCTACACCGTCCTGCACCAGGCGCTGAAGGAAGGCTTCGAGGTACACGCCCTCTCCTTCCATTACGGCCAGCGCCACTCGCGTGAGCTCGACGTCGCACGTCAGGTCTGCGAATCATTGGGAGTCGCCCACGAAGTCGTCGACATTCGCGCCATCCATGGACTGATCGACAACTCCGCGCTGACCAACAGTGACCAGGCGATGCCCAAGGCCGACTACGACGAGGACTCCATGACCTCGACCGTGGTGCCCAATCGCAACATGATCCTGCTGTCCCTGGCGATCGCCAAGGCCGTCAATATCGAGGCTGGCGTGTGCTTCTATGGTGCCCACGGCGGAGATCACGTGCTCTACCCGGATTGCCGTCCGGAATTCGTCGAGAAGATGAATGCCGTCGCCGCGATCGCCAACTTCTCGCCGGTGGAGATTCGCGCGCCCTTCCTGCACGCCAGCAAGGACGAGATTCTGGCCGCCGGCATCGCCATGCAGCTCGATTACGCCCAGACCTGGACCTGCTATGAAGGCCGTGAACTGGCCTGTGGGGAATGCGGCAGCTGCCGTGAGCGCCTCGCTGCCTTTGCCGCCCATGGGCTGAGCGATCCGCTCGGGTATGACACGGCCGATTCGGCCAAGGGCGCAGGCACTCTCTGATGTATACGGTAAAGGAAGCGTTCTACACCCTGCAGGGCGAAGGTGCTCGCGCAGGGCGCGCCAGCGTGTTCTGCCGCTTTGCGGGCTGCAATCTGTGGAGTGGTCGTGAGCAGGATCGCGACACCTCGGTCTGTCGCTTCTGCGACACCGATTTCGTCGGCACCAATGGCCAGAATGGCGGCAAGTTCCGCACGGCAAGCGAGCTGGCGGACTTCCTGGCCAGCCTGTGGCCGGAACACACCGGCATCGCCACGCCCTATGTGGTCTTCACCGGCGGTGAGCCACTGTTGCAGCTCGACCGCGAACTGGTGGACGCGATGCACGCCCGCGGCTTCGAGATCGCGGTGGAGACCAACGGCACCGTCGCGCCGCCCGCCGGCATCGACTGGCTATGCGTCAGCCCCAAGGGTGCCAGCGAGCTGGTCCTCACCGGCGGCGATGAGCTCAAGCTCGTCTACCCGCAGCCGGAGGCGCTGCCGGAGCGCTTCGTCAGTCTGGACTTCGCGCACTTCTATCTGCAGCCACTGGATACCGCCGCCCTGGATGCCCTGCCCGCGCCAGCCGCCGCTCGCGAGCATTATCGCGAGGTACTGGCGACGGATACGCCGATGAACCAGTGCGTCAGTTACTGCATGGCCAATCCCCAGTGGCAGCTATCGCTGCAGACTCACAAGATCAGTGGTATCGATTGATGACGGCAATGACTTCCAAGACCCTGTTCGTCAGGGCCCTCACCGCGGTGGATGCCTCGGTGTGGAGCAATACCCGCGGCCTGCATGGCATCAGTCAGCATCTGGACCTGGAGCTGGACGGCGCCGTCGGCCATGACGGCATGCTGTTCGACTTCGGCGACGTCAAGCCGTGGGCCAAGCGCATGATCGACCAGGACGCCGATCACACCTTGATCGTGCCCAGTCAGGCCGACGGCGTGAGCGTCACGGACTGCCCGGAAGGACTGTGTCTGCGCTTCACCCAGCCCTATGCCATGGAAGTGCGCGGCCCGCGCCAGGCCTTCTGCCTGCTGCCGGTGGCCGAGGTCACCACCCTGGTGCTGGCCAACCACTTCGAGAAGCTGCTGACGCGCCGTCTGCCGCCGCGCGTCGAGGCGCTGCGCGTGCGCCTGCGCGATGAGTGCATCGAGGGTGCTGCCTACACCTACAGCCATGGCCTGCGTCATCACAGCGGCAACTGTCAGCGTATCGCGCATGGTCACCGCTCCCCGCTGGTCATCGAACGCAATGGCGTGCGTGACACGGCACTGGAAGCCGAGTGGGCCGAGAAGCTCAATGACCGCTACCTGGCCGAAGAAGGCGATCTGATCGACCGTCCCGGCCGTGAGCTGGTGTTCAGCTATGAGGCACCGCAGGGCAGATTCCGCATTCGCCTGCCGCGCAAGCAGGTCTGGTTGCTGCCGACACCGACCACCATCGAGTGGATCGCCGACTGGCTGGCGCGCCAGATCGCTCTCGACAGCGGTGACAGCATTCGCGTCGAAGCCTATGAAGGGATCAACAAGGGCGCCATCGCGCGGCACACGCCAGAGACCGCCCGCCAGCCGCTGGTGCTGCCTGAGCATGAGGAAATGCCCGCCACATCATGACGCAGACCGCCCACCACTTCGCGGCCACTCCCGCATCCGGCTGCCGCGCCGGCTGCGGGGGGTGCTGCATCGCGCCTTCCATCTCGAGCCCGATTCCCGGCATGCCCAATGGCAAGCCGGCAGGCGTGCGCTGCGTGCAATTGGATGACGAGAATCTGTGCAAGCTGTTCGGAACGCCACAACGACCGGCCGTGTGTGGCAACTTCGACTTCGATATCGAGCTGTGTGGCAATTCAAGCGAAGAGGCCCTGCGCCTGATCGGCGAGTGGGAGCGCCTGACGTGAGAGACGCCCCCTGAGGGATAGATCTCAGCTCACTCGCCGAAGAAATTGAAGGGCCTGGCGGCACCCTCGCTGCGACAGGCCAGCAAGGCGGCATTCAGCTGACGGGAATCCGCCAGCGGCAACGCAGTCGCCATCCCCTCCTGCCCCTGCTGCTCCAGCGGCGCGATCAACTCGAGTCGTGAGTCCTCGCGCCAGCTGGAAGGCGCAAGTTCGGCTCGTCCCTTGGCACGGTTATAGCTGCGCCAGCCTTCCGTCGTGTGAAAGATGCCCTTCACCCGCCAGTCGCGCGGCAGTCCATCCAGCCACCGGGTCAGCTGATCAAGATCGAACACCTCGCCCGCCACGATTCGCCATCCCAGACTGGCATGCTCAAGCCCTTCGGCCTGCTCGATCACCGGTGCGCCGGGCAATGGCATCACGCCTGAGGCTGACGTCTTTTCACTGGTGGAAGTCTCCTGCGCCAGACGCGCCCTATCCCGCGCAGCGCGATGGGCAGCCGGCATGCTGATCTCGGGCTGGTTCTCACGATCTTCGCTGACGTGATGGGCGTCGCTGGCGTGCAAGCCGCCCTGGCGATGGGATTCACGCCCTGCTGGCAGCAGCCAATCGATCAGCGCGACCTCCTGACCGTCCATGCGTGCCTGGGCCGGCTGACTTTCGCCGTCGGCTCTGCCCAGCTCACCCACCCAGCGCTTGCGCGGCCACATCCCTTCCAGAAACTCATGCGCGGCCGCCAGCTGCTCATCAGTCGCCAGATCCCGCTTGCTGAGCACCACGCCCCCCGCCAGCGTCAGCTGATCCTGGAAAGTGCCATGCTCACGCGTACGGGTATCGTCCAGTGCACGCGGGTCCAGCAGGGTGATGACTTCCTCGAGCTCAAGCGCGGAGGCCAGCCCTTCACTGCGCAGTACATCGATCAACCCTGCGGGATGCCCCAGCCCCGAGGGCTCGATGATCAGACGATCAGGACGGGTCTGATGGATCAGGCTGACCAGTCCCGCATGCAGCACGAAGGCCAGCTGACAGCACAGGCACCCGCCGGGCAGCCCCTTGACGCTGACATCCTCGCGTCCGGCAAACAGTGCCTGATCGATGCCTACCTGCCCGAATTCATTGACCAGGATCGCCCAATGCTCATCCGCCGGCTTGGCCGCGACCAGTGCCTGGATGAAGCTGCTCTTGCCGGTTCCCAGAAAGCCGGTGATCAGATGCACCGGTATCCGCGTGTGACGTGCTAAATCCGTCGAGGCGTCGCCGGTATCGGCGCCGCGTGAAGCCAGAGACATGCTGAATTCTCCGCAGGATGAAGGCGTGCAAAAGGTTATAGAGTAACAAAATAAACCCAGCGACGACGTCTCGTGAAGCGAATCCTGCCTTGCAACATGACGCAATCCGGCAATCGGCAAGCCGCCGCCAAGGGGACATACGCAAAACCCCTCGCCACCAGAGGTGACGAGGGGTTTCAGGCTTGCCTTGCGCCCTGACTGACGTGCGTGATCAGGCAGCGCGGGTCAGGATACGACGCGCCACGTCCGGCGTGATGTCACCGTGCTCGCCGATGGCAGTGAAGCCATGACGTGCCAGGTTGTCGACCAGCTGGTCGATGCTGTCGGCACCGATGCCGGCTTCGCTCAACGATACCGGCGCGCCCATGCGGGTGAAGAATTCACGCGTCTTGTCAATGGCAGCGCGGGCGACGCTTTCGTCATCACCGTCCAGCCCCCAGACACGACGACCATACTGCGCCAGCTTGGCACGCTTGGCCTCGAACATTTCTTCCCACAGTGCCGGCATCACGATGGTCAGGGTGCGGCCATGATCGACACCGTGCAGTGCGGTGATCTCGTGACCGATCATGTGCGTGGCCCAGTCCTGCGGCACACCACGCCCGATCAGCCCGTTGAGGCCCAGGTTGGCGGCCCACATGATGTTGGCGCGCACGGCCAGGTCATCCGGCTGGCTCAGTACCTTGGGGCCTTCCTCGATCAAGGTCAGCAACAGACCCTCGGAGAAGCGATCCTGGACCGGCGCGTTGACCGGGTAGGTCAAATACTGCTCGCTGACGTGCACGAAGGCATCGACGACACCGTTGACGCTCTGGCGCTCCGGCAGGGTCAGGGTGGTGGCCGGGTCCAGCACCGCGAAGCGCGGGTAGGCCAGTTCGCTGAACATCGGCAGCTTGTCGTGGGTCTCGTAATTGGTGACTACGGCATTGCCGTTGGACTCGGAGCCAGTGGCCGGCAGGGTCAGCACCACTCCCAGCGGCAATGCCGTCTCGGGATGCTTGCCTTCGGCGAGAATCTCCCACGGATCACCGGCGTGACAGGCGGCCAGCGCGAGGAACTTGCTGCCATCGGCGACGCTGCCTCCCCCGACTGCCAGCAGATAATCGACCTTCTCGCGCTTGATGACCTCCAGCGCTTCCAGCAGGGTGTGATAGCTCGGATTCGGCTCGATGCCGCCGAAGCTCCACCACTGATGGCCCTCCAGTGCCGCTTCCACCTGATCCATCACGCCGTTCTTCTTGATGGAGCCACCCCCATAGGTGACCAGCACGCGGGCATCGGCGGGAATCTCGTCACGCACCTTGGCGATCTGGCCGGCACCAAAGTGCACGCGGGTCGGGTTCTGATAGGTAAAGTCCTGCATGATGCTCTCCTCGCAGAGTCAGGGGCGGCACGGCGGCAATGCAGAACGCCGCCATGATCAGGCGCCACCTGACGCAGGGTGTCGCGTGAGGGCCTGGTGACACGAAAACGAAATGAAGACGTCACCACCCCACGAATGTTGCGCACATTCTAGAGCAGCATCTACGACGAAAGTAGAGCACAGTGCGCACGTCTTTGGTTCGTATGAATCACCAATCGCATCGCGACGTGACAGCTTCTCACCAAAGCGAATGGCACTCACCCACGCGAATGGCTTTCACCAACGCGAAAGGCTCGCCGTGGCGAGCCTTTCGTGAATGCCTGAGCACCGCGCGTACGCGAGGGGTCAGGTGTTCGGGGCTTCAGTGCTGCCGTCTCAGGTTACAGACGTACCAGCATCTTGCCCTTGTTGGCGCCTGTGAACAGCTTGAGGAAGGCGTCCGGCGTCTGTTCCAGTCCCTCTTCCACCGTCTCTTCGTAGTCGATATCGCCCTTGGCGACCTGCGGCCCCACTTCCTCGAGGAAGCGGCTGTAGTTGTCCCAGTGGTCAAAGACGATGAAGCCCTGCATGCGCGCCCGGCGAATCAGGATCATCGAGATATTGGAGGGGCCCGCCGCCACCTCGGTATCGTTGTAGCTGGAGATCATGCCGCAGACGGCGATGCGTGCACCGACGTTCAGGTTGTTGAGCGCCGCCACCAGGCAGTCACCACCGACGTTCTCGTAGTAGACATCGAAACCGTCCGGGCAGGCCTCCTTGAGCGCTTTCGTCAGCTGCTCAGCATCCTTGCCCTTGTAGCTGACCGCCTTGACGCCGCGCGCCTCCAGCCAATCCAGTTTCTCCTGGCTGCCGGCGATGCCGACGACAGTCCCGCCCTTGGCCTTGGCCAGCTGCACGGCGAGCGAGCCGACCGCACCGGAGGCCGCGCTGACCAGCACGTTGTCGCCCTCTTTCATCTCGGCGATGATGTTCAGACCGGTCCAGGCTGTCATGCCCGGCATGCCCAGCACGCCCAGGTAGGCCTGCTCCGGCACGTCGATGCTCGGCAGCGGCTCGACCTGGTCGCCAGACAGCTGCGCGATATCACGCCAGCCGCCCATGTGACGCACCTTGTCCCCGGTCTTGAAGCGAGAGTCGCGTGACTCGATCACCTCACCGACTGCCGCACCCTGCAGCGGCTCATTGAGCTCGAAGGGGTCAATATAGGTCTTGGCGCCACTCATGCGGCCACGCATGTAGGGATCGACGGACAACCAGCGGTTGCGAATGCGCACTTCCCCTTCGCCAAGCTCGCTCAGCGCCTCTTCACGCAAGGTGAACAGGTCGCGTTCCGGAGTGCCTTTCGGATAGTCGGTGATCGTGTAATAGCGTGTCTGCATGAAATACTCCTTGCGAATGATCTGGTCAAACGTCACGTGATCAGAATCGTCATCAGGCAGGTGGCCCGAGGCCTTGACCGTGTGACGACAGGTCGCCGCAATCGTTCCCCGGCGACGAAGTTCCACCAGATTACTCGCGCTCCCGATATCACACCAATGACAGAAACTGAATTCCGGTATGCATGAGACTGATATCATGCGTGGTTGAAAATACGCACCTTCATCCCCGTCCGGGGCCTCTTCACCACCGGAAACTTCCCGCCATGCATCTGGCTGAACTCGCTCGCCATGACCTCAACACGCTGGTCGCGCTGCATGCGCTGCTGGAAACGCGCAGCGTGTCTCGGGCCGCGGAGCGCCTCAACCTGAGTCAACCTGCCGTTTCACGTACCCTGGCTCGGCTGCGCGAGGCCTTTGACGATCCCCTGTTCGTGCGTGCGCAACGCGGCCTGCGCCCCACGGCACGTGCCGAGGCGCTCAGACAGCCTCTCGCGCGGCTGCTCCAGGAGCTGGGCGCACTGCTGGCACCCCCCGAATTCTCGCCAGCCGACAGCCAACGCCGCTTCCAGCTGGCCACCACCGACTATGGCATGCACGCCTTCGTGGCACCGCAGATAGCGCCGCTGCATGACCAGGCGCCCGGCATCCGTCTGGACATCCAGGCCTATGGGGGCAATGTCGAACAACAGCTGGAGGAAGGGGGGCCGGAGCTTGCGATGTGCGTGCCCACCGCCAAGGTGCCGGCCGGCGTGCATGGGCGCGAGATCGGGGATGACCAGTTCGTCTGCGTGATGCGCAAGGACCACCCGCTGGCAGCGAAGGAGACATTGAGTCTGGAGGACTTCGTCGCCGCCAGCCATCAATTGATCAGCATGGGCGGTGATGAGCGTGGTGCGGTGGATCTCAAGCTGGCGGAGCTGGGCTTGAGTCGGCAGGTCGTCATGCGCCAGCCCCACTTCCTGGCCGCCTTCAGTGTCACCGGCCATAGCGATCTGCTGCTATGTGTTCCGGGCTGCCTGGCCATCAGCATGCTGGATCAGCTACCGCTGGTGCTGCGCCCGCTGCCCATCGCCATCAACCGCTTCTCCTACTGGCTGGTGTGGCACGAACGCCTGCATCATGACGCCGGGCATCGCTGGCTGCGTCAATCTCTCTCGACAGGCATTCAAGCCCGCCACCGCGAACTCTCCCATCGGCTGCGTCAACGCCTCACGCCGTGACACTGTCGTGACAGCGGGGATGTGCGCAGGATTGACTCGACACTGCACCAGAAATTGCCCCGACACTGAACCAAAAAAAGACCGCCACCCCATGGGGTGGCGGTCTCTGGTGGCAGAGGTCAGGACGTGATTCTCAAGGGAGGCGATGCCTCGAGTGAGACGTGACGATACTCACGTCCGTTGCTCCGTGCTCACTTGCGCTCGATATCGGCACTCTCGCGCAAGGATTCCTGCAGCCCCTCGACGGCTGACTGGGCCTGCAGGCGCATCGCCAGACGCGACAGGAACTGATCCATGTCACCCGGCTCGGCCTCTCCTACATCGGTCAACGCGATCAGGGCGATGCCGCCCTTGAGGGCTGCCTTGCCATACACCGGCTGGTCTGCCTCGGGATGCGGCAGCGCGAAGGCCTGCTTGACCAGATTCTCAGGCAGCTGGGAATCTCCCTGACGGCTGACGTCGTCTGCGTCGCGCCAGTCGATCCCTTCCAGCGACTTGCCTTCACGCAGCGCCTCGATGCGCGTCTGTGCCAATGCCTCAAGCGCCTTGGCGGTCTTGTCCGCCTTGGCTTCACGCTGCACCTGCTGCTTGACCTCGTCGAGGGCCAGCGTCGTGGCCGGACGCTGCTCGAGCACGCGCAGCACCAGACGGCGACTGTCGTCGAGTTCGATCACATCGCTGTTGTAGCCTTCCTTGAGCACTTCGTCATCGAAGGCAGCCGCCATCACACCCGGCTCGGACAGCAGTTCGTCGTCATTGTCCTGTGCCACCCAGTCGGTCTTCTCCAGCGGAAGATCCAGATCCTCGGCAACGCTGGCCAGATCATCCGCCGCGAAGCTTTCATCCTTGAGCTGCTGCGCCTTCTCATTGAAGGTGTCACGCGAGGCTGACTTGCGCGCCTGGGTGAGCAGTTCATCACGCATTTCGTCGAACGGCGCGATATCGAGCCCGGTCACCTTGATCAGGTGCAGGCTGTCGCCGGTATCGACGATGTCCGAGACCTGCCCTTCATCCAGCGCGAAGGCGGCGTCATCGAAGTCTTCGCCGAAGATACCGCGGGTGATCACGCCCAGCTCACCGCCATCCTCGGCCGTGGAGCTGTCTTCGGAGACCTCGGCCGCCACCTTGGCGAAGTCTTCGCCGTTGGCGAGTGCGTCACGTGCGCCTTCGAGCTTGGCACGCGCAGCCGCCACATCATCGCCCTTCTCGACCATGATGTGCGCGATCTCGCGCGGTGCATCGGCACGCTTGGCGGCATATTCGGCCTTGAGCGTGTCCTCACTGATCTCGCCGCCGTCGGCCAGCTCATTCTGATCCAGCAGCACATAGGCCAGCTTGACCTGAGCCGGACGCCGATAGTTGTCCTGATGGCTGTCATACCAGGCGGTCAGCTCATCCTCGTTCAGGGTGACCGGCGACTCGAGGTCGGCCTGACTCAGGGTGGCGTAACGGAAACTGCGCGTCTGACGCTGAAGCTGGCTGAGCTTCTCTTCTTCGCCCGGCAGCACGAAGGCACTGGCGGCAAAGCCATCGGTCAGCTGCTGACGCAGGGTGTCGCTGCGCAACTGCTCGCGGAAGGACGTCGGCGAGTAGCCGGCGCTGGCCAGACGATTGCGGAAGACGTCGGCGTCAAAGCGGCCCTGGTCATCCTGGAATTCCGGGAAGCTGACGATCAGTTGATCGAGCTGTTGTTCTGAGAGGTGCAATCCACCCTCTTCGGCGTACTGGTCCAGCAGACGGGAATCGATCATCTGGGTGATGATCTGATTGCGTGCCTCACGCTCCTGTTCGGGAGCGACCTGTCCGGAACGGATGGCACGTTGCACTTCGGTCTCAACTGACTGACGGCTGATCTTGTCGCCATTGACGCTGGCGATCTCATCACTGCTGCCAGTGAAGGCACCAATGATCGACTCAACGCCGAAGAAGGCAAAGGTGACGACGATAAAGCCAACGATCGTCTTGGCCACCCAGCCATGCGACCGGTCTCGAATTCGTTGCAGCATGCGGGCCTCGAGCTACAGGGAAGGAAATGGCCTCTAGGGCCGCGAATCAGTGACTGTTGATTATACGCATGACGCCGACAGATGCAGGTGCCTTTGGTAGCGGCAGAAGCAGGGTCACCGCAGATTGCCCATGATATCAGTCACAAAAAAAGCGCATCGCCAGGCGATGCGCTTCGATTTCCTGGTGCCGACCTGACAGACAACGACGTCCTGACAGGGCGGCACCACGTCACCGGGTACCTGCAAGAGCAGGCAGACCTCAGTTGACGGCGTCTTTCAGTGCCTTGCCAGCCTTGAAGCTCGGCACCTTGGCAGCACTGATTTCGATCGGATCGCCAGTCTGCGGGTTACGGCCAGTACGAGCAGCGCGCTCCTTGACAGTAAAGGTGCCGAACCCGACCAGTGCCACGGTCTCACCTTTCTTCAGGCTATCAGTGACGGTGTCGACCATCGCATCGAGTGCACGGCTAGCTGCTGCTTTCGGAATATCGGCAGATGCAGCAATGGCTTCGATCAGCTCGGATTTATTCACTCTTCACCCCTTGAATTTGCAAAAAAATTACCAGAAATCAGCGCGAAAATTACGGGTGCTAAACGCGATCGCGACGAAGCGGAGTTTATAGCAACGCCCTCAAACGACTGTCAAGCAACCTCACGCGCAAAACCGCACCACGCCGCCGTTTCGACAACGGCATGGCCAGAAATATCCATCAATGTGTACTGATGACTGACTGACGACCACTGGCATCGTCCTGTCGAGATTCATCCGGCTCACTTGAAGACTTTTCCGCCAGAGCCACCTCAAGAACTTCATCGATCCAACGCACGGGGCGAATGTCCAATGCATCCTTGATGGTGTCCGGGACCTCCTTGAGATCACGGCGATTCTCTTCGGGAATCAATACGAGCTTTATACCACCGCGTCGCGCTGCCAGCAATTTCTCCTTGAGGCCGCCGATCGGCATGACTTCGCCACGCAGGTTGACCTCACCGGTCATCGCCACATCACAGCGCACGGGGCGCCCACAGTAAGCGGACACCATCGCGGTGACCATGGCAGCCCCCGCACTGGGGCCGTCCTTCGGCGTGGCACCTTCCGGCACGTGAATGTGCAGGTCTTCCTTCTCGAAGCGTTCAGCCTCGATACCGAAGGACTCGGCGCGTGCGCGCACGACGGTATGCGCTGCACTGACCGACTCCTTCATCACGTCGCCCAGCGAGCCCGTCTTGCTGACACGGCCCTTGCCGGGCGTGACCACCGACTCGATGGTCAGCAGCTCACCGCCGACGGACGTCCAGGCCAGACCCGTCACGCGCCCGATCTGGTCCTCGGCATCCGCGAGACCGAAGCTGTACTTGCGGACACCCGCATAATGCTCGACCTGCTCGGCCTCGAGGTGCATGGAAGACAGCGCACCTTCCTTGGCCTCGGCGACCACGCGCTCGCGCACGATCTTGCGGCAGACCTTGGCGATCTGGCGTTCCAGCTCACGCACACCGGCTTCACGCGAATAGTAACGAATCAGCTCGAGCACGGAGGCTTCACTGAAGGTCAGCTCGCCCGGCTTCAGGCCATTGGCCTTGAGCTGCTTGGGGGCCAGGTAGCGCATCGCGATGGCCAGCTTCTCGTCTTCGGTGTACCCCGGCAGACGGATGATCTCCATGCGATCACGCAGCGGCCCCGGAATGTTCATCGAGTTCGAGGTACAGATGAACAGGGTCTCGGACAGATCGTAATCCAGTTCGAGGTAGTGATCGGCGAACTTGTCGTTCTGCTCCGGGTCCAGCACCTCAAGCAGCGCCGAGGCCGGATCACCACGGTGATCCATGCCCAGCTTGTCGATCTCGTCGAGCAGCACCAGCGGATTCTTGACGCCGGTCTTGGTCATGCGCTGGATGATCTTGCCCGGCAAGGCGCCGATGTAGGTGCGACGGTGGCCACGGATCTCGGATTCATCCCGCACGCCACCCAGCGCCATGCGAGTGTACTGGCGATTGGTGGCGCGAGCGATGGACTTGCCCAACGACGTCTTGCCGACACCCGGCGGTCCTACCAGACACAGCACCGGCCCCTTGAGCTTCTTGACGCGCTTCTGCACGGCGAGATACTCGAGGATGCGTTCCTTGACCTCGTCGAGACCGTAATGGTCCTCATCGAGCACCCTGGCGGCGTGATCAATGTCGTGACGCACGCGGGTGCGCTTCTTCCACGGCACGTCGCACAGCCAGTCCAGGTAAGTCCGCACCACCGTCGCCTCGGCGGACGTCGGGCCCATCATCTTGAGCTTGTTGAGCTCCTGATTGGCCTTTTCCTCGGCGTCCTTGGGCATGCCGGCGTCCTTGATGCGACGCTCATACTGCTCGACCTCATTGGGCACGTCATCCAGCTCACCCATTTCCTTCTGGATGGCCTTCATCTGCTCGTTGAGATAGTACTCGCGCTGCGACTTCTCCATCTGCTCCTTGACGCGAGTACGAATGCGCTTCTCGACCTGCAGCAGGTCGATCTCGGCTTCGATCAGCGTCATCAGGTGCTCGATGCGGTCGCGCACCTTGTCCATCTCGAGCAGCGCCTGCTTGTCATCGATGCCCAGTGACAGGTGGGCACTGATGGTATCCACCAGGCGACTCGGGTCCTCGATGCCCTGCAGGCTGCCCAGCACTTCATTGGGCACCTTTTTGGACAGCTTGACGTACTGCTCGAACTGGTTGAGCAGAACGCGTACCAGGGTCTCCTGCTCGCGCTCGGACAGCGGCTGACTGTCACGCAGCACGACATCGGCGATGCTGTGACCGTCGTCATGCAGACGAATCGCCTGGATATCGGCGCGTGAGCTGCCCTCGATGAGCACCTTGACGGTGCCATCGGGGAGCTTGAGCAACTGCATGATGTCGGCGACGGTCCCGATCGCGAAGAGATCCTCGGCAGTCGGGTCGTCCTGGCTGGCTTCACGTTGTGCCGCAAGCAGGATCTTCTTGTCGCCTTCCATGGCCACTTCGAGGGCCTGGATCGACTTTTCCCGGCCGACGAACAGCGGAATCACCATCTGGGGATAGACCACCACATCCCGCAGCGGCAGCAGCGGAAGTGTCAGGGTCTGATCATCGTTCTGCTCCATGGCAGACGTTCCTCGGTATTCTGTGGGTGGGCCGCCTCACACGGCTCTCTGATACAGAGACCATGGGGGCAAGGTCATGATTTTGCAATGATCCTGAGACGCATGGGCGGTAACTCAACGCTGAATGAAGCCGCACGCGAGTCATGAGGAACATTGCCAGAGAGGCGAGTGACGAAGGCAAACGCAACGGGGGGCCTTGCGGCCCCCCGTTGGTGCGACTCAGGCCTGGACGCTTCAGCCGTCCTTGCCGGCCACCTTGCCCTGACTCTTCTCTTCGCTCTGGGAGTAGATCAGCAGCGGCTTGCTGTCGCCGGCAATCACTGACTCATCCACTACCACCTTGCTGACATTCTCTTCTGAGGGAATGTCATACATGGTATCAAGCAGCACGCCCTCGAGAATCGAGCGCAGACCACGTGCGCCGGTACGACGCTCGATGGCCTTGCGAGCCACGGCACGCAGTGCGTCTTCACGCAGGTCCAGCTCGACATCCTCCATCTCGAACAGGCGCGAGTACTGCTTGACCAGCGAGTTCTTCGGCTCGGTCAGGATCTGTACCAGCGCGTCCTCGTCCAGCTCGGTCAATGTCGCGATGACCGGCAGACGCCCGACGAACTCGGGGATGAGACCGAACTTGACCAGATCGCTCGGCTCGACATCCGCCAGTACGCGACCAACCGTCTTCTCGTCCTGCTTGCTCTTGACCTCGGCATTGAAGCCGATGCCCCCCTTCTCGGCGCGCTCACGGATCACCTTGTCCAGACCGGCGAATGCACCGCCGACGATGAACAGGATGTTGGCCGTGTTGACCTGCAGGAACTCCTGCTGAGGATGCTTGCGCCCGCCCTGCGGCGGCACCGAGGCAGTGGTGCCCTCGATCAGCTTCAGCAGTGCCTGCTGCACACCTTCACCCGAGACATCACGGGTGATGGAAGGGTTGTCAGACTTGCGGGAGATCTTGTCGATCTCATCGATGTAGACAATGCCGCGTTCGGCCTTCTCGACATCGTAATCGCACTTCTGCAACAGCTTCTGGATGATGTTCTCGACATCCTCACCGACGTAACCCGCTTCGGTCAGGGTGGTCGCATCCGCGATGGTGAAGGGAACGTTCAACAGGCGTGCCAGCGTCTCGGCCAGCAGCGTCTTGCCGCTACCGGTCGGGCCGATGAGCAGAATGTTGGACTTGCCCAGCTCCACTTCGTCCGCTGCCTTCTGACCGGCACGCAGACGCTTGTAGTGGTTGTACACCGCGACGGACAACACGCGCTTGGCGCGGTCCTGACCGATCACGTAGTCGTCGAGAGTCGAGCGAATCTCACGCGGCGCCGGCAGGCGATCATCATCACCTTCGGCGTCGGCTTCGAGGACCTCTTCGCGAATGATGTCATTGCACAGATCGACACATTCGTCGCAGATGTAGACGGAAGGTCCCGCGATCAGCTTGCGCACTTCATTCTGATTCTTGCCACAGAAGGAGCAGTACAGCAGTTTGCCGTTCTCGTCCTTGCCTTTGCCGTCAGCCATTCGCGTACCTCTCAATGGCGGTGACTCCCCGGGGAGTCACCGGAAATGCATGTTTACCGACGTCAGGTCAGCCGTGTGCGTGGATCATTCCACGTCCGGACGGCGTTCCAGCACGGCGTCGATCAGGCCGTACTCCATCGCCTGATTGGCGGCCATGAAGTTGTCACGGTCCGTATCGTTGGCGATGGTGTCGAAGTCCTGACCCGTATGGTGCGCGAGAATGCGGTTCAGCTTCTCGCGAATGGTCAGGATTTCCTTGGTGTGGATCTCGATGTCCGTTGCCTGGCCCTGGTAGCCACCCAGCGGCTGGTGAATCATCACACGAGAATTGGGCAGCGCGTAACGCTTGTCAGCGGCACCGCCTGCCAGCAACAGTGCCCCCATGCTGGCCGCCTGGCCGATGCATACGGTGGACACGTCGGGCTTGATGAACTGCATGGTGTCGTAGATCGCCATCCCTGCAGTCACGGAGCCACCCGGCGAGTTGATGTACAGATGGATGTCCTTGTCCGGGTTTTCAGACTCGAGGAACAACAGCTGAGCCACGACCAGATTGGCCATGTAATCCTCAACCGGGCCCACAAGGAAGATCACCCGTTCCTTCAGCAGGCGGGAATAGATGTCATAGGCCCGTTCGCCGCGAGCATTCTGCTCGACAACCATCGGAACCAGACCGCCTGCATTCTTGATGTCGAAGTCGTTCATGGGGGCTTCCTTCATCCGATGACATTGATATCCATTGAGCATGCCACTTTACCCTGCCCACTGACCAGAGACCCGGCCGTAGCCGGGTCCTGGAATCACATGCAGAAAGTCAGCACGCTAGGTCAGCAGACAGGTATCAGGCCTGCTCTTCTGCTTCTGCCGCTTCTTCTTCGGCTTCTTCCTGCTGCTGTGCTGCCTGCAGGGCTTCCTGGTAGGACATGGTAACGTCCTTAACCTGAGCCTGTGTCAGCAGCTTGTCAACGGCCTTCTCTTCGAGCAGGACGGACTTGAGCTGGTTGCGAGCCTGTTCGTTGGAACCATAGTACTCGGTGACCTGAGCCGGATCCTGATACTGCTGGGCCATTTCTTCAACGCGAGCGTTGAGCTCTTCGTCGCTGACGTCCATCTCGTTGCTGCTGACGACTTCGCTGAGCAGCAGGCCAGTCTTGACGCGCTGTACGGCCTGGTCCTGGAACAGCTCACCCGGCAGCTGGGAGACGTCGAAGTCTTCGCCCAGACCGAACTGCTGTGCTGCCTGACGCTTCAGGCCGTCGATTTCCTGATCCGCCAGTGCCTGCGGAACGAGGATGTCATTGGCCTTGGTCAGCTCAGCCAGCACCTGCTGCTTGACGCGATTCTCGATCGCGTTCTTCAGCTCGCGCTGCATGTTCTTCTTCACTTCCACCTTGAAGCTTTCGACATCGGCAGCTTCCAGGCCGAACTGGGCGATGAACTCTTCGTTCACTTCCGGCAGTTCCTGAGCCTTGACGGCGTGGACCTTGACCTTGAAGGTCGCTTCCTGACCGGCGAGGTGCTCGGCCTGGTAGTCAGCCGGGAAGGAAACCTTGATTTCCTTGTCGTCGCCAGCAGAAGCACCGACCAGCTGTTCTTCGAAGCCCGGGATGAAGCTGTTGGAACCCAGCACCAGCTCGTGGCCTTCAGCGCTGCCGCCTTCGAAGGCTTCTTCACCGAGGAAGCCTTCGAAATCGATCTTGACCTGGTCGCCGTCAGCGGCTGCGCGCTCGACGTCGGTCCAGGAGGCATTCTGCTTGCGCAGGGTCTCGATCATCTCTTCGACGTCTGCGTCGGTCACTTCGGCCTGCGGACGCTCGATTTCAGCGCCTTCGATCGGCTTCAGTTCGATTTCCGGGTAGATTTCCAGAGTCGCGACGAACTCCAGATCCTTGCCGGCTTCATCGACGGTGGCATCGATCTTCGGCCAGCCAGCCGGGTTCAGTTCGTTTTCGGTGACGGCGGTCACGTAATGCTGGCGCATGATCTCGCCAACGATCTCGTTGCGCACGTCCTTGCCGTAACGCTGTTGCACCACTGCCATCGGCACGTGGCCCTTGCGGAAGCCGTTCAGACGAACGGTCTTGGCGGTTTCCAGAAGACGGGCGTTGACGGCCTGGTCGACTTCAGAAGCCGGCACCGTGATGGTGACCTTGCGCTCGATCGGAGAAGTCGTTGCGACAGAAGCTTGCATGAAAGTTCCTCTACCCACTGGTGGCGTTCGAATCATAAAGGCGAAGATTGTAGAAACCCCGCCACGCGCTGGCAAGCGCGGATATGACCTGCCATATGGTGCCTTGGTCCAAGATATTCAAGGAGCCAGGCCTTTTTCTGCTCCGTCCTCCCGCCTGACAGGCGCATGGAGCGCCCGTCAACCCGGTCAGATCGCAGACGAAGCAGTGCGAAAAAACACGAAAAAAGGGGGAGAAAGCCATTGGCCTTCTCCCCCTTTTGCGGCATGCCGCCCGCCCAAGCGGGACAGGCAGCATCCTGATATTCATCGAGACGTGGGGTGGATGATGGGGTTCGAACCCACGACCACCGGAGTCACAATCCGGGGCTCTACCACTGAGCTACACCCACCACTTCTGGAGATTGGACAGAAAGCCTGCCGTCTCCATCTCGTTGATACTGCTCAAGCTGACATGCAATGGGGTGGATGATGGGGTTCGAACCCACGACCACCGGAGTCACAATCCGGGGCTCTACCACTGAGCTACACCCACCACTGCATGAACACCTTCACATCGTCTGGTCGCCATCATCAGGCTCAATGAAGAGCAATCCGATTCCCATCATGACAACAATCGTTATCGTGATGGCACGCCCAGCAGGACTCGAACCTGCAACCTACGGCTTAGAAGGCCGTTGCTCTATCCGGTTGAGCTATAGGCGCAGAAACTGATGTTGCGAGTCAACCTCCGGACAAAGCCTTGAATGCGTGTCTCGAAAGACCGAAGTCTTGCGAGGTGCTGCATTCAAATGGTCGGGATAGAGGGATTCGAACCCCCGACATCCTGCTCCCAAAGCAGGCGCGCTACCAGACTGCGCTATATCCCGAAACCGTCTTCAACCGACCGTCGAACCCCGTCGATGCGAGGCGTATTCTACCGAACTTTCGTCTGCGGTCAAGCCCTTACGTGAATTCTTTCCAAAAGAATCGTTTCCCTTCCTGCTGTCACGCCACTGTCATGTCAGCATCCAGTGATACACGCGGGGTGCGCTACCACCTCCATACGGGCACCTCACTCTCGCCCCCTATCCTGGCACCGGGCGAGATCAGTGACGACTCACTTCCACTGAGCGGCATCCGTGGCCCGACCATCGGGTCTGAGCTTCTCCTTCTCCTCGAAGCTGATCACGTCGATCGCCCTTTCTACCTCTACCTCTTTCTTTTTCTCTTTCTTTTTCTCTTTCTATTTCTCTTCTTCGATCAGGCATCTCGCGAACGCCTCGTCTGACGAATCCTTGGAAAACTGACAGAAAGGTCTGACAGAGAGAACTGGCTGAGAGAACTGGCTGAGAGAACCGACAGCTGTGGTCTCACGACGTCGAGTTCCAGACTCGTGGGCAATCAGCACCGCTGCCTGCCCACGAGACGCCTCCAAAAGAGGCGATACTTGCACCTGCTTTCGACCAAGGTCGTCATTCGGCGTTGACTGCCAGACAGGGCATGCGAAAATTGTCCCCGGTTTCTCCCCTCCTGCATTTTTGCCTATGAGAAGGAATGATCGCTGATGGCAGCACAACTGATTGATGGCAAGGCCATTGCCGAACGCGTACGCCAACAGGTCGGCCGCCAGGTCGAAGCGCGCCGCGATGCCGGTGAACGAATCCCGGGGCTTGCCGTCGTGCTGGTCGGCGAAGACGCGGCATCCGAGGTCTATGTCCGCAACAAGCACCGCGCTTGCGAGAAGGCAGGCATCCTCTCCACCCAGCACCGTCTACCTGCTGACACGACCCAACAGGAACTTGAAGCCCTGGTCGACTCGCTGAATGACGATGCCAGCATTGATGGCATCCTGGTCCAGCTGCCGCTGCCGGAGCACCTCGACTCACGCCCGATCCTCGAACGGATCCGCACCGACAAGGATGTGGATGGTTTCCATCCCTACAACCTCGGTCGTCTGGCACAGCGCCTGCCGGTGATGCGTCCCTGCACGCCCAAGGGCATCATGACGCTGCTGTCCGAGAGCGGCCTGCAGGTGCGCGGCATGGACGCCACCATCGTCGGCGCGTCCAACATCGTCGGCCGTCCGATGGCGCTGGAGCTGATGCTGGCTGGCTGCACCACCACCGTCTGCCACCGCTTCACCAAGGACCTTGAGAGCAAGGTCCGCCAGGCGGATCTGGTCGTGGTCGGCGTGGGCAAGCCGGGCCTGGTCAAGGGGGAGTGGATCAAGGACGGCGCCATCGTCATCGATGTGGGCATCAATCGTCTCGAGGACGGTTCGCTGGTCGGCGATGTGGAATTCGCGCCAGCCGCGGAGCGCGCCGGCTGGATCACGCCGGTCCCCGGCGGGGTAGGCCCGATGACCGTGGCCTCGCTGCTTGAGAACACCCTGTCCGCCGCCGAGCTGCACGACGCGCGCCTCACCGCCGAGTAACCCCCTCGCCCTTCTCTCTAGCTCGTGATGAAGGCCCGACATGAACGGGCCTTCATCGCGTCTGACTCAGGATCGCATCATGACCCTCAAGACTCTTGGCATCATCGGCGCCATGGCCGAGGAAGTGGCCATTCTCGCCGAGCGCCTGGAAGACAGCACCACCAGCACCCACGCCGGCTCTACCTTCCATGTCGGCCAGCTGCACGGAATGAAGATCGTGCTGCTGCAATCCGGTATCGGCAAGGTCAATGCCGCCGTCGGTGCCTGCCAGATGATCGAGCGCTACCAGCCGGATGCCATCATCAATACCGGCTCGGCCGGTGGTTTCGCGTCTGATCTCGAGATCGGCGATGTGGTCATCTCCAGCGAAGTGCGCCATCACGATGTCGATGCCGTGGTCTTCGGCTATGAGCACGGACAGGTGCCGCAGATGCCGGCGGCCTACCCGTCAGCCCCTGAGCTGGTCAAGGTCGCGCGCGAGTGCGTCGAGGCCCAGGGAGAGATCAAGGCGCGTGAAGGCCTGATCTGCACCGGCGACATCTTCATGTCCGACCCGGAACTGGTCGCGCTGACTCGCTCACGCTTCCCGGACATGCTGGCCGCCGAGATGGAAGCCGCCGCCATCGCCCAGACCTGCTTCGTCTACGACATGCCATTCGTGGTCATCCGTGCGCTGTCCGACATCGCCGGCAAGGACAACAACAGCCAGTCCTTCGAGGAATTCCTGCAAGTCGCCGCACGTCAGTCCTCGCGCATGGTCGAGGCCATGGTCAAGCGCCTCGCCAGCTGATCGCAGACGATTCGAAAGCGGTGCTGGTCGACAACGCACAAAAAACCGCCGCCCCTCACGGGACGGCGGTTTTTTCATGCTGACATCGCATCACGCTAGTGACGTCAGCCTTCCAGCACCCAGGTCGTTCCCTCACGGGAGTCCTTGAGGATGATGCCCTGAGCGGCCAGCTCGTCACGAATGCGGTCCGCACCCGCGAAATCCTTGGCCTTCTTGGCGGCAGCACGCGCCTCGATCTGCGCCTGGATCTCGTCTTCCGACAACGACAATGTAGCAGTGTCGCCCTTGAGGAAGACCGCCGGGTCCTGGCCGAACAGCCCCAGCAGGCCGCCCAGCGCGGTCAGCTCGAAGGCCAGCGCCGGCGCCTGCTGCGGTGACTCCTTCTTGGCACGGTTCAGCTCGCGGGCCAGCTCGAACAGCACCGACAGCGCACCGGCCGTATTGAAGTCGTCATCCATGGCAGCCACGAAGCGAGCCCGCCAGTCGCCCGACACCTCGCCTTGCTCAGGCGTGACGTTCTCCAGCGCATTGTAGAAGCGCTCCAGCGAACGACGCGCTTCATCCAGCGAGTTGGCCTCGTAGCTGATCGCGCTGCGGTAGTGGCTGGCCACCAGCAGATAACGCACCACTTCCGGGTTGTGCTGCTCCAGCACATCACGAATCGTGAAGAAGTTGCCCAGCGACTTTGACATCTTGTCCTGCCCGACACGCACCGCGCCGGCATGCATCCACACATTGGCATACTGCTGGCCAGTGGCGGCTTCGGACTGGGCGATCTCGTTCTCGTGATGCGGGAAGGTCAGGTCCGGCCCGCCGCCGTGGATATCGAAGGTGTTGCCCAGGCAGCAGGTCGACATCGCGGAACACTCGATATGCCAGCCCGGACGACCCGCGCCCCAGGGAGACGGCCAGCTGGCCTCGCCCGGCTTGGCAGCCTTCCACAGCACGAAGTCGAGCGGGTCTTCCTTGGCCTCCTCGACCTCCACTCGCGCACCGGACTGCATGTCATCGAGCTGGCGATTGTTGAGCTTGCCGTAGCCCTCGAAACGACGCACACGGTAGTAGACATCACCGTTGCTGGCCGCATAGGCATAGCCCTTGTCGATCAGCGTCTCGGTCATCGCGATGATGTCAGCGATGTGCGCGGTGGCACGCGGCTCGAGGTCAGGACGCAGAATCCCCAGGCGCCCTTCATCTTCATGCATCGCCTGGATCATGCGCTCGGTGAGCGCATCGAAGGCCTCGCCATTCTCGTCGGCGCGCTTGAGGATCTTGTCGTCGATGTCGGTGATGTTGCGCACGTAGGTGACGTCATACCCGCGCGCACGCAGGTAGCGCGTGATGACATCGAAGGCCACCATCACACGCGCATGCCCGATGTGACAGAGGTCATAGACCGTCACACCACAGACGTACATGCGCACCTTGTTGCCTTCCAGTGGCACGAAAGGTGCCTTGGTCCGGCTCAGGGTACTGTAGATGGACAGTGTGCTCGCGGCATCTTCGAGTGGAATCATTCAGTCATCGCCCTTGGCTACTTTGCTGACAGACACCTGTCAGCCTTTCAAAATGGAACGGCCCGCAGGCCGGTCATGCAACTTCGTCACAGAAGGTACAGGATCAGACTGCGGGCCGTGAAGCAGGTCACGAAAGCGTGACGACAGGGCTCCCGCGGGAGCCCGCCGACCATCACCCCTTCTTCTGTGCCTTGGCCCAACCGTCCTTAAGGCTGACGGTGCGGTTGAAGACCAGCGCGCCATCGACGCAGTCATGACGATCCGCCACGAAGTAGCCGATACGCTCGAACTGGTAGCGCGTTTCCGGCGCGGCATCGCGCAGACTCGGCTCACCGAAGCCCTTGACGATGCTCAGCGACTGCGGATTGAGGTGCTCAAGGAAATCGACATCCTTGTCACGGTCCGGCTCGGCTTCCAGGAACAGATTCTCGTACTGACGCACCTCGACCGGCACTGCATGCTCGGCGCTGACCCAGTGGATGACACCCTTGACCTTGCGGCCTTCCGGGTTCTTGCCGAGGGTATCGAGGTCGACACTGCACCGCAGCTCGACGATCTCGCCGGCGTCATCCTTGATCACTTCATCACAGCGGATGACGTAACCGTTGCGCAGACGCACTTCCTTCTCGGGCGCGAGACGGAAGAACTTCTTCGGCGCGTCTTCCATGAAGTCATCCGCGTCGATCCACAGCTCACGGGTCAGCGGAATCTGACGCGTGCCCATGTCATCACGCGCCGGATGGCCGGGGACCTCGAACACTTCCTCATGGCCTTCCGGCAGGTTGGTCAGCACCACCTTGAGCGGGTTGAGCACGCACATGGCACGCAGCGCGTTGTCTTCCAGGTCCGAGCGAATGGCGTGGTGCAGCATGCCGATCTCGACCATGCCGCCGTCAGCACGGCTCACGCCGATCATGTCGCAGAACTTGCGGATGGAAGCCGCGGTATAGCCACGACGACGCATGCCGGAGATGGTCGGCATGCGCGGATCATCCCAGCCATCGACCACGCCTTCATCCACCAGCAGCTTCAGCTTGCGCTTGGAAGTGACGGTGTAATCCAGGTTCAGACGCGCGAACTCGATCTGACGCGGCGTGCTCGGCACCGGCAGATTGGCGAGGAACCACTCGTACAGCGGGCGGTGGTCTTCAAACTCCAGCGTACAGATGGAGTGCGTCACGCCTTCCAGTGCATCGGATTGACCGTGGGTGAAATCATAGGACGGATAGATCTTCCACTTGTCGCCGGTCTGATGGTGGCTGGCATGACGGATGCGGTAGAGGATCGGGTCGCGCAGATTGATGTTGGGCGCGGCCATGTCGATGCGCGCACGCAGCACCTTCTCGCTCTCGCCGAACTCGCCCTTCTTCATGCGCTCGAGGAGATCGAGATTCTCCTCGGGGCTACGCTCACGGTAGGGGCTGGGACGTCCCGGCTCCTTGAGCGTGCCACGGTATTCACGGATCTCGTCCGGTGAGAGGTCATCGACATAGGCCTTGCCTTCGCGCACCAGGTGCTGGGCCCAGGCATAGAGCTGATCAAAATAATCGGAGGCGAAGCGCACCTTGCCGGCCCACTCGAAGCCCAACCACTCGACGTCTTCCTTGATGGCGTCGATATAGGCCTGCTCTTCCTTGGCCGGGTTGGTGTCATCGAAGCGCAGGTGACAGTCGCCACCCAGCTGTTGCGCCAGACCGAAGTTCAGACAGATCGACTTGGCGTGCCCGATGTGCAGGAAGCCGTTGGGTTCCGGCGGGAAACGCGTGACAACCTTTTCGGCGCGGCCGGCGTCGAGTTCTTCGCGGATCTGGTTCAACACGAAGTTCGGGGCGCTCTGGGTCTCGGTACTCATGAAGTTTCGCTGCACCTCTGTGTGGTTCTTGGGCGTCGTGTTCCGGGACGTCACGGGGACTGGCACTGGGTAGCAGGCGATCGTGACGCGCGCTGGCGTGCGTCTCCGGGGCCTGCCGCCCCCTCAGGCTTTCGTCTCAGGATACAAAGCCGCTATTATAGCGCGACGCCCGCAGGCGATGCCATGAGGCCCCGCCTGCCTGACACTTGAGCAAGACAGATGACCGGGAAATTCGCATGATCGTTCTTCACACCAACTACGGCGACATCACCCTCGAACTCAACCACGAGAAGGCCCCGAAGACTGCGGCCAACTTCGAGCAATACGTGCGTGAAGGCCACTACAGCAACGTCCTTTTCCACCGCGTCATCCCGGGTTTCATGGTTCAGGGCGGTGGCTTTGACACCGACTTCAACCAGAAGCCGACCAACGGCGTGATCGAGAACGAAGCCGACAATGGCCTCAAGAACGACCGCGGCACCGTGGCCATGGCACGTACCATGGATCCTCACTCCGCCAGCGCCCAGTTCTTCATCAACGTCAATGACAACGACTTCCTGAACTTCACCAGCAAGACCAGCCAGGGCTGGGGTTACTGCGTGTTCGGCAAGGTCGTCGAAGGCATGGACGTGGTCGAGAAGATCGAGGCGGTCAAGACCACGCGTCGCGACGGCCACGCCGACGTGCCGGCAGAAGACGTGATCATCACCAGCGCCGAAATCACCGAATAAGCGATTTCCGCTGATCGCGCCTCACCGCGTACCTGCCGCCCGGCCTTGCCTCGTGATATCGAGCGTCAGGCCGGGCGGTTTGCGTTGCTCTCTCACTCGGCCTCTTCCGTCGCCTGCTGCGCATGACGACACCCGCCCCGACCCGTGGACCTGACCATGACTGCCACCACTCTGTTCATCTCCGACCTGCACCTGCAGCCCGAGACTCCCGAGATCGCCCAGGGCTTTCTCGACTACATGGCGCGCCTGGCGACCTGCGAACCTGCGGTGGATCGCCTCTACCTGCTGGGGGATATCTTCGAGGTATGGGTCGGCGATGATTATCGCGACGACTTCACCCAGCGCATGAGCGAGGCCATGCAGCGCGTCTCGGCCCGCGGCACCAGGCTCTACTTCATGCACGGCAATCGCGACTTCCTCATCGGCGAGACCTTCGCGGCCGAGGCCGGCGTGACCCTGCTGCCCGACCCGAGCGTGATCGAGCTCGACGGCGAGCGCGTACTGCTGATGCATGGCGACAGCATGTGTACCCGCGATGAGGCTTACATGAAGTTTCGTGCCATGACGCGCGACCCTCAGTGGCAGGCACAGATTCTGGCCATGCCGCTGGAGCAGCGACTGGCCCTGGCCCAGTCACTGCGCATGCAGTCCGGCGAGACCAATAGCGAGAAGGATGAGGCGATCATGGACGTCACGCCCGAGGAAGTGGTTCGCGAGATGCGCGAGCACGGCGTGCGCACCCTGATCCACGGCCACACCCATCGCCCGGCGGTACATGAACTCGAGATCGATGGCGAAGCGGCGCGCCGCATCGTGCTGGGCGACTGGCGCCCCGATACCGCCTTCGACATCATTGCCTGCGGCCAGGGACCGACCCTGCGGGAATTCGCATTGCCACTGTGTGATGCGATCACCCACGGCTGATCGCTCGCAACGCCCATGAAAAGCCCTCGTTGCCTTGAGTGGCAACGGGGGCTTTTCCTTGTCCAGCCTCGGCTTGCGAAGCGACTGGCGCCGTTCAGAGTCTGCTCAGCCCGGAGCGCCGGGCGTGCGCGTCAGGCCGGCGAGGACGCCTTGCGACGCGCACGCCCTTCCACCGCCTCCACCAGCTGATGCCACCCCAGTACCGCGGGTGCATCCGTTGCCGGCAGCTCATCCAGCAGTGCCTTGAGGCGCTCGCAGCGCTCGGCATCCTGCGCATCGACCAGCCTCAACCAGGCAGCGAGTCCCATTGCTTCATGATGCGGATTTTCCTGCTCGATGGAGTAGGCCAGGCCCTGCTCGATCAAGGAACGCACCTTCTCGCTCGGCAGACCTTGAGCGGCACGCAACGCGGCCACCAGGTAGCTGACCTCTGCCAGATAGAAGGAGTTGCGCTCCTGAGCCACCAGCAGCACCTTCTCCATGTACTCTTCGGCCGCCGAATGCTCACCCAGCGCCATCACGGCATCCATGTACCAGAGATTGGGCCGCTGATGCCGCTCACGCCCGGTCAGCTCGGCGAACTCGTTGATGCTGGACTGCAGCATCGCGAGCCCGTCGCGGTCGCCGTTCATCGCCCGCGCCCAGCCAAGCACGCCATGCGCCGCCATGTGCCAGAGGTGCAGATCCGCGGAGCGGGTCAGCTCCAGCGCCCGCTCGGCACGCTGGGTGGCCAGATGGGTATGGCCCAGCTGACGATAGAGCGAGGTGGAGAACATCAACGCCATGGCCAACGAGCCCGGCTGACCGATGGCCTCCGCCATGCGGATGGCCGCCTCGGCCTGCTGCTCGGCCTGCACGTAGTCAAAGCGCAGGCAGGACGTCCAGCTCTGCAGACATGCCGCTGCCACCTGAGGGTGATCACTGAACGGCAACCATTCGAGCACCATGGGATTGTGGACCGGATCGATCTCATCGAGATGCTCACCTGCCACGCGTACGCGACCGGCCCAGAATTCGCAGTGTGCCCGCGCATAGTCGGCCAGACGACGATAACGGCCATCCGACAGCTCTTCCGCCAGATCACTCAGGCCCGAGGCCAGCGCGAAGGCATCCGCATGCGCATGGCGCTCACTGCAACCGACCCACAGTCCCCACTTCACGATGAAGGCCTGCTCGAGATCCGGCTCATCATCTTCCAGCAGCGCCGGACTGTTGAGCAGATTGCGCGCCTGCACGAAGCTCTCGTGCGCGATGCGGGAACCATGCCCTTCCAGCGCGAAGCCGGCCTGGCCGCGAACGGTCAGCAGGCTGACCTCGCGCTCCTCCTGCCCTTCGACATGCTTGAGACACGCCAGACCACTGTCGGCCATCTTGAGCGCGGTACGGTTGGCGCTGATCTTGAGCGCTTCACGTGCCGACAGCTCGAAATAGCGCGCAGCACGACTGAAGTTCTGTGACTTGCGCAGATGGACGGCGAAATAGCCGGGGTGACGGCTGATCCAGGCAGGATGCTTGTCCTCGATGAGGGCCACGACCTGCAGGTGAATGCGGCGACGCACGTCACGCGGGCAGGACAGATAGGCCGCTTCCTGGATCAGCTGGTGGGTGAACTGATAGTCGAATTCACTATCGTTGCCACAGGCCTCGATGATCTCCAGGCGCTGCATGCTCTCGATGGAACGCTTGAGGCGCCCTTCCTCGAATTCGCAGCTCTGGCGCAGGAAGCTCAGCTTGAAGACACGTCCCAGCACGGCGGCGGCGTGGGCCACATCGCGGCCTTCTTCCAGCTGGTCGATACGGCTGGACAGCAGGCCGATCAAGCCCTTGGGCAGCTCGTCGAGCTGCACCGGACGCCCCTCACGGCGATCCATGTCGAGACGACGACAGATCTCCTGCAGGTAGAGCGGCACACCATCGCAGCGCTCGATGAGCTGGCTGCGCATGCGCGGGCTGAGATGCAGACGATAGCGACGCGACAGATGCGACAGCAGACGCGAGACCTGCATCGGGTCCAGGCGACCTAGCGAGATATGCTGGTCCCAGTTGAGCTTGACGGCAAGGCTGTCGCGGCCGTTGTGACTGGCCGCCAGCATGAAGCCGATGTTGATGGGCAGGCGCGCCTGCAGTCCCGCCAGCACCTTGAGCGACGGTTCATCGAGCCACTGCAGGTCGTCGATCATCATCACCAGCGGGCGCAGGCTTGCCGATTTCTCGATCACCAGATGCAGCACACGCACCACACGCTCGACCGTCTCGCTGCTCTGGATCAGGGATTCATCTTCCGAGGCCTCCTCCGCGGTCCCCAGCACCGCATGGAAGGAGCGACGCACGTCCTCATCGAGAGCCTGCAAGGCCTCGGAGGATTCAAATACCTGTTCGACGCCATCACGATCCACATGACCATCGAGGCGCCAGCGCATCAGGGTGCGCACCACGCTGTAGGGTTCCAGCTGCGAGAGGCGAGTCGTCGGCATCCAGCACAGGCCCACGTCCTGACTCTGTTCGAGCTGCCGGAAGTTGACCATCAGGGCCGACTTGCCCATGCCGGAGTTGCCGCTGACCAGCACGCTCTGACGCAGCCCGATACTGGCACGCGCCAGCGCATCGCGCAGACGGCGCAGCTCGCCTTCACGTCCGATCAATGTCGGCAGTGACGCCTCACGATGCCCCACGCCGCTGCTCAGGACCAACGCGCGCAGACGCACCCGTCCGTCCGCTGCCAACAGGCGTGACGTGAGACGTGGCTGCAGATCCAGTGCGGGAGGCATGTGCTGACTGGCCTCCTGGGAAATCACCAGCTCGCTGCCTTCGGCCGCCGTCATCAATTCCAGGGAATACTGGGTCACCTGGCCAAGCGGGTCGGCCAGCTGACGCTCCGGCAGATAGATGACCTGCCCGGAGTGGAGGCCCGCCGACAGCGAGAAGACCGGCGGCTTGCCTTCGCCATCCCAGATCCGCTCGATCTCATCCGGCATCGCCTTGCTGCAGTGCTCATAAAGCGCCACAAGCTCTGCCAGCTGGTGGGCCGGGCCATGCGTGCCGAAGCACGCCAGGCCGACGCCACCCGTGGCACCCGGCAGCCAGAAACCGCCCAGGTGGTGGCATTGCTGCTCCAGCCAGCGCAGCAGCTCGATCTGCAGGGTCAGACTGGCGCGGGCCCAGACGCGATCGCGATGACTGTCCTTGACGCTGAGGCGAATCGCCATGACCGACAGCTGACGGTGGTCGATCTCATCTTCACGCAGCGGCGCGCTGTCCAGCGACAGCGTGCGAGAAATGGCGCCCTGCGGCGTGAGCGCGCCCATCTGCTCGCTCTTGCCATCGGACCAGTAACGCGCCAGCTGCAGGAATCCCGGATCAGGCTGCTGACCGGAGAGTGCCAGCTGTTGCAGGAAGGCATTGAACTGCTCATGCGCCGCAGCCGACTGACCATCTTCCGCGAGCTGACGTACCAGGCGTTCATGGAAGGGGCCATATCCGGAGAAGCGGCTCACCAGGGTCCGCAGCACGTCGTCCGGGACCGGCTCATCGGTCGCCAGTACTCGCTCGGCATACTGGATGACGCGCTGACGCCATTCGCCGCGTACCTTGATCATCCAGCGCTGGAATTCCGGGCACTGGGTCAGGGCAAGCTCTTCGACGAGATCGCCCCGGTAGAGTCCCAGCACCTCGTTGAGCGTCGCCACCGAGGGCGGCGCCAGCAACAGGCCGTTGAGCTCGTCGAGATCCAGTTCCCAGTAATCCGGTATCGACAGCGCGATCGTCTGACGTGAGACCGTCAGAAGATTGTCGGCCTCCTCCCCCAGGCTCTGACGCAGGCAATGCAGGGCATGGCGCAGGTTGGTGCGGCCCGAGGACAGCCCCTGATCCGGCCATAGCAGCTCTGCCAGCCCCGCCCGCGAGACGGCCTGATCATGCAGCAGAAGATGCAGCAACAGTGCCTTGACCTTGTCGTAGCTGAACTGCGTCAGCGTGTCATCGCCCAGGGTCAGCTGGAAATGCCCCAGCAGCGCCAATTGAGCTTGACCAGATGTTTCCTGCGTCATGTGTCATCCATTTCAAAGTCGCGAACGAAACGCCAGCCCAGCCATGGCGCCGGAGGTCCCCTGTTCTTGAGCCTTGCCTTGTGTCTGTACTGCCTCAACTCACCTGGCTTGAGGCGTTTTCCACCCGATTCATGACGGGGATGCCGCTGTGGAAACGGAAGCTGACATCAGGACGCTCGATCAGCTCCTTCTCCACCGCACGCAGTACCGCAAGACGGGATTCCAATGGTTCCTTGCTGTAACGCTCGGCCAACATGAGGTAATCCTCATAATGGCGTCCCTCAGACTTAACCAAAGTGCGATAGAACTTTGCAAGCTCGGGCTCAAGATACGGGATCAGACGCGCGAATCGCTCGCAGGACCGCGCTTCGATCAATGCCCCGATCAGCAGGATATCCACCAGCCGCTGAGGGTCTTCCCTGCGCACCTGCTGACGCAGTCCTTCTGCATATCGGGAAGCCTTGATATGACGATAGACGATTCCACGCCTTTCCATCAGTCCTACCACCTGCTCGAAGTGCAGAAGCTCCTCTCGAGCCAGCTGTGACATCTTGCTCAGCAGCAAGGGGTGGTCCACATAGCGGTACATCAGACTCATCGCGGTGGAGGCCGCCTTCTTCTCGCACTGCGCGTGGTCGATCAGCAACAGCTCAGAATTGTCGAGCGCCGCCTCTACCCAGGCGTGCGGTGTGCGGCAACCGAGAAAGGCCAGCAGGGAGTCCGGCAGCAGTGCATCGGTATCCTCGTTGCTCGGCCCCTGCGGCGCCTTGATGACGCGTGAAAGCTCATGGGCCATCCGAGCGTCATGCTCATCCGTCGCGAAACGCTCGCGGTCAGTCATCAGGGTCATGCCATCGTCCATCATGTCAGTCTTTTCTCTTGCCAGCGTCATCCTGCGTTGCATCAGGAGGATGACCTGCCGGACTCACTTCATTATTGGCCCGCTTTGCCGCTTCCACCATGATTTCATCGTTTATTCGCGAAAAAAGCTGTTCCGGCTCAAGTTCTTCGCCGCCACTGCACGGCGTGATGCCATAGGCAGAGAGGTCACGGATCCTGGTGCGTCCCACCCGCAGAAGCTCCACCGCACGTGACAGCGCCGACTGATCCTCACGAAAACGAATCCGGTGGCGCGTCAACTGTTCCGCCAGCGCCGCCTCGTCATGCACGTACAGCCAGCGCCCGGCGACGTCACTGCGCAGCGCATCCAGCTCGCGCATGCGCTGCGTGCGCTGCTCACTGTCATACCCGAACCAGTCGAGGATCTCCTGGTCATGGCGCTGGCATCCACGACAGACGTTGTCACCCACCGTGGTGGAACACACCCCGACGCAGGGAGAAAGAATACGGCTCATGCTGCCCTCGGCTTGCGGCGAAATTTCAGGAAAAAGGATAACAGCATCATACCGTGCGCCTGCTGAGCTCGACAGCGGTGCCCGGAGACCGCAAGGCTCGAGTCACCTCGACGCGACATCGGGCGATGCGTGCCGCGCCATGCCTGAAGCGCGACAAAGAAATGCAATATCAAGCTGTTAAGGTCGAAATGGCGCCCTGGATGACGACCAAAGTCTCAGCCCCCGCACGGGGGTGCTCCTTAACATTGTCGACAAAGTTGAGTAGACTCGCGTTCGCCCCGTAGCGCCTGATTCGCTCGCAATAAGACGCTTGAATTACCCGCAAGAAGCCTCGGGATGTCTCTGCCGGTTCGCGTGACGACTGGCACACGCATCTCGACACGATTACAGATGAGGGTCTCCCACGTGCTTGAAGCCTACCGTCAACAGGTTGAAGAACGCGCCCAGCAGGGCATCCCGGCGAAGCCGCTGAATGCAGAGCAGACCGCTGATCTGGTCGAACTGCTCAAGAATCCGCAGGCCGGTGAAGAAGAGTTCATCCTCGACCTGTTCACCAATCGCATCCCGCCGGGCGTCGATGAAGCCGCTTACGTCAAGGCTGGCTTCCTGACCGCCATCGTGCGTGGCGAAGCTTCTTCACCGCTGATCGACAAGACCCACGCCACCAAGCTGCTCGGCACCATGCAGGGCGGCTACAACATCGCCACGCTGGTCGAGCTGCTGGACGACGAGTCCATGGCCAAGGAAGCCGGCGAACAGCTCAAGCACACCCTGCTGATGTTCGATGCCTTCCACGATGTCGCCGAGCGCGCCAAGGCCGGCAACACCGTCGCGCAATCCGTGCTGCAGTCCTGGGCGGACGCGGAATGGTTCCTGTCAAAGCCCGCCCTGGCGGACAAGATCACCCTGACCGTCTTCAAGGTGCCGGGCGAGACCAACACCGACGACCTGTCCCCGGCGCCTGACGCCTGGTCACGTCCGGACATCCCGCTGCACGCCAACGCGATGCTCAAGAACCCGCGTGATGGCATCATCCCGCAGGAAGAAGGCGTCATCGGCCCGCTGGCCCAGATCGAGGAAGTGAAGGCCAAGGGCTTCCCGGTCGCCTACGTCGGCGACGTGGTCGGTACCGGCTCCTCACGCAAGTCCGCCACCAACTCCGTGCTGTGGTTCTTCGGTGACGACATCCCGAACGTGCCCAACAAGCGCGCTGGCGGCTTCGTGTTCGGCAACAAGATCGCGCCGATCTTCTTCAACACCATGGAAGATGCCGGTGCCCTGCCGGTGGAAATGGACGTCGAGAAGATGGCCATGGGCGATGTCATCGACATCTACCCGTACGAAGGCAAGGTCTGCCGTCACGACACCGACGAAGTCATCTCCACCTTCTCCCTCAAGACGCAGGTCCTGCTGGACGAAGTGCGTGCTGGCGGCCGTATCCCGCTGATCATCGGTCGCGGTCTGACCGACAAGGCACGTACCGAGCTGGGACTGGACGCCTCTGACGTCTTCCGTCTGCCGGAGCAGCCGAAGGATACCGGCAAGGGCTTCACCCTCGCGCAGAAGATGGTCGGCAAGGCCTGCAACATGGAAGGCGTGCGTCCGGGCATGTACTGCGAGCCGAAGATGACCACCGTCGGCTCCCAGGACACCACCGGCCCGATGACTCGCGACGAGTTGAAGGATCTGGCATGTCTGGGCTTCCAGGCCGACCTGGTGATGCAGTCCTTCTGCCACACCGCCGCCTACCCGAAGCCGGTCGATGTCGAGACTCACCACACCCTGCCGGACTTCATCATGAACCGCGGCGGCGTGTCGCTGCGTCCGGGCGACGGCATCATCCACTCGTGGCTGAACCGCATGCTGCTGCCGGACACCGTCGGTACCGGTGGTGACTCCCACACCCGCTTCCCGATGGGCATCTCCTTCCCGGCAGGCTCTGGCCTGGTGGCCTTCGCCGCCGCGACTGGCGTGATGCCGCTGGACATGCCGGAATCCGTGCTGGTGCGCTTCAAGGGCAAGCGTCGCCCGGGCATCACCCTGCGTGATCTGGTCCACGCCATCCCGCTGTACGCCATCAAGCAGGGCCTGCTGACCGTCGACAAGTCCAACAAGAAGAACGCCTTCTCCGGCCGCATTCTGGAAATCGAAGGTCTGGAAGATCTCACCGCAGAGCAGGCCTTCGAGCTGTCTGACGCCTCTGCCGAGCGCTCCGCCGCGGGCTGCACCATCACGCTGTCCGACGAGAGCGTGACCGAGTACCTGACGTCCAACATCACCCTGCTCAAGTGGATGATCGCCAACGGTTACGGCGATGCCCGTACCATCGAGCGTCGTATCGCCGGCATGGAAGAGTGGCTGGCCAACCCGAGCCAGATGCGTGCCGACAAGGACGCGGAATACGCCGAGATCATCGAGATCGACCTCGACGAGATCGATCAGCCGGTGTTGTGTGCCCCGAACGACCCGGACGATGCGCGTCTGCTGTCCGACGTGGCCGGCCAGAAGATCGACGAGGTCTTCATCGGCTCGTGCATGACCAACATCGGTCACTTCCGTGCCGCCGGCAAGCTGCTCGAGAAGCAGCCGGCCGGTAGCCTGAAGACCAAGCTGTGGCTGGCACCGCCGACCAAGATGGACCAGCACCAGCTGACCGCCGAAGGCTATTACGGCATCTACGGCCGTGCCGGCGCGCGCATGGAAATGCCAGGCTGCTCACTGTGCATGGGTAACCAGGCACGTGTGGCTGCCAAGTCCACCGTGGTGTCCACCTCCACGCGCAACTTCCCGAACCGTCTGGGCGACGGCGCCAACGTCTTCCTGGCGTCTGCCGAACTGGCCGCCATCGCCGCGGTCATCGGTCGTCTGCCGAGCGTCGAGGAGTATCAGGGCTACATGGGCGAATTCGATGCCATGGCCGGCGAGATCTATCGCTACCTGAACTTCCATGAGATCGAAGAGTTCCAGAATGCCGCCTCCAACGTGATTCCGGTCACTCAGGAAGCCTGATCAGGCGAGGCGCCGGGCTCCAATGTCCGGCGCCTCTCTGGACCGCAGCCGTCACTGGTCACGCCAGAGCTGCCAGCGAGACAACGAAACGGGCCGCCCCATCAGGGACGGCCCGTTTTTTCATGCCTAGCGTTTCGCCCGCCGCCCGAGACGGCCTGACGACCTGCTCGGCCTAGAACTTGTAACCGACAGAGGCCGTGAAGGCATCTACCTGATAGTCGCTGTCGAAGTCATAACGCTCGTATTCGGCACGGATCAGGAACGGATCGAGATTGACCTGGGCACCGGCACCATAGACCGGGTCGAAGCCGTCATTGTCCTTCAGGTCGACACTGGAATCGCCCAGATTGCCGTCGACATCGGTTTCCCACTTGGCCATGCCCGCCTTGGCGAACAGCGAGAAGTACTGGCCGATCGGCAGGATACCCACCACGTTGACACCGTAGGCCTTGGACTTGAGATCGGTATTGCCGAAGTCATTGCCCTTGAGCTGAACGGTCCCGAGATCCGTATAGAAGGCTTCGGTGGCGAAGTACGGGTTGTACTGATAGCCCACGAAGGCCTTGTAGACGTTGTCGTCATCATCCACGTCGAAGTCATCGCTGCCGGAGTCGATGAAATCGCCGGCCTCATCGGAATCATCGTTCTTCAGGCTGGAAAAACCGGTACCGGCACCGATATAGAGCCCTTCGGTGGCATTGCCTGCCGCCTGGGCGTGACCACTGAGCGCCAGAGCGAGAGCGGCGAAGGAAACGGTGGCCAACGGGGCGGCCAGAAGACGTGACTTGCTCATGTGTTGCTCCTTGATCCAATGGGCGGCACAGGCGGATACCTGCCAGAGGCAGTCTGGTTCAACGTCGCCTGCCATGGGTGCAGGAGCATCGTGGTAGATATCGAACGGTGTTTCAAGAGTGGCGTTTTCACTACTTCCCACGTCGCCAGTCAGCAACATGCCCTCGTGACCCTCCCGTCCCTCGCTTGCACGCGCCCGAGGCCCGCTTAGCCCTTCGCACAGGTGCAAAGCCTTGGCGTATCGGGCATTCTCGACGTTGTGGCATTGCAGCAATCGCCAGCGCTCCGTCCCCAAGCGACCCTCACCGGGCCGCCCAGCACAAGGAATCCGACATGACGCACTCCATCTCCACCCCCGATCTCTGCGATGAGTTCCCTGATGTGCAAGTCCTCGAGCCCCTGTTCATCAACTACGGCGGCGTCGAGTCCTTTGGCGGCGAAGTCGTGACCATCAAGTGCTTCGAGGACAACTCGCTGGTCAAGGCGGCAGTCGCGGAACCCGGTGCAGGGCGCGTGCTGGTCGTCGATGCCGGTGGCTCGATGCGCTGCGCCATGCTGGGCGACATGCTTGCCGAGCAGGCCGCCAAGAGCGGCTGGGCCGGCGTGATCATGTATGGCTGCATCCGTGATGTCGACGAGATCCACGCCACCCAGCTCGGCGTGCAGGCACTGGGCTGCTACCCGCGTCCCAGCATCAAGCGTGGCGAAGGCCAGCGCGACATCCCGGTCACCTTTGCCGGTGTCACCATCGTGCCGGGCGACTTCCTCTATGCCGACAACAACGGCATCGTCACCTCGAAGGAAGCGCTGATTCGCACCCAGCCGACGCCCTGACCGGTTCCCGACCACCGGTCGAACCGTTCAAGCCCCCAATGAAAACGCCCCCGCAACCGTTCTGGCTGCGGGGGCGTTTTCCTGTCAGTCGTGTCTGTCTCAGCGCACGCTGACCGGCTCACCTGCTGCAGTGTCCTGGCGCTCGGCGACCGCATCATCGGCACGCGCGAAGCGATCCACCACGGCGGCGCAGGCCGCGTCACCGGTGATGTTGAGCGCGGTACGCGTCATGTCGAAGATACGATCCAGCGCGAACAGCAGCGGCAGGCCCTCGATGGGAATGCCGGCCGCCAGCAGCACGGCAACCACCAGGAACGACGGCCCCGGCACGCCAGCCTGACCGATGGCACCCAGGGTTGCGGTGAACACGATGGCGGCGTAGGCGGAGAAGCCGAGATCGACGTTGAAGACCTGGGCGAAGAACATCGCCACCAGCCCGTAATAGATGGCGTTGCCGCTCATGTTGATGGTCGCGCCCAGCGGCAGCACGAAGGCCGTCGTGGCATTCTTCAGGCCCAGCTCCTTCTCGCAGACTTCCATGTTGACCGGCAGGGTCGCCATGGAGGACGCCGTGGACAGCGCGACGGCCTGCGGCTTCTTCATCACCGACAGGAAGCGACCCAGCGGCACGTCAGAGCCGAACTTGACCACCAGCGGGTAGAACACGAAGCCATAGATGAGGATGGCGCCCATGTAGACGAGGAACAGCTTCATCACCAGGGTCAGCACATCGAAGCCGAAGGTGCCGACGGCATCCGCCATCAGACCGAAGACGCCGATCGGCGCGATCAGCATCACCACGTTGATCATCCACACGAAGGCCTCGATGACGGTATTCAGGCCTTCGATCAGCGGCTTGCCACGCTCGCCGGTCTTGGACAGGCCAATGCCGAGAAACAGGCAGAACACCAGAATCTGCAGGATGTTGGCATCGGTGAGTGCGCCGAAGATATTGGTCGGCACCATGCCCAGAATGGTATCCATCACGCCCGGCACGCTGCCCTTGTCGGCGTAGGCGTTGGAGAACATGCCCTTGGCGCTTTCCAGATCCACCCCACTGCCCGGCTGGAACACATGCCCCATCACCAGCGCCAGCATCACCGCCACGGCTGAGGTGAGCATGAAGAAGGCGAAGGTGGAGAGACCGATCTTGCCGGCAGAAGGGCTATCGCCCAGATTGGCGGCTCCCGACACGATGGAGACCGCGATCAGCGGTACCACCAGCATCTTGATCAGGTGAATGAAGAGCTCACCGAGTGGCGCGAACATCGCGGCGCTCTCGCCCATGTAAGCGCCTACACCAGCGCCCAGTATCATGGCGATGACTACCTGGACGCCGATGTTCTTCCATAAAGACTGTTTCACGTTACGACTACCTTGGATTGTGTCTGAAAGGTCGGTTGTTGCGTGCCACCGCATTGCTGGCTACCGGTGAGGCCTGCCGTCATGGTCACCATGGATGCATGGTCATCATGGATTCATAGCCACCATGGATATTGTGGTCAGCGGGGTGGCTGGGATTATAAATGACTGCCTTTTCCACACGAGGCAGGATGATCATCATTTAGTCGCGGATTCGAGATCATTTTGTTGCTATTTGTTACGAACTGACATGCTTCTGCCGGTTTCTACACCATTGGTCTAGTGTCGCGAGCTGACCATCCATTCAGTTTTCGGGCGAGAAAATGAAAAGCGCCCACCGCACATTATGTGCAGTGGGCGCTAGATCAGCCGGCGACTGGCGCCAGCATCTGGTAGTGCGCCAGCCTAGGGCCTCTCACGGGATCAGATACCGAGGCTGGGCATCACATCCGCTCGCGAGCGGGATCAGGCCAGTTCCTTGTCCGCCAGCATGAACCAGGTTTCCAGCACGGAATCCGGGTTGAGGGAGACGCTGTCGATGCCCTCTTCCATCAGCCACTTGGCCAGCTCCGGATGATCCGACGGCCCCTGGCCGCAGATGCCGACGTACTTGCCCTGCGCCTTGCAGGCACGGATCGCCATCGACATCAGCTGCTTGACCGCCGGATTACGCTCATCAAAGAGGTGAGCGACGATGCCGGAGTCGCGATCCAGTCCCAGGGTCAGCTGGGTCAGGTCGTTGGAGCCGATGGAGAAGCCGTCGAAGTGCTCGAGGAACTGATCCGCCAGCAGCGCGTTGGTCGGCAGCTCGCACATCATGATGACGCGCAGACCGTTCTCGCCACGCACCAGGCCATTCTCGCCCAGCAGCTTGATGACCTGCTCCGCCTCGCCGGTGGTACGCACGAAGGGCACCATGATCTCGACGTTGGTCAGCCCCATCTCGTCACGCACACGCTTGAGGGCACGGCATTCGAGATCGAAGCAGTCGCGGAAGGTGTCGGACACGTAGCGCGAGGCGCCACGGAAGCCCAGCATCGGGTTCTCTTCGCCCGGCTCGTACATCTTGCCGCCGATCAGGTTCTCGTACTCGTTGGACTTGAAGTCCGACATGCGCACGATGACCTTCTGCGGGTGGAAGGCGGCCGCCAGGGTGGAGATGCCCTCGACCAGCTTGTCGACATAGAAGTCGACCGGACTTGCGTAGCCGGCGGTGCGCGCATCGATGGTCTGCTGCAGGTCGATGGGCAGGGTGGCGTAGTCAAGCAGCGCCTTGGGGTGCACGCCGATCATGCGGTTGATGATGAACTCGAGACGCGCCAGGCCCACACCGGCATTCGGCAGACGCGAGAAGCTGAAGGCGCGGTCCGGGTTGCCGACGTTCATCATGATCTTGAACGGAATCTCCGGCATCTCGTTGACGCTGGTGACGGTGCGGTCGAAGTTGAGGATGCCGTCATAGACATGCCCGGTATCGCCTTCGGCGCAGGAGACCGTCACTTCGCGGCCTTCGGCGAGCACCGAGGTGGCATCGCCACAGCCGACGACGGCCGGGATGCCCAGCTCACGCGCGATGATCGCCGCGTGGCAGGTACGGCCGCCACGGTTGGTGACGATGGCGGAAGCGCGCTTCATGACCGGCTCCCAGTCCGGGTCGGTCATGTCGGTGACCAGCACGTCGCCGACCTGCACCTTGTCCATCTGCTCCGGGTTGTCGATCACGCGCACCGCGCCCTGGCCGATACGCTGACCGATGGCACGCCCGGTCACCAGGGTGCGGCCCTTCTCGCGCAGCTGGAAGCGCTCGAGATTGCCGCCCTCTTCCTGGCTGACGACCGTTTCCGGACGCGCCTGGACGATGTAGAGCTTGCCGTCATCGCCGTCACGCGCCCATTCGATGTCCATCGGACGCTGGTAGTGCTTCTCGATGATCATGGCCTGGCGCGCCAGTGCCTCGACATCGGCGTCGCTGATGCAGAAGCGATGACGCTCCGGTACCGGCACGTCGACGGTCGCCACGGAACGCCCGGCGCTGGTGTCGTCGGTGTAGACCATCTTGATCAGCTTGGAGCCCAGGTTGCGGCGCAGTACCGCCGGGCGACCCGCTGCCAGCGTGGTCTTGTGGACATAGAACTCGTCAGGGTTGACCGCGCCCTGTACCACGGTCTCGCCCAGGCCCCAGGAGCCGGTGACGAAGACGGCGTCGCGATAGCCGGATTCAGTGTCCAGGGTGAACATCACGCCGGAAGCGGCCGTCTCGGAGCGCACCATCTTCTGCACGCCGGCAGACAGCGCGACCAGCGAGTGATCAAAGCCCTTGTGCACGCGGTAGGAGATGGCGCGGTCGTTGAACAGTGACGCGAACACCTCGTGAACCGCACGCTTGATGTTGTCGAAGCCTTCGATGTTGAGGAAGGTTTCCTGCTGACCGGCGAAGGAAGCGTCCGGCAGGTCTTCCGCGGTGGCGGAGGAGCGCACGGCAACCTTCAAATTCGGGTGCCTGGCCTGCAGCTCGGCATAGGCACGTTCCATCTCGGCCTCGAAGGCCGGCGGCAGCGGCGTATCGATGATCCACTGACGAATCTCGGCACCGACGCGCGCCAGTTCGACCACGTCATCCACATCGAGAGCATCGAGGGCGGCATTGATACGCTTGTCGAGGCCTTCGTGAGCCAGGAACTCGCGATAGGCAAAGGAGGTAGTCGCAAAGCCGCCGGGCACGGTGACACCGGCATCGGCCAGATTGGAGATCATCTCACCGAGCGAGGCGTTCTTGCCGCCAACGCGATCAACATCGTTCATGCCGAGCTGATCGAAATCGACGACGTATTCGGATGTGGCTTGCTGTGACAAGGGAACCCCCTGGTACCAATGGATGGAAACGAATGACCGATGGAGGACGTTGAACCGCCTTCCGTTCAGCAATGACGCCACCCTAACAAGCTCTCTCTAGTATTAGCCATTGGTCTAACCGGCTAGTCAGTGGAGGAGGACTACAACCCTGAGACTGTTTCAGGCGTTCTGTCGCCATCGTCGCCGAACATGTCGACAAGCCAGAAACGGCCGCTACAGGAATGTAGTCATGGGCTACTCTGCCGGAGAACGGGAACACGAGATTTCCCATATCGCACCACTGGCCATCCGCCGGATATTGCAAGCACGACAGTGAACGCCGACACTTGGGACTTCACGAGACGACACCCTGCGCCGGGTTGTGTCTTCGATTCGTTCTTCACGAGTGCCCGTCATGACCCGAACCGCCTTCTTCATTTCCGATGGAACCGGTATCACCGCCGAGACACTGGGACGCAGTCTGCTGGCCCAGTTCGAGAACACCGACATCCGCATGGTGACCAAGCCCTACATCGACTCCTCCGAGAAGGCCACGGCGCTGGTCAAGGCCATCGAGAGCGCCCACGCCACGGACGGTGAGCGCCCCATTATCATCGACACCATCGTCGATCAGGACATCCGTGACATCATCTCGGAATCCTCCGGTTTCAAGGTCGACATCTTCTCCACCTTCCTCAAGCCACTGGAAGAGGAGCTGGATACCCACTCGTCCTACAGCGTCGGCAAGACCCACTCCATCGGTCAGGATGATGTCTACATGAACCGCATCGATTCGGTGCATTTTGCCCTCGACAACGATGATGGAGCGCGCACCCACCAGTACGACAAGGCCGACGTCATCCTCATCGGCGTCTCACGCTGCGGCAAGACCCCGACCTCGCTGTATCTGGCCTTGCAGTTCGGCATCCGCGCGGCCAACTACCCGCTGACCGAGGATGATCTCGACGAATCCGGCACCCTCAAGATGCCGGCGTCACTGGCGCAATATCGCCACAAGCTGTTCGGACTGACCATCGACCCGCGCCGCCTGGCTGCCATCCGTACCGAGCGTCGCCCCAACAGTCGCTACTGCTCGATCGACCAGTGTCTGCAGGAAGTCGAGCAGACCGAGGCGCTGTTCCGCCGCTCCAAGGTGCCCTACATCGATACCACGCGCTTCTCGATCGAAGAGATCTCGACGCGCATGATCGCCGAGACCGGCCTGGCACGCCGCTTCTCACCACGCTGATACCCGTCGCTACGTTACGCCCCCAACAACACACATCGACCACAACAACCCCCCTACTCACGCAGGAAGTCTCCCCATGTTCCACACCAACCACTACTTCGACGGCCAGGTGGCCTCCATCGCCTTCCAGAGCGCAGATCTGCCTGCCACGGTCGGCGTGATGGCCATCGGCGAATTCGTGTTTTCCACCAGCCAGCGCGAATACATGACCCTGATCAGCGGCGACATGCAGGTACTGCTGCCGGGTGCGGAAGAGTGGTACCAGCTTGCCGCCGGGGAAAGCTTCATCGTCGAAGCCAACCAGAGCTTCGAAGTGCGCACTACGGTCGAATCCGCCTATCTGTGCAAGTACGAAGACGCCTAAGGCACTGGGAAAACAGCCGCCTAAGGCACTGGAAAAACAGCCGCCTGAGGCACTGGTAAACAGCCGCCCAAGGCGCTGAAAGCCAGACATGAAGAAGCCGCCGTACCCTCTCGGGCCACGGCGGCTTTTTTTCGTCACGACGACTGTCTCTCGCTACCAGGCTCAGGCGCGCTGCCTGAGGACCGAGCGCAGCGCCAGATAACTGATACCACCCATCAACAGGTAACTTGTCGCTACCCCGGCAAAGATACCGATCACGCCATACAGGGCGCCGCCCAGCCAGGCCAGCGGCACCAGCAAGGCGAACAGACGCACCAGCGAGAGCATCATCGCGCGGCGCGGCTTGTGCAGCGCATTGAGGCTGGAATTGGCGAGAATGATCACGCCCTGTGCCCCGAGGGCGGCGGGAATCAGCCACAGATAGGTGCTGACCAGTCCCGCGACCTCCTGACTCTCGGCGAAGCGCGCCGCGATCCACTCACCGCCTAGCCCGAGCCCCAACCAGACCACCAGCTGCCAGACGAGAATGAAGCCGAGTATGCCGTGGATGGCTCGCCATACCCGCCGGTGCTGCCCGGCACCATCGTTCTGGCTGATGAAGGGTGACAGCGTCATCGAGAGTGCCAGCACCAGAATCAGCGCCAGTGACTCGATGCGTGAACCGATGCCATAGGCCGCGACGGCGGCATGACCATGCTGACTGACGATCCGCGTGACCAGCGCCGTGGCGATCGGCGTCATCACGCTGGTCATGGCCGCAGGCAAACCGATGGCCCCCACTTCTCGCCATGAGGTGATCAGACGTGTCAGCGACAGCTGATGCAGATCCAGCCGCGCGCGCAACAATGGCAATGCCAGCAAGCCCAGCGTCATCGCCAGCCACGACAGCACCGTGGCCAGCGCCGCGCCCGCAACCCCCATGCCCTGCCAGTCGCCGACGCCGAAGATCAGCAGCGGGTCGAGCAGCGCATTGAGACCCCCTGCCGCCGCCATCACCAGCGAGGGCACCAGGGTATTGCCCTCGGCGCGCAGCACGCTGCCCAGCACGCGTGGCAGCAACACGAAGGGCGCCCCGAAGTACCACACCTGCATGTAGTCCTGGATGTGCGGCATCAGGGTGTCATCGGCCCCCAGCAGCCCGAACAGCGGCCCGATGCTGACAAGCCCCGCCACGATCATCATGACGCCCAGCAGCAGCCCCAGCAGACTGGCATCCGTGGCCCGCGCCTTGACCGTCTCGAACTCGCCACGCCCGAGCCTGCGCCCCACCACGGCGGTGGTGCCGATGGACAGACCGATGGCGATGCTGATGACGGCAAAGGTCACCGGAAAGGTGAAGGTGACCGCCGCCAGCTCCGCGGTGCCCAGCTGGGCGATGAACCAGGCATCCACCAGGTTGAACAGCATCATGGTGACGATGCCGCCGATCACCGGCCCCGTCATGCGGGCAAGCGTCGAGGCGATCGGATCACGCAGCAGGTCACGCCGACCACGCGGGGACGGGCTTCTGGCAGAGGAAGAGGACGTGGGGTTGGCAGGCTCAGGCATGCAGGCTCCGGACAGTAAACGGCCCCGTCAGGCGAGCTGCCTGCGGGGCCATCGGGGGCTATCGATCGTACGATCTGTCGTGCAATCCGTCGTGCAGGACGGGCACAGTGTAAGACATCCGCGCGGCGAGAGCAGTTCCCTTGCGGCTCAGGGGGCTGCAAGCCGGACTAGTTGCCCTGCATGAAGGGCGAGATGACTTCGCCTCCCGACTCACGCCAGGCCGCGAAGCCACCCCCGAGATGGGCGACCGGCCCGAATCCCATGTCCTTGAGCGACTTGGTGGCCAGCGCCGAGCGCAGTCCGCCGGCGCAGAACAGCACATAACGTCCCTCACGGGCGAAATCGGCACGGTGATAGGGCGAAGCCGGGTCGACCCAGAACTCCAGCATGCCGCGTGGCGCATGGATGGCCCCGGGAATGCGGCCTTCCCGCTCCAGCTCACGCACATCGCGGATATCCACCAGGATCAGGAGTGTACCGCCTGCGCGAGACTCCTCCAGCGCCTGACGCAGCGCCTCAGGCGACAGGGTGTCGATCTCCTTCTCGGCCGCTGCCACCAGCTCACTGACCGGTCGAATCATGGGGTCCTCCTTGCAGATGATATCATCCTGATGATGCATGCCACTCACCGCCTGCGTGACACCTCACACATCCGCCTCGCCGCAACGATAGAAACGCTGGATGCTCGAGAAATCGAGACGTCCCGCACCCTGGGCGGCATGCTGGGCGAACAGGTTACGCGCCTGGGAGCCCATTGGCACTGCCGATTTCGAGCCCAGCGCCATTTCCCAGGCAAGGCCGAGATCCTTGGCCATCAGGTCCACCAGGAAGCCGCCCTGATAGTCGTTGGACGCAGGTGCCGCCTCCATCACCCCGGGCCAGGGGTTGTAGACGTTGAGCGCCCAGTTGCCGCCGGAGGACTGCTTCATCACCTCCGAGAGCACGGCCGGGTCCAGTCCGTTCTTGACCCCCAGCGCCAGCGCCTCGGCGGTGCCGCTCATCAGGATGCCCAGCAGCATGTTGTTGCAGATCTTGGCGACCTGACCGCTGCCGGCCGGGCCGGCATGGAACAGATTCTTGCCCATCACTTCCAGCAGCGGCACGGCACGCGCATAGCCGTCGGCCTCACCACCGACGATGAAGCTCAGGGTGCCGGCACGTGCGCCACCGACCCCGCCCGACACCGGGGCGTCCATGAAGGTGATGCCACGCTCGGCGGCATGGCGAGCGACCAGCCGGGCATCATCCGGCGCGATGGTCGAGGCGTCGATCACCAGTACCGAAGCGTCGAGTGTCGCCAAGAGGCCACCCTCGCCGTCTTCCTTGTCACCCAGATAGAGCTTTCGCACGTGCTGCCCCGCCGGCAGCATGCTGATGACGACGTCAACGCCCTCTGTCGCCTGGCGTGGCGACTCGGCGCGTGAGGCACCCGCCTCGACCAGCTGGCTCATGGCCGACTCGACCAGATCGAAGACCTTCACCTCATGGCCGGCCTTGACCAGATTGAGGGCCATGGGGCCGCCCATGTTGCCGAGCCCGATGAAACCGATGGATGTCATGGCAATGCTTCCTTGTGAACAGGTTCTTGTTGTCATTGGCGTCCGGCGGCATGTCCGCACCTGCCGCCCGTGCTGAAAAGCGCGCTTATAGATCCATCAGCGGATGCTCGTCCTCTTCCCACAGCGGCGCGAAGAAGCCGTCGATGTATTCCTCGGAGACCTGCGCGATCGAGGCATAGGCCCACTGCGGCTGCCTGTCCTTGTCGATCAGCAGGGCGCGTACTCCTTCGGCAAGCTCGGTGCCCATGCAGCAGCGCACCGACAGGGTCAGCTCGTCGCGGAAGGCTTCCGCCAGCGAGGAGTGGCGATGGCGTGCCAGCATGCGAAATACCAGATGCGGGGAACTGGGGCAGCCGGCTTCCAGACGCTCGCGATTGGCGTTCAGCCATGCATTGCAGTCACTGCGCGCCTGGGGATCATCGAGGATCCGCTGACAGGCCTTCAGCACTTCGCGCCCGGCGACCAGCTGCTGAAGATGATCAAAGAGCGGCATGACCTGTCCCGGCGGCGCCAGCTCACGGCGCTCGAACTCGCTCAGCACCTGGCTCAGATGACGCGACGGGTGACGGCCGAACTCCCCCTCGCACAGCGCCTGCTTGAGCGCCTCGCGCTGCGCGTCGGGAATCAGGCGTGTCGCAAGCCCGAGATCCAGCGCATCGCGGGCATTCAACTGCGCGCCGGTCACTCCCAGATACTCGCCGATGCCACGCGGCAGGCGATTGAGCAGCCAGCTGGCCCCGACATCCGGGTACAGACCGATGCTGACCTCCGGCATCGCCAGCCGTGAGCTTTCGGTGACCACGCGCTCGCAACCGCCGGCGAACAGCCCCATGCCGCCGCCCATCACGATGCCGCCGCCCCACACCAGCAGCGGCTTGGGGAAGGTATGCAGCCGGTGATCGAGCCGGTATTCCGCGGTGAAGTAGCGGGTGGCGAAGAAATCCTCCAGCGCTTCAAGAGGGTCTGCGCCTTCGCTTGCCGGTGCGGTGGTCATCGCCTGATAGAGCGCCACGATATCGCCACCGGCACACAACGCACGCTCGCCGGCGCCTTCCAGCCACACCATGGCGATGCTGCTGTCCAGCTCCCAGGCATCCAGCTGGGCCTCGATGCGCTCGATCATGGCCAGCGACAGCGCATTCAGCGAGCGCGGCGCATTCAGGCGCATGATGCCCAGCTGCTTGCCGTCGCGGGCGCGACGCGTCTCGAACACCACGGGCGCCTCGACATCGGTCGCGGCCTTGGCAGTGACACCTTCTATCTGGCTCATGAGCGCCCTCCTCCCTTCACCTCTTTCTGATGCGAGACCCACTGCGGTGCACGCTTCTCCAGGAAGGCACTCACGCCCTCCTTCTGGTTGGGGTCATCGAACAGCTCGACGAACAGCTCGCGTTCCATGCGCAGGCCATCGCTCATGCCGCGATGGCGAGATGACATGATCAACGCCTTGCAGCGCGCCACCGCACTCGGGCTCTGGTTGGCGACGCTCTCGGCCATCGCCAGCGCGCGCTCCAAGCTCTGGCCGGTCTCGACCACCTCTTCGGCCAGCCCGATGCGGCCGGCGGTCTCGGCATCCACCTGCTCACCACACAGGATCATGCGCTTGGCCCAGCCCTCCCCGACCAGCCACGGCAGGTGCTGGGTGCCGCCCGCGCACGGCAGCAGACCGACCTTGGCCTCCGGCAGCGCCAGTTTCGCCTGACGCTCGACGATACGGATATCGCAGGCCAGCGCGCATTCAAGCCCACCGCCCATCGCGTAGCCGTTGACGGCGGCGATCGTCACGCCGGGGAAGTTGGCCAGCCGCTCGAAGGCCAGCCCGAAGCGGCGCGCCATGGTGGCGGCCACGCCCTTGTCACCGTCGGCGAAGGTCTTGAGATCGGCGCCGGCGGAGAAGAACCTGTCGCCCTCACCGGTAATCACCACCGCACTGACGCTGCCATCGCCCTCCAGCTCATCGAGCAACTGCTCCAGCTCGATCAAGGACGCCTCCGTCCAGGTGTTGGCCGGCGGATTGTTGATGGTGACACGGGCGATATGACGATCCTTCTCGAGAACGAGGCATGGCCCTTGATTGGATGACATCACGTAACTCCCTGAAAAGGTGGTAACCACTGACGAATTGAAGTGGAGGCGCCGTTACGCCAGCGACTCGATCATCCCCGGCGTCAGAAGACGGCGCGCGATGATCAGACGCATGATCTCGTTGGTGCCTTCCAGAATCTGGTGCACACGGGTGTCCCGCACCAGCCGCTCCAACGGGTACTCGCGGATATAACCGTAGCCGCCATGCAGCTGGAGTGCCTGATTGCAGACCTCGAAGCCCATGTCGGTGGCAAAGCGCTTGGCCATCGCACAGTGGGCGCTGGCCTCGCCGTCACCCTCATCGAGCTTGAAGGCCGCCAGTCGCACCAGGGTGCGTGCGGCGGTCAGTTCGGTGGCCATGTCGGCCAGCTTGAACTGCAGGGCCTGGAACTGCGCCAGCTCGCGCCCGAACTGCTTGCGCTCGCCGAGATAATCCCGCGACAGCTCCAGCGCCTTCTGGGCCGCGCCCAGCGAGCAGGTGGCGATGTTGATGCGTCCGCCATCCAGCGCCTTCATCGCGAAACGGAAGCCCTCGCCCTCCTCGCCCAGACGATTGCCCGCCGGGACCCGCACGCGATCGAAGCTCACCAGCCGGGTCGGCTGGCTGTTCCAGCCCATCTTGTCTTCCTTCTTGCCGTAGCTGATGCCGTCGGCATCCGCTGGCACCACGAAGGCCGAGATACCCGCCGCGCCGCTATCCGGCTCGCCGGTGCGCGCCATCACCACCAGCACGTCCGTCGCCCCGGCACCGGAGATGAACATCTTGGAGCCACTCAGGTAGTAGTCATCGCCGTCACGCTCGGCGCGGGTGCGCAGACTGGCGGCATCACTGCCGCTGCCCGGCTCGGTCAGACAGTAGGAGCCGAGCTTGTCGCCCGCCACCATCGCCGGCACCCACTGCTCGCGGCACTCGTCACTGGCGAAGCTCGCGATCATCCAGCCGACCATGTTGTGGATGGTGATGTAGGCGGTGGTCGAGATGCAGCCGGTGGCCAGCTGCTCGAGAATGATGGAGCTGTCCAGACGCGGCAGGCCAAGACCGCCATGCTCCTCGGGGACATAGAGCCCCATGAAGCCCGCCTCACCCGCCTTCTTCAGCGTCTCGATGGGGAAATGGGCCGTGGCGTCCCACTCGGCGGCATGCGGGGCAAGCTCGGCATCCGCGAAGGCACGCGCGCCCTCCTGCAGGGCACGCTGGTCATCGGTCAGCGAAAAGTTCATGCAGCTGCCTCCTGTTGTCCTTGTTCTTTATCTCCAGGCCCGCCGAGTCCTCGGCGGGCTTGCGAAGAGAGCCATCAGCGGTCTTGTGAAGAGAGCCCTCAGCGCATCTGAATAGAGAAGTTGGGCTGATTGCCCTCGGCCGGCGCATCATCGAACCAGCGCGCCGTCACCGTCTTGGTCTCGGTATAGAAGCGCACCGCCTGCTTGCCATAGGCATGCAGATCGCCGAAGAAGCTGCCGCGCCAACCGGTGAAGGAGAAGAACGGCAGCGGCACCGGAATCGGCACGTTGATGCCGACCTGACCGACCGCGATCTCATTCTGGAAGCGACGCGCCGCCCCGCCGGAACGCGTGAAGATGGAAGTGCCGTTGCCGTAGGGGTTGTTGTTGATCAGCTCGATGGCCTCGGACAGATCCGCCGCCTCCATGCAGCACAGCACCGGCCCGAAGATCTCCTCGCGATAGAGCACCATCTCCGGCGTCACCTTGGAAAACAGGCACGGCCCCAGCCAGTTGCCGTCGGGATAGCCCGCCACCGAGATGCCGCGACCGTCCAGCAGCAGCTCGGCCCCTTCCTCGACGCCCTGCCCGATCCAGCCCGTCACGCGCTCCAGCGCCTGCGGCGAGATCAGCGGTCCGTAGCTGGCGCCCTTGTCATTCCAGGCACCGGGGCGCACCTCGGCCAGCGCATCACGCACCCGAGCGATCAAGGCCTTCGAATCACCGACGAAGACCGCCACCGAGATCGCCATGCAGCGCTGACCCGCCGCACCGACACTGGCCCCGACCAGCGCATTCACCACTTGGTCCGCCGGAGCGTCCGGCATGATCACCATGTGGTTCTTGGCACCCGCGAAGCACTGGGCGCGCTTGAGGTTGTCGGTGGCGGTACGATAGATGTGCTGCCCCACCGGTACCGAACCGACGAAGCTCACGGTGCGCGGTGTCTCGTGGGCCAGCAGGTGATTGACCTGATCGCGCCCGCCCTGCACCACGGTCAGGATGCCCTCGGGCGCTCCCGCTTCCATGAACAGCTCCGCCAGACGCAGCGTGGTCAGCGGTACCTGCTCGGAAGGCTTGAGCACGAAGGCATTGCCGCAGGCGATGGACAGCGGGAACATCCAAAGCGGTATCATGGCGGGGAAGTTGAACGGCGTGATGCCCAGGCAGACACCCAGCGACTGGGTCACGGAGTAGCTGTCGATGCCGGTGGCGACGTTCTCCACCGTCTCGCCCATCAGCAGACTCGGAATGTTGGCGGCATGCTCGACCACCTCGATGCCGCGCCAGACATCGCCCTTGGCGTCCTCGAAGGTCTTGCCCAGCTCATGGGAGATGATCTCGGCCAGCTCGTCATGGTGCTGCTTGAGCAGATGCTGATAGCTGAGCATCAGACGGGCACGGGTCGGCACCGGGGTGTTGCGCCAGCGCTGGAAGGCCTTCTCGGCATGCACCAGCGCCTCGTCCAGTTCGCTGAGCGGCGTCAGTGGAACACGCGCCACTTCAGCGTTGGTGGCCGGGTTGGTCACGCTCAGGTGCTGATCGGCGGAGCTTGCGACAAACTGGCCATTGATCAGCTGTGGCAATACCAGTGGTGCGCTGTCACCGGCGACGACGGCGCGCAGTCGTGACAGCAACTCAAGCGAGCCGTTTGCGGACGTGAGGGTAGTCGAAGACATGACGTGGCATTCCTGTGTCTGTTGTTATTGGGTGAAGGACGGCGTGTCAGCAGAGCCGGAGACGTCAGCCATAGCCATCTTGCCGAAAGCGGCAAGCCGACATTGCGATCTGACTCAACCTAGCATCTGCTTGGTTGGCTGCAAATACTATTACCCTTTACGTTAACGTAAACAATGCTAGTCTGTAGAAAATTCACGGCCAGACGCCGCTGGCATCCACTGCGCAGAGGGGCATGCCATCTCCTCGGCGCACACAGCATTCGGAGCGGCAGTGCCCATGACGGATACGATGATTACCTCAACGCCTGACACCCAGAACCCGACAGCCTCCGAGAGTCCGGACGATGGCGTCGGCATGGAAGGCCTGCTGAGTGCCACCAGCACCAGCGACGCCATTCGCCCGACCCAACGCACCTGGAGCATCGGCGAGCTGGCACGTCATTTCGACGTGACCACACGCACCATCCGCTTCTATGAGCAGGAAGGCCTGCTGCATCCCCAGCGACGCGGCCAAACGCGCATCTATCACGACAAGGACCGCGTGCGCCTCAAGCTGACGCTGCGCGGCAAGCGGCTGGGATTCTCGCTGGCCGAGATTCGCGAGGTGGTGGATCTCTACGATGCCGCGGATGGCGGCGGCGAGAAGCAGCTCACGAGGCTGCTCGACATCCTGGCCGAGAAACGTGAAGGACTGGAGCGCCAGCTGCGCGACCTCACCGCCATGCAGCGCGAGCTGGACGATGTCGAGACGCGGGCGCGGGAAGCGCTGGCCCGCCTGACGACACACGGATGATGCGCGACACCCGTCACCCTCTTCCAACACCTTTGAGAGCATCACGACAGCAAGACCGATAACGACAACAAGCACCATGACATTCACGCCGCCGCCCCCTGGCGGCGTGACCGCCCGCCGGGCGGCTCCCCCTGAATACGCCTTGCCACACCAATAACAACCAGGGACACAGGACAACGCCATGTCACAGGACGCCATTGCCACACGCCAGTCTCTCAGCTATCTGAGCACCCTCTCCGACACTCCCCTGATGGGGGAAACCATCGGTGACTGTCTCGATCGCATCACCGCGCGCTGGCCCGAGCGCGACGCTCTGGTCAGCCGTCATCAGGGGCTGCGCTACACCTGGGCCGAGCTGCATGCAGAGGTCGAGCGCGTGGCGCGCGGCCTGCTGGCGATGGGGATCGAGCGCGGCGACAGGGTCGGCATCTGGGCACCCAATCGCGCCGAGTGGACCTTGATCCAGTACGCCACCGCCAAGATCGGCGCGGTGCTGGTCAATCTCAACCCGAGCTATCGCGGCCATGAGCTGGCCTATGCGCTCAAGCAGTCCGGCGCGGCGACGCTGATCTTCCAGGCACGCTTCAAGGCCTCGGACTACGTCTCGATCCTCGAGGAGCTGTTCCCTGAGGCCAGGGAGGCCCGCGGCCGTGATGGCATTCACAATGGCGCGCTGCCGGACCTCAGGCGTCTGGTCTGCTTCGAGGCCGAGGATGCCCTGCCCGGCATGCTCCACTGGCAGGATGTGCTGGGCGGCGCCGGAGAGGTCAGTCTCGAGACACTCCAAGAACTGCAGGCCAGCCTGACCTTCGATGACCCGATCAACATCCAGTACACCTCCGGCACCACCGGGGCCCCCAAGGGGGCCACGCTCTCGCATCACAACATCCTCAACAATGGCTTCTTCGTCGCCGAGCGCATGAATCTCACGGAGCACGACAAACTGGTGATGCCGGTGCCGCTCTATCACTGCTTCGGCATGGTGATGGGCAATCTGGGCTGCCTGACCCACGGGGCGACGATCATCTACCCCGAGGCGGGTTTCGATCCGCTGGCCACGCTGCAGGCGGTCAGCGAGGAAGGCGCCACCGCGATGTTCGGCGTACCGACGATGTTCATCGCCGAACTCGAGCACCCGCGCTTTGACGAGTTTGATCTCTCCAGCCTGCGCACCGGCACCATGGCGGGTTCCATCTGCCCCATCGAGGTGATGCGCCAGGTCATCGAGCGCATGCACATGCGCGAGGTCACCATCGCCTATGGCATGACCGAGACCAGCCCGGTGAGTCTGCAGACCACCCGCGAGGCACCGCTGGACAAGCGTGTCTCCACCGTCGGCACCCTGCATCCCCATCTGGAGATCAAGATCGTCGACCCCGAGACAGGCCAGGTGGTCCCGCGCGGCGAGAAGGGCGAGCTGTGCACACGCGGTTACAGCGTGATGCTCGGCTACTGGAACAACCCGGACGCCACCGCCAAGGCCATCGACAGTGGCCGCTGGATGCATACCGGTGATCTCGCCACCCTCGATGAGGACGGTTACGTGACCATCGTCGGGCGCATCAAGGACATGATCATCCGCGGTGGCGAGAACATCTATCCCCGCGAGATAGAGGACTTCCTCTACACCCATCCTGCCGTGTCGGACGTGCAGGTGATCGGCGTGCCCGATGAGCGCTATGGCGAGGAAGTGATGGCCTGGGTCAAGCTCAAGGAAGGCGAGCAGCTGGATGCCGAAGGCCTCAAGGCGTTCTGCCAGGGCAGAATCGCCCACTTCAAGGTGCCGCGCCATATCAAGTTCGTCGAGGAATTCCCGATGACCGTCACCGGCAAGATCCAGAAATTCAAGATGCGCGAAACCGCCACGGCGGAGCTGGGTCTCAAGGCATGAACGGGCACTTCGGAGGGCCACGGAGAACAAGCGCATGAGTCACGACACGCCGGGAGGCGATGACGCCTCCTCCGCTCGCCACCTGAGCACGGCCTGTGCCCAGGTGGCGCACTACGCGCCCCCTCGGCATCACGCGGCACTGGAGGAGGCACTCGAGGCATTGATCAAGGCGCATCCTGAGCCCGTCCTGCCGCCCTCGGTGCTGGCAGGGCTGGATCAGCTGCATCTGGGAGGCGCGGCCGGCAGCCGCGAGTTGCTGGCGATGGCGGCTCTCGAGACCCCCGAGGGCATGCCACTCGCGATTCTCGAGCCCGGTGCCGGGCTCGGCGGACTGGCACGCATGCTGGTCAGTCAACATGCCAGCGTCGGGCATCACGTCACCACCCTGGATCTCTCGGAGAGCCTCTGCCAGCTGGCCATCGCGCTCAACCGTGCCACCGGCCTGCGCGAGCGTATCCGAGTGCTGGAGGGTGACGCCTGCTATCCCGAGCTGCATCCCGCCCTGACGGGGCGACATGTCGACCGCATCCTGAGCCAGCACCTGCTGGTCCATCTGAGCGACAAGACCGACGTGTTGCGTCAGTGGCATGACTGCCTCAACGATGACGGCTATCTGGTGCTGCATGAGCCGGTGCTCAGCGTCCAGGCACAAGCCTTCCATGAGCGTCCGCAGCTGCCGGTGCCCTGGGCACTGACACCCCGCGCCGATCACCTGGCCAGCTGCGAGGAACTGCACGAGGCGATGGCCAACAGTGGTTTCGAGGTCGAGGCGCACGCCGAACTGACGCCTCAGGTGCTCGCCTGGCAGGCGCGGCGTCTGCGCACACCCTCCCCCGGCGCCCCCGGCCAGCCCCCACTCTCGCCCGTCCAGCGTGCCAGCCAGGCGCTGACACCGGAGCTGATCTTCGGGCCGCATTTCCCGACGATGCAGCACAATCTGGCCGAGGCGCTGGAGGCCGGCTGGCTGGAAGTGCACCTGTGGCGACTGCGCAAGCGCCGCCATCCATGACGGTGATGAGCCTGGAGGTTTCCCGCGTGAGGCCAGTCCGATACCGGCGTGAAAAAAATTAGAAAACACCGCTCGTAAATGACTGGCATCCACTGTCATCAACCGTTATTCTTGCCAGTACAGTCCCGTTCGGGGGATAAGCCGTTCGTTATCCGTCGTCATGCAAGAGGGTCTTCCTCACCATGATGACCGCACTGGAGCATGTCTTTCATTTCCATGTGCCAGTGCACAGTTTCCCGATGCTCGCGCACCGTTTCTCCGGGAATCTGTTCATCAAGGCGCTGATCTGATCAATCCGCGCCGACTGCATCAAAGATTCCCTCACGGGAAAACCGAAAGGGCCTCCATCTGGAGGCCCTTTTTTTGTCTGCTCGCTTTGTCTGCTCGTGCTGTCAGCTCGATTCCTGCCGGTGCGAGCCATTGATCCGACACGCCGTCCGTCAGTTCATCGGCACGGCATGGCGCACTGGATCAGCGAGCCCTCAGGCCTGCCAGGCGGCCAGTGCCGCGAGGTGATCCTGGCGCGCCTGTCCCGGCGTCACGGCCGCCAGCCGCACCCTGGTGCCCGGCACGCATTGGGCGAGCTGCGCGCAGGCCAGTGGCGTCAGCGCGCCAAGGCGCGGATAGCCGCCGATGGTCTGGCGATCATTGAGCAGGATGATCGGCTGGCCATCGGCGGGCACCTGTACCGCGCCCAGCGGAATGCCTTCGGAGACCATCCCGGCACCGTCACGCTCCAGACGCGGGCCGGTCAGACGCACGCCCATGCGATCCGCGCGTCCGTCCACTGCCCAGTCGCGGTTGAAGGCGCGAAAGAGGCTGTCGCCGCTGAATTCGGCAATCTGGGCGCCTACCACCAGCGCCAGTTCGAGCGCCTCGCCCTCCTCGGGGGGCAGCGACTGCTGCCATGCCTGTGCCGACGCCGGCAACTCGCGCAGCGACAGTTCATTGCCGGCCGCCGTGAGCACATCGCCGCTGGCCAGTGCATGGCCTTCGCCATCCAGCCCGCCCAGACCATCACGCACGGTACAGGCCGCACTGCCCAGCACCGGGGCGACATCCAGCCCACCCGGGAAGGCCAGATAGGCGCGCAGCCCGGCGACCGGACGCTCGAACTTGAGCACCTGCCCCGCCGTCACGGCGAAGGCCTGCCCGGGCAGCAACGCCTCACCATCCAGTGTCGCCGCCAGATCAGCGCCACACAGCGCCAGCGTGCCCGCCTGCCCGACCTTGAGGGTCAGGCCGCCGCCCATGGTGATCTCGAGTCCCGGCGCATCCGGGGCATTGCCCAGCAGCCAGTTGGCCCAGCCCAGTGACACCCAGTCCGCCGCGCCGCCCTGGGTCACGCCCAGATGGCGGACACCCAGGCGTCCCGCGTCCTGTACCAGTGCCAGGGCACCGCTGCGCTCGACGTCGAGTCTCACGCGCTTGTCGTTGTCGGCACTCATGCGCGCTCCTCCAGCGGGGTGACATCGCCGCCCAGACGAACGAATTCCTCTCGGCTCACGGAAACGAAACGCACGCGATCACCGGGCATGAAGCGACTGGACGGCTCACCGGCCTCGTTGCGACCGAACAGCGTGATGGGCGTGCGGCCCAGGATGTTCCAGCCACCGGGAGAGCGGGACGGGTAGATCGCGGCCTGACGGTCGGCGATACCGACGCTGCCGGGGGCGATCTTCTGGCGCGGCGTCTTGAGGCGCGGTGTGGTCAATGCCTCCTCCAGCACGCCCATGAAGGCGAAACCGGGGGCGAAGCCAAGCGCGAACACGCAGTAATCATGCGCGCCATGCCGTTCGATCAACGCCTCGACACTGATGCCGAGACGCGCGGCGATCGGCGCAAGCTCCGGACCGACACTGTCGTCGTACCAGACGGGCACCTCGTGCAGCTGGCCCTGCTGACCGCTCTGCGGAGCGAGGTTCTCGAGGGCCGCCTGGATACGGGCACGCACCTCGCCTTCTTCCAGTGCCGCCACGTCATAGTGCAGCAGCAAGGTGGTATAGGACGGCACCAGATCCACCAGCGCCGTGCCGAAGGCCTCACGCAAGGCCCCGTCAGCGGCCAGAATCCAGGCCATGTTGGATTCCTCGATGCGGTCGAACAGCCGGATGATCAGCGAGTCCATGCCGACGGTCTCGAGGCGCAGTTGCGGTGACGAGCCACGTTCGTGGCTATTCCCCCCAGCCATCAGGCACCCGCCAGCGCATCGAAGGCGTCACGGATGGCACGCACCGCCGCCACGGACTCGGCGTTGTCACCGTGCACGCACAGGGTGTCGGCACTGAGCACCAGATCACCGCCGCTGCTGTCGGTGAGGGCTTCACCGCGCGCCAGCGTCACCGACTGGGCGATGATCACCTCGCTGTCGTGATGCACGGCGCCGGGCTCACGACGCGAGACCAGGTGACCGCGCGAGTCGTAGGCACGGTCGGCGAAGGCCTCGAACCACAGCGTGATGCCCATCTCGTCGGCCAGTGCCTGCATCGGTGCCGGATTGGCGGTCGCCATCACCATCAGCGGCAGGCTGGCGTCATAGCGCACCACGGCCTGCATGACGGCGCGCAGTAGCGTCGGGTCAGCGGCCATGTCGTTGTAGAGCGCACCATGCGGCTTCACATACTGGACGCGAGTGCCTTCGGCGCGACAGATACCGTCGAGCGCGCCGATCTGATAGAGCAGCATGTCCTCGACTTCCGCAGGCGAACAGGCCATGGAGCGACGCCCGAAGCCCTGCAGATCCGGATAGGCGGGATGTGCGCCGATGCGCACGTCGTGCTTGACCGCCAGCCGCACGGTGCGGCGCATGATGGTGGGGTCAGAGGCGTGGAAGCCACAGGCGATGTTGGCGCAATCGACGTAGGGCATGACCTCGTCATCGAGGCCGATCTTCCAGTTGCCGAAGCTTTCGCCCATGTCGCAATTGAGCAGAGGGAGGGAGGGAGCGGAACGGGACATTGAGACACCTCGCAGGATGATCTTGTGTGTTGTTATCCCTCCACTCTAAGTAAGGCCATGCCTCGGTATCCAATCGTATTTTGTGATTCGTTATATCGATGAAATCTTTCATTACCAGAAGGTATGAAAGCCCAGTCAATCATCCGCTTGCCTGTCAGACCGCCACATGCTTCTGTCTGGGGCACCCCGGACAGCCACGAAAGGGCCGTCATCTCTCCGAATGCCGGCCTGACTCAGGCGACCGACGCGTCCTGTCTGGCGGAACCACCCACAACAACAGGAATTTCCACATGGCCGTCAGTGATCCGTTCCACCTCGCGATTCAAGTGCGTGACATCGCCGAAGCCCGGCGCTTCTATGGCGAATTCCTCGGCTGTCCGGAGGGACGCTCCTCGGACAGCTGGGTCGATTTCGACCTCTACGGCCACCAGTTCGTCTGCCACCTGAACCCGGCACTGGCCGACCCTGACAACCCGCTCGCCCAGCACCGCAATCCGGTCGATGGGCATGGCGTCCCGGTGCCGCACTTCGGGGTGGTACTCGAGATGGAGGCCTGGCAGGCACTGGCGGATCGTCTCACTGCCGAAGGCGTGACATTCGAGATCGCACCTCATGTGCGCTTCAAGGGCGAGCCCGGTGAACAGGCCACGATGTTCTTCCTCGACCCCACCGGCAACGCGCTGGAGTTCAAGGCCTTCAAGGACCGCGAGAGCCAGCTGTTTCGCAAGTGAAGGTCCCGCGCCGCGTCTCGTGCGGGGCATGCCCGGTGATGAAAGCTGACGCCCTGCACGGCATGCGGCAAGATGGTCGGTCTCAACGATTCTCACGGGGCATCTGTCATGTTCGATTTCAAGGAACTCGAGGCCTTTGTCTGGGTCGTGCGGCTCGGCTCGTTCCGCAAGGGCGCGACCAAGCTGCACCTCACCCAGCCCTCCATCTCGGACCGCATCAACCGTCTTGAGGCCGCCGTCGGCGAATCGCTGCTCGAGCGTGCCACCCGCCCCATCCAGCCCACCCTGCGCGGTCGGGAATTCTTCGCGCATGCCGAACGCCTGTTGAGCGGGCGCGAAGAAGCCATGCGCCTGTTTCAGGAGGAAGGCGCCTTTTCCGGCACGCTGCGTCTGGGCGTCATCGAGACCATCGCCAACAGCTGGTTCCCGGCCTTCATGCGCCAGCTGGCCGAGCGCTACCCCAAGCTGACGCTGGAAATGACCGTCGACATCTCGCCCTTTCTGCATCAGCGCCTGGCCGACAATGACCTCGACATGCTGTTCGCGATGGACAGCGCCGCCATGGGCCCCTACGCGACCCAGACACCGCTGTGCACCTTCGAGATGGGCATGTTCGCCTCGCCGACCCTCGCCGAGCAGCTGGCCCAGGACGGCGAATGCTTCGCCAGAACCCCCTTCATCTCCTTCAGCAAGCAGGCCCGTCCCTATACGGAGCTTGTCAGCTACCTCGCCGAACAGGGCATCACCCAACCCAAGGTGCACTGCACCAGCACCCTGATGACCATTCTGCGCATGAGCAGTGAAGGACTGGGCATCGGTGTCCTGCCGGTCGCCACCGTCGAGGACGTGATCAATCACGGCGAACTGGTGCGTCTACCACTCGAGACCCCGCTGCCGCCGATGGTCTATGAGGCCATCTGGCGCAATGCCAATTACCCCGACTTCTGCGCCAGCGTGGCACGCCTCGGCCGCCAGTGTGCCGAGACCTACTCGCAGCAACACGCGCATGCCGATCCCTGATCAGGCCGCCTGCCATGCGCTGAGTCAGGGTTGATCGCGCCCCGCCCTGCATCAGATCAGCGTCAGACCAAGGTCTAACAATATCGCCAAAGGCTTTCATGCGACGACACGATGAAAGATTTCATCGATACTGTGAATCAGAATTAACGATTGGACGGGATGGCCTGTCACTTGAAGAATGAAATCGTCTGCCGACAACATTCAATAATAATGAGGAACTAGACATGCGTAAGCCCAGCGACTCCCTCACCCGCAAATCTGCCACCTCCAGTACCCTCATCGGACTGGCAGCCGCCGGTGCCCTGGCCTTCAGTGGCTCGGCCCTCGCGGCACAGTGGAACCTCGCCACTCCGTATGGCGATGCCAGCTTCCACACCAAGAACACCAAGCAGTTCGCCGAGGAGGTCACCGCGGCCACCGATGGCGAGCTGAGCATCACCGTGCACAGCGGCGGTTCGCTGATCTCCCACGGCGAGATCAAGCCGTCCGTGCGTCGCGGCACCGTCCAGGCCGGCGAGATCTTCCTGTCGATCCTGTCCAACGAATCGCCGGTCTACGAGCTGGACACCCTGCCGGGCGTCGCCTCCAGCTACGAGGAAGCCTTCGCTCTCTGGCAGGCCTCCAAGCCGGACATCACCGCGCTGTTCGCCAAGGAAGGCCTGATGCCGCTGTACGCGGTCGCCTGGCCGGCCCAGGGCATCTACACCGACTTCGACCTGACTGACGTCTCCCAACTCAAGGGCCTGCGCATCCGCGCGCCCAACATCAACACCCAGCGCTTCGTCGAGAACGTCGGCGGCAAGCCCACCGAGACCGAAGAAGCCGACATCCCCACCGCCTTCAGCACCGGCCGTGTCGACGCGATGATCACCTCCAGCTCCACCGGCAAGTCCATGTCGGCCTGGGATTACGTCAAGCACTACAACGACGCCAAGCTGTGGCTGCCGAAGAACATCGTCTTCGTCAACAAGCGCGCCTTCGATCGCCTCGACGAGAGCACCCAGCAGGCCGTGCTGGACGCCGCCAAGGCCGCCGAGACCCGCGGCTGGAAAGCCAGCAAGGCCGATGCCGACGAGAGCGCCAAGGTGCTGACCGAGAATGGCTTCACCATCACCGAGCCGGACGAGAAGCTGTCCGAAGACCTCAAGGCCGCGGGTGACAAGCTGTTCCAGGACTGGAAATCACGCGCCGGCGATGAAGGCCAGCAGCTGCTCGAGCGTTATCGCGCCGATCTCGATGCCTGAGCCCCGCCTGCCAGCGCCGGGCGTTCGTCCCATCAACTGAACGCTCGGCACCTGGCCGGTATCGTCACCCCGCCACGCGATGATCACGTCGCTCCCCTGTCAGCCTCTGCCCGCTGGCAGACGCGACACGGGTCTCCCCGACACGGCATCGCGTGGCCACCCTCACCTTCCCTGTGAGTGCATGTCATGACCTACTTCCTCGACAGACTCTATCGCCTCGGCGCGTGGGGTGCGGCAGCTTGCATGCTGCTGATCTGCACCCTGGTCAGCCTGCAGGTCTTCCTGCGCCTGATCGACGCCATCCTGGTGATGTTCGGTGCCGAACGTCTCGGCTTCGAGATCTCCGGCGTCTCGGAAATGGCCGCCTTCCTGCTGGTCGGCGCCACCTTCCTGAGCCTCGCCTATACCTTCACGCACCACGCGCACATCCGCGTGACGCTGGTCATCAATCGCCTGCCGCCCGCCGTGCGCGTGTGGGTCGAGAGCCTGGCGCTGCTGATCGCACTGAGCCTGAGCGTATTGATCACCCATGAACTGGTACTGCTGGTCGGCGAGAGCCTCGAGTACCACGACATTTCCTCCGGCCTGCTGGCCCTGCCGCTGTGGATTCCCCAGAGCGTGCTGGTCGCCGGTACCGGCCTTCTGTGCCTGGCGATTCTCGAGACACTGATCGCCACGCTGCGCACCGCCTTCACCGCGCCCTCACGCTACGTGGCGCCCGAGCCCGAAGACGGAGCCGAATGACATGCTGACACTCATCCTCGTCACTCTGCTGGCCCTCGCCTTGCTGCTCGGCGGCGGCGTGTGGGTCGCCTTCTCGCTGATCGGCACCGGCTGGATCGTGCTGACCTTCTTCTCCAGCTTCGAGACCGGCCCGATCCTGGCCTCGGACTTCTGGGGTGCCAGCTACGGCTGGGACCTGACCGCCCTGCCGATGTTCGTGTGGATGGGCGAGATCCTGTTCCGCTCCGGACTCGCCGACAACATGTTCCGCGCGCTGGCACCGTGGCTCAATCGCCTGCCGGGCCGCCTGCTGCACTCCAACATCATCGGTAGCGGGCTGTTCGCCGCCGTGTGCGGCTCCTCCGCCGCCACCTGTGCCACCGTCGGCAAGATGACCCTGCCGGAGCTTGAGCGTCGCGGCTACGACAGCAATCTGGCCATCGGTACCCTCGCCAGCGCCTCGACCCTCGGTCTGCTGATTCCGCCGTCGATCATGATGATCGTCTACGGCGTGGTCACCGAGCAGTCCATCTCGCGCCTGTTCATCGCCGGTGTCCTGCCGGGCATGCTGCTGCTGGCCCTGTTCATGGGCTATCTGGCGATCTGGTCGAAGGTCGTCGGCGAGCCGCAGGGCCGTGCCGGCCATGATGAGCCGCACATGAGCTTCATGGCCAAGCTGCGCAACAGCGCCCAGTTGATTCCGCTGCTGGCACTCATCGGCGGCATCCTCGGCAGCATCTACGGTGGCCTGGCGTCACCAACGGAAGCGGCGGCGGTCGGCGTGGTGCTGTCGCTGATCATCGCGCGACTCAATGGCCACATGAGCGCCGCCACCTTCAAGGAATCGCTGTTCGCGGCGCTGCGCACCTCATGCATGATCGCCTTCATCATCGCCGGTGCCTCCTTCCTGTCCTCCGCGATGAGCTTCACCCAGATTCCGATGCAGCTGGCCGAAGGCATCGCCACCCTGGGGCTGTCGCCGACCATGCTGCTGGTGGTGCTGACGCTGTTCCTGCTGATCCTGGGCTGCTTCCTGGATGGCATCTCGCTGATCCTGCTGGTGACCTCCATCATCATGCCGGTCATCGAAGCCGCCGGTTTCGACCTGATCTGGTTCGGTATCTACCTGATCATCGTGGTCGAGATGTCGCAGATCACCCCGCCGGTTGGCTTCAACCTGTTCGTGATCCAGAGCCTGACCGGCAAGGACATCATCACCATCACCAAGGCGACGCTGCCGTTCTTCCTGTTGATGATCTTCTCCATCGTGTTGATGCACCTCTTCCCGGAAATCGTGCTCTATCTGCCCCAGGCCATGAACGGCTGATCCGGCCCTCCACGTCCCCGACGCACTGTCACGGCAGACAGATCCCCTCCCGGGGCGTCGTCCTCTTCCAGACCTCCCTTCGGGGAGGTCTTTTTCGTGGCTTCTCCTTCCCACGCCAAGTCGCTAGGCTTGTGACACGCAAGCGCTTCAGGCTGCCGCCCGTGCTTCACACTGACACGCCACCGCCGGACCTCACCGTGCCCGACTCCCTGACTTCGCCCGTCACCTCACCCATCGCCGACTGGCGCCGTCGAAAGCGCCATGGGGCCCTGTGGCTCTGGACCAGTGGCCTCGCGGTCCTGGCCGCCTGCCTGCTGGATATCAGCCAGGGCAGTGGCGAGCTGCCCCTGGCGCGTCTGCTGCCCGCACTGTGGCAGAGCGAAGCGAACGATCCGCTCGCCCACGCCATCCTCTGGCAACTGCGCCTGCCCATCGCGCTGATGGCGGTGACCGTCGGCGCCTCCCTGGCCATGGCCGGTGCCCAGATGCAGACCCTGCTGCACAACCCGCTGGCCGACCCCTTCACGCTGGGAGTCTCGGCGGCGGCCAGCGTCGGTGCCGGGCTTGGCCTGATCCTGCATCTCGACCTCGTGCAGCTGGTGCTGCCCGCATGGCAGAGCCTCGCAGGCGCGGGGCTTGGGGTCACGCTGAATGCCTTCCTCTTCGCGCTGGGGGCCTCGCTGGTGCTGTGGAGCGCACAGCGCCTGCCCGGCGTCGGCGTACAGACTCTGGTACTGCTGGGCATCGCGCTGATGTTCTTCTTCAATGCCCTGCTGGGCGTGCTGCAGTTCGTCGCCTCGCCCGAGGCATTGCAGCAGCTGATCTTCTGGTCGATGGGCAGCCTCGAGCGCAGCAGCTGGTCACGCCTGGCCGTGTTGAGCCTGGTGATCGCGCTGTGTGCGGTGGTCTTTCATCGTCGACGCAGCGAGCTGACCGCCCTGAGCCTGGGGGAAGCCCAGGCCCGTGCGCTGGGCGTGGACGTGCGCCGCCTGCGTCTGAGCGGCCTGATGTGCACGGCGCTTCTGACCGCCACCGCCGTCTCGTTCGTCGGCAGCGTCGGCTTCATCGGCCTGGTCGCGCCCCACATCGCCCGCCTGCTGGTAGGTGAGCAGCAACAGCGCCTGCTGCCCCTCTCGGCGCTGATCGGCGCCCTGCTGCTGTCGCTGACCTCGATCCTCAGCCGTTCGCTCATCCCCGGCGTGCTGCTGCCACTGGGCATGATCACCGCGTTGATCGGTCTGCCCTTCTTCGTCAGCCTGACGCTCAAGCGCCGAGGACACGACGGATGAACCAGCGACATGACGTGCCCACCGCCGAATCCAACGCGCCAGCCCGCCTCGCGCAGTCTCGCGTCGAAGGCGCTCTCGATGACCAGGGGCTCGTGCTTCAGGATCTCAGCGTCCTGCGCGGGGGGCATCCGGTGCTGGACATGCCGGGCACGCTGCGCGCACACCGTGGCGAGCTGACCGCCCTGCTCGGCCCGAACGGTGCCGGAAAATCGACCCTGTTGCAGACGATCGCCGGGCTGCTGCCGGCCAGCGGCCAGCTGTGTCTCGACGGGGAGGCACTGGCGTCCCTCACGCCACGCGAGCGCGCGGCACGTATCGGCTACCTGCCGCAGCTCAGTGAAGGCGGCGCGATGCTTGAGGTCTTCGAGTCGTTGCTGCTGGCGAGACGCCTGGCCGGCCATCTGGACGAGCAGGCCAATCTGCGCCACTGCGAGGCGCTGGTCAGTGCACTGGAGCTGACCCCGCTGGCCTCCCGACGACTCGGGCAGCTTTCCGGCGGACAGCGCCAGCGTGTCGCCATCGCGCAGGCGCTGGTACGCGAGCCGGCGCTGCTGATGCTGGATGAACCCACCAGCGCCCTGGACCTGCACTTCCAGCTGGCGGTGCTCGACTGGCTTGGCCGCGATGCCCGCGACCGTCAGCGCATCGTGATCGTCGCGCTGCATGACCTGAGCCTGGCCGCGCGGCATGCCGCCCAGCTCTGGCTGCTGGATCGCGGGCGTCTGGCGGCCAGCGGCCCGCCGCGCGAGGTACTGAGCGCCGAGCGACTGCGCGAGGTCTACGCCATCGAGGCACGGGTCGACTGGCCAGAGGATGGCAGCCCGCCCGCCATCGTGGCCCTTCACGCACTCTAGGCCTGCCAGCTCTTCCCGCTCTTCCAGCCCTGCCGGCTCTTCCCGTCCCTTCTGGCGCTTTGCGTTCTGTCAGGCGCTCCGCGTTCGCAAGCGCTCTTGGCCAGCCGCCTCTTGCCTTCTGGCGAAGACAAAAAAAACCGCCCCCGACGCATGCGTCGGAGGCGGTTCTTCACGGGGCCATCAGCCCTCACGCAGACTCAGGACAGGTGGGAGGCCTGAGAGCCGGTGTCGATCATGCCGTGCTGCTGGCCGCCACCATGACCGCCGCCGTGGCCGCCGCCGTGGCCGCCATGACCATGATCGAACAGACCACAGCCGCCGAGTGCCAGGGTGGCCGCGACCAGCGCGATCGGGAACAGATTCTTGATACGCATGAGACGTCTCCAATTCAAGGTTCGCTACACAAGACTCCTGTCAGCGAGTCTTCACTATGGCGTTCACTCTACTCACATCGGCGGCCAACGATAATCCTGCGCAACGCCTTTCCTTGATTGCTGCACACCGTGTACAACAATCGCGACGGGCCTGTCTGGGTTTTTCCGGCCCCGGTCCAGATCAACGCGCCTTGAGCCCGCGCATATGCGCCGGAATCACCATGCGCTCGAACAACTCGAACAACAGCTCCGCGCAGATGGCCAGCAGCGCCGCCGGAATCGCGCCGTACAGCACCAGATCATAGTCGTTGAGCGAAAGTCCCGTGACGATGGGTTCGCCCAGCCCGCCCGCGCCGATGAAGGCCGCCAGGGTCGCGGTACCGATGTTGATGATGGCGGCGGTCTTGATCCCCGTCAGCAGATTGGGCGTCGCCAGCGGCAGGATGACGTGACGCAGCTGCTCACGGCGCGTCAGCCCCATCCCGCGCGCCACCTTGACCAGCAGCGGGTCCACCGTCAGCAGTGCGGTGATGGCCGCGCGGATGATCGGCAGCAGGGAGTAGACGAACAGCGCGATCACCGCCGGCACCACCCCGATCCCGAACAGCGGAATCATCAACGCCAGCAGCGCGATGGAGGGGATGGTCTGCAGCAGGCCGGTGACGTAGAGCACGACCCGCGAGACCTTCGGATTGCGGTAGACCAGCAGTGACAACGGCAGACCGACCAAACACGCCAGCAGCAGCGCGGACAGCGTCAACTGCAGATGCTCGATGAGATTGGTCCCGAGCTTGTCCCACTTGGCGCCACTGACTTCGCGTTGCTCGGTGGTGATGCCCTGTTCCTGAATGAAGCGGCTGGCCACCTGGGCGAAGCTCTGCTCCTCGGTGGAGACCTCGGCATTCAGCGCCTGCATGCTGTCCTCATCGAGACTGCCCGCCAGCTGATCCAGCGCCGCGACAGCCTTCTCCGGCAAGGCGGCATTCACGAAGGGCACCGCCAGATACTCGGGGAAATAGCCCTGGTCGTCGTCGAGCAGCACGAAGTCGAAGCGCTGGATGTCACCCTCGGTGGAGTAGGCATCGGTGGCGTCGATCTTGCTCTCGCGCAGCGCCTGATAGGCGATGCCGTGTTCGATGCCACGGGGCACCTGCGGCAGCGCGTAGGCATCCGCCAGCCCCGGCCAGCCATCCGAGCGCTTGATGAACTCATGCGACATCGCGATCGAGAGCTCCGGGTGATCCGCCAGATCACCGATCGTCCTGATGCCCAGCGACTCGGCCTGCTCACGCCGCATGCTCACGGCATAGGTATTGTTGAAGCCCAATGGCTTGAGCACCCTGAGCCCCCGTTCACGACTCAGAGCATCGAGCTTGTCGAGCGGCGGCACGCTGTCCAGATTGAGGATGGCGTGCGCCAGGGTGCCGGTGTACTCGGGATAGACATCCAGCTCCCCCTCCGCCAGCCCCTGATAGGTGATGATGGTCTGCCCCAGCCCGAGACGACGCTCGACCGTGAAGCCGGCATCCTCGAGTACCTGGGCGAAGATCTCGCCGAGCAGATGGCCTTCGCGATCCGCCTTGGAGCCCACCACGATGGGCTTGTCCTCGGGCCATGCCGCGGCTTCCTCTTCCGCGCTGGCAAGCGGGCTGCTCACCAGGGCCCCCAGACTCGCCAGCGCCAGGCCGGCGATCATCAGCGCGCCGGACAGCCCGCGGCGCGAACGTTGCAGGACGGGAGTCGTCATCAGCGTCTTCATGCGCGTGCCTCCAGCAGTCGGGCCACGCGCTCATCCGCTGGCGCCCTGGTGATCGTCTCGGGACTGGCAGCCTGCAGCACCACGCCGGGTGCCATCACCACCATGTGGTCGGACAGACTCAGCGCCTCATTCATGTCATGGGTCACCATCACCACGCTGCGCGGCTCTTCCTGCTGCATGCGCTGGAACTGGGCATGCACCTCGATGCGCGTGATCGGGTCCACCGCCGAGAAGGCCTCATCGAGCAGCAGCAGCGGAGGCTCCAGCATCATCGCGCGACACAGGCCGACCCGCTGCGCCTGCCCGCCGGAAATCTCATGCGGATAACGCGTCAACAGCGCCAGATCCAGGTCCATCATCTGGAACAGCCGCGTGATGCGCGCCTTGACCCTGTCCGCCGTCCAACCTTCGCGGTCCGCCAGAATGGCGATGTTGTCGCGCACGCTGAGGTGCGGAAACAGGCCGATCTGCTGGACGGCGTAGCCGATGCGTCTGCGCATGGCGGGCAGATTGGCGTAGTCCACCCCCTTGCCGAAGACCTGTACCTCGCCGCTGTCCGGACGTATCAGCCCGTTGATCAGCTGCAGCAAGGTGGACTTCCCGCAGCCACTGGCACCGACCAGCGCGGTAATACGATCACGCGGCAGTTCGAGGTCGATGCCTTCGAACAATCGCTGACCCGAAAAGCCCTTGTGCAGATCGCGAAAGCGAACCGCCGGGGCGCGAGCATCACTCATCGAGAAGATCCTTCTTGCAGGTGAGAGGTGGGCAACGATGACGGCGCCTGCCCGTCGGTCAGGCCTTTTGCCTGCCATTCAGATTAACAGTGACACGCAGGTCAGGCGACTCTGGTCACGGCGTGAGTGCCGGCGTGAGTGCCCGCGCGATCCCAAGAGCCAGCACACGTCAGCTGACACTGCCTGCGACCTTGGTCAAAGCGCATGATGATAACCTTTACGTTAACGTCAACTTTACTCTAGAGTGATTCCAGAGCCACCTCAGGCGGGCTGTCACTGACGAATCTCCCACCGCCTGCACCGGCCATGCACACTGCCTCGCCTGTCGCGTGGCTGCACGCACAGTCAAGACGCTCGAAGCGCTTCTCATCTCATCGCTGCAAAGGATGCCCGCTCATGCACAGCCTCTATACGCCGCTGGATTTCGGACTCGACGAGACACACACCCTGCTGCGTGAGCAGATCAATGCCTTTGCCCGCGACGAGATCGCACCACGCGCCGCGGAGATCGACGCCAGCAATGCCTTCCCCGATGACCTGTGGCAGAAGTTCGGCGACATGGGCCTGCTGGGCATCACCGTCCCCGAGGAAGATGGCGGCAGTGGCATGGGCTATCTGGCGCACTGCATCGCCATGGAAGAGATCTCGCGGGCCAGTGCCTCGGTGGCGCTGTCCTATGGGGCCCACTCCAACCTGTGCGTCAACCAGATCAAGCTCAACGGCAGCGCGGAGCAGAAGGCGCGCTACCTGCCCAGGCTGATGAGCGGTGAGCATGTCGGTGCCCTGGCGATGTCAGAGCCCGGCGCAGGCTCGGACGTGGTCTCGATGAAGCTCAAGGCCGAGAAGCGCGGTGACCACTACGTGCTCAACGGCAACAAGATGTGGATCACCAATGGCCCGGATGCCCACACACTGGTCGTCTATGCCAAGACCGACCCGGACGCCGGCTCCAAGGGCATCACCGCCTTCATCATCGAACGCGACTTCCCCGGCTTCTCCACCGCGCAGAAGCTCGACAAGCTGGGCATGCGCGGCTCCAACACCTGCGAACTGGTCTTCCAGGACTGTCAGGTGCCGGCCGAGAACGTGCTCGGCGAGGTCAATCGCGGCGTGAAGGTCCTGATGCGTGGGCTGGACTTCGAGCGCACCGTGCTCGCCGCCGGCCCCATCGGCATCATGCAGGCCTGCATGGACATCGTGGTGCCCTATCTGCATGAGCGCCGTCAGTTCGGCCAGGCGATCGGCGAGTTCCAGCTGGTGCAGGGCAAGATTGCCGACATGTACACCACGCTGAATGCCTGCCGCGCCTACCTCTACGCCGTGGCCGGCGCCTGTGATCGCGGCCAGACCTCGCGCAAGGACGCCGCCGGCGTCATTCTCTATTGCGCCGAGAAGGCCACCCAGATGGCGCTGGATGCCATCCAGCTGCTGGGCGGCAATGGCTACATCAACGAGTACGCCACCGGCCGTCTGCTGCGCGATGCCAAGCTCTACGAGATCGGTGCCGGCACCAGCGAGATACGCCGCATGCTGATTGGCCGCGAGCTGTTCAATGAAAGCGCATGACGCCCCACACCATCCGTTTCCCTTCGCTGATGGAGCTGCCGCATGGCCATTCTGACCTCCCTGATCAATCCGCGTAGCGACCAGTTCCGTGCCAATCATGCCGCGATGCAGGCCGAGGTCGAGCGCCTGCACCAGCTGCTGGACGGCGTCGCCGCCGGTGGTGGCGACAAGGCCCGCGAACGCCACGAATCGCGCGGCAAGCTGTTCGTGCGGGAACGTATCGACCACCTCATCGATGAGGGATCACCCTTCCTGGAGCTGTCGGCGCTGGCGGCGCATGACGTCTATGACAGCCCGGTGCCCGGCGCGGGGCTGGTCACCGGCATCGGCCGCGTCAGCGGTGTGGAATGCGTCATCGTCGCCAACGATGCCACCGTCAAGGGCGGCACCTATTTTCCGCTGACGGTGAAGAAGCACCTGCGCGCCCAGGAAGTGGCCCGCAAGCATCGCCTGCCCTGCCTCTACCTGGTGGACTCCGGTGGCGCGCATCTGCCCCATCAGGACGAGGTCTTCCCGGACCGGGATCACTTCGGCCGCATCTTCTACAACCAGGCGACGCTCTCCGCCGAAGGCATTCCGCAGATCGCCGTGGTGATGGGCTCATGCACCGCCGGTGGCGCCTACGTTCCGGCGATGGCCGATGAATCCATCATCGTGCGCGAGCAAGGCACCATCTTCCTCGCCGGCCCGCCGCTGGTGAAGGCGGCCACCGGCGAGGACATCAGCGCCGAGGCACTCGGTGGTGCCGAGGTGCACTGCAAGATCAGCGGCGTGGCCGATCACTTCGCCGACAATGACGCCCACGCCCTGCAACTGGCACGGCGAGCCGTCTCGCGCCTCAACTGGCAGCGCAAGGGGCAGCTCGCGCTGCGCGAATCCCGCCCACCTCGGCTGGACCCCAACGAGCTCTACGGCATCGTCGGCACGGACCTCAAGAAGCCCTATGACGTGCGCGAAGTGATCGGTCGGCTGGTGGATGATTCGGACTTCGATGAATTCAAGCGCTACTACGGCGAGACACTGGTGACCGGCTTCGCTCACCTGCACGGCCATCCGGTGGGCATCATCGCCAACAACGGCGTGCTGTTCTCGGAAAGTGCCGTCAAGGGCGCCCACTTCATCGAGCTGTGCGCCCAGCGCAAGATTCCGCTGATCTTCCTGCAGAACATCACCGGCTTCATGGTCGGCTCACGTTACGAGCACGAGGGCATCGCCAAGCACGGTGCCAAGCTGGTGACGGCGGTGGCCTGTGCCAGGGTCCCCAAGTTCACGGTGCTGATCGGCGGCAGTTTCGGCGCCGGCAACTACGGCATGTGTGGCCGCGCCTACGACCCCAACCTGCTGTTCATGTGGCCCAACGCACGCATCTCGGTGATGGGCGGCGAGCAGGCGGCCAACGTGCTGGCCCAGGTCAAGTATGAGCAGCATGCGCGGGAGGGCCGCGACTGGCCGCAACAGGCACAGGAGGACTTCAAGGCACCGGTGCGCGAACAATACGAGCATCAGGGCCACCCCTGCTATGCCAGCGCCAGACTCTGGGACGATGGCGTGATCGACCCGCTGCAGACCCGCGACATTCTCGGCCTGTCACTGGCCGCCGCGATGAATGCCGAGATAGAGGAGAGTCGCTTCGGTGTCTTCCGCATGTGATTCGCTCAACCAGAGAGACGCCCTGACAGCCGACTCATTGGATGAATGATGATCCATTGGCTAACTGATTGGACAAGGTGACGATGACTGAATTCTGCCGACTCGAGATCGACAAGCGCGGTGTCGCCACTCTGACCCTGGCGCGCCCCGAGGTGCACAACGCCTTCGATGACCGGTTGATCAAGGCGCTGAACGGCCATCTGACGCACCTGCACGCCCTGGCGAGTCAGGGCGAGGTACGCGTGATGGTGCTGGCCTCCGAAGGCAAGAGCTTCTCGGCCGGGGCCGACCTCAAGTGGATGCAGCGCATGGTCGAGTATTCGCGCGAGGATAACCTTGCCGATTCCCGGGAGCTTGCCCGCCTGATGCAGCTGCTCGATGAACTGCCCTGCCCCAGCGTGTGCCGCGTGCAGGGGGCCACCTTCGGCGGCGCCGTGGGTCTGGCGGCCTGCTGCGACATCGTGCTGGCGGCCGAACGCGCACGCTTCAGTCTCTCCGAGGTGCGCATCGGCCTGGCACCGGCGGTGATCAGCCCCTACGTGCAGCGCGCCATCGGCATGCGCCAGATGCGCCGCTATGCACTGACCGCGGAAGTCATCGATGCCCACACCGCCCACCAGCTGGGGCTGGTGCATGACGTGTGCAGTGATGAATTGCTGGAGGCGCGCGTCGCCGACATGGTGAGCACGCTGCTGGCGACCTCGCCCGAGGCCAGCCGCGCCACCAAGGCCCTGCTCGCCGAGGTGGCCGTCGCCGACGACGACACCCGGCGTCAGACACGCTGCTGTGAGGTGATCAGTCAGCTGAGGGTCAGTGAACAGGGACAGGCTGGACTGGCGGCATTCTTCGCCGGGACTCGCCCGCCCTGGGCGCCATCCGACGACGACAGCGCATCATCATGACGCGCCCTTCATCGACTCGCGGACAACGTCCTGAGCCACCCTCGGTCTTCTGCTGAGACACGCCTTGCGACCGCCCCCTTTTTCCACTTCGCCACGGGATCTTGCCATGAACGTCAATCGCGATACTGAACAGCGACTGCCCACCGGTTGCGGTGAGATCCGCAAGCTGCTGATCGCCAACCGAGGTGAGATAGCGGTCCGCGTGATGCGCACCGCTCGCGCCATGGGCATCCAGACCGTTGCGGTCTACTCCGATGCCGATGCCAATGCCCTGCACGTGCGGGAAGCCGACGAAGCCGTGCGCCTCGGCCCTGCCAGCGCCAGGGAGAGCTATCTGGATGTCGACAAGGTCATCGCGGCAGCCCGCCAATGTGGCGCCGATGCCGTGCACCCGGGCTATGGTTTCCTGTCCGAGAATGCCGGCTTCGTGCGCGCCCTGGCCGAGGCCGGACTGATCTTCGTCGGCCCGCCGGAAAGTGCCATCGCGGCCATGGGCGACAAGTCGGCCGCCAAGGCGCGCATGCAGGCCGCCAGCGTGCCGTTGGTGCCCGGCTATCACGGCGATGACCAGAGTGACGCGCTACTGCAGTCCGAAGCCGACCGCATGGGCTACCCGGTCTTGATCAAGGCCTGCGCCGGCGGTGGCGGCAAGGGCATGCGCGTGGTCGAGCAGGCACGGGAATTCCAGGCAGCACTGGACAGCTGCCGACGCGAATCCCGCGCGGCCTTCGGCGACGAGCGCATGCTGCTCGAGAAATATCTGACCCAGCCGCGCCACGTCGAGGTTCAGGTGTTCTGTGACAGTCATGGCAGTGGCGTCTATCTGTTCGAGCGCGATTGCAGTGTCCAGCGTCGTCACCAGAAGGTACTGGAAGAAGCCCCGGCACCCGGCCTGACACCGGCACTGCGCCGCGAGATGGGCGAGGCCGCGGTACGCGCCGCACGGGAAATCGGCTACGTCGGCGCCGGTACCATCGAATTCCTGCTCGATGCCCCGCAGCCCGGCAGCGAAAGCCATGGCGCCTTCTACTTCATGGAGATGAATACTCGTCTGCAGGTCGAGCATCCCGTCACCGAGATGATCACCGGCGAGGACCTGGTCGAATGGCAACTGCGCATCGCGCGTGGCGAGCCACTGCCCCGCCAGCAGGATGAGCTTGAGCTCAAGGGTCACAGCTTCGAGGCGCGGCTCTATGCCGAGGACCCCGACAACGACTTCCTGCCTGCCACCGGTCTGCTGGAACGCTTCCGACTGGATCTCATCGGCGCCGGACTTGCCGGTGCCGAGGTCGAGAGCGCGCAACAGGCCTCCGGCTCGACGGCCCTCAAGGTGCGTCTGGACAGCGGCGTCGCCGAGGGCGATGACGTCTCGATGCATTACGACCCGATGCTGGCCAAGCTGATCACCTTCGGCCCGAGCCGTGAACAGGCACTCGATGCGTTGCTGCGTGCCCTGGCGGCGCTCGAGATCCGTGGTGTCACCACCAACCGTGCCTTCCTGACGCGACTGGCGGCGCATCCGGATTTCCGCGCCGCCCATCTGGATACCCGCTTCATCGAGCGTCACCACGCCAGTCTGTTTCCGACGCCTGAGCTGGACCCCGGCACGCTGGCGACGAGTGCCCTGCTGGCCCTGGCACGCCTCAATGACAGCGATGACGCGTCTGACTCGTCCGCGCCGACCCAGCCCGCCAGCCCCTGGCAGCGCCGTGATGGCTGGCGCAATGGCACGCCCCACCAGGTGACGTTGGCGTTCTGCCTGCCCGGGGACGCCGAATGCGAAGAACATAGCGACAAGGTGGCCCAGGTCATCGCTCGCCGCCCGCGTGCCTCGGGCGGGCCCGCGAGCGTGAACGACGCCCCTGTGCCTGCCTCGGGCTGGCAGATGGAAGTGAGCACCCACTCTCACGGGAAGCGCCAGACGACAAGCCTTGATGGCCACCTGTCGCGTCTTGCCGGCAATGCCATCGCCGTGACGCTGGACGGGCACCGTCGTCGCTATCAGGCCAGTCACGCCCCGGCGCGTGGCGGCGAGCTGCTGGTGCTGACCTGCGCGCAGAGCAGCGACGCACTCCCGTCCGAGTCGCGCCTGCTGTGGCGCCGCGCGGACGCCGTCGACCACGCGCAGCATGAGACCCAGGCGACCCTCAACGCCCCGATGAATGGCACCGTGGTCGCCCAGCTGGTCGAGGCTGGCGTCGCGGTGACGGCCGGCACGCCCTTGATGGTGATGGAGGCCATGAAGATGGAGCACACCATGAATGCGCCCGCCGATGGTCAGGTCGCGCAGTTCCACTTCCGTGCCGGCGACAGCGTCACCCAGGGTGACGTGCTGCTGGAATTCACGGCTGACGACGCCAAGGAGTGAGTGAGCATGCACTTTCCTGACAGCGTACGTATCGTTGAGGTCGGCGCGCGTGATGGCCTGCAGAACGAGCCCGGCCATGTCGATACGACGACCAAGCTGGAACTGATCCGGCGCCTTGCCGACTCGGGCCTGCGCCATGTCGAAGCCGCCAGTTTCGTCTCCCCCCGCTGGGTACCCCAGATGGCGGACCATCGCGAGATCATGCTGGCACTGGCCGAGCATGACACCCGCGGAGTGACCACTTACTCCGCCCTCACTCCCAATCTCAAGGGGCTGGAGACGGCGCTTGAGTGTGGCGTGCGTGAGGTGGCGGTGTTCGGTGCGGCCAGCGAGTCCTTCTCGCAGCGCAACATCAACTGCTCGATCGCGGAATCTCTCCAGCGCTTCGCCCCCGTGATGGCGCGTGCAGCGGCAGCCGGCGTGCGTGTGCGCGGCTACGTGTCCTGCGTGCTGGGCTGCCCCTATGAGGGCGAGATCGCCCCTGAGCAGGTCGCGGCGGTCGCGCGTGAGCTGCGTGACATGGGCTGTCATGAAGTCTCGCTGGGGGACACCATCGGCACCGGCACCCCGCTCAAGGCCAAGCAGATGCTGGAGCGCGTCAGCCGCGAGGTGCCGGTCGAACGCCTCGCCGCCCACTTCCACGACACCTATGGGCAAGCGCTTGCCAACCTCTACGCGGTGATGGAAGAAGGCATCGCGGTGATCGACAGCTCGGTGGCCGGGCTGGGGGGCTGTCCCTATGCCAAGGGGGCCTCGGGCAATGTCGCCACCGAGGATGTGGTCTATCTGCTGCAGGGAATGGGCATCGACACTGGCGTGGATCTGGCACGCTTGGCCGCGACCGGCGACTGGATCAGCCGCAAGCTCGGGCGCCCCAATGGCTCACGCGTCGGCCAGGCCCTGATGGCGAACGGCTGATGGCGAGCGGGGAAGGTTGCCGTCGGAATTGCGACCAAGCGCCGCAGCAGCGGGCCATCTGCCCGCAATCGGTGTAGGCTTGCCGGCTTCCGCGCACCGCTTGAGCCCGATGCGCGCCTTTCCATCGCATGTCCTTGCCTTGAGCGCCGCGCCCCCCGCAGGTGCACGACACAAGCGGGACAGACTTCAGGACACCGAGATGAGCGCCCTCCCCAACTGCCCGGCCTGCAATTCCGAATTCACCTACGACGACGGCATGCAGTTCGTCTGCCCGGAGTGTGCCCACGAGTGGTCCAAGGAGGCCGTCGTCGAGGACACCGGGCCGGTCTATCGTGATGCCAACGGCAACGAGCTGGTGGATGGCGACACCGTCACCGTGATCAAGGACCTGAAGATCAAGGGCACCTCCTCCGTGGTCAAGGTCGGGACCAAGGTCAAGAACATCCGCCTGATCGAAGGGGACCACGACATCGACTGCAAGGTGGATGGCGTCGGCCCGATGAAGCTCAAGTCCATGTTCGTGAAGAAGGCCTGAGCGGTTCGAGTGCCTCTGGCGACACCAGAGAAGCGTCATGAGCCATGAACCTTGAATAAAGAGCCATGAACCATGAACCATGAAGCCCCGCCAGAGTCTGCTCTGGCGGGGCTTCATGCGCTGATGCTCCAAGACACCCGCTCTCGCCGGGGGTCCGTGAGCACTCACTGCTTGGGAGTCGGCTTGTCCAGGGGCGTGACGTTGGAAATCTCGATCAGCCGTTGCCCACCCACCTTGAATTCGAAACGACCGCTGATCTGGACTTCGCGCCCGAGATAGGCACCGATGCGTTCGGGGGGATGCAGCTCGATACGCTGCTGCCCGGCGCCTTCCAGCCAATAGCGCTCCGGCACCTGCTCACTGCGTATCCTGCCCTGCACGGCCACCTGCTCGCCCTGCCAGGCCTCCGAGTGCTCGAGCAGCGTGGTGACACTGGCAGGGCGCGGCGCACCCAGCTCGTCACAGCCGCTCGCCAGCGCCAGCAGCATCGCCACGCCCACCATCAGTCCGCGTTGCCTGTGATCCTTCATGTTCGTTCCTCATGTCGCTGCCCATTTCCCGTGATGGGCAGCGCTCCTGAAAATTCGGGGATGGCGTCTTTCAGGCAATCCTGTCGCGCAGGGGTTCCCGTCCCCTGACACGGCCAGACGACGGATCACCACTCGCGAGGGGGTAAATGCGAAGTTCCGAATACTTCAGTACCAAGTGTGACAGCTGTTAGACGAAGCGATAAGTCGCCAAGGCGGACAGACCAACAGAATCAGCCAGTCTCATCAGGTCGTCGCGTCTGCCACGGGGCACTCGACCAGTAGCTGGCATGATGGCAATGTCTCGTCACGTCATGCTTTCGCATGCCCCGCTTGTCATCCTCTCGATCAGGACACAGGTCAGGGTCGCCATGTCGAAGGCCGGCGCCACGTCGGAAACGACGTGGCAGACCCGGCAGGACGAGAGACCATGAAGGACATTCCCCACCCAGAACGCAAGAGACTTCACGATGATGACACGCAAAGTGGCCTATATCACCGGCGGTGCCCAGGGAATCGGACGCGGCATCAGTGACTACCTGCTCGCCCATGGCTGGCGAGTCGCGGTGGTGGATATCGACGCCCGGGCGGGCGAGCAGTATCTGGCGAGTCACGCCGCGACCCACGGCGAGCCGGACAGCCTGCGCGTCGAGGCCGTGGATGTGCGCAATGAAGACGCCGTCGCCGCCAGCATCGCGGCCACCTGCCAGGCCTTCGGGCGCCTGGACGCCGTGATCAACAACGCCGCGATCGCCGACCCCTTCCAGGGCAAGCTCGAGGAACTGTCCCTTGAGCGCTGGCATCAGGTACTGGATACCAGCCTGACCAGCAGCTTCCTGACCGCCAAGCACGCCGCGCGCCATCTGCGCGAGACCGGCGGCAGCATCGTCAATCTGGCCTCCAGCCGCGCCCTGCAATCCGAGCCGGATACCGAAGCCTACGCCGCCAGCAAGGGCGGAGTCGTCGCCCTCACCCACGCCATGGCGATGAGCCTGGGGCCGGAGATTCGCGTCAATGCGGTCAGTCCGGGCTGGATCGATGCAAGCCACCTGCAGAAGGACGGTGAGGCGGAGTCGCTGAGTGACGAAGACCACGCCCAGCATCCCGTCGGACGCGTCGGCCATGTCGATGACATCGCCGCGCTGGTGGCCTTCCTCATCTCGGAAAAGGCCGGCTTCATCACCGGTCAGAATCATGTCGTCGATGGCGGCATGACCCGCAAGATGGTTTACGCCGACTGATAAGACAACGCCGACTGATAAGACAACGCCGACTGATACGACAAGGCCGACTGAGACGACAACGCCGACTGATACGACAACGCCTGACGCGATTGCACGTCAGGCGTTGTCAGTTCTTGAGCTGCGTCCGGGTTTCCCTGAACGCTCAACTGCGGACTTCTCTCGCGCGGGCCGTGGTCACACCGCGTGCGGTGCCAGCCACTGCTTGAGCTGACCGGCCTGCATCACGCCGGATTCGCGCGCCAGCTCCTTGCCCTGCTTCATCACCAGCAGCGTCGGAATGCTGCGGATGCCGAAACGACCAGCCAGCGCCTGCTGGGCTTCGGTGTCGATCTTGGCGAAGCGCACGCGGGTGCCCATCTGCGCCGCGACCTCATTGAAGATCGGCCCCATCATCTTGCACGGGCCACACCAGCTGGCCCAGAAGTCGATGACCACCGGCATTTCACTGCGCACTACCAGGGCCTCGAAGTTGTCGCTGGTCAGTTCCAGCGGCTCCTTGGGCAGTACGGCGGCGCTGCACTTGCCGCAGCTGGGGTTGTCATCCAGACGCGCGGTGGCCACACGATTGAGAGCGAGACATTGCGGACAGGCCAGCACGAGGGATTCAGACATGATCGGACTCCAGAGAAATGGGGATGCGGCGCGCTGCGCTGACGGCTCAGCGTCAGACGCGTACCGATAGCGCAGATCATACGACTCGTGGACCGATAAGCAATTGAAGCATCTTATCGCCCTGATTGGCTGGCTGTATCAGCCGCTCACGGGCTGGCATCTGCCCCCTCGGGATATTCCCTCATCGGCGACACGGGCCCTGCCAGTCATGGCAGGGCCCGTGTCGTTCATCCCCCGTGTGCCCCATGCCGTCAGGTCACACGCTGGCCAGCCCGAACTTGATGCACAGCGTCACCAGCACCAGCAGGAAGAGGGTTTCCACCACCATCAGGATCACCGGCTTCCAGCCCACCACCGCCAGCTTCTGAAACGACGTCTTGACGCCCAGCGCGGCAATCGCCGCCACCAGACACCAGCGTGAGAGGTCGGTGAAGCCTTCCACGGCGACGCTCGGCACCCAGCCGAGGCTGTTGATCAGCACCAGAGCCACGAAGGCGATCAGGAAGGTGGGGAACATCGGCACCTTGCCCCCCTCATCGCCATTGGCCTGGCGTGCACTGCGAAACAGCAGCATGAAGACCATCACCGCCGGTACCAGCATCGCCACGCGCAGCAGCTTGACGAAGGTGGAGACATCGCCGGTGTGCTCGGAAATGATGTAGCCCGCCCCCACCACCTGGGCCACGTCGTGGATGGTGCCGCCGAGGAAGATGCCGGCCTCGGTATCCTCAAGCCCCAGCAGCCGCACGATCAGCGGATAGGTGATCATCGCCACGGTCGAGAGGGTCGTCACCCCGACCACGGTCATGATGGTGTGACGCTCACTGGTGGCGTTGCGCGGCATCACCGCCGACAGCGCCAGCGCCGCCGAGGCTCCGCAGATGGCCACCGAGCCACCGGTCAACAGCCCCATGTCACGGTCCAGCCCCATCACGCGCGCCAGCAGCGCGCCGAACACGATGGTCGCCACCACCCCGAGCACCACCGTGATCACCGGGCCAACACCGAGACTTGCGACCTGCTCCAGCGTGATGCGCACGCCCAATAGCGCCACGCCGAGGCGCAGTACCGTCTTGGAGGCGAACTCGATCCCCGCCTTGCAGGGTCCGTCCTCGGAGAGAAAGTGCAGCGACATGCCGAACAGCAAGGCATACAGCAGCGTCGGGCCGCCGTAATGATCGGCGATGAAGGTGGTCGCCAGCGCGATGAGGATGCAGATCAGCAGGCCCGGCATGATGATGCGCACGCGCCCTTCCAGATTCCGCAACAGACGGGTAGGCGGTGTCGATGTGTCGTGAAGTGATGAGCTGTCGTGATTGGCCACGCGAATATCCCATGAAAAGGCAAGCAGGATGGCAGGGCCTGAGCCCTGCCCTGGAAGATGACAGATGCCGGTACCTGCTAGCTCGCCTGCGCCATCTCGCGCTGAGCCGCCTTGATCATGTCAGCGGCCTTCTCGGCGATCATGATGGTCGGGGCATTGGTGTTGCCCGAGACGATCACCGGCATGATCGAGGCATCGACCACCCGCAACCCGTGCAGGCCATGCACTCGCAGCGCGTCATCCACCACCGCCAGCGGGTCGTGGCCCATCTTGCAGGTCCCCGCCGGGTGATAGATGGTCTGGCTGAACTGGCGCGCGGCCTCCAGCAACTCCTCGTCACTCTCGTACTGCACGCCGGGCACGTACTCTTCGCTGATCACGGCGGCCAGCGGTGCCGCCCGGGCGATACGCCGCGCCACCTTGATGGCGTCCACCACCACGCGGCGATCTTCCTCGGCACTGAGGTAGTTGGGCTGGATGGAGGGATAGACGCTGGCATCCGCGCTGGTGATGCGCACATGGCCGCGGCTGTGCGGACGCAACTGGCATACGGACGAGGTGAACGCCGAGAACGGATGCACGCCATCGGCGGGCTTGTCGGCACTCAGCGGCTGCATGTGGAACTGGATATCCGGGCGTGTCAGCCCCTCGCGTGACTGGGTAAAGGCACACACCTGGCTGGCCGCCAGGGTCAGCGGGCCGGTGCGTGTGAAGAGGTACTGGGTGCCGACCGCCAGCTTCTTGATCGGGCTGCGCACTTCATCATTGAGGGTGCGGCACTGGGTCTTGAACACCAGCCGCACCTGCAGGTGGTCCTGCAGGTTTTCCCCGACGCCCGGCAGCGCATGCAGGCATTCCACCCCGACACTGGCCAGATGCTCAGGGTCCCCGATGCCGGAGCACTGCAGGATCTGCGGACTGCCGATGGCGCCGCTGGACAGCACCACTTCGCGCTCCGCCCGCGCCGAGCAGACATTGCCCTTCACCTCGTACTCGACCCCGACCGCGCGCTTGCCTTCCAGCAATACCCGACGGCAGTGAGCATGCTTGACCAGCGTCAGATTGCTGCGCGTGAGCGCCGGACGCAGGAATGCCTTGGCCGTGCTGCAACGCAGGCCCCGATACGTGGTCTGCTGAAAATAGCCCACCCCCTCCTGACGCTCGCCATTGACGTCCTGGTTGAGCGGAATCCCCGCCTCCACCGCAGCCTGGATGAAGCGCTCGGCGATCTCTCGCTTGAGGCGCAGATCCGAGACATGCAGTGGGCCATCCGCCCCATGCCACTGGTTGGCCCCCCGCGCCTGGCACTCCGACTTGCGGAAATATGGCAGGACCGACTGATAGTCCCAACCTTGATTGCCCTCGGCGGCCCAGTCGTCGTAGTCCTCGCGCTGGCCACGAATGTACAGCAGGCCATTGAGCGAACTGGACCCCCCCAGCACCTTGCCGCGCGGCCATTGCAGCCGACGACCATTGATGCCGGCATCCGGGTCGGTCAGGTAGCACCAGTCGGTGGCGGGGTTGTGCATGGTCTTGAAATACCCGACCGGCACATGGATCCACGGATTCCAGTCCGAGCCACCCGCTTCCAGCAGCAGCACCTTGATGGAAGGGTCTTCGGTGAGACGATTGGCCAGTACGCAACCGGCGGAACCCGCCCCGATCACGATGTAGTCATAGAAGGCTTTGGCGTCTGCATTGGCGTAACGTGTTGTTTTCATTATTTTCTCAACCATATTGAGACATATTGTCTCGTAATCATGGTATCGAAAGCATGTTTCGTCAAATACGAAACAAAACGTCTCGTTTATTTTGCCAAAGCACAAGAACTGCCCTACATTGAGATTTGTCTCGCGCCGGCAAGGGATGTGAAACGCCCCCCGAAGCGGAACCGAACCGGGACCGAAGCGGAACCGAAGCGGAACCCAGTCACACGCTCGCTTTTGTCACGTGTGAAAAGACACCACAAGAAAAAGACGCCAACAGGTGTCATGACGCCAGGGAACACCAGATTCCACTGCGTTCAGCCCAGACTGCATCCCACCACAAAAGCAAACACAACACCGGGAGCACTACCATGCCAACGCCACTCAACAAGTTGTCACGCCGTGACTTTCTCGACATCTCGGGCCGCTTCGGCCTGACCTCGACCCTGCTGGCCGCCACCGGCCTCGGCGCAGGTCTTACCGCGTCCACGCTGGCGCGCGCCGCCGATCAGGAGCAGCAGAAACGCTACAAGACAGCGCCCAAGTTCCAGCTGCGCTTCGGTGCCTCGGGCTTCAACGAGCGCAATCTCGATATCCAGAAGTCCGGCCAGCTGTTCTTCGCGCGGGATCTGGAGGAACGCACCAACGGCGCCATCCGCGTCGAATTCATGGGCAGCAACGAGGTCTGCAACCAGCTGGACTGCGTGGCCAAGACCCAGCAGGGCATCGTCGACATCTACTCGGCCTCCACCCAGAATTCCTCGGGCAGCGCGCCCTACCTGAACGTGCTCGACTTCGCCTATCTGTTCCCCACCGTCGCCTCGATGTTCCACTTCTTCTATCACAGGAAGAGCGAGCAGCTGCTGCGTGAACCCCTGCGCCAGCGCCACAACCTGCAGTTTTTGTTCACCCACTGTGACCTGCGCGGCATCATGCTCGGCCTCAAGTGGCAGGACAAACCGCTGGTCACCAGCATCGACCAGCTCAAGGGCACCAAGAACCGCGTCACCGGCACCCAGATGGGCCGGATCGCCATGGAGCAGCTGGGCCTGAATCCGGTGCCGGTCGCCTGGGAAGAGACTCTCGATGGCCTGCGTCAGGGCCTGCTGGATGGCGCCGAGACCTGGATGAGCGCCGTGGCCTACGCCGGCATGGCCCCGGTGGTCTCCCAGGCCGTCGACCTGCGCTTCTTCGCCGGCACCGAGCACACCGGCATGAGCCTGCCCAAGTTCGACAGCCTCGGCGCAGAACTGCAGGACCAGGTGATGGAGTCCGCCTACTGCGCGCAGATCTTCACCCAGGGCATGAACGAGGCCGGGCGCTTCGAGATCGTCGGGGCCACCGAGCACCCCGCCCCCGGCACCGTCTTCGCCGAGAACAACGTGCGCGTGGCACCGCTGTCGGATGCCGAACGCTCACGTGCCGAACAGATGTGCTCGCCGGAATTCAATCCCGAGCCGTGGGAGCAATGGCGTGAGCGCCTCAACAAGTGGTCCGGCGGTCTCGACATCTATCAGGAAATCCATGCCGTCGCGCGTGAGATCTCCCGCGACACTGCCGCCGTCAACGTCAAGCCGCAGCGCTGGTGGAGGGGGTAATGGGCGATACCACCATCTTCAGCCAACCGACCAAGCACCCCGCCATCAAGAAGGCCGCGCCCTGGGCGCGTCCCTTCCTGTGGCTGGATGCCCATCTGGAACAGGTCGTCATCCTGATCGCCTATTCCGGCATGGCCGGCATCATCTTCGTCGAAGTCATCCGGCGCTTCTTCTTCGGCCTGCAGGCCCCCTGGAGCACCAGTATTCCGGTGCTGCTGTTCCTGTGGCTGACCTGGTTCGGCGCCTCGCTCAACGTCAAGAAGCGCACTCACCTGAGCCTCAACGAGATCCGCATGAAGCTGCCGCGCGGTGGCCAGTTCGCCTGTCTGATTCTGGATGCCGTGCTGTGGATCGGCTTCGGGCTGATGGTGATCTACTTCACCACCACCCAGGTGACGCTGGCCTATGACAACTACGCCATCGTGCCGGGCACCGACAACGTCATGCAGTGGTGGTTCTACCTCGCCACGCCGCTGGCGTGGGTGATGATCATCTATCGCGTGCTGCAGAATCTCTACGCCGACTGGGCGCGCTATCGCCGCGGCGAGTCCTTCAACCTGCAACCGTCCATCATGGACTGAGGAGGTCATCATGACTGACAGCATCTGGATCTCCCTGATCACGGCGGGCGTGACGGCCTTCTTCCTGCTGGGAGTGCCCATCTTCCTCGTCATCGGCCTGTGGGTGGTCGGCACCAGCCTAGTGATCGACTTCACGCTGGCCAATGTCGGGGTCACCCTCTTCCAGGGCCTGAGCTTCTTCGGCCTGCTGGCGCTGCCGCTGTTCATCCTCACGGGGGACCTGATCAATGCGGCGGGGATCGCCAAGCGACTCTCCGACTTCGCCTACTCGACCCTGAGCTGGATGCGCGGCGGCATGGGCATGTCGACCCTCGGCGCCTGTGGCCTGTTCGCGGCGATTTCCGGCTCCAACGCCGGCACCACCGCCACCATCGGCTCGATCATGCAGCCCGAGATGGTCAAGAATGGCTATGACGAACGCTTCGCGGCCGCCACGGCCGCCTCCGGCGGGACCGTGGGCATCATCATTCCGCCCAGCATCATCTTCATCGTCTACGGCTTCATGATGAATCTGTCGATCAGCGACCTGTTCATCGCCGGCATGGTGCCGGGCGCCCTGATGGTCATCGCGATGATGGTCGCCTGCTATCTGGTGGCCCGCCAAAATGGCTGGGGTCAGCTGCAACCCTTCAAGGCGGGCGTCAGCGCGAGGCTGGCACGCAAGGCCTATCTGGGCTTCGCGACCATCGGCGTGGTGGTCTACGGCATCTACTCGGGCAAGTTCTCGCCGACGGAAGCCGCCGCCATCACCGTGGGCTTCACCATGATCGCGGGACTGCTGATCACACGGGAAATCAGCCTGAAGAAGCTGCCCACCATCATGCTGCGCTCAGGCCAGATCGCCGGCATGCTGGCACCGCTGATCGCCATCTCGGTGGTCATGCAGCAGCTGCTGTCGGTACTGGGAGCCGGTCAGGCGCTCAGCGACATGCTCAGCGGTATCGACAACTACTATCTGACGCTTGGCACCTGCATGCTGATCATCCTGCTGGCCGGCATGATTCTGGAAAGCCTGCCAGTGACCATCATCCTGGCGCCGATTCTCGCCCCCATCGCCCAGCAGGCCGGCGTGGACCCGATCCACTTCTCGGTCATCTTCCTGGTCGGTGCGGCCATCGGCTTCGTCACGCCCCCCTTCGGGCTCAATCTGTATGTCGCCAGCAGCATCACCGGCATCTCCTACGTCAGACTGGTGAAGTACGTGATTCCCTACTTCATCGCCCTGATGGCCTGCTGGCTGGCCATCTGTCTGATTCCGTCTCTTTCCCTGTTCCTGGTAAACCTGTAACACTAGCCTCATCGACAGCCCCGCGAGGGGCTGTCTTCGTCTCATTGCCGCTGCGGACACCCCCTTCCCGGGTGACGTGATGAATCGATGCACTGACGCCCTGCCGACCTGCACCTGACGGCCGACATGTTCCTTGAGACCTTCCGCGACATGCACCGACAGGCAGGATGAGGACACTAGATGAGCAAGGACACTCCCACGAATTCGACGCTCTTTCGCGCGCTGGGCCTGCTGGAAGAGGTCGTCACCGCTCAGCACCCCATCAGCGCCGCGGATCTCGAGAAGCGCTTCGAGATTCCCAAGCCCACCGTGCACCGTCTGCTCAAGCAGCTGGAAGAACAGCAGCTGATCAGCCGGGATCTGGATGGCCGTCACCTGTTGCCCGGCCAGCGTTTCCGGCGCATGTCGCTGGGCGCACTGGCCAATGAGGGCCTCAAGGCGCCACGCCGCGTGCTGCTGGAGAAACTGGCCGGGAAGGTCGGCGAGACCTGCAACCTGACCCTGCTGGATGGCCACGAGGTGATGTACTACGACCGCGTGGAAACCAACTGGCCGGTGCGTATCCAGCTGGCCCCCGGCTCGCACCTGCCCTTGCACTGCACCGCGAGCGGCAAGCTGTTTCTGGCACTGATGCCGCTGCACCGTCGCCGCGCGCTGCTGCAGAGTCTCGCGCTCGAGGCCCATACACCCTGCACGCTGACCTCCCGGGCTACGCTGGAAGAGGCACTCGACACCGTGGTGCGCAATCAGCTGAGCACCGACGACGAGGAGTTCATCCAGGGCATGGTGGCGATTGCCGTGCCGGTCTTCGATGAGGTCGGCCAGATCCAGGCCACCCTGGCGATCCACGCGCCACGCCTGCGCCACTCCATCGAGTCCTTGCTGGAATGGGCACCACTGATGCGCCAGATCGCCACTGAACTGGAAGGTACGCTATAGACCGTGGCTTCCCCGCTGCATCGCCCGAAAGACATCGCCCGAAAGACATCGCCCGACTGGCATCGCTCGACTGGCATCGCTCGAGTTGCATAACACTCAAACAGCTCGCCCCCGCAGACAGTCTGCTGTCCTGTGGGGGCGAGCTGTTTCATATGCCGCCTTGCTGCCTCCGCCTGTTTCCAAGGCGTCTCTTTCTAGGCGTCTCTTTCGGGGCGTCTCTCCCCCTGGGCTCAGGGCGTCGGTACCACCACCACCGGAATGCTGGCGCGCTTGATCACCCCCTTGGTGACCTTGCCCGCATAGGAGGCCACGAAGCCGCGCTTGTTGGTGGCCATGATGATCATGTCGCAGTCATGGCGCGTGGCGTAGCGGATGATCTCCGAGGCCGGATAGCCCTCCACCACATTCAACCCGGCGATCACCGGGCGTGGATCGCCGTCGTCATGGGTGCTCCAGAAGTCCTCCATCATCTTTTCCAGGTTCTCCCTCGCCTGATCGAGCCGTTGCTGCATCAGGCCCTCCAGCGTCGGCTTGTGACGGATGTTGACCTTGAGGGTGTTCATCACGTCATCCGACAGCGCCTTCACCGCATGCAGCACATGCAGCTCGGCGCCCGTCGCGCCCGCCAACCATACCGAGCGCGCCAGTACCCGCTCACAGTCTCCGCGCAGGCCCACACAACACAGGATTCGTCTGACTGCCGGCATATCCACTCTCCTTGCCGTTGATGAGAGGCATCAGGTGCCGCTGGCCTTTCAGTAACCCATCACCCTGGGTAGCCACAGCGAGATCTCAGGTACATAGGCGATCAGGAAGATGGCCGCCACCGACCCTGCCGCAAAGGGCAATGCCTTGAGCGAAATCTCCTCGATGGAGGCTCCGCCTATCCCCGAGGCCACGAACAGGTTCTCGCCCAATGGCGGCGTCTGGAAGCCGATGGCCAGCGCGCAGACCACCACGATGCCGACGTGCACCGGGTCCATGCCCAGCATGTACATGATCGGCAGCAGCACCGGGGTGAGAATCATGATCGCGGCCAGTGTCTCCATGAACATGCCGACGAACAGCAGGAAGACGATGATCATCGCCCAGATGAGATAGAGGTTGTCGGTCATCGCCAGCATGCCCTCGGCGATATGGGCCGGCACGCGTTGCTCGACCAGCAGCCGCCCGAACACCGTCGCCGTGAACAGGATCAGCAGCACGCGACCGGTGATCCAGGTAGTGGTTTCCAGAGTGCGCAGCGTCGGCTTCCACTTGAGTTCCTTGTGCAGGAAGATGCCGACGATCAGGGTGTAGACGATGGCGACGATGGCGGATTCGGTCGGCGTGAACAGGCCGCTGTAGATGCCGCCGAGGATGATGAAGGGCGCCAGCATCGACCAGATCCCCTTCCTCAAGGTGGCGCGGATATGTGTCCACGACCAGCTGTTGGTCAGCCCGCGATAGCCGCGTTTCTTCGAGATCACGTAGTTGATCATCAGCAGGAAGCCGGCGATCACCACGCCGGGCATGACGCCCGCGATGAACAGCTTCGGGATGGAGAGTGTCTGGAAATCGCCATGCAGCGCCACCGCTTCGGGAGGTGGCTGCAGCCCCATGCCGGAAATCCCGAAGATCACCATCGGGATCGAGGGCGGAATCACCACGCCAAGTCCACCCGAAGACGCCGTGACCGCCGAGGCATATCCCCGGTCATAGCCGCGCTTGGCCATCGCCGGAATCATCAGCATGCCGACCGCCGCCGTGGTGGCAGGTCCGGAGCCGGAAATCGCACCGAAGAACATGCAGGCAAACACCGTGGCAGCGGCAAGTCCCCCGGTCACCGGGCCGGCAAAGGCCTCGGCGATATCGACAAGACGCCGCGAGATGCCGGCGGCCTCCATCAGCGCCCCGGCCAGAATGAAGGCCGGCAATGCCATCAGCGGGAAGGCGCCCACCGAGGTAAAGGCGATCTGCACGAAGGCCATCGGGTTCTCGCCGATGCTCAGGTAGGTCGCCAGTGCCGCGACCCCCAGCGAGACGGTGATCGGTGCGCCAAGCACCAGCAGCAGGAAGAAGACGCCAAACAGGATATAGATGATGGTGGAATCGATCATGGTGTCCCGCTCCCGCGCTGGTCGTCATCATTGACGGATGGGCCTGTCTGCTTCAGCTCCTGCATTGCCTGGGAATCCGGGTCCACGATGTCTTCCTTGCGCACGAACTTGAGATAGTTGGTCTGGAGAATGCGCACCGTCATGGCGGTAAAGGCCAGCGGCAGAATCAGATAGAAGTACTTCATCGGCACGCCCATCGTCTGCGACTTCCAGAACAGGTTCATCTTGTTGAACACGAAGTCGTAGCTGTAATAGATGAACACCGCATTGAAGGCGATCCAGATGATATCGGTGAGCACGCCACAGGCGGTTTCCACCCAGCGCGGCAGAAAACGGAACTGGAAGGTCACGCGGTTGTGCGCCGACATGCGGGTGGCATAGACCGCCCCGAGATAGGCAAACCACACGAAGGCATAGGTCGCCAGCTCGTCTCCCCAGGGAATCGAGTAGCTGAAAAGGTTACGCAGCATGATCTGCGCAAAGAGAATGATGACGAACACCACCAGCAGGAACTGGCAGAGATAATTCTCGAGATTGTCCAGACACTTCAGAAATATCCGCATGCAGATACGTCTCCTGACATCGATGGCGTTCGCCACCCCCTGCCTGGCGCCCTTCGCAGGACGACAGACAGGGGAATGACGGACGGGCCGTTGAAAGCCTCAGCAGCTCAGCGCGTCATCAGGGAGCGGTGGACGGATCACGCCCGAGTGTCTCGAGCACTTCCACCAGCTTGTCGCGCCCACCGATGCTGTCGTAGAAGTCCGGCCAGATGCTGGACGCCTTGGCGATCCATTCCTTTTCGTCATTGGCGGGCTGGGTGATGGTCATGCCGTGCTCTTCCACCAGTGATTTCTTGATGGAATCCTCGGTGGCCAGCAGGTAGTCGTAGCTGTGGGACGTCGCCTCTTCACCCGCCGCCAGCACCAGCGTCTGCTGCTCTTCGCTCAAGCTCTGGAAGGTGCCTTCGCCCATGATCAGCGGTTCCATCGAGAACACGTAACAGCTGTCGGTGACGTGGTTCTGTACTTCGTAGAACTTCATGGCATCGATGGTGATGTAGGGATTGTCCTGACCATCGACGACACCCTGTTGCAGGGCGGTGAAGGTCTCGGACCACGCCAGCGGGTTGGGATTGACGCCCCAGGACTGGTAGGAGGAGATCATGATCTCGTTCTTGGGCACGCGGATGACCATGCCGGCCAGGTCCTCGGGTGAGGCGACGGCCTGCTTGGAATTGGTCAGACGACGGCAGCCGGAATAGGCCCAGCCCAGAATGCGGATACCGGAATCGCGCAGGGTATTGTCACGCAGCTCATCGCCGATCTTGCCGTGGGTCAGCGCCTTGGCATCGTCAGGGCCGTGGATGACATACGGCAGGGTCAGCACGCCGACGGTCGGCGAGAAGGGCGTCAGGTTGTTGATCGCCACCACTGACAGATCCACCAGGCCCATGCTGGCGTTGTTGACGGTGTCCTGCTCGCTGCCCAGCTGGCCGTTGGGGAAGAGGTCAACCTTGATGTCACCGCCGGACTTCTCTTCCACCAGGCTTGCGAAGGTCTTGCCCAGCTCGTACTGGGTGCCACCGGCGGCGTCCCCCAGGGCCATCTTCCAGGTCGCGGCATTGGCGCCCCCGGCCATGGCCAGACTCGCGGCCATCACCGCGACGGCCAATGACGCCTTGAGCGCGCTGGCGCCAGAGAAGTCGCGGAGGTCTGCTGATTGGATCTGTGTCGAGTCGATCATCTTGTCTGTCCCGTCGTTATTGTTGTTGCGGGCTCCTGACGGCTGCGTGTGACCGCGAGCGTGGCACTGCACCGGCACTCGTCAATGACGCCCTCTCTGCCTCCCACCTCCAGCAGTGTCGGTCTGTCATTCACGAGGTCCATCACACACTCATCTGCAGCCCTCAAGAGAGGGAGTGGGAAGTCGCGTCGTGCTGTCACTGTGCTTGCCACTTCACTTTCTTCCCCTGCGCCAGACCTCCATAGAACCAGTCCACTCCCATCGATGGGGCCAGTCTCGCCAGGCGCTTGCCCTGCCCCGCGCCGTCTGCCTCAATGAGGGCATTCCCGACGCATGACGAGGCGATCAAGCTCACCGCTCGCCCTGGACATGACGGGACAGGCAGGTATGAAAAATGCATGAAAAACGGGGACTTCCACGAAGATCCCCGCGACAACAACAGAGAAGATGCATGAGCCACCCGCTGTTTCACCTCGATGCCTCGCGCAAGGAAAGTCTGCAGTTCCAGATACGCGAGCAGATCTCGCAAGCCATTCTCGAGGGCCATCTGCCCCGCGATGAGGCACTGCCCTCCAGCCGCAAGCTGGCCCGCGAGCTGAATGTCGCGCGCAATACCGTGATGCTGGCCTATGACCAGCTGCTGGATGACGGCTTCCTGATCGCGCGCCAGCGCAGCGGCTATTTCATCAACCCCGACATTCTCAAGGGCCGCGCCGACACGCCGGTACGCCTCAATGACATCGATGCCGACAGCCTCGACTGGGATGAGCGCCTGGCCATCAAGCCCTCCGTGCAACGTGCCATCGAGAAACCCGGCGACTGGCACCAGTACGACTACCCCTTCCTGTATGGCCAGCTGGACCCGGAATTCTTCCCCACCCAGCACTGGCGGGAATGCAGCCGGGACTCGATGAGCGTGCCGTCGATTCGCAGCTGGTCGGTGGACCACATCAATCATGATGACCCGTTGCTGGTCGAGCAGATTCACCAGCGGCTGTTGCCACGCCGGGGGGTCTGGGCAAGCCCGGAGGAGATCCTGATCACGGTGGGGGCGCAGCAGGCGCTGTGGATCAGCTGCATGCTGCTGCTCAAGCAGGGCCAGCGGTTCGCGATGGAAAACCCGGGCTACGTCGACATGTACAACATCGCGCGTACCTTCACGGACGACATCCAGCTGCTGCCCATCGACGGCAAGGGCCTGCAGCCAGTGGAATCGCTCAAGGACTGCCGACTGGTGTTCGTCTCGCCCAGTCACCAGTCGCCCACCGGCGTGACCTTGCCGCTGGAGCGCCGCCGCCAGCTGCTGGACATGGCCGAGACAGGCAATTTCCTGATCATCGAGGACGACTACGAGAGCGAGAGCAACTACGCCGACAACCCGACGCCCGCACTGAAGAGCCTCGATCGCCACAAGCGGGTCATCTATGTCGGCAGCCTCTCCAAGACCCTCGCCCCCGGCCTGCGCCTGGGCTACATGGTCGCGCACCCCACGCTGATTCGTGAGGCGCGTGCACTGCGCCGCCTGATGCTGCGCCATCCGCCGACCAACAATCAGCGCGCGGTGGGACTCTTCATCGCGCGGGGCTATCACGACAGCCTGCTCAACCAGATGCATCAGGTGATGCAGCGCCGCTTCCTGGTGATGCGCGACGCCATCCTGCGTCACCTGCCGATGATGAGCACGCCCTCCACCTATGGCGGTTCCTGCTTCTGGATGCACGGGCCGACCAGTCTGGATGCCCATCGACTGGCCGCCCTCGCCCGCCAGCAGAGCATTCTGATCGAGGTGGGCGATCTGCACTTCTTCTGCGATCGCGACCGTCATCGCCACTACTTCCGCCTCGGCTTCTCGGCGATTCCGGAATCGCGTATCGAAGCCGGCATCATGAAACTGGCCGAGCTGGTGCCACTGGCGATGCAGGCACCCGAAAGGGTCACTGACATGAGCGCCTGATTCTCGACAGGCACTAATGGCAAACTATTACCCTATAGCTAAAAAAAGGCTCCCTGACTGGCCAGCAAGACGTGGCAATCAGGGAGCCTCTTGTCCTTCAGGCAACCTCACTTGCAGGCTACTGCGCCTCGTCCTTCATCGCATACCAGCGATACAGGCAACGCTGGCCGGTACGGCGGAATGGCGCGAACAGCGGCGACTCCACCTTGTTGAGCACATTGGGATACGGCAGGCGCGACTGGAAGATCGGCAGCACCAGATCCGCCGCGTCCCTGGCGATCCACTGGGCGAGACGCTTGCCCGCCTGGGCGGAATACATCACGCCGTTGCCGCCATAGCCCATGGCGTAATAGACGCTCTGCTTCGGGTCCGGCTGATGGATGCGCGGCATCATGTCGTGACTGACATCCACCCAGCCCCACCAGGAGTAATCGACCTCGATGCCGGTCAGCGCCGGGAACTTGCGATGCATGTCGGCGATCAGCAGCTGCTCGTATTGCGCCTTGGGCGCGTCACGGCCTGACACGGCACTGCGGCTGCCGATCTGCAGGCGGTTGTCCGGCAGCAGACGGTAGTAGTGGCGCAGCACGCGAGTGTCGGTGAGCACCTGGTGGGTATGAAAGCGTGTCGCCTCGATTTCCTGCGCCGTCAGCGGGCGCGTCACCAGCGAGTTGGAGAGCACCGGCATCAGGCGCTTGTCGAGCTCCGGATGCAGCTTGCCGGAGGTGTAACCGCCAGTAGCCATGCCCACCGAGCGCGCCTTGACCACACCACCCGGCGTTCTCAGATAGTGCACGCCATCACGGGTCTCCCAACTCTCCACCGGGCTTGCCGGGTGCACCTTGACGCCCAGGCGGCGCGCCTTGCGCAGATAGCCGAAGGCCAACTTGCCCGGGTGTACGCCGATGCCTTCCGGCTCGTGCATCGCGCCGCAGGCCTCTTCGTCACCGACCCACTCATTGCGCACCGTAGCGCCATCGATGATGCGGGCATCGTAATGGAAGGTCTCGCGCAACAGGCGCGCTTCCTTCTCCAGCCCCGGCATCATGCGCTCGCGGTGGGCGATATACAGATGACCGCCCGGCTGCGGATCGCAGTCGATGTCCTTGATCAGCTCCTTGAAATTCTCCATGCCCTCGACGCACTCACGGTGCAGGCCGTGGGCGGCCTCGAGCCCGTAGCGCTCGATCCACTGCGAGCGCTTGAGGCGCCCGGTGGCGCACTGCGCCTGACCGCCATTGCGGGTCGAGCAGCCCCAGCTGACCCGATTGGCCTCCAGCACGGTGGCCTTGATGCCGTACTTCTCGGCCAGCACGATGGCGGCGGTGAGTCCGGTGAAGCCGGAGCCGACGATCACCACATCCGCGTCGATATCGCCCATCACCGGGCCATCATCCTGCGGCGGCTCACCGGCGGTGGCGACCCAGTAGGTCGGCGCGTAGTCGCGCCCTTCGCCGGGGGTGGCGCTCACCAGCGGGTCATAGGCCGGGTCATACGGCCGGGAGGCCTGAGTGGCCGGGCGCTGCTCTGACTCGCTGCCCACCTCATCTGGCCGGGCGCCGTGCTGCACGATAGTTTCCATCTCGAACACCTCCTCTCACCCGCAGGGCGCGCACGCCATGACCTGACACCATGACGTGCTGCCCCAGGGGCAAAGACAGCTTCAGAAACCGCTTCCCTGATCGATGCGCCGCTGGCGCTCAGACATTGACGGGCGGACGATTCTTGCGGAAGGCGTTCTTGATCGCGATCTTGCCGTCACGCAGCGTGAAGGCATCGATCATGCGCGCTTCGCTGCGCGCACCATCGGCGGTGGTGCCGGTGTAGGTGCTGATGACGAAGCCACGTTCGCCATCGGCGAAGATTTCCGCGTCGATCCACTGGGCATCCGGCGCGTTCTGCCAGGCAGCGGAGAGGCCCGCGCGCACTGCGTCCTGACCGGCGAAGGTCTTGCCTTCGAGTTCCGGCCCGGCGATGGCGAGGAATTCGCAGTCATCGGTCATCATCGACAGGCAGTCGTCGATGTCGTGACGGTTGAGGGCATCGCAGAAGGCACTCAGCAGTTCGATGGTGGCTTGGTGGGTCATGGGTCGGGCTCCGCAGTCTTGTTGTTGGGCTTGTGGTTCGAGCGTGTCGTTTGAGCAAGGGCATCAGCGATCGCTGCGCCATGCCCCGAGACTACGCCCCTGCCATCATTGCCCTTTAGCACCAGTTGGCGGCCAGCGATTGGGCCAGTTGGCGCCATTGCGGCGTGCCTGGTGCCAACTGGACCCATCGTCCCCCCAAGCCCGCACGAGACAGCGGGGTCAACTCGCCAGAGCGGTGGCGATCTCGACTCCCGGCGGCGTGAAGGCCTGAGCCGACATGAAGCTCTCGCGGCCCAGCAGAATGTCACTGAGCAGACGCGTGGCAGCCGGCGCCAGCACCAGGCCGTTACGGTAGTGGCCCGCATTCACATAAAGCCCTGCAAGCCCCGGCACCGCGCCGATGAAGGGCGTGCCATCCGGCGTGCCCGGGCGCAGGCCCGCCCAGTGATGCTCCGGTTCAAGCTCGCCGAGTGCTGGCAGAATGCTCGCGGCGCTGGCATGCAGTGACTCGCGTGCCTCTAAGGTGGTGGACTTGTCGAAGTCCTGATGCTCCAGGGTCGAGCCGATCAGAATCCGCCCATCGGCGCGCGGAATCACGTAGCGGCCATCGCACAGCACCACCCGCGACAGCAGCGGGTCTTCCACGCAGCAAAGCCCCGCCGCCACCGGATTGAAGACCATCATCTGGCCCTTCACCGGGCGCACCGGCAGCAGCACGCCGGCCGCGGCCAACAGCCTGCCGCTCCAGGCGCCGCCACATACCACGACGTTGTCTGCGCTGACGGTCTCATCAACCAGCCGGACGCCCGTGACGCGGTGATCCGCGCCGATCATCAGCTCCTGCACCTCGCAGCCTTCGCGCACCTCGACACGCACATGCGCCAGCAGACGCGCGCGCAGCGCCTGTCCGAGGCGCGGATTGCGGATACTGCCCAGCGTCGGCATCCACAGCGCCTGCTGATGACCCGCCGCCAGATGCGGCTCGCGCGCGTAGAGCGCCTCCCGCCCGATCACCTCCAACGGCTTGTGCTGGGTGTGCGCCCAGTCCAGCGCCAGTGCCTCATCCTCCACCCGCAGGTAGATCAAGCCCTTCTGGCGGTATTCGGGGTCGATGCCGGTGGCATCCTTGAGCGCCTCGGCAAGCCTGGGGTATTCGCCTTCTGACCAGCGTGACAGCGACGAGATGGCACTCGAGTAGCGCCACGGATACAGCGGCGAGACGATGCCGCCCCCGGCCCACGACGCCTCGCGCCCGCATTGGCCGCGCTCCAGCAGCGTGACGGTCTGGCCGGCCTCGGCCAGCTGCCACGCCATCATCATGCCCATCACGCCGCCACCAATGATCAGGGTATCGCTCATCTGCCTTGCTCCTGCGGGGGAATGAATAATCACAAATCTCATATTTCGATACGATTTGCATTATTTTTAGAAACAAAGCTATATTCAAGCCATTGCCGCTGCCCGGTTTTCCTGACTCCCTGTGACAGGTCTGCCGACCTCCCCGATACAGGTCTGCCTGGCAGCCACCGACAAGAATGACGAGGGAGACACCCCGTGAGCGACGCCACCACGATGCATCATGCCAGCGCCGACCCGCGCAATGACCAGGCCACTGCCGAGCAGCCACTGCCCGCCGGTCAGTTGCAGCCCACTGAGCTGCGCGGCGTGCGCGAGCTGTTCGGCATCGACAGTGACCTCAAGGTGCCGGTCTTTCTGGAGCGCGACGCCCACGTGCCGGAAATCGATACGGCCTATCGCTTCAATCCCGATGTCACCCTCGCCATCCTCGCCGGCTTCACCAACAACCGTCGCGTGATGGTTCAGGGCCTGCACGGCACCGGCAAATCGACCCATATCGAGCAGATCGCCGCGCGCCTCAACTGGCCGTGCCTGCGCGTCAATCTCGATGGCCATGTCAGCCGGCTGGATCTGGTCGGCAAGGACGCCATCGTGATTCGCGACGGCGTGCAGGTCACCGAATTCCAGGAAGGCATCGTGCCGTGGTCACTGACTCGCCCCATCGCGCTGATCTTCGATGAGTACGATGCCGGCCGCCCGGACGTGATGTTCGTCATCCAGCGCATTCTGGAGCGCGACGGCCACTTCACGCTGCTGGATCAGAACCGCGTGATTCGCCCGCACCCGCAGTTCCGGCTGTTCGCCACCGCCAATACCGTGGGGCTTGGCAATCAGGATGGGCTCTATCACGGCACCCAGCTGCTCAACCATGCGCAGATCGACCGCTGGAACATCGTCGCCAAGCTGGATTACCTGCCGCGTGATGAGGAAGTGAAGATCGTGCTGGCCCGCGTGCCGGCCAAGGACAACGAGCGTGGCCAGGCGCTGATTCGCGCGATGGTCGCGGTGGCGGACCTCACCCGCAAGGGCTTCGCCAATGGTGATCTGTCGAGCCTGATGTCGCCGCGTACCGTGATCACCTGGGCGGAGAACTGCGAGATCTTCCGCAACCCGGCGCTGGCCTTCCGCCTCTCCTATCTCAACAAGTGCGATGAGCATGAGCGTCCGCTGGTCGCCGAGTTCTATCAGCGCTGCTTCGCCAGGGAGCTTGAGGAATCCGCGGCGCTGATGGAGAGCGATCTGATGAATGAACAGGACAGCGACAAGGGAGCCCGGGCATGAGTGCGGCCCAGCAGGTACGCCGTCGTCAGCAGTATCTCGAGGAGCTTGCGGCGGCGAGTCTCGGGGCACTCAGCGGTCAGGCCGGCTGGGCCTATCGGGGGCGGCGCCTGAGTCGGCATGCGCAGGCGCTGCCATTGCGCACGCCGCATCTGCGTCTTGAGGAGGATGACTGCACGCTCGACAACTATCGCGCGGTCAGCGATGCCATCGCGCTGCGCCTGCTCCACACCGACGAGGCGCTGCATCTGGCGGCGCGCCCGGCGCTGCCGGAAACCCGCCTGATCTATGACCTGCTGGAGCAGCTGCGCGTCGAGGCGCTGGTCGATCCTGACATGCCCGGCGTGAAGGAGAATCTGGCGCGGCGCTTCACCGACTGGTGCCTGGCCTTCTATCACGCGGGCCTGACCGAGACGAGCAGCGGCATCCTGATCTACAGCGTCATCCAGTCGTGCTGGTCGCGCCTGATGGCCTGTGCGGTGATCCACGAGACGGAGGATTACATCGAGACGACGCGCGCCTCCTTCTATCAGGCACTGGGCGCTGACATGGCGGGGCTGAGACGCACGCGTTTCGATCAGGCGGCCTATCAGCAGCACGCGCTGAACATCAGCCTGTGGCTGGAGCAGGAACTGGCCGAGTCGCTGGAGGAGCAGGACGGCGAGGAAGATGACGAATTGGATGCCAGACAACGCTTCGCGCTGTTTCTGGAAAACGAGGATGAAGAAGCGAGTCTGCTCGAGGAGCAGGCGGCATCGCCGCTGCCGAGTCATCGGCGTGGCGCGCCGGAGGAATTGCTGCCCTATCAGGTGTTCACCACGGCCTATGACCGCGAGCTGGAACCGGCCAGGCGCATGCGCGCCGCGCTGCTCGATGAGTATCGTCAGGCGCTGGATACGCGTCTGGCGGAACAGAAGATCAACGTGCGGCGCCTGGCACGTCAGCTGGCGCGGCATTTCAGCTCGCCACAGCGTGAGGGATGGCACTTCGGGGAGGAGGAAGGAATCATCGATGGGCGGCGGCTGAGTCAGGTGATTTCCTCGCCGGCCGAGCGGCGGGTCTTCCAGCGCGAGCGCTGGGTGCCCGAAGCCAGTGCGCAGGTCAGTTTCCTGATCGACTGCTCCGGTTCGATGAAGGTGCATGGCGAGGCGGTGGCGATGCTGATCGAGATACTCACCCGTGCGCTGGACATGGCCGGTGTGCCCACCGAGGTGCTCGGCTTCACCACTGGCGCCTGGAATGGTGGCCGCGCCCTGAAGGACTGGCGACGCGCCGGCAAGCCCGCGCGTCCGGGCCGCCTGAATGAAGTGCAGTATCTGATCTTCAAGCCCGCCTCACTGGCGTGGCGACGTGCGCGCCGCCACTTCGGCGCCCTGCTCAAGGCCGATCTCTACCGCGAAGGCGTGGATGGCGAAGCCGTGCAATGGGCCTGCTCACGCCTCGCGGACAACACTCCTGCCGACGAAGGCGCGCGCCGCCTGCTGGTCGTCATCTCCGATGGCAGCCCCTGTGACAGCGCCACCAACACCGCCAATGACGAACAGTATCTCGACAGCCACCTCAAGCAGGTCGTCGCGCAACAGACCCGCTCCGGCCGCCAGGCCATCCTCGGCCTCGGCGTCGGGCTGGACCTCAGCGCCTACTACCCCAATCAGCTGATCATCGATCTTGAGCGCACCCTCGACAACGCCCTCGCCGATGAAATCGTCTATCACATGGCGCTGGCGTGCCGGCATCAGGGGATGTGAGCTGCTGCGAGCACGCGATGGTGCACTGCTAATTTCGAATCATTCCTAGATCACCCGCGCGAGCAGGGTATCGTCAATCCCGAATGCACCCTCGACAACGCCCACGCCGATGACACCGTTAATCATATGACGCTGACGTGCCGACGTCAGTGGATGTAACTAACGTACGTATATTAGTTACAACAAAGCCTTCAAATCAAAAACCTTAAAACTAATCGAAGAACTTTAATCCCTCAGTCGCTATTTATTTATAAAGCGAGACTATGTTACTATAATTGAGACAGCAACCAGAATCATACTAATAAGCGCACATACATTAGATCTACTTTTACCCATACCAAAAGTTGCCGGCAGTGCTGTAAATATTATACCAAACAACGCAAAAGCTAAACTCAGATCTCTATCAGATCCAAAGACGATAACTTTACTTAAAGTTATCACAATAGCAATAACCCCTACGAGAAAAAATACAAATCTTGGAATAACCATATGGTCATCATTGACTTTATCGGCAGTATATTCGTCGCTCACGTCATTTCCTCTTACTGAAGACATTAATTAAAGCCACATCCAACACCTCTGACAGTATTTCAATACGTAGTTAGCGTCTAGTCGCACCAACTCATTTAATACTAACACAGTAGCCATTTAATAAAACTTAACCAACCTGTCTTTAAGAATATAGTCGCATGATTCAAGTCAGATCCTACGACTCTCTAAAAACTATTAAGCACTAATCCATAAGCAAAGTTAATGATCGACAATCATGCATAAAAAACGATATCCAAGAAGAACCAACCAAAACAACCCTCCTTAAAAACAATAGAATCTCGAAATCAATCAACAGAATCAAACATTCTTTTCATTTTATTTCTAAATACATCTTCACATTTAAAGCAAGCACAATATTCAATTGCTTCCGGATCACCTGTAACAAACTCATCACAGTGAGGACAGATTACAGCTCGCCAACCTCGATCATGACAAACCACACAACTCCACAAACCATCGATGAAAAAAACCGAGGGAATTGTTGACCTACATTGATGACATTCAGCGATCCACTCGTCCCTTCCATCACAGCAGTAATCATCTCCATTAGAGTATTCGTCAGCACACTTAGCTATAACATCTTCTGTAGTCAAAGGATAATTACAAGCAGTACAGATTACAGGGCTTTTATTAAAAAACTGAACTAAAGAAGAGCATTCAGGACACTCAATAGTAGCATCAGTAGGCTTTATCGATATACCTCTATCGTCACAGATTAAACAGTGATAATTATCTCCCCATTCATTAGTTTTCTCTACGATAGCAGCAACAAATCCACACGCATTACAAGCAATTATCACTTCTCCTCGCTTACACTTGATATCGATATCTTTCTCTAACTCAGTAAACCTCACCCTTAGATAATCCCTCTTAGTAAGCATCAACCTTTGAATATCTTCTATCTCTTCAATATGTTTATAAAAAATCTCATTCCATTTCGAGGTTAAAAGAAAATATAAATGATGCCACGACCTCCATTGCTCTACTACAACCTTAGCTTTAGTAGATGATGCATTATCATATGAAGTATGTGAAAAGTGAACTATCTGATTACGATGTTCCCCCAACACCTCAAAAGTATTTATTACTTTACGATCAATCTTTTCTCCTAAAATATTATGAAGCCTATCCACAGAACCTTTCAATGATACAGAGTGAAAGTCTCCAGTCCTGAAATTATCTAATCGTGCTAGCTCTGGCTTGCTAAGGATAAGAGTCCAGTGCTCACTCATCAATCTAGCTTTAAATATAAGCTCAATAGCCGTATAGAAATCTACAATAGAATTTTTAGGCCTATGATCTAGGTCATCTATAGAAGATCTAAGAAAGTCAATTGCATTACAGACTAGGGAATCAAACATTTCTGTATTTGATTTATCAACCTGCTCAACAAATTTCCTAGCCATAATTGCACCTCACTTATTACACATTGATGTTTAAACATGCGATACCACATAGAAGACAACAACAAAGTTAATAGTAGCCAAGATTATTAATTTGCATAAGGCAGGCTTTCGCCTGCCCTATCCGCCGTGAGCGGCTAACAGAAGGAAAAGAAGGAGAAATCAGTCTTACGGGGTGCGCTGCTGCGCCTGAACGACAGTGACCGCAATGACATTGAGGATGTCGGCGGTGGAGCAGCCGCGTGAGAGGTCGTTGGCGGGTTTGGCGAGGCCCTGGAGCAGCGGGCCGATGGCTTCAGCACCGCCGATGCGTTCGGCGAGCTTGTAGCCGATGTTGCCGGCTTCCAGATTGGGGAACACCAGCACGTTGGAGGTGCCTTTGACGCGTGAGGTGGGCAGCTTGCGCTCGGCGATTTCCGCCACGATGGCGGCGTCGAGCTGCACGTCTTCATCGATGGCGATTTCCGGGCGTTGCTCCCGCACGAGATGCGCGGCCTGAACCACCTTGTCCACCGAAGCGTGATGCGCGCTGCCATTGGTGGAGAACGACAGCATCGCCACCCGTGGGTCTTCCCCGAGCAGGGCCTGAGCGCTGTCGGCGGCGGCCAGCGCGATCTGCGAAAGCTCTTCCGCGTCGGGGTCGATCACCAGCCCACAGTCCGAGAAGATCATCCCACCCTTCAGGTTGTGGAACGGCTTGCACAGCATCATCAGAAAGAAGCTGGAGACCAGCTTGCTGCCCGGCGCCAGGCCCAGTAACTGGATGGCGCTGCGCACCACATCGGCAGTGGTATTCACCGCCCCCGCCACCGAGCCATCCGCCAGCCCTTCGCGCACGAGCATGTTGGCAAACGTCAGCGGATCACGAATCTTCTCGGCGGCCTGCTCCGCCGTCATGCCCTTGGCCGCGCGATGCGCGTGCAGCGCCTCGGCAAGCCTGGCGGTGTGCTCGGAGGTGGCGGGGTCGATCAGCTCACACCTTCCCAGCGAGCCATCCTCGAGCCCGGCTTCTCTGGCGGTGGCGGCGATGACGGTCGGGTCGCCCACCAGCATCACCTGCGCCAGGCCCTGCTCCGCCGCGCTCACCGCCGCCTGCACCACCCGCATGTCCTGCCCTTCACAGAGCACGATACGGCGCGGGTCTGCCTTGGCCCGCGCCAGAATGTTGTTGAGTGCCTTCATGTCTGTCTCCTCGCTGCCCTTGCAGGCAGCCGACACATCCAAAAAGCCCCGGACATCTGAAATGGCCGGGGCAAGGGAGAGTTCCAGTCCTGCTTGCGCGTCGCGCTACACCCGCTTCATCGCGCTGCCATCCATGACCTGCACAGCGCGATCAGCGATGGGCGTTACACGTAATCCTGATACTTCTCGAGCAGACGCACCGGCTTCTTGAGGGCGTCGCGGCGGAACGGGTCGCCCAGTTCGCGCGTACACATCACCTCGATGACGCAGGTCTTGCCTTCGTTCATCTGCATGTCGATGGCCTTCTTGAGCGCCGGGCCCACGTCTTCCAGACGGTCGACGGTGATGCCTTCGGCCCCCATGGAGCGTGCGATCTCGGCGAAGCTCTGGTTGTCCAGCTCACCGGCGACGAAGCGACGGTTGTAGAACTCGACCTGGTTCTTCTTCTCGGCGCCCCACTGACGGTTGTGGAAGACGACGGCCGTGACCGGAATGTCGTGACGCACGGCGGTCATGATTTCCATCAGGCTCATGCCCCAGGCACCGTCACCGGCGTAGGCGATGGCCGGACGTTCCGGCGCGGCGGTCTTGGCACCCATGATGGTCGGCAGAGCGTAGCCGCAGTTGCCGAAGCTCATCGGGGCGAAGAAGCTGCGCGGCTTGTCGAAGCGCAGATAGCTGTGGGCCACGGAATTGATGTTGCCGATGTCGGTGGAGACCATGACATCTTCCGGCATCGCCTTTTCCAGCTCGCGCAGGACCTGACGCGGGTGCAGGTATTCACCGCCGGAGAACGGCTTCTCGTCCTTGGCCTCGTCGATGGCATCGAGGCTGAAGGCGTCCTTCTCGTGGGTCCACTCGTCAAGCTCGGCTTCCCAGGCAGCCTTCTCTTCGCGGATGGTGCTGAGGCGCGAATCCTTGGTGGCATCGCATTCCAGATTGCGACCGGACAGACGCTCGGTCAGGGCGATGGCCGCTTCACGCGCGTCACCGCAGATGCCGACGGAGATCTTCTTCACCAGGCCCAGCATCTTGTGGTCGGCGTCGATCTGGATGATCTTCGCGTCCTTCGGCCAGTAGTCCATGCCGTGCTGCGGCAGGGTACCGAACGGCCCGAGACGCGTGCCCAGCGCGATGACGACATCGGCCTGCGCGATCAGCTTCATGCCCGCCTTGGAGCCCTGATACCCGAGCGGACCACACCACAGCGGGTGGCTGGCCGGGAAGGAATCGTTGTGCTGGTAGCTGTTGACCACCGGCGCGCCGAGACGCTCTGCCAGTGCCTTGCACTCCTCGACGCCATCCGCCATCACCACACCGCCACCGGAGACGATGACCGGGAACCTGGCGCTGGCCAGCAGCTCGGCTGCCTCATCCAGACTCTTGCTGCCACCCGGGCCACGGTCCACGCGTGCCGGCTTGGGAATCTCGCACTCGATCTCGCCGTAGAAGTAGTCACGCGGAATGTTGAGCTGGGTCGGGCCCATCTCGGACATGGCGCGATCAAAGCAGCGACCGGTGTATTCCGCCATGCGCGACGGGTGGGTCACGTGGCCCTGGTACTTGGTGAATTCCTGGAACATCGGCAGCTGCTTGCATTCCTGGAAGCCGCCCAGGCCGATGCCGGTGGTGCCGGCTTCCGGGGTGACGATGACCACCGGGCTGTGCGCCCAGTAAGCGGCCGCGATGCCGGTGACGCAGTTGGAGATGCCCGGGCCGTTCTGGCCGATGACCATGCCATGACGACCGGAGACACGCGCATAGCCGTCGGCCATGTGAGCGGCGCCCTGCTCATGCACCACCGGGATCAGACGGATGCCGGCCGGCGCGAAGATGTCCATCGCATCCATGAAGGCGGAACCCATGATACCGAACATGTCGGTGACGCCATTGGCGACCATGGTTTCCACGAAAGCCTCGGAGGGCGTCATCTTCTGCTTGCCCTGCACGACCTTGCGGTTGTCTGCGCTGTCTTGAGTGCTCATGGCGTCTCCAACTATCAATTTTATGTTTATTGGTACATTTAGTTCCGATTACCGAAACATGTGACCAAAATTAGCCCTCACCATGGCGCCCGTCAAGCTAGATTTCATAAAATGATAGAAAACGTGTCTTTTTTAGAAACTTCTTCCGTCCTATGGAGTACTGTTAAAGTAGGCACAGCAACGCAAGGCACTGACGGGCCGAGCGTTTCGGCGCCACACTGCCCAGCGCACGGATTGAAGGAGGGAACAGCCCATGAACAGTGCCACCCAGCCCCAGGCAAGCCTGCCGCGTGCCAGCAAGGACGCTGACAAGGACACCGGCAAGGAAGGCAGCAAGATAGAGGGTGATACACCTGCCCAGCGCCTGCTGGCGCTGCTGGAGGTGATCGCCGCCAAGGATCAGTTCTTCACGCTGCAGGGACTGGTGGAAGAGACCGGCCTGCCCAAGCCGACGCTGCATCGCATGCTCCAGCAGCTGGAAGGCAGCGGCATGCTGCAGCGCGAGGCGGACAACCGCCATTACAGCAAGGGCAGTCGGCTGCGCCGTCTGGCGGAAAATCTGCTGCTCAACGATACCGTGCAGGGCGCGCGCCACGGCGTGCTCAGCCGGCTGATGGAAGAGGTGGGGGAAAGCTGCAACATCACCGCGCTGTCGGGCAGCGAGGTGCTGTATCTGGATCGCGTCGAGACCCAGGCGCCGCTGCGCTTCTATCTGCATCCCGGTTCCCGGGTGCCGGTGCATTGCTCCGCCAGCGGCAAGCTGTTTCTGGCCCAGATGCCGCCCGCCCAGCGCCGCCGCCTGCTCAAGGGCACACCGCTGAACGCGATGACGCGCAATACCCTGACCGACATCGACTCCGTCGAGGCCGAGATCGAGCAGGTCCGCCGGCAGGGCTATGCACTCGATGATGAGGAATTCCTGCCCGGGCTGGTGTGCATCGCGGTGCTGGCACCCAACCCGGACGGGCCGTCCAACATCGGCGTGGCGATCCAGGCGCCGGTGATGCGTCAGTCGCGCGAGGACATGCTCAAGCATCTGCCGGCACTCGAGCGCGCCGCCCGGGACATCGCCGCCATCCAGCGTGGGGCGATTCCGTCCTCCTGAGGCCAGCGGGCTGGGCTGGGTTGGACTGGGCTGGACTGGGCTGGAGCTCGGCAGAAGCTCGGCAGAAGCTGGACAGCGACAGACACAAGGTCGTGCTTCCCGTGATGCGCGTGAGGGGCTAGCCTAGCGGACTGCCTTCCACACGCCACGTCGAGAACACCATGTCCGCCAGCGATGCCTTGCGTCTTGTCCTGCTTTCCACCCTGTGGGGCATGTCTTTCATCTTCATGCGCGTGGCCGCGCCGGAATTCGGCCCGACCACATTGATTCTGCTGCGCATGGGCATCGGCGCGCTGGTGCTGGCCCCGCTGCTGCTGGGCGCGGGCCGCCTGAAGATGCTGTGGGAACACAAGGGCCCGCTTGCGGTGCTGGGCCTGACCAGTCAGGCACTGCCCTTCTGCCTGCTGGCGCTGGCCACCACCCAGCTGGAGGCCGGCTTCACCTCGCTGATCAACGCCACCACGCCACTGTTCACCGCGCTGCTGGGCATGGCGCTGTTCGCCACGCCGATCCAGAAGCAACAGTATCTGGGACTGGCCGTGGCCTTCAGCGGGGTCTATGTGCTGTCGAGTGACCGCCTCGATTTCCAGCTCGGCGGCGATGGCTGGTTCATCCTCGCCGCCCTGGGGGCGACCTTCTGCTATGGCTTCGCCTCCAATTTCTCGCGCCAGCGTCTGAGTCACCTGCCCTCACCGGTGCTGGCCGCGGGCAGCTCGCTGATGTCGTCCCTGCTGTTGCTGATTCCGGGCCTGTGGATGTGGCCGACAACCAGCGTCAGCCTGGAGGCCTGGGGCAGCGCCATCGCGCTGGCGGTACTCAGCACCAGCCTCGCCTTCCTGATCTTCTTCCGCCTGCTGGCCAGCGCCGGCGCCACCGCGACCACTTCCGTCACCTTCCTGGTACCGGTCAGCGCCCTGCTGTGGGGCAACATGCTGCTCGATGAGGTGATCGATGCGCGCATCCTCACCGGCATGGGCATCACCCTGCTGGGCACCGCCATCGCCACGCGTCTGATTCGCCTGCCGACTCGCCAGAACGTCGCCTGACGGCTGCCGCGCAATGCCAGAAGGCCCGCCCCTGAACGTGAGGTTCATGGGCGGGCCTTCCGGTTTTAGTGCTTTGTGGATCTGGGGAGCTCAGACGCGGGTCATTCGGGTCAATCGAATCAGCCCGCCGCTTCCTCGGCGGCGTCCGCCAGCGCTTCGAAGACACGCGCCACGGCTTCCGCGCCCGGGTCGTTGTGGCCGACCAGATGGGCGGCGGGCACATAGGCGGAGCGTCCGGCGCGTGCCTTGGCCATCTCCGCGGTGGCATCCGCCCCTTGGCGGGCGGCGCGTGCCATCGCGGCCCAGTCGATGCGCTCGCCCTGCATCGACGCCTGCTGCTCACCCTGCACCGACGCCTGCAGTGCGTCCAACGCCGGCAATAGCGCATCCAGCAGGCTGCGGTCCCCGCGCACGGCGCCGCCGTAATGCTGCATCCGCCCCACGCCGTGATCGAGCGCCTCATGCCAGCGCTGCCCCAGCGAGGCAGGTGCACGGGCGTCTGCCTCGCTGGCTTGCGTCTTCCACCGCGTCGCCGCCGCGGTGAACAGGGTCGAGAGCAGCACGCCACTGGAACCGCCCATGCCGTAGGCCAGCTGCTTGCCGATGGAGGTCATCAGCTCGCCACTGTCACCACAGGCCAGCTCACAGTCCTCCAGCGCTTCCAGCACGGCACGGGCACCGCCGGCAAAGGTGGTGCCGGTATCCCCGTCCCCGCTGATGGCATCGAGACGATCGAGATCCACCTCACTGGCCAGCAGGACTTCCAGCACAGCACGCAGCCGCTGCTCGACCTGAGGGTCGCCCGGCAGCGCTACCCTCGCCCGGCCTTCCCGGGCAGCACGCGCCTGGCAATCGGCCTTGGCTCGGGCGCGCTCGGCAAGCGTGGAGGCGTCTTGAACAGCGCGCCCCCCCTCCTGACGAGGCGTGAAATGCGCCAGCGGCACCACCCGCTGAACACCGGGCCAGGCACGCGGCGCACAGCGGGCATCCAGTGCCTCTTCCAGCAAGCCGTCCAGCGGCAACAGCGTCAGCGAGAAGCCGTGCATGTCCAGTGAGGTCATCAGCTGCTGCGGCCCCACCACGGCGTGAATGCCCAGCGCCTTGAGCGACGGATGCGCCAGCGCCTCGTCGAGCAGGACCGCGCGCTCCAATGCCGAGCAGCCACCCAGATCATTGATCATCAGCAGATGGCCGGTGGCGGGCAGGTCACCCCCGGCCTCCTTGCGCGAGTGCCCCTGTATCAGCGCCTCCACTACCTGATCCATCAGGGCATGCACGTCGCAGTCTCCGTCGTGGCTGGCGAACTCCAGCGTGGTGGCGCCCGGCTCGCCATGAATGCCGAGCCCCAGCTCCGGCGCCCGTGGCTCACGCGGCTTGCCGGGATGACGCCCGACATCGAGTGCCATGCCCAGGGTCGAGCAGCTGTCCGCCACCCGGCGCGCCACGGCGGTGACCTCCTCGAGATCCGCGCCGCCTGCCGCCAGTGCCCCGGCGATCTTGTGGACCAGCAAGGTGCCAGCCAGCCCGCGCGGCTGCGGGTTGTCAGGCAGCGCCACATCATCGGCGACGATGACCATCTCGACCTTGAGTCCTTCCTGACGTGCCCGTTCGGCCGCCAGACCGAAATTGAGGCGGTCTCCGGTGTAGTTCTTGACGATCAACAGGGTGCCCGCGTCACCGGTCACCTCTCTGAGCGCCGCGAGCACCGCCTCCACCGTCGGTGAGGCGAACAGCTCGCCACATACCGCCGCGGTGAGCATGCCGGCCCCGACGAAGCCGGCATGCGCGGGCTCATGCCCGGAACCCCCGCCGGAAATCAGCGCGACCTGATCGCGCTGCCAGTCATCGCGCACCACCAGGCGCATGCCGCTGTCCGGCGCGGACAGACGCAGGCCGCTGCCATCAGGGTGCTGCAACTGGGCACTGCCGGAAAGCGCCGCGCCGATGATATCGCCCGACTGATGGAAGAACTGATTGACGCACTGTCGGCCTGTCTCGTTGTGACTCATCCTTCACTCCTTGAGGACCCTCGCCCTGCTGGTGACATGACGCCTGTCATCTCTCTGCCAGTGTCAGTCAACCATTGCCCATGCGGGATTGCCATCCGACATGACGATCAGTCCCGAAGCAGGCAGAGACGACAGGGCGATACCGAGCTGACAGAAGCTCCGAGATGACAGAAGCTCCGAGATGTCAGAAGTTCTGAGAGGCAGTGATAGCACAAGCACATGGCAATGCGGCGTCAGCCTGCCATCCGCGCTGTCACTCGTCGATGACCGGGCGGGTGGCGAGGTCACGCGCAGGCGTGAGAGGGATGGCGCTGTCTGCACGTGTCGCGGCGGAGGCCTGGGCCAGGGTGTCCAGCGGCGAGGCGACGGGGATCTCGGGAGGCAGCCGTGGGGAGGTGCCGGCGGCGTGACGCGCTCTGGAGGAGGAGTCCTGCAAAGCGCTGATGCGGGGCGCCTCGCCGTGCCGCAAGGGGGCATGCAGATGGTAGCCGTGCTTGCCGCTGCGCTTGACGCGATACATCGCCTGATCGGCATATTCCAGTGCGGCCGCGAAGTTGCCGGTGGCGTCTCGGCCGAAGCAGACCCCGATGCTCAGGCCGATGCTGGCCTGCCCCGTGCTGATCTCGAGGGGCTGGCCGAAGCGTGCCAGCCAGCGCCGCACGATCATCTCGATACGCGCCGGTGTCATGCGCGGCAGCTGGAACAGGAACTCATCCCCACCGAAGCGCGCGGCCAGGTGGTGATGGACGCCCAGATGATGCAGCTCTTCATTGAGACCGTGGGCGAGCAATACCAGCACTTCATCGCCAGCACGATGTCCCAGCGCATCATTGACCTGCTTGAAGCCATCCACGTCGATGAACAACAGCGCACTGTCGTCCGCCAGCTGGCGCTTGAACCAGCCATTGATGGCCTGGCGATTGGAAAGTCCCGTCAGTGCATCGGTGCTGGCCAGGGCATTGAGGCGAGTCTCGTAATCCTTCTCGTGGCTGATGTCGGTATGGGTGCCCAGCAGCCGCAGCGCCTTGCCATTCGCGTCACGTTCGACGACTCGCCCCCTGTCCGCGACCCAGGTGATGCTGCCGTCTCGGGCCAGCATGCGATGCACCACCTGATAGACTTCGGTGCGCCCGGCGAGATGGTCCTCGAGATTGGCGAGCACCTCGTCGCGGTCTTCCGGGTGGAGGTGATCTCGCCAGACATCGAAGTGAGCGTTCAACTCGCCGGGCTGATAACCCAGCATGCGCCCCCAGCGATAGTTGAAGATGGTGAGCTTGCCGGTGGGAACTTCCAGCTGCCAGAGACGCAGGCCCGTGCCGTCGAGGGTCGACGACAACTTCTCCTCCAGACTCGCGACACGGCGCTCCAGACGTGCCTTGTCGCGCTCCATCTGCTGGATCGTGGCCTCAAGCGACTGCTCACGTAGACTCTTGCGTGTCATTCCCTCGTCCCCGGTTGACTCCCTGTCCCGCTACCCGTCACCCACCCGGATAGCCTCGCGGGGGAATCACATTCCCGATCCCCCGCGTGATGGCCCAGGCGACATCCCGATGTCGCACCACCTCGGCCTTTGCTGCCTGCATGCCGGTCTGCATGCCCTGTTCACACGCCCGGCCCACACGCCCTGTTCACATGCCCTGTCTGCGCAGGGGGTGCAGGGGCGACGTGTCGCCCCGGTCGCTCGGGGATCAGAGGGCCAGTTCGCCACCCTTGTCCACGGCGCGCTGGAAGGCGGCGCGCGCCCGGATGCGCGCCAGCCAGTCCTGGATGTTCGGATGATTCTTGAGCCCCTGACGCGTATCGAGCGCCTGGATCGGGAAGCTCATCTGGATATCGGCACCGGTCAGGGCGTCACCGGCAAGCCAGGGGCGACGTTCGAGACAGGTATCCATGTAGGTGAGGTGCGCCTTGATTTCCGGGCTGATGAACTTGTCATTGACTCCCTTGGCCAGCAGGCGGGCGACCGGACGGATCAACCATGGCACCGGTGGCTTGTCGAGACGCGAGAACACCAGCCTGAGCATCAGCGGCAACATGGCGGAGCCTTCGGCGAAGTGCAGCCAGAAACGGTAGTCGCGCTCGGCCTGAGTTCCGGGGGCTGGCCTGAGGTGGGCACTCTCCCCACTGCCCTGCGAGCCATAGACATCGATGAGGTATTCGATGATGGCGCCGGACTCCGCGACCACGACAGGTGCTCCCGTGTCACCGGACAGCGTGGTGTCGGTGATCACCGGCGCCTTGCCCAGCGGGTGGATGTCCTTGAGTGCCCGGGGCGCACGCATGTTCCCGGCGTCACGGGCATGGATTTCCAGGCGGTATTCCAGATTCAGCTCTTCCAACAGCCACAGAATGCGCTGCGAGCGTGAGTTTTCCAGATGGTGCACCGTGATCATGTCGTCTCCCTGAATCGTGCTTCCTGAACGCAGGCTTCGATGCCGAGTTCGACGAGGATACCCGCCGGGTACCCATCACGTCGGCTCAGCGTTCGAAGATCGTGTCGCCCAGATCATCGATGGTGCGTTTCGCCTTGAGCACGGTCAGCTCCACGGCGCCGTCTTCTCCCGGCACGGTGTCGGAGCGCTCGAAGCGATGCTCCAGCGTCGCGCCCCCTTCCAGTGGCTTGCGAATCACGCCGGAGACCCGGTACTGCCCTTCGTGCTTCTGTGGCATGGCGACGATGAGGTAACCATTGTATTCGACGGCCTCCGGTTCCTTGACCGGCGCAGGCTCGCCTGCGGAAAACAGTTTCTTGAGCATTCCCAGCATGTTGAAGGATCCTTCGGTGGCCGGCCTCTAGTGTCACCGGCATTCACCTGGAAAAAGTGAAAGAAATGAGAGTTTATGATGAGACCCTCAGCATGCCACGCCCCCGTGCCGGGGGAAATGCGACCTTCCCACCAGACACTAAGCCGCATGCCATCCGGGGCACGCGTACGGGCGTCGCGCTGGCCGCTTGCATGGCACAGATGGCAGAACGCCGGCCCCGTCAGCAGTCCGGGGACTGCCACCAGGGCCGGCGTCTTGATGACCCGACAGACATCGTCATCGGGTCAGATGGGCAGGCGATCTCTCAGCATGCGCATCCGGTGATGCCTTACTCGATGCCACGTCCCTTGCTGGCCGCGATACGCAGGCGCAGGGAGTTCAGCTTGATGAAGCCGGCAGCGTCTTTCTGGTCGTAGGCGCCTGCATCGTCCTCGAAGGTCGCGATGGAGGCGTCGAACAGTGAATCCTCGGACTGACGACCCACGACGATGACGTTGCCCTTGTAGAGCTTGAGACGCACGACGCCGTTGACGACCTTCTGGGACTCATCGATGGCCGCCTGCAGCATGCGACGCTCCGGGCTCCACCAGTAGCCGTTGTACACAAGCTCAGCGTACTTGGGCATCATCTCGTCCTTCAGATGAGCCGCTTCGCGGTCCAGGGTGATGGATTCGATGGCACGGTGAGCACGCATCATGATGGTGCCGCCCGGTGTTTCGTAGCAGCCACGGGACTTCATGCCGACATAACGGTTCTCGACGATGTCGAGACGGCCGATGCCGTTGGCGCCGCCGACCTTGTTCAGGTACTCGAGCACTTCGTGAGCGGCCATTTCCTTGCCATCGATGGCAGTGATGTCGCCCTTGGTGTAGGTCAGGTCGATATAGGTCGCCTCGTTCGGCGCCTGCTCCGGGCTGACGCTCCAGCGCCACATCTCTTCTTCGCACTCGGTCCACGGGTCTTCCAGCACGCCACCTTCATAGGAGATGTGCAGAAGGTTCGCGTCCATGGAGTACGGCGACTTCTTCTTGTTCTTGGCGTAGTCGACTTCGATACCGTGCTGCTCGCAGTATTCCATCAACTTCTCGCGGGAGTTCAGGTCCCACTCACGCCACGGCGCGATGACCTGGATGCCCGGCTTCAGCGCGTAGGCGCCCAGCTCGAAACGCACCTGGTCGTTGCCCTTGCCGGTCGCACCGTGGGAGATGGCGTCAGCGCCGGTCTCGTTGGCGATCTCGACCAGGCGACGCGCGATCAGCGGACGTGCGATGGAGGTGCCCAGCAGGTACTCGCCTTCGTAGATGGCGTTGGCACGGAACATCGGGAAGACGTAATCGCGGACGAAGGTCTCGCGCAGATCCTCGATGTAGATCTCCTTAACGCCGAGGGCTTCCGCCTTGGCACGCGCCGGCTCGACTTCCTCGCCCTGACCGAGATCAGCGGTGAAGGTCACGACTTCACAGTTGTAGGTTTCCTGCAGCCACTTGACGATGACTGAAGTGTCCAGGCCGCCGGAGTAGGCGAGAACGACCTTTTGCACGTCGGACATGCTTGACTCCTGAGTTGATGCTTGTAGTTCCCGCGATGCCACCGCCCGAGGACGGGGACGCAGGTGGGGATGGATCGTACGGTCGCGAGGAAGGCCTGCCCAGCAGGTGGCCGCCCGTTGCCACTCGAATCACGATGTGGGGCCGATTATAGCGAGGCTGGCACCTCACCGATACTGCTGACAGGCGCTGTCATGGGCAGAACGGGACCTGGCGCCCCCCTGCCGGGGCCGCCCTGACGCCTGCGCCGCGACGTGTCCGTATCGCCCTGCTACAATTGCTCTCCTTGAGCGCCGGCGAGACGCACGGCGCAGCACGAGACGCAATGACGGGATTGGAGATCTTGATGACCCAGGCGAGCGAGCGCACGCTGATGGCACAACGCTTCCGTGGCTTCCTGCCAGTGGTGGTGGACCTCGAGACAGGTGGATTCAATGCCGCCGGAGATGCACTGCTCGAGATCGCTGCCGTCACGCTGACCATGGATGACGACGGCAACATGGTGCCGGATGCCACCTACGCCTTTCACGTGGCGCCCTTTGAAGGGGCCAATATCGAGCAGTCGGCACTGGACTTCACCGGGATCGATCTGGACAACCCGGTACGCAAGCAGGTGGCCGTGGCCGAGAATCAGGCACTGGGCGAAATCTTCAGCCCGATACGCAAGGCCATCAAGGCACACGGCTGCACACGTGCGGTGCTGGTCGGTCACAACGCGGCCTTCGATCAGGGCTTCCTGAACGCGGCGGTGGAGCGTTGCGGTATCAAGCGCAATCCGTTCCACCCGTTCTCGTGCTTCGATACCGCCTCGCTTGCGGGTCTGGTCTACGGCCAGACGGTTCTGGCCCGCGCCTGCCGCGCCGCCGGCATCGAGTTCGACAACGCCTCCGCCCACTCGGCGCGCTATGACACCGAGCGCACCGCGGAGCTGTTCTGCGCGATGGTCAATCGCTTCAAGGACCTGGGCGGCTGGGATCTGGCGATGAAGGAACAGGGCATGAACGACGAGGTGCCCGCCTCGCTCGAGACGCCTGCCACCTGACAGCCAGGGGCTTGCCCGGCCCGGCCGTGCATGACAGCCCTGCGAAATCGCCACACGAAAACGCCCCCGCAGCCTGGCTGCGGGGGCGTTTTGTCTGACAGGCTCCGCTCAGATCAGAACATGTCTGACCCGAGGAGACCGATCACTCGGCAGCCGCTTCCTGAGCGGCCTGCTTGATCATCGGTTCCAGCTCGCCGTTCTGGTACATCTCGACCACGATGTCGCAGCCGCCGACCAGCTCGCCGTTGATCCACAGCTGCGGGAAGGTCGGCCAGTTGGCGTACTTCGGCAGCTCCGCACGGATGTCCGGGTTGTCCAGGATGTTGACGAAGGCGAAACGCTCGCCGCACGCCATCACGGCCTGGACGGTCTGGGCGGAGAAACCGCACTGCGGCAGCTGCGGCGTGCCCTTCATGTACAGCAGGATGGGGTTCTCGCCAATCTGCTTCTCGATCGATTCGATGGTGGTGCTCATGTGCAATCCTCGGACGGTGGGCGCAAGGCCCGTGAGTGTCATTCCCTCATTCTACTGAGGGTGAGCCACGAATTCAGCCCCCGATATTGCCCCAGGGCGAGATTGGTGTCTGCAGGGCAGGCCGGCGATGTCGCTGTCGGCAGGCTGACCGGCGCACGCGCGGGGCGAGGCAAGGGCTCTCGATGCCTCGCGAGACGCCTCGGCGTTGCGCCCGCCCGCTCAGCTGGCTAGGATGGCTCTTTTGACAGGCAGCGCCAATCGGGCGCCGTGATCGTCGGCGACTTCCTTCCCTCCGACGCATGGCGCCCTTTTCGATGGTGCTGCCCGAGACCCTGACAGGAGCCCGCTCGATGGCCACCCGGCACTTTCTGACTCTGCTTGACCTTTCTCCGGAAGAACTCGATTACCTGATTCAGCGCGCCATCACCATCAAGGATGGCTTGAAGAAGGAAGGTCCGGTCTACACGCCGTTCGCCAACCGTACCCTGGCGATGATCTTCGAGAAGTCCTCCACGCGCACCCGTGTGTCCTTCGAGACGGCGATGGCCCAGTTCGGCGGCCATGCCCTGTTCCTGTCGCCGCGCGATACCCAGCTGGGCCGTGGTGAGCCGATCGGTGACACCGCGCGCGTGCTCTCCGAGATGGTGGATGGCGTGATGATCCGCACCTTCGCGCACTCCGATATCGAAGCCTTCGCCGATGCCTCCAGCGTGCCGGTCATCAATGCACTCACCGATGACTACCATCCGTGCCAGCTGCTGGCTGACGTGATGACCTGGACCGAGTGCCGTGGCTCCGTGAAGGGCAAGACAGCGGTCTGGATCGGTGATGGCAACAACATGTGCCATTCCTGGATCAACGCCGCACGCCAGTTCGACTTCATCCTGCGCATCTGCTGCCCGGAAGGCTACGAGCCGGACAGCGAGATCGTCGCGGCAGCCGGTCAGCGCGTCAGCATCCACCGCGACCCGCAGGAAGCTGTCCAGGGCGCGGATCTGGTGACCACCGATGTCTGGGCCTCCATGGGCCAGGAAGAGGAGCAGCTCAAGCGCGAAGCCGACTTCGCCGGCTACCAGGTCGATGAAGCCATGCTCGACAAGGCCGCCGATGACGTCATCTTCCTGCACTGCCTGCCGGCACACCGCGGCGAAGAGATCAGCATGGGACTGCTGGATGACCCGCGCGCCGTCGTCTGGCAGGAAGCCGGCAACCGTCTGCACGCCCAGAAGGCATTGCTCGAATTCCTGATGCTGGGTCGTCAGGACTGAATCAGCCCTGCCTGTCGCCGCCTGCATCCATGCCGGCGGCGACATCGTATGCACAGACAGGCGGGCGCGTGAGCTCAGCGCCCGCCCCTGATGCCCTCGCCGGCTGTTCCACTCGCTGCCCTTCTCGTTTTCTGGACCGACCCGCCATCATGCAACCGCTCCTGCAGATTGATTCTCTGGAATGTCGCTACGACACCACCGTGGTGACCCGTGACATCAATTTCTCTCTCAACAAGGGGGATATCGCCTGCCTGCTCGGCCCGTCCGGCTGCGGCAAGACGACCCTGCTGCGCGCGATCGCCGGCTTCGAACCGGTGGCGGTCGGCGAGATTCGCCTCGAGGGAGAAGTACTCTCCAGCGCCACCCAGCTGACGGCGCCGGAAGAGCGCCATGTCGGCATGGTCTTTCAGGATTACGCCCTGTTTCCGCACCTGAGCGTGGCGGACAACGTGGCGTTCGGCGTACGCCGCATGCCGAAGGCCGAGCGCAATGCCAAGGTGGCGGAACTGCTGACGCTGGTCGGTCTGGGGCATCTGGGCGAGCGTTTTCCGCATGAACTCTCGGGCGGACAGCAGCAGCGCGTGGCCCTGGCACGCGCGCTGGCGCCGGAGCCACGCATCCTGCTACTCGACGAGCCGTTCTCGAATCTGGACGTGGAGCTGCGCCGCCAGCTGAGCCAGGAGGTGCGCCGGATTCTCAAGCACCTCGGCATCAGCGCGGTACTGGTCACCCATGATCAGAACGAAGCCTTCGCGATGGCGGACCAGATCGGCGTCATCCATGCCGGGCACCTGCAGCAATGGGATACGCCGTTCAATCTGTATCACGAGCCGGCCACGCGCTTCGTCGCCAACTTCATCGGTCAGGGCTACTTCATCCCCGGCACACTGGCGGACAACGAAAGCGTCTCCACCGAACTCGGGGTGATCCGCGGCAACCGTGCCTATCCGTATGACGCCGGGACACCGGTGGACGTGCTGCTGCGTCCGGATGATCTGGTGCTGGCTGAAGGAGAGGCGGAAACAAGTGATCTCAAGGCGCGCGTGCTCAGCGCGACCTTTGCCGGCACCAGCACCCTGTATCGCCTGGCCTTGCCGTCAGGTCGTGAGGTCGAGGCGGCCTTCAACAGCCATCACGACTATCACCCGGGGGAAGACGTCAGTCTGCGCATTCAGGCCGATCACCTGATTCTGTTCGAACGACTGGAAGACAGCGACGCGGGAATGTGAACGCTTGACAGCCAGCAGTGCGCTGCTGATGCCTGCGTCACCGAAGGCGGCCGACGGCGGGGATGGCCCTGTGAAGGGCAAGAGGCAATGAACCAAAAAAAGCGGCCACCCCGAAGGATGGCCGCTTTTTCCATATTCTGGTGGAGCCTAGCGGGATCGAACCGCTGACCTCAACACTGCCAGTGTTGCGCTCTCCCAGCTGAGCTAAGGCCCCACTGCGCGCTCAAGTTGCGCGCCATACTTCGCAGAGTTGACCCTGCATGCCGGTATGCTGGCATCTCGTGACATGGTGGAGCCTAGCGGGATCGAACCGCTGACCTCAACACTGCCAGTGTTGCGCTCTCCCAGCTGAGCTAAGGCCCCTTGCTCACGATGCAGCGAATACTACAGACCACATGACAAGCCGTCAACCCCTTATTTTTGCAGCGATTTCCCGCGTTCACCGTCACGAAGCACGCTGATGAAGGGTGGTCATCTTGCATGCGACGCACGGGATGACAGTGGCATCGACAAGCCCATGGCCAATGGGTACATTGAAAGCCATACTAACTAACACGCCTGATGACATCTTTACTGGAGCCGCCTTGATCAAGGTTCTTGTCGCTGATGACCACCACCTGGTGCGTACCAGCATCGTCCGTACCATTGAGCTAGAGGATGGGCTCAAGGTGATTGCAGAAGCCTCGGATGGCGAAACCGCGATCAAACTCTGCCGTGAGCACAGTCCGGATATCGTGCTGATGGACATTCGCATGCCCGGCGTCGATGGACTTGAAGCCACGCGCAAGATCGTTCGCAGCCTGCCGGAAGTTCGCGTGATCGTCCTGACCGCCTATCTCGAGGAATCCTTCGCCAAACGCCTGCTGGAAGCAGGGGCCTTCGGTTTCATCTCCAAGGGCACGCCCTTCGATGAAATGATTCGCGCCATTCGCCGAGTCGCCGGTGGCGAACGCTACCTGACCCCGGAGATCGCGCAACGCCTGGTGTTCTCGGGCATGGACACCGGGTGCAGCAATCCCTTCGAGCAGCTCTCGACCCGCGAGATGCAGGTGGCGCTGATGATCGTCAACTGTCATCGCGTCAACGAGATCTCCGACCGCCTTCACCTGAGCCCCAAGACCGTCAATACCTATCGCTATCGCATCTTCGAGAAGCTGGGCGTGACCAGTGACGTCGAGATGACGCATCTGGCCATGCGCCATCAATTGCTCGACGACTATGCTCTCGAGGCTCGGCCGCTGTCGGATTGAGCCACGCAGGCGACAGCGAAGTGATTCGCTGACGGGAAAGCCCACGGCCCGATGACACCATCCCCCAGGGGAGGCATCGTCGGGCCGTGGGCTTTTTTCCGATCGTCTTGCTGGCCTTTCCTTCTCTCCACTGGCATCTCTCCACTGGCATCTCTCCACTGGCATCTCTCCACGGGCATCGCTCGCCTGGCATCTCTCGATGGGCATGGCGGCGCCCGACATCGCCGGGCATCCCACCCCGCCGCGTCTCCTGCCCCCTTGCTGCGCGGGACACCCGCCCCAATCTGATCTGTTTGCCTGCCGATGCGCATTGCCCCTGAAGACAGCCACGGCACCTGAAGATGGACATGCAGCTCCCTTGATCGGGCCTTCGGCTTGTTTGATAGACTGGCGACATCTCCGAACGAGGAACCCCATGGCCAAGCAGCATCCCGATTCCACGCCACCGGAATCCGCCAACGAGTCCAACGCGAACCGCGAGCGCAGTGACGCCGCTCGGGTGTCCAGTCGTCTGATCACCAGCGATGCCTCCGCCCCGGCGGCCGAGGCGAATGATTTCGATCCGCGCCACTTCCTCAAGCATGTCAGTGATGCGCCCGGCATCTATCGCATGCTGGATACCGCCGGCGAGGTGCTCTATGTCGGCAAGGCAAAGCGCTTGAAGGCACGCCTCTCCAGCTATTTCCGCAATACCGGCCTGAATGCAAAGACCCAGGCACTGGTCGGGCGCATCGCGGATGTCCAGGTCACCATCACTCGCAGCGAAACGGAAGCGCTGCTGCTTGAGCAGACCCTGATCAAGGAGCTGCGCCCGCCGTACAACATCCTGCTGCGCGACGACAAGTCCTACCCTTACGTCTTCATCAGCCAGCATCACGACTATCCGGCGCTGGAGTTCAAGCGCGTGCGCCACAAGCGCAACGATGGCCGGTATTTCGGCCCCTATCCCAGCAGCGTGGCAGTGCGGGAATCGCTGACGTTGATGCAGAAGATCTTCCGGCTGCGCAATTGCGAGGATTCGGTATTCGCGCATCGTGAGCGTCCGTGCCTGCAATATCAGATCAACCGCTGCACTGCGCCGTGCGTCGATTACATCAGCAAGCAGGATTATCGTCGCGACATGGAACACGCGGTGATGTGCCTGAACGGCCAGAGCGATCAGGTCACCGATGAGCTGAGTCGGGCGATGGAAGATGCGGCCATGCGCCTGGAATTCGAGGAGGCGGCACGCCTGCGCGATCAGGTCGCCCAGCTGCGTCGGATGCAGGAGAAGCAATATGTCGATACCGGCACCGGCAATGCCGACATTCTGGCACTCGCCGAGCGCCCGGGTGGACTGTGCATCAGCGTGCTGTCAGTCCGCCAGGGGCGCATGCTCGGAGCGCGTCATTTCTCGCCGGGCAACGGACTGGACCTCACCAGCAGCGAGCTGTTGACCGGCTTCGTCAGTCAGTACTACTTGGGTCAGGATCGCGAGATGCCCGATGAGGTACTCACCTCACTGGCACTCGAGGATGCCCCGCTGGTGGAAGGTGCACTGAGCGAGAAAGCCGGTCGCCGCGTTCGCGTGGCACACCAGGTACGTGGCCATCGCGCCCAGTGGCTCACGCTGGCACAGACCAACGCCGAGCAGTATCTGGCCACTCAGCTGGCCAGCCGCCAGCAGCTCTCCAATCGCTTTCTGTCATTGCGCGATGCTCTGGGACTCGCGGAAGTGCCCAAGCGCCTGGAGTGCTTCGACATCTCCCACAGCCACGGCGAGGCGACCGTGGCCAGCTGCGTGGTGTTCGATCACGAGGGCCCCATCAAGTCGGATTATCGACGCTTCAACATCGAGGGAGTGACGGCCGGTGATGACTACGCCGCCATGCAGCAGGCGCTGACGCGACGTTTCAAGCGTCTGCAGGAGGGAGAAGGCAAGCGCCCTGACATCCTGCTGGTCGATGGCGGCAAGGGTCAGCTCAACATGGCGCGTGAGGTCTTCGTGTCGCTCGGCGTGACCGACATCATCCTGCTCGGGGTCGCCAAGGGCACCACGCGCAAGGCCGGCCTGGAGACGCTGTTCATCGAGACGGTGCATGACACCCTGGATCTCGACAGCCATTCACCGGCGCTGCACTTGATCCAGCATATCCGTGATGAATCGCACCGCTTCGCGATTGCCGGCCACCGCGCCAAGCGTGACAAGGCGCGCCGCACCTCGAGCCTCGAGGGCATCGCGGGGGTCGGGCCCAAGCGCCGCCGGGAACTGCTCAAGTTCTTCGGGGGACTCCAGGGGGTCAAGCAGGCCTCCAAGCCGGAACTGGCGCGGGTGCCCGGCATCAGCGAATCCCTTGCCGAGGTGATCCATCAGGCACTGCACGGCTGACCGATCATGCAGCAGGGGATGCATCGACACCCCACGCCGACCTCTGTCGCCCTCAGCCTGCCGCACAGGCAGGGGTAACGGAAGTCGGCTTGAATATCCTGCGGTTTGGCATGGCTGAATACCTCACCGGCAGGCTAGAATAGACGACTTGTGCGGCGCTAGCGGAGCGATCTGCCCTTTCGGGGCGTCGCCCTTGATTTCGCCCAGCCACCCGACGCTTCATGCAAGGACTCGTGCCGTCACGATGAGCATTCCCAATATCCTGACTCTGATCCGCATCCTGTTCATTCCGCTGCTGGTGGTGTGCTTCTATCTGCCATATGACTGGAGCCTGCCCGTCACCGCCCTGCTGTTCGCCCTGGCGGCAGTGACCGACTGGTTCGATGGCTATCTCGCGCGACGCTGGAATCAGACGACGCCCTTCGGCGCCTTCCTGGACCCGGTGGCTGACAAGCTGATGGTCGCCGTGGCATTGGGACTGTTGATCGAACGCTACGACAGCCTGTGGATGACGATTCCCAGCTTGATCATCATCGGTCGCGAGATCGTCATCTCTGCACTGCGCGAATGGATGGCCGAGATCGGCAAGCGCGGCAGCGTGGCAGTCTCGTGGGTCGGCAAGCTGAAGACCGCTGCCCAGATGCTCGCCCTGTTCATGCTGCTGTACTTCTCCCCAGGCAGTCTCGGGGGCGATGCCGGCCTCGGCCTGCTGTATATCTCCGCTGCCCTGACGTTGTGGTCGATGATCAGTTACCTGCGTGCGGCATGGCCGGAACTGATACGTTCCGTCTGACACGTGGCACATGTTCAGCATGACGAATGTTCAGTACGACACGGGCCCAGCAAGTTGCCCGACTGGCAGAGGCCAGTTCTCGAGACGCCCACCCGCCCTTTCGGCAGGTGGGCGTCGTCGTTTCCGGCCACCAGGTCTGCGAGACATTTTTTCATTAACTGTTTGACAGCATGGGAATTATCCGTATAATTCGACCTCGAGTTCAGCGGGAATAGCTCAGTGGTAGAGCACAACCTTGCCAAGGTTGGGGTCGCGAGTTCGAATCTCGTTTCCCGCTCCAATGAAACAGGTGGCCTTGACGGCACTTCGACATTGACTCAATTCTCTTGTGCAATGCGCAGAGAAACCTCGGATCAGACATCAGTTTCGACTGACATCTCGATCATTGAGGCTGGATGGCAGAGTGGTCATGCAGCGGACTGCAACTCCGTGTACGCCGGTTCGATTCCGACTCCAGCCTCCATTTCAGAACGCCTGACATCCCCTGTCCTGCACTGAAATGGACAAGACACCTTACCTCCTGGTCGTCTTGCTTTTCTACTTTATCCATCTCGTTTCATCTGTTGAATCACTGACACTCCCTGTCGGTCTTCTCTGATTTTCGCCTTCAGTACCTGCATCATTTCCCGCTGGTCTTTTCATCCCTCATCCTTGCCTGAGCCCCTGTCGCACACGTCTTGCGCAGAGGATTCATTGCGCCTGTCCGCTCTGATGCCCGAACGCGCGTCATGTGCACCACTGCCCTCAGTGATGAGGCAAAGGGATTGCAGAACAAACAGTTAACCCTCGTATGTCACGCATTAAAGTTGACCTTGTTCTGAAATATGCTAAGTTATGCGCCAGTCTGCGCGGCCATGGTGGAATCGGTAGACACCGGAGACTTAAAATCTCCTGCCTTCGGGCGTGCCGGTTCGAGTCCGGCTGGCCGTACCATCGCTTCAGGCAGCACCACGCCAAGCAGGACAGACTCAAGCAGCATTCAAGAGCGTCGCCATGTCATGTTCATCATGTCCGGGCGGCGCTTTTTCATGCCTGTCGTCCAGAAACCTCGCCAGATGCCACCCCCTGCTGAGCTGCCATTACCTGCTCGATACTCACCGCCAGGTGCCCTGTGCGATTGAATTGGCTTCTCTGCTCCCCAAGGTCTATTTCCTCTGAGCCCACGTGAGTGTGCATCATCTCATTGCCGCATCACCTCATTGCCGCCCACCTCATTGCCGCCTCATGAAATGGCCGAAGGAACTCCCCATGTCCGACGATTCGCCCCACCGCCCTGCCGCCCAGTTCATCGCTTCCCGTGATGTGGCACAGGAAATCTGTCGAGAAGCCTGCGAACACATCCATACCCTGTCAGCCCCCCGCATTCTGGTACTGGCCATGCTGGGCGGCGCCTTCATCACCATGGGGGCGCTGTTTTCCATCCTGCTGTCGACCGGGGTCGAGACGCATGGCTTGCAGCTGCTGCTTCAGGGGGTCGGGTTCTCGGTCGGCTTCTTCCTCGTCATCCTGACCGGCGCCGCCCTCTTTACCGAGGCCAATGTCATTCTGCCGGTCAGTGCGCTCAACTGCTCCCGCAGTGACATGCTGCGACACGGTCTGAAGTTCTGGGTACTGGCCTGGATAGGCAATCTGCTCGGCACGATGCTGACAGGCTGGGTGATCTCGGTGGCACAGGTCTACTCCCCCCAGCACTATCAGCTGCTGGCCGAACTGGTGGCGAAGAAGATGCACTATCAACAGACAGGAGGTGCCGAAGGCTGGTTCTCGCTGGTGCTGTCGGGAATGCTGGGCAACTGGATGGTCGGGATGGCGGCATTTCTCGCCGTGATGGGCAGGACCATCATCGACAAGTTCGTGCCCATCGTGCTGGCCGTCAGTCTGTTCGTGGCAGGCAACTTCCAGCACAGCCCGGCCAACATGGCCTATTTCTCGATGATCATGCCGACGGGAGAAGGCCCCGGCTGGTGGGACGCCATGCGCTGGAACATCCTGCCGGCAGGCATCGGCAACCTGCTGGGCGGCAGCCTGCTGGTCGCGCTGCCATTGTGGTACGGACTGCGTCCGAAACGGTGTGAGTGACAGGCCGGGGTACGCCGTCATGGCGCTCTCCCCGTGATGCTGGCGCGCAGATGCGCCTGCTTCGATGGCTACATGCGACTACACTGAAATGTGTCACATCGCTGTCAGAGTGGCTGTGTGACCCACTCCCCCACCACGCTCACGTGCAGGAGCCCAACATGCTGACATTGCTCAAGAGTCCCGCTGATCACGTCGTCGCCCTGCGGCTGGAAGGCAGCATCGATCAGGCGTCGCTCGCTCCCGTGATCCGCGAATGTGATGAGCGCCTCGCGCGCCATGAGCGCATCTCGTTGCTGGTGGAAATCGAGCGCTTCGGGCTGATCACGCCGGCCGCGCTGCTCAACGATATCGGCTACGCCCTGCGTCATCTTGGCGACTTCGAACGCGAGGCCATCATCAGCAAGGCCGAGTGGTTGCGTCACGTCACCGAATTCAGCAAGCATCTGGTGCGCTCCATCGAAGTCCGCCACTTCTCGCCTGCCGAGCGAGAAGCCGCCTATGCCTGGGTGGCCGAGTCACCCCGTGGCAGCACTCCGAGCACCGATCCGCACGCCTCGGCAGAAGCCCGCCATCAGCACGACGAGGCCTGACAGCCTCCAGTCCGCACCTTGCTCCCTCGCCCTACGGCTTTCAGGGCAAGGTGCGGGTCAGCACCAGTCCCGCCAGCAGCATCACTCCCATCGCCATGGCCCACAGCGTCATCGCGCGCTCCACGGCGGGACGCTCAGGCACACGCAGCAGCTGGTACACGGTGATCAACGGCAGCATGTAGCGCGTCTCGATCAATTCCCGCGTGCAGATCATCAGCGCGAGCATCACCAGCAGCAGCCCACCATGCCCCAGTCTCAACGGTGCTCTCAGCCACCAGAAGGCCACGCTGGTGGACATCAGCAGGGTGATCCAGCGCGCGACCGGGTGCTCGTTCCACCACATCAGCCAGACATTGCGAATCGTCCAGCGCTGGAAGTTGTAGTCATGGGTCAGCTCGAAGCTCATTGCCAGCACCAGCCACAGGCCGACCGCCAGCAGCAGCAACGGCATTCCTCGCCGCCATCCCTCCCGCGAACATGCACGCTTCACCCCCTGCCATTGACGCGGCAGGTCCGAAAGCCACAGCGGCAGGAACACCATGCCGATCACCGCCAGGTAATAGCCGAGATTGCCGGTGTGCCAACCGGCCTGATGGCGCGTGGTGTCTCCCATGGCGATGCCGCCATTCCAGAGAAGGAAGCCGAGAAAGGCGACCACCGGTAGCCCGAGCACCCACCACCAGTTGATGAACAGTGCCCACCAGGTGGAGAGCCGAGAGAGCGGCGCGCGCAAGGGAGTCGCCAGTCCTGCCATCCGCGCCTCGCTCACGGCCTTGTGATGGGTCAGACACAGCAGCAGGCCGCCCCACAACCCCAGCAGCACGATGCTGTCCTGACGCAACCCCAATCCCGCCATGATCAATACCAGCAGCAGCAGACGCTGTTCTCGCACCAGTGCGACGAGCTGCAACGCGACCAGCGCGATGATCCAGGGGTCGGTATACACCAGCGCCAGATAGGGAAAGATGATCGGCAGCCACAGCCACTGCCAGCACTGACGGCTGGCCTGGTGACGAGCGTCGTGCGCCTCCAGCGAAGGAGCGAGACGCCGGTAGCCCTGCGGCAATGCCCGCCAGAGGAGGAACGCCATGACGCTGAAGCCCACCAGCGAAAGACCGCGCACCCAGTCCACCGACGGCATCTGTGGCCAGCGTCCCGTCATGGTGGCTGTCGCCAGCGGCAGATTCAGCCAGTCCCCGAGCGTCTGGAGCGTCATCAGTACCAGCGCCATGCTGGCGTGATAGAGCGTCAGCGTGGTCAGCTTGGGATGCTGATGCCAGTCGCCCTCCAGAAACTGGCGGATCTGCGCGAAATGGACTCCCTCATCGACGAAGGGAATCGGCAGATGGCGGCTCACCAGCCACAGGGAAAGCCCCAGACATGACACCAGCACCATCAGCACCAGAGCGGTCCGCCACCGCGGGTGTCGTCTGACGGGCGCGCATCCTGCGTGATGATCCTGTGACGCCATGTCCACCTCTCCTTGTGCGACCCTCCCCGTCACCTGACGAGGCAGTCTTCGTCCTGCAGTGCCCTCATGCCTCTGACACAGGACGCCCTGCGCCCTGCACCAGTATCGGCAGGCCGGCGCACTTTTTTCCAGTCTGTCGCAGCACTTTGCCCCACAAAGCCTCGCGGCAGTACAATGCCCCCAGTCTGCTTCGCTGATACGCCCGCCGTTGGCGTGCCGAAGTCCTGCCTGTTCTTGCTTCGCGATTGCGAAGCGTACCGATCAAAGCGACAAGTCGAGGGATCGCTGAGCCCATGCGTGCCAGTCAACTGCTGATTTCCACTCTCAAGGAAACCCCGTCCGATGCTGAAGTCATAAGCCACCAGCTGATGCTGCGTGCCGGCTTCATTCGTCGCCTGACCTCCGGGCTCTACACCTGGATGCCGCTGGGTCTGCGCACCATGCGCAAGGTCGAGCGCATCGTCCGTGAAGAGATGGACCGCGCCGGCGGCCAGGAAGTGCTGATGCCCGCCGTGCAACCTGCCGAGCTCTGGCAGGAATCCGGTCGCTGGGAACAGTACGGCCCGGAGCTGCTGCGTGTCGTTGATCGTCATCAGCGCGACTACTGCGTCGGCCCGACCCACGAGGAAGTCATCACCGACCTCGCGCGTCGCGAGCTGAACAGCTACAAGCAGCTGCCGGCCAACTTCTATCAGATCCAGACCAAGTTCCGTGACGAGATTCGTCCGCGCTTCGGTGTGATGCGCTCCCGTGAGTTCATCATGAAGGATGCCTATTCCTTCCACCTGAGCGAAGACTCGCTGAAGGACACCTATCAGGTAATGTACGACACCTACGTGCGCATCTTCACGCGCCTGGGTCTCGACTTCCGCCCCGTCATCGCCGACAACGGCTCCATCGGTGGTACCGGCTCCCACGAATTCCACGTGCTGGCCGATTCCGGAGAAGACGCCATCGCCTTCTCTACCGGCTCCGACTTCGCTGCCAACATCGAGAAGTGCGAGGCTCTGCCCGCACCGCTGGGCGAGACGCCGCAACGCGCCGCACCGACTCAGGACATGCAGCTGGTCGATACGCCGAATGCCAAGACCATCGCCGCCCTCGTCGAGCAGCATGGCCTGGCCATCGAGAAGACCGTCAAGACGCTGATCGTCAAGGCGGCCGAAGGTGTCGAGGGAGGGCTGGTCGCGCTGATGGTACGCGGTGATCACGAGCTCAACGAGATCAAGGCCGAACACCTGCCACAGGTCGCCGAGCCGCTGACCATGGCCAGCGACGAGGAAGTGCGTGCCGCCGTCGGCGCCGGCTTCGGCTCGCTGGGTCCGGTGGGACTCGAGATGCCGATCATCATCGATCGCAGCGTCGCTCTGATGAGCGACTTCGGTGCCGGTGCCAACATCGAAGGCAAGCACCACTTCGGCCTCAACTGGGAGCGCGACCTGCCGCTGCCGGAAGTCGCCGATATCCGCAATGTCGTCGCGGGTGACCCGTCACCGGACGGTCACGGCGTGATCGACATCGCGCGCGGTATCGAAGTGGGTCATATCTTCCAGCTGGGCACCAAGTACTCCGATGCCATGAACGCCACCGTACTCGACGAGAACGGCAAGGCCAAGCCGCTGTGGATGGGCTGCTATGGCATCGGCGTGACCCGCGTGGTGGCCGCGGCCATCGAACAGGGCAACGACAAGGGCGGCATCGTGCTGCCGGAAGCCATCGCACCCTTCCAGATCGCCATCGTGCCGATGAATGCCCACAAGTCCGTGCGCGTCAGCGAGACCTCCGAGCGCGTCTATCAGGCGCTGACCGCCGCAGGCTACGATGTCCTGCTGGATGATCGTGACCTGCGTCCGGGCAACAAGTTCGCCGATGGCGAATTGCTGGGCATTCCGCATCGTCTGGTGATCGGTGATCGCGGTCTCGACAACGGCGAGTATGAGTACAAGGGCCGCACGGACGCGGACGCGACCATGGTCCCCGTCGACAACCTGATGGACTTCCTGGCCGAGCGCAGCGGCAAGTAAGTCTCAGCTGCCGCCCAGGGTGCTCCCTTGACGCGAAGCACGACAGCCCGCTCCCCTCTCGGGGGCGGGCTGTCGTCGTTTCAGGCGGCTGATTGACTGGGTCATTAACGTCAACGCCGCGAACACGGCATAATGCCGGCATGACCGATACGCAGGGACTGCGCATGACCACACCACGCCCCGAAGGCGCTCGTACTCCACACCATCAACGCCTGCTCCGCCACCTGGCGGGAGCAGCCTGTCTCGTGGTGGGCAGCATGGTGGCCATGCTGCAGAGCGCGCCCCTCCATGCTGCGGCCGCCATCCCCGAGCACGGCCTCTCTCCGGCACTGCGTGAAAGCCTGAGAGAAGCGCTGGCAGAGCCTGAAGCCTTCGACGACCCCATCGATGCCCTGCACTGGGTGCTGAGCATGCAGCAGCGTCTGGAGCGCTACATGCCCGATCGCGCCGCCCGGATCGACCTGCTGCGCAAGATCCGCCGCGAAGCCACCCGCACGGGGCTGGCACCGGAGCTGATTCTGGCCGTGATCCAGGTGGAAAGCGCCTTCAAGCCGACGGCGGTATCCCATGCCGGCGCACGAGGGCTGATGCAGGTGATGCCATTCTGGAAGCGCGAGATCGGCGAGCCGGGCGACAACCTGCTCGACCAGGACACCAGCCTGCGCTACGGCGCCACCATCCTCGCCCACTACCTCAAGCGTGAGAAGGGCGACATCACCGATGCACTGGCCCGCTACAATGGCAGCCTCGGCAAGACCTGGTACCCGGAACGGGTGATGCGCGCCTGGACCACCCGCTGGTGGTATCAGGCCCCCGCTCCCTTCGTCGCCGAGCGCCTGCCGGACAATGAAATGCCCGGAGAGAACACGCCCGAGCTTCCTGATACGGCCCACGACGAGCGCAGGGTGGCACCACAGGACGCCTTGGCGACGGAGGCCATCCTGAGCGCCAATACCACCGGCAACCCGCTGTCAGACGAAGAGGCGCTGGATGCGCCTGCCAGTCGCTCTCTGGCCGCCGGTGGCAGCCCCTGAGCCACGCCATGTCGCAGCCGTGATCCGAAGGCGGTGTCATCGCTGTCCGGACATGAAAACGCCTCGCTCGGTCACCCGAGCGAGGCGTTTTCATCTGGCGTATCGCGAGAACGGTGGTCGATCAGACCAGCGCCGGGCCCGCCGCGATGATCGCCTCATCCACACCGGCGAACTTCTTGAAGTTCTCGACGAACTTGGCGGACAGGTCACGCGCCTTGCTGTCATAGGCAGCGCGGTCTTCCCAGGTCTCGCGCGGGTCGAGCAGGCTGGAATCGACGCCCGGCACACTCACCGGCACATCCAGGTTGAGCACGTCGATGTGACGCGTCTCGATATCGGCGAGTGCGCCGTTCTGGATCGCGCTGATGATGCTGCGGGTGGTCGGGATGGAGAAGCGTGAGCCGCCCTCTCCGTAGGCACCACCGGTCCAGCCGGTGTTGACCAGATAGACGCGCGAGCCGAACGCCTCGATGCGCTTGATCAGCAGATCCGCGTACTCACGCGCCGGGCGCGGGAAGAACGGCGCGCCGAAGCAGGTGGAGAAGGTCGCCTCGAGGCCGGCGGTGGAGCCCATCTCGGTGGAGCCGACCTTGGCGGTGTAGCCGGACAGGAAGTGATAGGCGGCCGCCTGCTTGCTGAGCACGGACACCGGAGGCAGCACACCGGACATGTCGCAGGTCAGGAAGACGATGGCATTCGGCTCACCGGCACGATTTTCCGGCACGCGCTTCTCGATGTGCTCCAGCGGGTAGGCCGCACGCGAGTTCTGGCTGAGAGTGTCGTCGCCGTAATCCGCACCGCGACGGTCATCCAGCACCACGTTTTCCAGCACGGCGCCGAACTTGATGGCATTCCAGATGACCGGCTCGTTCTTCTCGGAGAGGTCGATGCACTTGGCGTAGCAGCCCCCTTCGATGTTGAAGACGGTGCCTTCGCCCCAGCCGTGCTCGTCATCGCCGATCAGATGGCGCGCCGGATCGGCGGACAGAGTGGTCTTGCCGGTGCCGGAAAGACCGAAGAACAGCGTGGTCTCGCCGTCATCACCGACATTGGCGGAGCAATGCATCGGCAGCACGTCCTTTTCCGGCAGCAGGAAGTTCTGCACCGAGAACATGGCCTTCTTCATCTCGCCGGCATAGCGCATGCCAGCCAGCAGAACGCGACGACGTGCGAAGTTGATCAGCACCACGCCATCGGAGTTGGTGCCATCGCGCTCGGGCTCACACACGAAGTGCGGCGCGTTGAGGATGGTCCACTCGCTCTTGTCCTTGGCATTGAAGCTGTCCGGACGCACGAACATGGTACGCGCAAACAGGTTGTGCCACGCCGTTTCCGTGGTGACACGAATCGGCAGGTAATGCTCGAGATCGGCGCCGACGTGCAGTTCGGACACGAAGCTTGTCTGCGCACCGAGGTAGTCCTCGACCCGGTCCCACAGCGCGTCGAAACGCTCAGGGCTGAACGGGCGGTTGACGCTTCCCCAGTCAATGGCGTCCGAGGTGGACGGCTCATCGACGATGAAGCGGTCGTTCGGGGAGCGACCACTGCGAGCCCCCGTCTCCACGACCAGCGCGCCGTTGTCGGCCAGACGTCCTTCGCCGCGAGCCACTGCCAGCTCGATCAGCTCTGCGCTGCTGAGATTGGTGTGAGTGGTCACCGCACTGTCTTGATGCTTGCTCATTCGCGTCTCCGCGGCTCAGGGCCGCCCTCTCTCTTGATGGCTCTTGCCAGATGCCGGCGGTACATGCCGCAGGCTTATTTTGGGGTATCGAACGATGCTGCCGGAATCGACCATGGCCTACAGGCCATGTTGCCGCAACGGAGCGTCCAGCCCCGTACTGGCAAGGCATTATGGCAAAAAGGGACTCGGGCGGAAACGCTGATTGCTGCAACGCCCGACAGCGCATTGACTGACACTCGAGACGCGAAATGTCCGACAATTTCACATCGCTCGGCTGCCCACCCCTGCCGCTGGCCTCATGATGGGCGTCCCTCCTGCACTCCTGCCCCTCCTGCCCATCGTCGACAGCACCTGCCCATCGACAGCTGCTGCGCATCGACAGTCTCCGCCCGAGACTTCGGCCAACACTGCCCGAGCTGACGCAAGGCAGGCCACCAGGCCGCGCTGGCGCCAGCGCGATTGCTGGACTCAGTGGACGATCGGGCTGCCTGCGGCCGGGTCTTCGATGATGGCTTCGACTTCCGCGGCATTGAAGGAATACCGGGTATGGCAGAAGTGGCATTGCGTGGCCAGCTCACCATGTTCGGCGACGATCTGGCGCAACTCGTCCGCGGCGATGCTGTGCAGTGCCGCGCCGAGACGCTCACGAGAACAGGTACAACCGAAACGCAGCGCCTTGGGTTCGAAGATGCGCACGGTCTCTTCGTGATAGAGACGGTGCAGCACGTCCTGCTGATCAAGCGCCAGCAGTTCTTCGGCCTTGAGGGTGTCGGCGAGATGGACGACTCGCTCCCAGGCATCGGGGTCCTTGTTGGCATCGTCGTCAGGCAGCTGCTGGAGCATCACGCCACCGGCACGCTGTGCATCGGCCATCAACCACAGACGCGTCGGCAGCTGCTCGGACTGACTGAAGTAGCTTTCCAGGCAACCGGCGAGGCTGTCCTGATCGATCGCCACGATCCCCTGGTAACGCTTGCCGTCACGCGGGTCCAGCGTGATGACGATCTGCCCCTGCCCCACCAGGGCCTGCAGCGTGGCTTCATCGGTCGGCAGCACGTCCTCGTCACTGAGACGGGCAATGGCACGCAGCTCACCGCCGGGATTGGACTCGGCCATCAGCTGACGCACGATCCCCGTGCCGCGCACTTCCAATGTCATGGTGCCATCCAGCTTGATGGTCTCGGTCAGCAGCGCCACCGCTGCCAGCATCTCGCCCAGCTGGCGCGAGATGGCCTGGGGATAGGCATGACGATCAAGGACTTCGGCATAGGCCTTGTCCAGGGTGACGATCTCGCCGCGCACATTGGTGGCGTCGAACAGGAATCGCTGGATCTGATCGAAATTCGGCGCCGTCTCTTCGTGGGCGTCGCCGGCTTGCTTGTCAGGGTCTTGCATGTCGTGATCACTCATTGGGGGCTCCTCGAACCGAGCCATCGCGGCCATCAGCTCGTGGACCACGAGCGACGGACCGCGATGAACCTCGGCGACGACGCAGGCCTGCCTCGGCTTCGGCACCGAAGGCCGGGCCGTGCGTCATGAATTGGGTAAGTATCAACGTGACGTCCACAGGCTTTCCCCCCGCAAGGGTGGCGAGAGCCTGTGTCGTCAGCTTTCGGAATCCTGGCGCTGGAAGCGGTGGATGCTGCGCCGCTGCTTCTTGTCGGGACGTCCCACGGGCGGGCTCATGCCCTGATTGCCAAGGCGACGCACCTCGGCCTCCCGTTCGCGGCGCGCACGCGACTCCTGCGTCTCCTGATAGAGTGCCTGCGCCTGGGGCGCGCCACGGCGCTGGTCGCTGAGTGCCAGCACTTCGACCACCAGCCGATCCCAACCTTGCGGCACTTCGATCAAGGCGCCGACCTCGACGGTCTTGGACGTCTTCACCTTGCTGCCGTTGTACTGGATCTTGCCACCTTCAATGGCTTTCTTGGCCATGCCGCGCGTCTTGAAGAATCGCGCCGCCCACAGCCACTTGTCGATGCGTACCTGGTCACTCATCAAGACTCCTTGCGCTCCTCGTGTTCCAGATGAAGGCCGCCACCCGCCGTCAGCACGGCAAAACCGTCCAGTCCGTGCACGTGCTCGAAGTCACGCGCTTCGCGCTTCGAGTCCGGCTGACGCACGCCCAGCAGATGCGCGATACCATAGGTGCGCGCACTCTCCAGCACCTGGGGATTGTCATCGATGAACAGGGTACGTGCCGGCTCGAAGGGCTCGATCTCGTTGAGCCGATGCCAGAAGGCCTGCTCCTCCTTGGCGTGTCCGAGATCCGCCGAGGAGACGACGGCATCGAAGTAATCGCCCATGCCGGTCAGACCGAACTTGAGCTCGATCCCGTGACGGTCCGCGTTGGTCGCCAGTACCACGCGCTGCGGTTGATCCCGTAGCCAGGCGAGAAAGTCCTCTGCCTCGTGGCGATACCCGATCAGATGCTGCACCTCACGCTTGAGCGCGACAACATCCAGCTTCAGCTCGCGGCTCCAGTAATCGAGGCTGTACCAGTTGAGCGTGCCGGATTCGCTGATGATGCGCGCCTTGAGGTCCGCCTGCAGCGCGCTATCGAGACGATGCAGCTCACAGTAGCGGCGTGGCAGGTGCTCCAGCCAGAAGTGGCTGTCGAAATGCAGGTCCAGCAAGGTGCCATCCATGTCGAGCAGCACGGTGTCGATCGTGGTCCAGTCAATCATCGGTAGTCTGTCAGCCGGCGGGGAATTTGGGGTTGTATAGTGTAAAGCATGGTCCTGCGCTGCGCATGTGCCCACATGGGACATCAGCGATGCCGGCAAGCTCACGACAATTGCCCTGCCCGGCACAGCCTGCCACGATGGGCGCGACAGCTCGATGCTCGGGCATGACCGCCTGCCCGGCGCCCGCTTCTTGATCTCTGCCTTGAGGACTTCCGATGGATGATGCGCCACGCCCCGATCACTCGACCATCGGGCACTACGCCGATGGAGACGCGCTGACACCCCCCCGTATCGACTCGCGACGCGAGGTGGCTCGCTCGCGGCTGTTTACCGTCGAGGCGCTGGAACTGACCTTCTCGAATGGCGCGACGCGCAGCTTCGAGCGTCTCAAGAGTGGTGGCCATGGTGCGGTGATGATCGTCGCCATGCCAGACCCGGATCACGTACTGCTGATCCGTGAATATGCCGCCGGGCCGGAGCAGTACGTGCTGACCCTGCCCAAGGGGCTGATCGACCCCGGCGAAGACCCGGTGACCGCCGCCAACCGTGAACTGATGGAGGAGTGCGGTTTCGGCGCTCACGACATCGAGCCGCTGGCCGAACTGAGCCTGGCGCCCAACTACATGGATCACCGCATGAACGTCATGCTGGCGCGTGACCTGTACGAGAAGCGTCTGCCGGGGGATGAGCCGGAACCTCTGGTCGTCGAGCGCCACCGCCTCGACGAGCTGCCGGCATTGCTGGCACGCGAGGACTTCCATGAGGCGCGGGCCATCGCCGCTCTCTTCATGGCCAGGGAGCGCCTGCTGGCCGGCGAGGAGCTCCATAGCCCCGACTGGTGGTAAGGCGTCGGGCGTGCCCTGGTCCTGCCCTCTCGCGCTGTTCTTCAGACAACGACAAGCCCCCGCCAATGGCGGGGGCTTGTCGTTTCACCCGTGATGTCAGTGGACGGATCGTGCTGGCGACCTGCCCGGACACACCACGAGATCATGCCGTACCCGAGTCGTCCTCGGGATCAGAAGACGTTCACTCGGTCTTCATGCTGCCATCGGCAGTGTTGGCCGAGCCGGACTCCGGGCTCACACCCATGTGGTCCTCGCCTTCGTCCATCACCTTGCCGTGCTTGGCGGATTCAGACTGTGCGGTCCCGCCTTCCACCATCATGGAATCCTTCTTGGTGTTGGCAGAACCACTTTCGGTATTGCGTTCGGCATCGTCTTGCACCATGCCACCTTCATGGCCAGCGGCAGTGCCACCCTCTACCTTGGTGGAGTGAGCACCGGTATTGGCGGAACCGGTGTTGCTGGATTCGTGGTGATCGGCATAGGCAGCGGCGGTCGGCAGTGCAAAGGCAGTTGCGATGAGTGCAGCAGTCAGCTTGTTCATGATCCATCCTCCAGTAGCGGTCTGATGCAAAAGGCGAGCAGATGATTCACTCGACCGTTGCCGTTGAGCCGCGGCATGCATCAGGATCGAAGTGATCCTCTGTCATCCGGGCCAGGCAAGACGACGGGCGAGCGATTCACCTGCGTCTTGCGGATAAGGGTTGCCAAGACATCCTGTCGAGACATCGTCAGAGCTCGTGATCACTCGAAAACCGTCACTAGAGTTGTACCGTGAAAGCGTGACGAGCTGGCGAGTGATGACATTGATCTGATCGAGCGTGTTCCATCACACAGCGTCTGATGCCTACAGATATGGAACTACTTGGGCTGAGTTTCAAGCACTGGAAGGAAAGAAAAATGATCTGCCAGGGAATTACTTGTACAAGAGTGAATCATCGCGTCGCGTTTAATTAGCGCCTACCCCGCTCCAGGACAGCACGGCAGCAGGCTCCAGCCCGACGATGCAGCCATCCAGTGCGATCGGATGCCCAGGATTCGCTTGCAGTATTTTACTCAACGAAACATTTTGTAACTCTGTTTGAGAATCAAGGACACTTCCTCGCGGCCACTCGCAGTGCACAGCACCATCCTCTCTACGGGCACCGCCACCGACATGCTGACCACGACAGGAGAATCACATGCCAGATGTGCTGATAGGGGGCCGCGCGGGACAAGGTTCGGCAGGCCACATCACGCTGGACGCAGCATTGGCCAATCGCCATGGGCTGGTGGCGGGCGCGACGGGCACCGGCAAGACCGTCACCCTGCAGGTACTGGCCGAGGAATTCTCGCGCATGGGGGTGCCGGTGTTCACTGCCGACATCAAGGGCGATCTTTCCGGCATCGCTGCCGCCGGCACTCCCCATCCTCGCATCGATGAGCGCTTGAACAGCCTGGGAATCGATGATTGGCAGCCGCACGCCGCCCCCGTCAGACTATGGGACCTCCATGGCAAGAGCGGTCACGCGGTTCGCGCAAGCGTGGCATCGATGGGGCCCGAGCTGATGGCTAGTCTGCTGGAGCTCAACGAGACCCAAGGCGGCCTGATGCATCTGGCCTTCGATCACGCCGAGCGTGAGGGTCTGGAGCTGGTCGACCTCAAGGACCTGATCAGCCTGCTGAAGCACATCGAGCGCGAGCGTGACAGCTTCGAGGCGCGTTACGGCAGCGTCAGTCCCCAGAGCCTGGGGGCGATGCTGCGTCGGGTCCACGTCCTGGCCACGCAGGGCGGCGAACGCTTCTTTGCCGAACCGGCACTGGATATCCACGACATGCTGGCGACGCGCGGGCATGCAGAGCAGGCCCGTGGCTATATCAATCTGCTCGACGGTCGCGAGCTGATGCAGAGCCCTCGCCTCTACACCACCTTCCTGCTGTGGTTCCTGTCCACCCTGTTCCGCGAGCTTCCCGAGCGCGGGGATGCCGACCGGCCAGTACTGGTGTTCTTCTTCGATGAAGCGCACCTGTTGTTCGATTCAGCCCCCAAGGCACTGCTGACGCGCCTGGAGCAGACGGTCCGCCTGATTCGCTCCAAGGGCGTCGGTGTCTATTTCGTGACCCAGTCACCCGCCGACATCCCCGATGAGGTGCTCGGTCAGCTGGGCAATCGCATCCAGCATGCGCTGCGCGCCTTCACACCGCGTGACCAGAAGGCCGTCAAGACGGCCGCCGACACCTTCCGCCCCAATCCGGAACTCGATACGGCGCAGGTGATCACGGAACTGGGCGTAGGCGAAGCTCTGGTCTCGGTACTCGATGCCAACGGCACACCGACGCAGGTGGAACGCACGCTGATCGCCCCGCCGCGAGGACGCATCGGTCCATTGAGCGACGCGGAGCGTGCCACGCTGCTGGCCGACTCCTCCCTGGCCGGGCGCTACGACGAGCGCGTGGATCGTGAGTCCGCCCATGAGCGACTGGAGGCGCGACTTGCCGTCCAGGCGCAAGCCTCACATGCCACGAATCCCCGTGAGCCTGACAAGACCAGGCTCGGGGAGGCAGACCGTGATCCAAGCCAGCGTCCATCGGAAAACGTTGATTCTGAAGAAGCCCGGTCTGAAGGGGCGCAAGCCACCCGGCCGCCCGCTGCCGCCAGGCCCTCTCGGGACACCGGAGGTGGTCGCAAGCGCCAGGGCGTCATGGAAACCTTGCTGAAATCGGTGATGCGCGCGCTGGGGTCGCAGCTGGGACGCTCCCTGATTCGCAGCCTCCTTCGCTCATTCACACGTCGTTGACGCGCTGACCGGGCAAGACAATGACCGCCTCGCCCTTCCAGCTGCCACGAAGGGCTGCCCACGCTTCGGCATGGGTAGGCATACATGGTCAATGTCCTGCAGGTTTGCCTGTCTTTGACTGACATCAAGGCATCACACGATCTTCACTCGCGTCTTCCCGGAACCAGCCATACTGGAGAGTGCTGCTTACCGGCAGCACACCCATACACTCAATGGCTCGCCAACACTCTCGGGGAGGCTTCACGATGTGCATGAACGAAGAAGTGATCGATCACTGGCTTGACAGCAACTGGTTCAGTATCGAACTGGCACTGGAAGACCTGGAAGCTCAGCAGCAGCCGGCACCACCGCTGGCCGAGGCGGCCTGACTCCCGCCCACGACTCGTGAGCAGTACCAGCAGACCGCCATCGACGTCCTTGCGAAGACACGCCAACCCATGGCGAAGGCAAGGAGCCCTCATTTCGGAGCCCCTCATCGAGACCCTCGCTGAGGGGCTCTGCCCTTGTCAGCCTGTAAAGACTGCCCGCTGCGTTTGCGAAAGGTTGAGACAATCGATTTCCTCGCCTGTCACGTCTCACGGCAAGTCGTATATTGAGGTGTGGTATGGAAAGCCTCCCTCTCCTGCAGCATGTCAGATAAGGATATCGCATGATGCCAAGCTCATTCTCTGCCGTGCCCTTGCCTTCGGGCAACGCCGGACACCCCCATGATTCCCTGCTGCCAGAGCACCTGCAGGCACTGCTGGCGCTCAGCCTGACACCTGAGCCCTCCCACGAACGCCACGTGGAAGCCCATCTGGATGCCGGTTGCCGTCTGCTTGGCATGACCACCGCCATCCTCGGACATGCAGAATCCAGTCGCTATGAGATCATGGCGGCGGTCAATCCCCCTGCTGGGCGAGAAGTCGGAGGCGAATGCCCACTGGAAGAGACCTGGTGTTCCAGCGTCATCGCGCAGGCTGCCTGCGTGGCTCATCGCCACATCAGCGCTGAAGAAGACACTCGCGCCCACGCTGCCTATTCCTGCATGCCCTTTGAAAGCTATGTGGCAGCGCCACTCTGGTCTGAAGGTCGCCTGACCGGCACGCTGTGCTTCGGCGATGAAACACCGCGCCAACAGGACTTCACCGCCAGTGAGCGAGCCCTGGTGGAAACGCTTGCCACGGCACTGGGCCAGCTGCTGGATGTCCAGCGCGCGAAAGAGCGCACACGCAGTGAGCTCGACAACCTGCGTCTCGCCTACCAGAAAATGGAAGGACTGTTCTCCCATTGCAGCCTGCCCATGGCCCTGATGGACTTTCATGGCCACTGGACCCGCATGAATCCGGCCTTTTCCCGACTGCTGGGCATGGAGCCAAAGGAACTGACATGCAGTGCCCTGGAAGACATCTCGCACCCACAGGACATGCTGACGTGCCGCGAGGCATTGAGCGCCATGCGGACGGGCGACATCAGCGAATATCGGCAGCCACACCGTTATCTCGGGCGTCATGGCCAGATGATCGACGTGATGCTGGAGCTGAAGGTGATCGACAGTCGCGCCGGGATCATTCTCTCCCAGCATGAAGACATCAGCGAGCGCCGTGCTCATGAAGCGAGCCTGACCAAGCTGCGCCACCAACTGGAAACTCGCTCACCTGCCGCTGGCCGACTCCCCGGCTCGACACTCGACAAGCTGATGCCGTTCGAATTGATCGAGCAACAGCTGGACAACGAGATCGCGCGCAGTGCACGCCATGGCCAGCCATTGTGCATCCTGATCCTCAGCGTGGATGACCTTGAGGATTACACGCGCGAATATGGCCACGTGGCGGGAGAACGCCCTCTGCAGCAGGTGGCATCCATCCTGCGCAACGCCAGCCGCAAGAGCGATCTCCTGTGCATGCGTGAGGACAACTCCTTGATGGCGATCCTCACCAGTACCGATGCCAGCGGCGCGATCATCCTTGCCGAACGCGTCCGCCATGCCGCCGCCGAACTGTCAGGGCTGGATCGGCCGATCACCTGCAGTGTCGGCCTGACCGGCTATCATCCGGCCCCCGATACCATGAGACTGGCCAATCGACTCGAGTTGATGGACCGTGCCCAGCAGGCGCTCAAGAAAGCCCAGCGCCAGGGATGCAACCGGGTACGGTTTCTCGACCCAGACCCGGTCATGCCGCTTGACGCCGGTACACTGACCAACCTGCCGCCAAAGCCTGCCGGTACTGACTGACTCAGGGCCCGAGGAGGCTGAAATGCACGGCAACCACTTCGAATGCCAGACATGCAAACGGCCACCCCTCGGGGTGGCCGTTTGCATGTCATTGGCGTCCTGCCTGGTGAATCAGTGCTGCCGGTCTTCAACAGGCACTGACCGCCAGCACCTTCACGACGGCACTGGCGGACGGAGCGGACGGGATCAATCCAGCTTGCTCAGATCACGCACGGCGCCCTTGTCAGCCGAGGTCGCCAGCAAGGCATAGGCCTTGAGCGCGGCGGAGACACGACGATTGCGCTGGATGCTCGGCTTCCAGGCATCCTTGCCGCGCGCATCCATCGCTTCACGACGCGCATGTAGCTCGCTATCGCTCAGCTGGACATTGATGGTGCGATTGGGGATGTCGATCAGGATGGTGTCACCATGCTCGACCAGGCCGATGGCGCCACCCGCCGCCGCTTCCGGAGACGCATGGCCGATGGACAGGCCAGAGGTGCCGCCGGAGAAACGACCATCGGTGAGCAGCGCGCACGCCTTGCCCAGTCCCTTGGACTTGAGATAGGACGTCGGGTAGAGCATTTCCTGCATGCCCGGACCGCCCTTCGGCCCTTCGTAGCGGATGATCACGACATCGCCTTCCTTGACCTTGTCGGCCAGGATGTCTTCCACCGCCTGATCCTGAGATTCGCAGACATAGGCACGGCCTTCGAAGACGAGGATGGAGTCATCGACGCCTGCCGTCTTCACCACGCAACCATCCAGCGCAATATTGCCGTAGAGCACAGCCAGGCCGCCCTGGGTGGAGAAGCAGTGATCGTAATCGCGGATGCAGCCCTGGGCGCGGTCACCATCCAGGCTCGGCCAGCGCGCGCTCTGGGAGAAGGCGGTCTGGGTCGGGATCCCCCCCGGACCTGCACGATAGAACTCGATCACCTCATCGGTGGGCGAGCGCATGATGTCCCACTCTTCCAGCGCCGCAGACAACGAGTCGCCATAGACGGTCGGCACCGAGGTATCCAGCACGCCGGCGCGGTCCAGCTCGCCCAGAATCCCCATGATGCCACCGGCACGATGGACATCCTCGATGTGATACTTCTGGGTGTTCGGCGCCACCTTGCACATCTGCGGCACGCTGTGGGACAGCTTGTCGATGTCGGACATGGTGAAGTCGACACCGGCCTCCTGAGCGGCGGCCAGCAGGTGCAGGATGGTGTTGGTCGAGCCCCCCATGGCGATATCCAGCGTCATCGCGTTGGCAAACGCCGCCCGTGAACCGATGGCACGCGGCAACAGGTGCTCTTCGTTGCCTTCGTAGTAACGGCGTGCCAGCTCGACGATACGATGCCCGGCGTTCTCGAACAGGCGACGACGATCGGAGTGAGTCGCCAGCACCGTACCGTTGCCCGGCAACGCCAGACCCAGCGCTTCCATCAGGCAGTTCATGGAGTTGGCCGTGAACATGCCCGAGCAGCTGCCACAGGTCGGGCAGGCGCTGCGCTCGATCTCGGCGACCGTCTCGTCGTCGACGCTGTCATCGGCCGCGATGACCATCGCATCGACCAGGTCGAGACCGTGGTCCAGCAGCTTGGTCTTGCCGGCTTCCATCGGGCCGCCGGAGACGAAGATGACCGGGATGTTGAGGCGCATGGCGGCCATCAGCATCCCGGGGGTGATCTTGTCGCAGTTGGAGATGCACACCAGCGCATCCGCACAGTGGGCATTGACCATGTATTCGACGCTGTCGGCGATCAGGTCACGCGACGGCAGCGAATACAGCATGCCGTCGTGCCCCATCGCGATGCCATCGTCCACCGCGATGGTGTTGAATTCCTTGGCGACACCGCCGGCCTTCTCGATTTCGCGCGCTACCAGCTGCCCCATGTCCTTGAGGTGGACGTGGCCGGGCACGAACTGGGTGAAGGAGTTGGCAACGGCGATGATCGGCTTCTGGAAGTCACCATCTTTCATGCCGGTGGCGCGCCACAGGGCGCGGGCGCCGGCCATGTTACGACCTGCGGTGGTCGTACGGGAGCGATACTCTGGCATGGTGTCCTCGTCAATGATGCTTGGCCACTCTCCTGTGCAGAACGATCGACGGAGAACATCCCCTAGCGCGGGGCTTGTCCGGGTGATCCTTCGCACGGGAGTGGCTTCTGTTTTGATCAGGCTGCGCTTCGCTTGTGAAAAGACGCAGACCTGGTGTCCAGTGGAGATGCGGGACATGTGAGCCACCGCTATCTGCCTGAGCTCAATTCTGTCATGTCCCGCCCCTGCTTGCCTACCAGATAGCATCGCATGTACGCGGCGGCAGCGTGAAAGACGCCGCGATGGCTCCCGAACGTTGAATGCCGCAACTCCTAGCGTGGGTTTCCCCCGAGAGGCGCTGTTTACACTGGAAGACGACATATCAGGCAGTGTCAGACATCCCTCAAGGAACAGGAGTCACCCATGGCCGGAAAATTCGTCATCACCCGCGGCAAGGACAGCAAGTTCTATTTTGCGCTCAAGGCCGGCAACGGTGAAAAGATCCTCCAGAGCCAAGGCTATGCCGACAAGCGCGGCTGCCTGAACGGCGTGGAATCCGTGCGCAAGAACGCCGCCGAGGAAAAACGCTTCACGAAGGAAGTCGCCAAGGATGGTCGCTTCTATTTCACGCTGCTGGCCGCCAACAGCCAGCAGATCGGCCGCAGCCAGATGTACAAGTCGGAATCCGGCCGCGACAACGGCATTGCCAGTGTCGGACGCAATGCACCGGAAGCCGCCGTGCTGGAACAGCTCGATACCGCCTGAATGCCCGCGAGCGTGACGTCTGCATGCACACGACGCCCCACGGAAAAGCAGAAGCCCCGCCGATTGGCGGGGCTTCTGCTTTTCGTCGGATGTCGCCATCCATTCTGCGCCGTGCGTTGTCAGTGGCGCTGCGCGTTGTCGCTGTCAAAGACCACTCGTGCCACATCCGCGTAGCGGGCCGCGAAGTGGACGATCATGCCCTCCTTCAGATAGTCCGGCAGCTCATCATAATCCCGCTGATTGGCCTGTGGCAGGATCAGTTCGAAGATGTCACTGCGGCGTGCGGCAATGACCTTCTCACGGATACCGCCCACCGGCAGCACCTGCCCGGTCAATGTCAGCTCACCGGTCATCGCCAGTCCCTTGCGCGGCGCCTGATGCCTGGCCAACGACATCAACGCCGTGGTCATGGTCACGCCAGCGCTCGGGCCATCCTTGGGCGTCGCCCCTTCCGGCACGTGCAGGTGAATGAAGGATTCATTGAAGAAGTCAGCCTCGGCATCGTAGGCCTCAAGATTCGCCAGGGTATAGGAATAGGCGATATTGGCCGATTCCTGCATCACTTCCCCAAGCTTGCCGGTCAGCTTCAAGCCACGCGTCAGGCCGTGCACACGTGTGGCCTCGATGGGCAGGGTCGCGCCGCCCATGCTGGTCCAGGCAAGCCCGGTCACCACGCCTTCGCCGGCTAGGACCTTCTCGCGACGGAAGATTGGCGCCCCCAGGAATTCCTCGAGATTCTTGACCGAGACCTTGACCGTCGGCAGGTCCTCCTCGAGCAGCTTGACCGCCGCCTTGCGCACGATGCGGTGCAGCTGCTTCTCCAGCTGACGTACGCCCGCCTCGCGAGCATAGCCCTCGATCACCTGACGCAGCGCGGCGTCACTCAGATTGATGCGCTTCTTGGGAATGTTGTCGCGTGTCAGCAGCTTCGGCCACAGGTGATGCTTGGCGATCGCCATCTTCTCTTCGGCGATGTAACCGGAGAGGCGTATCTGCTCCATGCGGTCCAGCAGCGGCCCCGGGATGCTATCCAGCGTGTTGGCGGTACATACGAACAGCACCTTGGACAGATCGAGACGCACGTCGAGGTAGTGATCGAGGAAGTCGACGTTCTGCTCCGGGTCCAGCACCTCGAGCAGCGCCGAGGCCGGATCGCCCTGGAAGGACTGCCCCAGCTTGTCGATCTCATCCAGCATGATCACCGGGTTCTCAACCTTGACCTCCTTGAGTGCCTGCACCAGCTTGCCGGGCATGGCACCCACGTAGGTACGGCGATGGCCCTTGATCTCCGATTCATCGCGCATGCCGCCGACCGAGAAGCGGTAGAACTCGCGCCCCAGTGCCTGAGCGATGGAGCGCCCGATCGAGGTCTTGCCCACACCGGGCGGGCCCACCAGCAGCAGGATCGAGCCACCGACATCGCCCTTGAAGGTGCCTTCGGCCAGGAACTCGATGATGCGTGATTTCACGTCATCCAGCCCGTCATGGTCGCGATTGAGCACCTTGCGCGCATGGGCGAGATCCAGCTGGTCGGTGGAGGTGATGCCCCAGGGAAGCGAGGTCAGCCAGTCCAGATAGTTGCGCGTGGTGCCGTACTCCGGCGAGCCGGTCTCCAGCACCGAGAGCTTGTCGAGTTCGTCGTCGATGCGCGATTGCACCCGTTCGGGAACCTTGAGCTCATCGAGGCGTCCGCGGAAGGTATCCACATCATTCTCGCGATCATCCTTGGAGATGCCCAGTTCACGCTGGATGACCTTGAGCTGCTCACGCAGGAAGAATTCACGCTGATGCTTTTCCATCTGCGCGTTGACCTGCTGGGAGATCTCGGTCTGCAGCTGGGCGACCTCGATCTCCTTGCGCAGCAGCGGCAGTACCTTCTGCATGCGCTCCATCACCGGCAACGATTCCAGCACCTCCTGCAACTCCGGCCCCTTGGCCGAGGTGATGGCAGCGGCAAAGTCGGTCAGCGGGCCGGGTTCATGCGGGCTGAAGCGATTGAGGTACTGCTTGAGCTCTTCGCCGTACAGCGGATTGATCGGCAGCAGCTCCTTGATGCCATTGATCATCGCCATCGCGTAGGCACGCGCCTCGTCGCTCTCGGCATCCACCGGCTCGCGCGGATAGGTCACCTCGACCAGATAGGGCGGCTTGCGTGACAACCAGCGGGTGATCCGGAAGCGGCGCAACCCTTGAGCGATGAACTGGACCTGATCCTGGCCATCTTCGGGCTTGTGGACACGCACTGCCGAACCGATCTCGGGAAAATGCTCAGCCCCCATCTCGTCGACTTCGACATCACCGACGAAGGCCAGCCCCACTGCATGGTGTGGCGTGTTGCCGACCCGCTCCATGGTCTCTGCCCAGCGCTGCTTGTTGATGACCAGCGGCTGGACCTGAGCCGGAAAGAAGGGACGATTGTGGATCGGCAGCAGGTAAAGGCGCTCAGGCAGCTGATCACCACTGGGTACCAGCCCACCAGCCCCCGGGGAATGCTCAGGCTCTTCCTGACTGGCATCTTCAAAACCGGACAGAACGTTGTCGTGATCGGAGGTATCTTCGTGACGTGACATGCAACCCTCGTGAAACCGGGCCTCGGTTGAGGCGATCATCTTCACCAATGTGGTCTGTCGGGCACTTTATCAAGTACTGTCGGGCACTTGTCTGACGGGATGCCTGTCTATCGGCACCGGTTCGCCACCTGCCGACGGATACGACAAGGCCCGCCAGAAGGCGGGCCTTGTCAGCTGTCCAGCACGATGGCAGACAGAAGGGGACGGTCAGATCCGAAGGTGGCTCAGCCACCTGTGAAAGACAGGCCGGCTCAGTCAGTCCGGCTCAGTCAGACCGACTCAATCTGACCGGCTCAGTCAGGCTGGCTCAATAGATCGGCTTGCCATTGACGAGCAGCGCATCCCCATCGATGGTCAGCACCAGGTTCTTGTCAGCGGAGTCCGGCGGGATGCCCGCCATCATCGCCAGCATCGGCGGCACATTGCGGAACTCGAAACGTCCACTCATGCGATCCAGGAAGGCACGCTGCCCTTCGATGGTCTGCAGTTCGGCGATGCTCAGATCGGTCATGCCGGCCCCATCGAGAATCAGCTGCCCCTCACCCTGCATGTCGACACCGAAGACTTCGCTGCGCGCCTTGAGGGACTCCAGCGTCAGACGAGGAGACGTGCTCAGCATGGTGAACAGCGGCGCCTCGACCTTCTCGAGCATGGCGACCTGCTGATCTTCCGTCAGCTCTTCAAACGGCTTGCCGGCCTCTTCCAGCAGGCCCTGCAGCTGAGTGATGAAATCATAGACCGCCGCGCCCTGAAGACGGTCGATCGACAGCGCCAGACTGCCGCTGGCCATCTGCTGATCACCGGCACTCACGTCCTGCACGGCCAGCTTCATCAGATAGCGAAGCTCGGTCGGGTCGAGCCGCGTCTCGCCGGAATAGCTGATATCGGTCGCCACCACCGGCGGCTGCCCCATGCCATTGTCGATGGTCAACGTATCCAGCTCGATCTTGTCATCCTGGCGGAAGTCGTTGTCCGCACCACGATAAAGACCGTTCAGGCTCAGGGTACCGACGCTGATCTTCTCGTCACCATTGGTGATCTCGAAGGGAGAGACCTCGCCGTCGACGGTGATCTCGGGAGTATCACCGCCATCATGTGACGCCGTCAGCTCGCCGCCCTTGAAGTCGAAGCGCGTGCCGCTTTCCGGGTCCTGCCATTCAAAGACAGGCAGTGTCACCGTGGTATCACTGGCACCGCTGAAATTGTCGACGCTGCCATCGAAGGCGATGGCCTTTCCATCCCCGATGACCTCGGAAAGCACATCGCGGGCCGGTGTACCGTACTGCAGCTTGATGTTGCCCTTCATGCTGGTGGAGAGCAGGCCATGACCGGCTTCATAAGGCAGCACGACACGCACGGGCCCTTGCTGCTCCCCCGTGGCAAGCTCCATCTTGAGTCGACCGCTCGAGTCGAACCAGCCGCTCTGCACGTCATCGCGGCTGGCCTTGATGTCGGCGCTGCTGTCGAGCTCCGCCACCATTCGCGCCATCTCGTCTTCGAAACGCTGACTGGAATACGCCACGCCACCGACATAGCCGGCAGCACCGATGACGACGACAGCCGCCGCAGTTACGAGTCCCTTGCCCATCGTTGTTATCCCTTGTTTATCATTGTTGAAGCGTCACACCCACCACGCAGTGCCTCGCTTCCTGTTCAATGCAGCCACAGCCATAGATGCATGGTCGACCAGGCGAAGATGCCGGCGAAGATGTCATCGAGCATGATGCCGAATCCCCCCGCCACACGACGGTCAGCCCAGCGGATCGGCCATGGCTTGAGAATGTCGAAGACCCGGAAGACCACGAACCCCCAGAGGGCAGCCTGCCATGAAAACGGCACGGCGACCATGGTGATCCAGTAGCCGACGAATTCATCCCAGACGATGCCGGAATGATCGTGGACGCCCAGATCCTTCGAGGTGCGATCACAGATCCAGATCCCGAGAACGGAGGCGGCCACCACGATGGCGATGTAGGGCCAGAGCCCCAGTCCCGCCATCATCCAATAGAACGGAATGGCGGCCAGGGTGCCGAAGGTGCCGGGCGCAAAGGGCGCCGTGCCACTGCCGAGCCCGAAGGCCAGGAAATGGACGGGACGACGCCAGACACTGGCAGGTGCACGATTCATGAGCTCACCTCCGTGGCATCCGCCGGTGGGAAGTGCTGCCAGCTGCGTCCCGCGGCGGCCTGCTCGACCCCTTCCTGCTCGAGGATGACACGCGGCTCGCTTCCCTCCACTGCCTGCATGCGCCCGATGACGCTCAAGGACAGATTCAGGGGGCGCAGCGCGTTGATGGCGCTCTCGAGATGCTCTTCCGGCATCGTCAACAGCAGCTCGTAATCATCACCGCCATTGAGGACCGCCTCGCGCGCGCCCTGCTCGCCCAGCGCCGCCATCAGCTCCGGCGCCAGCGGCAGTTCGCCAAGCTCCAGCGCCGCCGACAGCTGACTGGCACGACAGATGTGTGCCAGGTCACCCATCACGCCATCGGAGACATCCAGGCCCGCACTGGCCAGCTGGCGCAGTGCGAGGCCCGCCTCCACACGCGGCTCCGGACGCAGATAGGCGGCCAGACACGGGTCCAGCACATCCCGCGTGCCGGACTGCCATGCCTTCAGACCGGCATGCGCCATTCCCGGTGCGCCCGTGATGACCACCAGGTCGCCTTCACGGGCACCATCACGTCGCAGGATGGGGCGGGATACGCTATCCGGATGGACTGCATCCTCCAGCACCAGCGGCAGCTCGCCATGCACGGTGATCGTGATGGAGAGCGGGCCGCGTGTGACATCGCCCCCGACCAGGGCGATGCCATGACGTTCGGCCAGCGCATGGAAGCCGGCAGCGAAGCCATGCAGCCAGTCCTCGTCGACCTCCGGCAGCGTCAAGGCCAGCAACGCCCAGCGCGGCGTCGCACCCATGGCGGCCAGATCGGAAAGATTGACCGCCAGGGCGCGATGCCCGATCGAGGACGCCGGAGCATCCGGCGGGAAGTGAACGCCCGCCACGGAGGTATCGACACTGATCGCCAGCTGCATGCCATCACCGGCGGCGAGGAGCGCACAGTCGTCACCCGGCCCCAGCAGCACGCCCGGAGCCCCGGACAGATCGCGCTGGAAGTAGCGGGCGATCAACTCGAATTCGCCCGGCATGTCAGCGCAGGCGGGCCTGGGTCACCTCGGCGCTGCGCAGCTTGACTGCCAGCTTGTCGAGGATCCCGTTGACGTACTTGTGACCATCGGTGGCACCGAAGGTCTTGGCCAGCTCGACCCCTTCGTTGATGGCGACACGGTACGGCACTTCCATGCGCTTGGAGAGCTCGTAGGCGCCCAGACGCAGGATGGCCAGCTCGATCTCGTCGAGATCCTGAAGACGACGATCCAGCAGCGGGCTGATGCTGGCATCCAGCTCTTTCTGGAAACGCGGCACGTTGTGCAGCAGCTCATGGAACAGCGCCTGGTCAGCGATGCGCATCACCTCGACCCAGTTCTCGTGCAGCTCGACATCGTCATCGACCTGCTGACCGCGAAACTCGGCTTCGATGGTGGTCATGCTCTTGCCGGTCATCTGCCACTGGTAGATGCCCTGGACCGCCAGCTCGCGCGCGGCACGGCGTGCCTGCTGCTGCTTGGACGGCTCACGCTCGGAACGTTGCTGACGTTCGCTCATGCATCACCTCCCATGGCCTTGAGCAGCGAGACCATTTCCATGGCGGCCATCGCGGCTTCAGTGCCCTTGTTGCCGGCCTTGGTGCCCGCACGCTCGATGGCCTGCTCGATGGAGTTGACCGTCAGCACGCCATTGGCCACCGGCGTGTCGAACTCGAGCTGCAGACGAGACAGGGCGGAGTTGCATTCACCGGCGACATATTCAAAGTGCGGCGTGCCACCACGAATCACCGCGCCCAGCGTGATGACGGCGTGCGGCTTGACCTTGGCCAGCACGGCCTTGACGGCCAGCGGGATTTCCCAGGCGCCCGGCACGTGGATCAGGTCGATGTTTTCCTCATCGACGCCGTGGCGTACGAGGGAATCGACCGCGCCTTCCACCAGGCTATCGACGACGTGGTGGTTGAAACGCCCGACGACGATGACGTAACGGCCATCGACATTGGTGAAGGTGCCTTCGAGTTGAGCAATCGGTTGCATGGTCAGTCCACAATGCTAGCGCCCCGGCGAACCGGGGCGGAGATATCAATCATACCGGGAGCGACGACCGCGACTGGTCCCCACTCCCGCCATTTGGGTAGTGCCGGGGCCTTATGCACCCACGGTGTCTGTGCCACTGGCCGCGTCATCACTGCCGATCAGCTCGACCACTTCGAGGCCGAAACCGGACAGCGCAGAGAACTTCCACGGCGAGCTGAGCAGACGCATCCGGCCGACGCCGAGATCCCTGAGGATCTGAGCACCGGTACCGGTAGTCAGATAGTTGCCCGCACCATCGGATTCGTTGGTGCGCGGCGTACGACGTCGTCCGAGGAAGACATCGAGACGTTCCTTGTAATCCTGTGAATCACTGCCGGTGTCCAGCAGCACCAGCACGCCCGCATCAGCGGCAGCGACCTGTGACAGTGCATCATGGAGCGCCCAGCTGCTGCTGCCCGGCTGACGCAGGGTCAGGAGGTCACGCATCGGGTCCTCCACATGCACACGCACGGTGGTCAAGGCGTCAGGCGTCGGCGTGCCCTTGACCAGCGCCAGATGATGACGGCCCTGGATGCGATCGCTGAAGCAGTGCAGCGTCAGCTCGCCGAAGGCCGTCTCGACCTGCTCGCTGTCCAGCACTTCCACGGTCTGTTCGTTGTGGATGCGGTATTCGATCAGGTCCGCGATAGTGCCGACCTTGAGATCATGCTCGGCGGCAAAGCGCTCGAGCTCCTCACGACGCGCCATGCTGCCATCGTCGTTCATGACCTCACAGATCACGCCGGTCGCGCCAAAGCCCGCCATGGAGGCCAGATCACAGGCCGCCTCGGTGTGGCCGGCACGACGCAGCACGCCACCCGGTTCCGCCATCAGCGGGAAGATATGCCCCGGCTGGACGATATCCTGCGGACGGGCGTTGCGGGCGGCAGCCGCCTGCACGGTACGTGCGCGATCAGCAGCGGAGATACCGGTGGTGACGCCTTCGGTGGCTTCGATGGAGAGCGTGAACTTGGTACCGAAGCCGGAACCGTTGGCCTGCACCATCAAGGGCAGCTGGAGCTGCTCGCAATGCTCACGCGACATCGGCATGCAGATCAAGCCACGCGCATGACGCGCCATGAAGTTGATGTGCTCGGCTGTCACGGCTTCCGCGGCGATGATGATGTCGCCTTCGTTCTCACGATCCTCGTCATCCATGAGGATGACCATCTTGCCCTGCCGGATATCCTCGACGAGTGCTGCGATGCCTGATAGCGCCATGCTTGCTCCACATTTCGGACCGCGCCGACGGTTGCCCGGCCCACGCGTGTTATCAAAAAGTCGGGCGTCAGGGTACCCCGCCACCCGGTTTTGCGCCAGCGCCCCGCGACGCCACTGTCGCCAGACAGCGGCAAGTCCTTGCGCTGGCAGGCAATTTCTCTCAGTCAGTTCAGCCGACAGGCTCGCCGTTGTCGGGCACTGCCGTGATGCGCCAGTCGCGCCCCACGGCACGAATCTCGCGGATCTCGACCCGCCGCTGCTGCGCCATGTGCTCGAGTCCGGGCAGGGCCAGCAACGGACGCGCCTCCCCGCCCAGCAGCGTCGGCGCCATGAACAGCTGCATCTCATCCACCAGCCCGGCGCTGAGCATGGCACCGGCAAGCACCGCACCGGTCTCCAGCAGGACCTCATTGGCCTGCTCATGCTCGGCCAGATGGCGCAACAGCGCCTCGAGATCCACACGACCCTCCGGGCCCGCCGGCAACGCCAGCACCTCGGCGCCGGCCGCTTCCAACAGTCTGCGCCGTTCTGCCTGAGCCGCTGTCTCATCCGCGACACAGACCACCAGGGTTCTGCCGTCCTGCTCAAGGATTCGCGCCGCCAGTGGCAGGCGCAGATGCGTATCCACCACCACGCGCAACGGCTGACGCGCCACCAGCGCCTCGAGCCCCAGCGGATGCGCCTCCAGCCCCAGCTGCTCGGCGCGCACGTTGAGGCGCGAATCATCGAAGATGACCGACTCGATACCGCTCATCACCACGCTGGAGCGTGCGCGCAGTCGCTGAACGGCGCTGCGCGCTTCCGGGCCAGTGATCCACTGGGATTCACCGGAGGCCATCGCGGTGCGACCGTCCAGACTCATGGCCTGCTTGAGACGCACGAAGGGGCGCCCGCGCTCCATGCGCGACAGGAAGCCGGGATTGAGCGCACGCGCCTCCTGCTCCAGCACGCCCACCGTCACGGCGATGCCAGCGCCCTGAAGCATGGCGATGCCACGCCCGGCCACCTGCGGATTCGGGTCCCGCATGGCGATCACCACCCGCGAGATGCCCGCCGCGATCAAGGCGCGTGAGCATGGTCCGGTTCGCCCGGTGTGCGAGCAGGGCTCCAGCGTCACGTAGGCCACGCAGCCCAAGGCTTGCTCACCGGCGGCGGCCAAGGCGTTGACCTCGGCATGCCCTTCCCCGGCGCGCACATGAAAGCCGGTGGCGATCACCTTGTCAGTGACGGGGTCGACCAGCACGCACCCGACCCGTGGATTGGGATGGGTGGTGTAGCTTCCCAGACGCGCAAGGCGCAAGGCATGCGCCATGTGGCGAATATCGCGACCAGGCTCCTGGCCGACTGCGGTGTCATGAGAGGTGAGGGACATGCAATACCTATCGGCGTGTGACGACAACATGGACCGCCCCGACAGTCGGACCGCAGGACGGTCGGGCGATGCGCGGATCAGGAGCGGCTGTCTTCCTCGCCGGGCAGGAAACTGGGCTCCTGGGCGAGGCGGTCGATCTCGGCACGGAATTCGTCCAGATCCTGAAACCGGCGATAGACGGAGGCAAAGCGGATATAGGCGACCTGATCCAGCCGCTTGAGCTGCTGCATCACTTCGTCGCCGATCCGGCGCGCCTCGATCTCACGTTCCCCCGTGGCGCGCAGACGCTGACGGATACGCTCGACAGCCGCCTCGATCAGCTCCGAGGAGACAGGACGCTTCTCCAGCGCGCGCAACATGCCTGCCCGCAGCTTGTGCTCATCGAAGCTCTCACGGGAACCGTCACCCTTGACCACTCGCGGCATGACCAGCTCTGCCGTCTCGTAGGTCGTGAAACGCTCGCCGCAGGCCGCGCACTGGCGACGACGACGCACCTGGTCACCCTCGACCACCAGCCGGGAATCCGTGACCTTGGTTTCATGAGTTCCACAGAAGGGACAGTGCATTGTTGGGAGCCTGCTTGAGTGCGAGGTGGCGGCGTTGCGTACTTCGGCTTCCGGTACTGCCGAGCAGCGTCGGGCCACGGCAGCACAGCCGAAAGACATGGAATGGGCGCCATTGTAACCGTTAAGACTCGTGCACGGGAGCCTATGTCAGTCAGATCCTATCTGCGTTAGCCTTGAGGAGCGGAAGAGGAATCCGCATAGACTCCCGAGAACCGAGGCCGGCGAGAAACTCCCACAAGGATGCTCGCCACATGAGTGAATGATCTTCACGACCAAGTGCTTACTAATGACGCAAGGAGACGCGACATGGGAATCATCGCCTGGATCATCTTCGGACTGATCGCCGGCATCATCGCCAAGGTCATCATGCCCGGCAAGGACCCCGGTGGCATCATCGTCACCAGCATCATCGGCATCCTGGGTGCCGTGGTAGGGGGATGGATCGGCACGCAGCTCGGCTTCGGAGATGTCACCGGCTTCAATCTGGCAAGCTTCGTCATCGCCGTGCTCGGTGCCATCATCCTGCTGATCCTGTATCGAGTCGTTCGCAGGTAGCCCGCGACCCGCTCGCAGGCACTTCGCAGGCACTTCGCGAGCGATTCGCGAGCACTTCGCTAGCAGTGCGGGTGGGCCTGATCGGCTCCATGGCCTGACAGGAGCTGATCACATGGCTTTCCCCGCCGGTTTCACCCGCCATGACTCGACGACGGCCAGCCTGCACCAGTGGGCTGGCCGTCGTCTTGCATGGTCAAGTCACATGCACTGATGACTTCGAGGACCGCTCATGCCCGACATGCCACCTCCCGATCCTTCCACCTCTTCCTCACACGCCGCTCGACCGGGCCCACGCTCCCTGTCACACCCGCTCTCGAACGATGCCTTCGCCCGCCACGCCGAGACGCTGCTGGCGGTGATCTATCCCGAGCGCAAGGATGAGGTGCTGCGGCGTCTCGAGACACTGATGGAGCTGCATCGTTCGCGTCTTGCCCCCCGGGTTCCCGAGGGCGAACCGCTGTGGAGCGAACGCGATCAGTGGCTGATCACCTACGGCGACAGCGTGCAACAGGAAGGCGAGGCTCCGCTGGCCACCCTGAATGACTTCCTCGCGAGCCGTCTGGGTGACTGCCTCTCCGGGGTGCACGTCCTGCCCTTCTTCCCCTGGAGCAGCGACGACGGCTTCAGCGTCATCCACTACCGTGAGGTCAATCCGGCCCTCGGCGACTGGCAGGACATCCAGCGTCTGAGCGAGCAACGTGACCTGATGGCGGACCTCGTCATCAACCACTGCTCGCGGGAATCGCTGTGGTTCGCCGATTATCTGGCCGGCGTGCAACCCGGCCGCGATTACTTCATCGAGATGGACCCGGAAACGGACGTCTCCAGCGTGGTGCGACCACGCCCCTCGGCCCTGCTCACGCCGGTGCATACCCGTCGTGGCCTGCGTCATCTGTGGGCAACCTTCTCGGATGACCAGATCGACCTCAACTTCGCCAACCCCGACGTCCTGCTGGAGTTCATCGGTATCCTGCTCTATTACCTCGAGCAGGGCGCGCGCATGATCCGCCTCGATGCCGTGGCCTTCCTGTGGAAGCGTCTGGGCACCTCCTGCGTGCATCTGCCGGAGACGCATGCCGTGGTCCGCCTGCTGCGCGCCATCGTAGATCATCTGGCCCCCGGCAGCCTGCTGATCACGGAAACCAACGTGCCCCACGCCGAGAACATGTCGTATTTCGGCCTCGACCGCCTTTCCGAGCAGGACCTGACCTCCCTCGAGGGCAGCGCCCAGGCCGATGAAGCCCACATGATCTATCAGTTCACGCTGCCGCCGCTGACTCTGCATACCCTGACCTCCGGAGATGCCAGTGCACTGACCGAGTGGGCCGCCAGCCTGCCCTCTCTGCCGGCGGGATGCAGCTACTTCAACTTCACGGCCAGCCACGATGGCATCGGCGTGCGTGCGCTGGAAGGCCTGCTGCCGGACCATGAGCGCGATACCCTCGTGCGACTGGTGCACGACTTCGGTGGCTACGTCAGCATGCGCGCCAACCCGGGACGCGCCGACACCCCCTATGAGCTGAACATCAGCTATTTCGATGCCCTCAAGGGCACGCGGCGTGGACGGGACCCGTGGCAGATCGAGCGCTTCATCGCCAGTCAGACCCTGATGCTGAGCCTGCAGGGCATTCCCGGCCTCTATCTTCATTCACTGACCGCCACCCCCAATCACCAGGAAGGGGTCGAACGCGACGGGCATCTGCGCGCCATCAACCGCCGCAAGTGGCAGCGCGATGAACTGGAAGCCCTGCTGTCCAGCCCCAACACCGCGACCCATGAGGTCTTCCATGCCTTGAAGCGTCGCATGACGCTGCGCCGCGAGGAGCCGTGCTTTCACCCCGATGCCCATCAGCAGGTGTTCGACCTGGGGCCGGACTTCTTCGTCTTCGAGCGCGTCACCCACGAGGGACGCCGCCTGCTGTTCGCTCTCAATGTCACCGATCAGCCGCGTGTGCTGCCCTTGCCGGAAAGCTGGCAGGGCCTCGCATTGACCGACCACCTGTGTCATGACAAGGCCTTCGACCCCGCCATGGCGCGCCGCCCCTATCAGGCAGCCTGGCTGATGGAGCAGTCGGTGCGCCCACCGGCCATCGAGGTCGTCTGACCTGACGACGTGCCCGCCAACGACAACGGGGCTGCCAGTGGCAGCCCCGTTGTCGTTTTACCTTCCCGTGTCTGCCGCAACGTGCGTGACCCACGTGAGCGGTTGGTGAAAGGTGTCGTTACTGGTTGTCCAGCTCCACCGCTTCATGCATGCGCTCGAGCAGGTCCGGCACCGCGGACTGCACCCGGTTCCAGCTCGGAATGAAGGGCTTGTCACGCGGGTTGTCGAGGAAGGCGCTGCCGGCATCCATGATGTTGGCGGCGAACAGCTCCACTGCCGCTTCCTCGCTGTGACGATCCACCGTCAGGCCATTCATGACGGCGTCGTTGTAATAGGTCTCGATCAGATCCAGCGCGATACGATAGTAGGTCGCCTTGATGGTGCGGAAAGTCTCGCCGTGAATCTCGACCCCCAGCGTCGCCAGCTTGCGATACATGGCCTTGGCGATATCCAGACTCATGCGATTGAGGCCGCCCAGCGCATCTTCCTCGGACAGCGGCTGATGCTTGTGATCATAGGCATCGGCGATGTCCACCTGACACAGACGCTTGGTGGAATAGTTGCGATGCACCTCGGAAAGCACGCCGATCTCCAGCCCCCAGTCGCTGGGGATGCGAATGTCCGCCAGCACGTCGGTGCGCATCGAGAACTCACCGGACAGCGGATAACGATAGCTGTCGAGATAATCCAGATACGGCAGCGGGCCATAGACCTTCTTGAGCGCTCGGATCAACGGCGTGACCATCAGACGTGCCACGCGCCCATTGAGCTTGCCCTGAGCGATGCGCGAATAGTAGCCCTTGCAGAATTCGTAGTTGAACTGCGGATGGGCGACCGGGTAGATCAGGCGCGCTAGCAGGCCGCGATCATAGGTGACGATATCGCAGTCATGCAGTGCCACCGCCTCGGCGATGCCTGATGACTGCACGTAACCGGAGCAATACCAGACGTTGCGCCCCTTGCCGGCCTCCATCGGTGCCAGACCATGCTCGGTCAGCTCTTCATCTAGTGCACGCAGGCGCGGCCCGTCGTTCCACAGGATACGGTGATGCTGTGGCAGGTGAGAGAAGAACTCCTTGGCATGCTCGAACTGGTCGCGGTCGGCACGATCCAGCCCGATCACGATCTCGCTGAGATACGGCACCTGCGCCAGCTCATCGACGATGTGCTTGAGCGCGGGGCCTTCCAGCTCGGAATACAGCGACGGCAGAATCAGGCTCATCGGCCGCTTGCGGGAGAAGCGCATCAGATCCGCTTCAAGGTCCTCCACCGGACGGTCGGTCAGGTTATGGAAGTTGGTGATGATGCCATTCTGGTAAAAATCGCTCATGTCAGCTCCTTGTCATACCGAAGACACGCATCAGGCAGGCGTCAGGCGCGCAGGCCTCTGGATGTCCATTCTTCCGGCTGGCCATTGGCCAGCCAGTGACGCAATCCCTCGACCCATCCCTGCGGCCCGGGGTGATTGGCGCGAAAACAGCGGCGTTCATCCGCCAGTAGCGGATACTCGGCAAGCTCCCGATCGCGCTGTGAGGTATCACCGACGCCGGGGATCAGGACAGCGTTGTCGACCGCGGCCAGCAGTGGCAGGTCATTGGCGCCATCACCGAAGCCCAGTGTCCAGGGACGCACCCGCTCACAGAGCCGGTAGCGCGCGATCAGATAGCGCGCCGCCACCCCCTTGTCAGTGTCGCCCGTCACATGATGGAAACGCCCGCCCCGCGTCAGCTTGAGGCCATAGCTGGCCAGGCGCGTGCGGAATTCCTCGAGGCGCTCCGGCGCGTCCTGCCATACCAGCGGTTCACTGGCATCACGCTCCCCCGCCAGCGCCGCATCCGCCTCCCCCAGCCCCGTCAGCTCGCTGATTCTTGCCACCGACATCGCGGCAAAGCCTTCAAAGGCGAACTCCTCCCTCAATCCCTCCAGCACCTCGAGAATCGCGCGGCGCGGCATGGCCACCGCGATACGGCACAGGCCGTGCGCATCCGGGGCACTGGCCTCCTCCAGTGGATAGGCACTGAGCCAGGAGGCCGGCAGCGCCACGACGCCTCCGTTCTCGGCGATCCAGGGCTGACCCGCCAGCCCCAGCGAGCGCATCAAGGGCGTGAGTTCAGCCGCGGTCTTGGAGGTATTGGGCACGACCCAGGCGCCGCGAGCACGCAGGCGGGTCAGCCAGCTGCGCGCCGGACCCGGCGAGTAATCGTGATGGTCCAGCAGCGAGCCATCCAGGTCGGTCAGCAACAACAGCGGTGCTTGAGTCTCTGACATGTGAACTCTCCTCATGAAGTGCTGCAGCGTGCCAGGCATCCCCGCGGTGCGGTCTCGTTGCGCCAGGCAAGCCTGCCAAGAGCATTGCAGGGAATGTGCCAAGATGGTGCAGTCGCAATGACAGTCTGGCCTCTCAACTCTCAACTCTGATTCACTGCCGGCTTGCTTGCACCAACAATGAGCACAAATCCCCTGATGCATGTCGCGTCGCCACATTGCAGCGCAGACCTGTCGTCACGAACGACGACGCCCTCGCATCTGCGAGGGCGTCGAGTCTTCGGCCATCAGCAACATCTGTTGAGACTAGACCAGCCACAGTGACAGTTGCGGCCACAGCAGCAACATCGCCAGCACGCACAGCTGGATGGCGATGAACGGCAGCAGCGAGACGAAGATATCCTTGAGACTGATGCCTTCCGGTGCCACGCCTTTCAGATAGAAGGCGGCAGGCCCGAAGGGAGGCGACAGGAAGGACACCTGCATGTTGACCGCGAACAGCACGCCGAACCATACCGGGTCATAGCCAAGTTGGATGATGATCGGCACGAAGATCGGCAGGGTCAGCATCGCGATGCCGATCCAGTCGAGGAACAGCCCCAGCAGCAGCAGGATCGCCATCATCACCATGATGATCGCCAGCGGCGGGATATCGAGGCCGAGAATCATGCTCGACACGAAGCGGTTGCCGCCCATCAGGTTGTAGACCCCGACCAGCGCCGCCGCCCCGATACCGATCCAGATGATCATGCCGCAGGTGTTCATGGTCTGGGACAGCGCACGCTGCATCAGGGTGATGGAGAATTCACCCCGCAGCATCACCGCCACCAGCACGCCGAAGCTGCCCATCGCCGCTGCCTCCGTCACCGAGGCCACCCCGCCATAGATGGAACCCAGCACCAGTCCCGCGATGATTGCCGGCACGCCGACGGCCTTGAGCAGCTCACGCTTGCTCTGGAAGCTGGCACGCCGTTCCTCCTCGGGCATCACCGGCCCCAGCGCGGGATTGCGCAGGCAGCGGATCAGCACATAGAGGATATAGCTTGCCATCAGCACGATGGCCGGGGTGATCGCCGCGGTGAACAGATCGGCAATCGACTGGTTGGCGATCAGGCCATAGATGATCAGCACGATGGAGGGCGGCATCATGGTGCCCAGCGAGCCCCCGGCACACACCACGCCGATGGCGATGTGCTTGTCATAGCCGAGCCGGAGCATCTGCGGCAGCGCCAGAATCCCCAGCAGCACGATCTCGCCGCCGATGATGCCGGACATCGCCGCCAGGAAGAACGCCACCACGATGGTCTGGATCGCCACACCACCCGGCAGGCGTCCGGCCATCACGCGCATGGCATTGAACAGGTCCTTGGCGATGCCGGAGCGATCCAGCAGCGAGGCCATCAACACGAACATCGGCACCGCCACCAGCGAATACTCGGTGACGAAGCCATAGACACGACTGGTGACCAGCGGCAGCGCCATCGGGCCGAACCAGCCGAAGGTGTAGGCCAATGCCACCAGCCCGGTGACGAAGGCCAGCGGCAGGCCCGTGACCAGCAGCGCGAAGATGCCGCCGACCAGCAGCATGGTAGCCGTTGCGATATCCATCAGCGCTGCTCCTTGTCTGACGTGGTACGCGTCTCTTGTGCCGTGTGGGCAGCGGCGTCACTTTCCCCTTCGGGCGGACGGGGAGAGAAGAAGGTCTGGTAGAGATGCCACAGCGCCTGCAGGGTCATCACCGCCAGCGCGAACAGGATCACGCCCTTGGTCAGCGCTGGAAACGGCGGGTTCCACGAGGTACCGGAGCGCTCCAGCTGCCATTCGCCCAGCGGGCTGTGCGAGGCGCGCCAGAACATCACCCAGCCTGCGTAACTCATCGCCATGCAGAACACGAGCGTCATCACGTCATTGAAGCAGTCCAGCACGTAGCGAAAGCGCGTGCCGACCAGGTCGTAGAGCACACGCACGCGAATATGGCGGTTGTTGGCCAGCGCCGCCGGCCCGCCCAGCGCGAAGCTGGTCGCGACCAGAAAGATCACCGTCTCGTGGACCCAGGAGGTCGGCGAGTCGAGGCCATAGCGCATCACCACCTCGAACACGCTGATCGCCATCGCCAGCAATACCAGCCACGCCGCAGCGCGCGTGCCCTTGCCGACCAGTCGGTCCAGCGGCGTGCGCGTGCCCAGATTCGGGTCGTGGTCATCCGACGCCTCCGGCAGGCCCGGCGACGCCACATCATGTTCTGCCATATCGAATTCCTTGCTAACTGGCTTGCTCAAGGAGGATCGGCGCGCCCAGTGAGCACGCCGATCATCATCTCCCGCGTCTTTCCTGATCGTCTTGATCCTGTCGACGTCTCGCCCCGGCGACTCTTGTCACGCGGCCGATGACAGCGAGTGGACGCTTACATCAGGTTGCGGTCGGTGAGGAAGGTGACCACGGACTCGTAGACCTTGCCGGTCAGCTCGTTCTTCTCGGCCCATACCTTCCATTCCTGCTGGGCGATGCGACGGAACTTGGCGCGTTCTTCCGGCGCCATGTCGATCACCTCGATATCCGGATTGGCTCGCGCCGCGCTCACCGCCTTGAGGTCACGCGCCTTGAGGGTGAAGACCATGTCGTAGGCCATCGAGTCAGTCGCGGTCTCCATGATCGCCTTGAGATCCGCCGGCAGGCCGTCCCAGATGTCCTTGTTCATCGACACCGCCACCATCGGCAGCGAGTGGAAGCCCGGATAGGACGGGTACTTGGCGAAGCTGTGCAGGCCCTGGTCATCATTGGTGGCGAACACGGTGTAATCCGCCGCGTCGATCACGCCCTTCTCGAGACCGGTGTAGACCTCGGAGCCCGGCAGGTTGACGGGGGCTGCACCGGCCTTCTGGAAGATGTTGTAGACCATGCCTTCCGGCGCACGCACCTTGAGGCCCTTGAGATCATCGACGGTACGCACCGGCTTCTTGGAGACGAAGGACTCAAGCCCGGTGGCGCCTGCGCCGATCAGATGCACGCCGTAGGGCTCGACCAGCTCGTTGTAGAGCGCCTCACCACCGCCGTGCTGCATGTACTCGAGATATTCCAGTGGATCCCCCCAGGCACCCACCAGGTTGCCCAGCATGCCGAAGGCCGGATTCTGGCCCGAGAAGTAGGACGGGTCCGTCAGGTGGCCCTGCAGGATGCCGGCGCTGACGGCGTCCAGCGTCTGGTTGGCCTGTACCACGGCATTGACCGGCAGGATCTCGATGGCGATACGCCCATCCGACATGGTCTTGATGTTCTCGGCCCAGGCCTTCTTGACCTCGAACTGCGGCTCACCGGCCGTTTCCGAGGTCTGGAAGGTCCATTCGTACTCGGCCGCCCAGCTGGGCGCGGCCATCGCACTGGCGGCCAGCGCCGTGGAAAGGGCAAGCGCCTTGAGCGCGAAACGCCCGGAGGCGAGGGACGGACGGTGGGACGTGGTGGAATGCGGCATGGTGGAACTCCTGGCGTGTTGTTATGACGTGTTATGACGTTCTTTGGCGGAGGGAAGACGTGCAGACACTTCCCGGCGTGGCGACGCCCAGGGCGCGGGTCACTCTCTTGACAGGGGGGCGGAGAGACTGGGCAGCTGACCGAAACGACGCAGCAGCTCCAGCGGCTCCTGGGCGCGCCCGACACCGTGCGGCCCATCGGCCACCTCGGGCATGGCGAGCCCGAGATCGCGCCCGGTGCGATCCAGCACATGCAGGGTTGCGGCATGGGCCGCCTCCGGCTGGCGCAGACGAATCGCCTCCATCACCGCACGATGGCGACCGAGACTGTCGCCCAGCTCCGAGGCGTTGTGGTTGGAGGTCGCCACCAGCAGGCTGATCGAGGGCTTGAGCACATGGCCGAGCTGCGCCCAGATGACGTTGTGGGTCGCGGCGAAGATGGCGTCATGGAAGGCGATATCGGCGCGATCGAACTCCTCCATGGCGCTGCCGCCATGCACCGCCGCCGCCATGCCGTCGTAGGCCTGCTCGATGGCGGACAGGTCCTGGGCGGTGGCCTCGGTGGCCGCCAGTGCGGCAACGAAGGGTTCGATGGAAATGCGGAAGGCGTAGATATCCCGTGCCAGCTGCGGATGCGGCATCGCATAGCGTGTCATCCAGCCGGTGACGCGTGGGTCGAGCAGATGCCACTCGCTGAGCGGATTGACGCGCGTGCCCTGCCCGGTGGTGCGGGTCAGGATGCCGGCATTGACCAGACTCTGGATCGCGGTGCGTACGGTGGCGCGGCTCTGGGCGTGCTGATCGCAGAGATCCAGCTCACGAGGGATCAGACTGCCCGGCGGATACCGATTCTCGAAGATGGCCTGCGCCAGCCATTCCGCCACATCGACACGGGCGGTGGTCGACGATTCACTGGCGGTCGCTGACGTTGGGGATGACGTGCTGGCGCGCGGGTGGCCGCCTGCAGCACTCCTGGGTGGCGTGGGCATGATCGAACGTTCCTTGATGGCGTGGCGCGTCAATTGTGGCTCGCTCACCTCCCTCGCAGGATGGGTCGCGGTGCGCTCTTGTCCGTCAAGGAATAGCCCATGTCAGACATGCCAACAAGACACCTTAGACCAAGGGTGAGACCCGACTTTGGTCACACCTTTACGCAACTCCATGTTGCGCAAGGATTATTCAACTTCACCAGACTTCGCGCCATCTTCGCTCACATCGCGAACCGGACACGACCGATCATCACCGTTCGCTCGGCGCCGCTGTCGGCCACCACCGTTCTCACCGCGGCCTCACCTGCCGCGCCGAAGCTTGCCGAGAGCTCGATCTGACTGACCCCCTGGGCGATCAGCTCACTGACCAGTCGCTCGGCCGCCTTGAGCGAGCCCAGTGTGGCGACGGAGAGTCGCATCTCCCCGCTCCCCTGGCTGCTCAGCGAGGTATTGCCACTGTGCTCGACCAGAATCAGGAAGGCATGGTGCATAACGTCGTGCGTCTTCACGGCCATGAAAGTCTCCTCACCACGAGATGGATCACGCATCAAGAAGCCTAGCGTGTCCCCGCGAGCATCAGGACTGATCTTTCTGAGCGCTTGTGGACCACGGATCAACGACATGTCGCCCCATCTGGACGTGAGCCGGGCACAAAAAAACGCCTGCCGCTTTCGCGACAGGCGTTCTCGAGCACCTCACTCCGAACCGGTGGCCAGCTCCCTCATGATGCGAACATCATGTGTCGGCGAGCGCCATCCGTCAGGAACTCAGGCGTAGACCGGCAGACGTGCACAGACCTCGGAGACCTTGGCCTGTACCTCGGCTTCGGCAGCGGCGGAATCGCCGGCGACCATCGCCTCGAGGATGTCGCAGATCCAGCCCGCCAGATCCAGACACTCCTGCTCCTTGAAGCCGCGCGTGGTGACAGCCGGGGTGCCGATACGCAGACCGGAGGTGACGAACGGCGACTGCGGGTCACCCGGCACGGCATTCTTGTTGACGGTGATGTGGGCACGACCCAGTGCCGCGTCAGCGTCCTTGCCGGTCAGGCCCTGCTTGACCAGTGACAGCAGGAACAGGTGATCCTCGGTGCCGCCGGAGACGACTTCGAAGCCACGCTCCAGGAACACGGACGCCATGGCCTGGGCGTTCTTGACGACCTGCTGCTGGTAGGTCTTGAAGGACGGATCCATCGCTTCCTTGAAGCAGATCGCCTTGGCCGCGATGACGTGCATCAGCGGGCCACCCTGGCCACCCGGGAAGACGGCGGAGTTCAGCTTCTTCTCGATGTCGGCATTGCCTTCGGCAGACAGGATCAGGCCGCCACGCGGACCGCGCAGGGTCTTGTGCGTGGTGGTGGTGACGACATGGGCGTGGGGCAGCGGGCTCGGGTAGACACCGGCGGCGACCAGACCGGCCACGTGGGCCATGTCAACCAGCAGGTAGGCACCGACTTCGTCGGCGATCTTGCGGAACTCGGCCCAGTCGATGATCTGGGAGTAGGCGGAGAAGCCAGCGATGATCATCTTCGGCTTGTGCTCACGCGCCAGACGCGCGACTTCGGCGTAGTCGATCAGGCCGTTCTCGCCCAGACCGTACTGCACGGCATTGTAGTGCTTGCCGGAGAAGTTCGGACGTGCACCGTGAGTCAGGTGACCACCCGCGTCCAGGCTCATGCCCAGAATGGTGTCGCCCGGCGAGACCAGCGCCTGGAAGACGGCACTGTTGGCCTGGGAACCGGCGTGCGGCTGAACGTTGGCGTAGGTGGCACCGAACAGTTCGCAGGCACGATCGATGGCCAGCTGCTCGACCTTGTCGACGAACTCGCAACCGCCGTAGTAACGCTTGCCCGGGTAGCCTTCCGCGTACTTGTTGGTCAGCTGGGAGCCTTGCGCCTGCATGACGCGGGGGCTGGCGTAGTTCTCGGAGGCGATCAGCTCGATGTGAGCTTCCTGGCGAACGACTTCGTCGTCCATGGCGCTCAGGAGCGCATCATCAAAACCGGCAATCTGCATGTCACGGGTGAACATCGGGTGTCCTCGCCTGAAGGGTGATGACGACAGCGAATTCCGGCGCGGCCGGATCGCCATCTAGGGGTAAGATCAGGACCAGCATGATACCTCAGCCGGCGGTCCGATTCACATGAATCAGCATCATTGTTAACGCAAGATGGCCTCACGATCGACACGACGATCCCGAGGCCATCCTGCGGCGGCGTCATGCACTGCGCTGACGCTGCCTTTCCGTGCTCACTGCAGGGCGCGCAGCCCCGCCATGGGCGGCTGGCGGCGCACTTCCCGCGACAGCCAGAAGCCCAGCCCGCCGACCAGCACAGCGCCGATCAGCGGCAGGCCGAGCCACAGCCACGGATGCAGCACCACCGGCAGGCCCAGCCAGCCGGAATAGAGCCCGACCGCCGCGCCTTCCGCCAGCATCGCACCCAGCAGACCGCTCAACGCCCCCAGCAGTACGAACTCGGCAGCCTGCAGGCGGGCCAGCAGGCTCTGCCCGGCACCGAATACCTTGTAGAGCGCGCCTTCGTGTTCTCGTGCGGGGCGGCTGGCCACCAGGGCCGCGTAGAGCACGCTGGCTCCGGCCAGCAGTACCAGACCGAGAATCAGCTCGACGGCCCGCGAGACCTGGGCGATAAGCTCCTGCACCCGCGTGAGAATCGCGTCGATGTTGATCAGGGACACGCTGGGGTAATCGCGCACCAGCGGTGCCAGCGCTCCCTCCTCCTCGAGATGAAACGCCGTCATGTAGCTGTGGGCGAAGCTCTCGAGCGCCCCGGGCGGGAAGATCACATAGAAGTTGGGCATGAAGCTATCCCAGTCCACATGGCGCAGATTGACCACCTGCGCCTTGAGGGTCTCGCTGCCGATGGTGAACGACAGGCTATCGCCGATGGACAGTCCCATGCGCTGCGCCAGGTCTTCCTCCATCGAGACCGGCACCCCCTGCGCCTCGGCGATGGCCTGACGCCGCGAGGGTTCGGCATCCGCGAAGTCCTCGAGCGGCGCCCAGTCACCTGCCGTCACGCGATTGTGATCAGGCAGATCACGATGCCAGGTGAGATTGAGCTCGCGCTGGGGCACGCCGCGTGAGGATTCAGCCTCCCCGGTGCCTTCCTGCATGCCACCGGCCGCCTGTTCCGTGTCCGGCTGACGTTCACGGGTAGCGGCATTTTCCAGCGCCCGCTGCTGTGAGCGACCCAGCAAGGATTCGCCTTTCAGGGCGGTGATGCGCCCCCGCACCATCGGATAGAGCTCACTCAGGCCGTCTTGGGGCGACTCCGCCCCTTGCGCCTCCACGATGGCCGACAGCTCCTCGCCGAAGGCCTGCTGCTGGCCCGGCTGGATGTTGATGGCGAAGTGGTTGGGGGCATTGGCCGGAATCTGCGCCTGCCAGCGGCTGATCAGATCACCACGCACCAGCGCGATCAGTGCCACGGCCGCGAAGGTGACGGCGAAGGCCACCAGCTGACCGAGACTGGCGCCGCGACGCCGCGCCAGCAGCCCGCCCGCCAGACGGACCGGCCGACTCCAGCCGCCCTGTCCCCGCGTACGCGCCACCACCTTGACCATCAGTGACAGCAGCAGCTGCCCCACCACCAGCAACAGACCCAGCCCGGTGATGCCGCCGACCAGCAACCCGGCCGCCAGCATGAGATCGCCCGAGTAGAGCCACATCAAGGCGCCGAACACCAGACTGGCCATCGCCACCACCACCCACGCCGAGGCCGGCAGCGGGGCCAGTTCACGCCGCAGCACCTTGAGCGCACTGACCTGACGCAGGCGCAGCAGCATCGGACCGGCGAAGCCGGCCAGCACCGCCAGTGCCGTCAGAATCCCCAATGCCAGCGGCAAGGGGCCCGGCGCCGGCAGCTCCAGCGGCAGGAAGCGCTCCAGCAGTGCCACCAGCCCCATCTGCCCCAGCAGCCCCAACACGGCCCCCAGGGTGCTGGCCAGCAGCGCCAGCCAGCCAAGCTGAGCGGCAAACAACCGTGACAGCTGACGCTGGGAAGCCCCGAAGCAGCGCCATAGCGCGGCACTGTCCAGATGGCGTTCCACATAGCGGCGCGTCGACATCGCCACCGCGACCCCGGCCAGCAGCACCGCCACCAGCCCGGCCAGACTCAGATACTTGTCGGCACGCTCCAGTGAGCGCCCCAGTCGCGGGCGATCCTCGCGCACGTCCTTGAGGCGCACCTCGGCATTGTCGGCACTCGCCAGCAGCGGCGCGATGGCATCGCGCGCCTGCTGCACCGCCGCCGGATCGCCAGCGGCCAGCAGGCGATATTCCATGCGTGAACCGGGCTGGATCAGACCGGTCGCCTCGAGATCCGCCATGTTGAACATCAGGCGCGGGCTGAATTCGGAAAAACCGCCCTGCTGGTCCGGCTCACGAGTGATCAGGCCGGTCAGGGTCAGGGTCTTGCGTCCCACGGTGAGGGTATCCCCCGGCGACACTCCCAGCGCCGTGGCCAGGCGTGGCACCAGCCAGGCCTCCCCGGGTGGCGGGATGGCGGGGCGCGTGGCGGCTCTCTCGCCATCAGCCGACCCGTCGTCGGCAGGCTTGCCGTCCGCCCCCGCGATTCGGGTCTCGGGCGTATCGGAGGCAAGCTCGACCTGCCCCATCAGCGGATACCCCGGCGAGACTGCCTTGAGGCTCGAGAGCACGAAGCTGTCGCCATGCGAGGCCATCGAGACCATGCCCAGCTGCGGCGACATCTCGAGCCCGGCCTCCTCGAAGGCCTGTCGGAAACGCGGGTCCAGTGGGTTGCTGGACTCCAGCACCAGATCTCCCCCCAGCAGCTGTCCCGCCTGGCGCGTGAGGCCACGATCCAGACGATCCAGAAAGAAGCCGATCATGGTGGTCGCGGCCACCGCCAGCATCAACGCCAGAAACAGCGCCCGCACATCACTGGCACGCAGGTCCCGCAGCAGGCCACGTAACGCAAGCGGCAGACGCATGGCGCCCCCGCGCGGCGATCGCGCGTCAGATGTCATGCTGGCATCAGTCATGCTGCCCTCCTTGCGGTGTGGCCACCGCAGGTGCCGAGGCATCGTCCCGCCATTCGACCAGCTTGCCGGCTTCCAGCGTCAGACAGCGATCACAGCGTCTGGCCAGGGTCAGATCATGGGTGACCAGAATCAGCGTGGTGCCGCGCTCACGGTTGAGGGTGAACAGCAGCTCCGCGATGCGATCACCGGTAGCGGTATCCAGATTGCCGGTGGGCTCATCGGCGAACACCAGCCCCGGTCCCGCCACGAAGGCGCGGGCGATCGCCACCCGCTGCTGCTCGCCACCGGACAGATGACGCGGCAGGTGATCAAGACGCTCCGCCAGCCCCACTCGCGCCAGCCAATCACGTGCCCTGGCCTCGATATCGCCCCGGGGCGCCAGCTCCAGCGGCATCAGCACGTTCTCCAGCGCCGTCAGCGTCGGCAGCAGCTGGAAGTTCTGGAACACGAAGCCCACCTGCCCCGCGCGCAGCGCTGCACGCCCGTCTTCATCCAATCCGGCAAGCGAGGTGCCGAACAGGCGAATATCGCCCTGGGTCGGACTGTCCAGCCCCGCCAGCAACCCCAGCAGCGTGGATTTTCCGGAACCGCTGGCCCCGATGATCGCCACGCTCTCGCCGGCTGCCACGGCAAGCTCTAGATCTTCAAGAATGGTCAACTGGCCGTCACCGCTGGCGACACGCTGGGTCAGACCCGTGACATTGAGGACTGCCGTCGGCGCCTGCGGATTCGCTGCTGACGGTGCCGCGACTGACGCTTGATCCGACGCAAAGGGGGCGTCGTTAATGGAGGCGTTATGTGACATCGTGTCTGCTCGCTTATGGTAGTGAACGGGATGGCCATGAACGCCAGTCCCCGAAACGGATGTGAAACGTGTGCAGATGATGGAGATGAGGAATGCAGAGATGGCTGGTGAATCGCCGTGAAACGCAACGTCTGTCCCGAGTCGCCGAACCGCGCGTCACGCGCAAGACTGCCGGACTCACGCGGCTGCGCAATGCGCTTGCCAGTACGGCACTGACCCTTGTGGCCGTGCTGGCGCCTCAGGTGGCGCTGGCAGAGGCGCCGGCTCCCTGGCTGGTGGTCGGCGACTCCCTCTCGGCCGGCTACGGCATCGACAGCAGCCGGGGTTGGGTCGCGTTGCTCGACGAGCGCCTCGAGGACACCCTGGGCAACGATGCGCCTGAGGTCATCAATGCCAGCATCAGCGGCGATACCACCGAAGGCGGCCTGAATCGCCTGCCGGCACTGCTCGACCGACACGACCCTTCGCTGGTGATGATCGAACTGGGCGGCAACGATGGCCTGCGCGGCCTTCCGCCTGCGCGCATGCAATCCAATCTGGCCAGCATGATCGATGCCGTGGAAGATGCCGGCGCCCAGCCCGTGCTGCTGGGGATCGAGATCCCGCCCAACTATGGCCCGGCCTATACCGACGCCTTCCGCCAGGTCTATCGGGCGCTGGCCGACGAATACTCCGTGCCGTTGGTGCCCTTCATTCTCGAGGGCATCGCCACGGCACCGGCCGGCCAGAAACTGATGCAACAGGACCGTATCCACCCGACGGCCAAGGCCCAGCCGAGGTTGCTGGACAACATCTGGCCGACGCTCGAGCCGCTCGCGCTACCTGCCACACAATGACCCTGCACGTGTCTACCTTGCCTGAACATGACATGGGGCATCCCGGTCAGAATCAAAGGTGACGGTGGCTTCCCGAAAGGCGTGTCCTCTCGATACGCCCTCTCGACAAGCCCTCCCGACAAGCCCTCTTGTCATGCCCTGCCGCCACGCTTTTCATCACGCTCGTCCATCGTGCCCCGCCCGGGGCGCCTCGCCCTTCAGAGCACTGAGGATTCCACCATGAGCCAGTCCCGCAAGGCAGTCCCCGGCAAGTCCGCCCCCACAGCGACACCCGCGCATGCGGCAACCGGGCAGCCCCCGTCGGCCCCCGAGACTCCCCACATGACGCTCGGGCCGGTCTCCAGCGACGCCTACCCTTACGACAAGCGGCTCAAGCGCAAGGTCTACGAGGCCGAGAAGCGGGCCCTGCAGATCGAGCTGCTCAAGGTCCAGCATTGGCTGCGTGACAGTGGCGAGCGGCTGGCCATCGTGTTCGAGGGGCGTGACGCCGCCGGCAAGGGCGGCACCATCAAGCGCTTCATGGAATACCTCAACCCGCGTTTCGCGCGCATCGTGGCACTGGACAAGCCCAACGAGACGGAGAAGGGACAGTGGTACTTCCAGCGCTACGTCTCGCGCTTTCCCACCAGTGGTGAAGTCGTGCTGTTCGATCGCAGCTGGTACAACCGTGCAGGAGTCGAGGCGGTGATGGGCTTCGCCAGCCCTGACGAGGTCGAGCGTTTTCTCATCCAGGTGCCACAGCAGGAGCGCCTGTGGGTCGAGGATGGCCTGCATCTGGTCAAGCTCTATTTCTCGGTCTCCCGGGAAGAGCAGTCCAATCGTTTCGCCAAGCGCGCCGCCGACCCGCTGACGCGCTGGAAACTGTCACCGATGGACGCCGTGGCCCAGGAGAAGTGGGACGACTACACCACCGCGGCCGAGGCGATGTTCGCGCGTACCCACAGTCGCCACGCGCCCTGGACGCTGATTCGCTCCGATGACAAGCGTCGTGCTCGCATCGGCGCACTGCGCCATGTGCTCAGCCAGCTCGACTACCCCGGCAAGGACACACGGCTGATCGGCACACCGGACCCATTGATCGTGGTGGATGCCGGCCGTCTGATCCTGCCCACGGGCTAGCACGCCCTGAGGATGCAGACGCGGGCGGAGCGCGCTCATGTCGTGTGTGACAGTGCCTCCGGCGCCTTCTGCAGCTGCTGCAGGCCCAGGCCTGCCAGAATCAGCACCAGCCCCGCGAGTGTCGAGGTCAGGATCGGCTCGCCGACGATGAAGTGCAGCAGCGTCAACGACACGGGGGGAGACAGGAAGATCAGATTGGAGACCTTGGCGGTACGCGACACCTTGTGGACCGCCAGCTGCCAGAGCACGAAGGCGATGCCCATCTCGCACAGACCGACATAGAGCCCGGCCATCAGCGCCTGAGGATTGGCGTCTTCCCCGATGAAGTTGCCAAACCCCGGCCCGATGGCCACCAGCAAGGTCAGGACCGGCAAGGCGACGCTGAAGTTCTGCCACTGGGCGACCAGCGGGGCGCGGGCATCCCGCGCGTTCAGCAGCCAGTAGAGGGCCCACAGCAGGGTCGAGCCCAGCGCCAGTCCGACGCCGAGGGGGTCGGCGAAGGCGACATCGAACACCTGCCCGCGGGTGGCGATGGTCCACACCCCGGCGTAGGCGATCAGCCCTGCCGCGACATCGATGCGCGTCAGGCGCTGCGCGAGGATCGGCACGGCAAGAAAGGCCATCGCCAGTGCCCAGGTATAGTTGAGCGCCATGGCCTCCTGCCCCGGCAGACGTGCATAGGCGCCGAACAGCACCAGATAATAGCCGACCGGGTTCATCAGTCCGGCCCAGGCCGCTGTCCGCCAGCCGCCTTTCCAGCCGCTGGCGAGCGCCTCGCGCAGCCGACCCTGACGCCACATCAGCACGCCGATCAACAGCCAGGAGACCAGCGCTGCCAGCCACACCAGCTCCAGCGGCGACATCTGCGCCAGCGCCAGCTTGAAGGCCGTTGCCACGGTCGACCACAACCCGACCGCTCCCAGACCATAGAGCATGGCCTCCCTGTCCTGACTCATGGCATGCTTCCTCGCAATTCGGACACCGCCATCCTGGCGGTGTCGACCTGACGCCCATGCCCGCCATGCGCGTCGCAGGCTTGAGCATCGCGCGCGTGGCGTGCAGCTGCAAGCCCGTGTACGCAAAGGACGCCTTACGATGACGACCAGCCCCTCCTCGCAGCTACCGCACGCCAACCCGCAGCCCGATCCCCCCTCCACGGCGCTGGTCAGCGCCTACCGTCTCGACGGCAAGGGCAGCGCGGCCCTCTTGAGCGATGATGAGCTGCGCCAGGCCTGGCAGGAGCCGGAGGCCTTGATCTGGATGCACCTCGATTACACGCGAGGCGACGTCAATGATTATCTCGCCGGCATCGCGCAGCTGGATGATCCCAGCATCGAGGCCCTCACCGAGCTGGACACACGCCCACGCGTCGCACGTTTCGGCGGCGGCATCGTCACCACCCTGCGCGGCATCAATCTCAACCCGGGTGCCGCGCCGGAAGACCTGCTGTCACTGCGCCTGTGGATGAGCCCGACTCGCCTGATCACCCTGCGCCGACGCCCCTTCCAGTCGATCACCCAGGTACGCGAGCAGCTGGAAGCCGGCCAGGGAGCCGAAAACATCTCCTGGCTGCTGGCGATGATCAGCGATGCGCTGGTCGATCGCGTCGCCGAGCTCAGCCACCGCCTTGACGATCAACTGGCGATCCTCGAGGAGGATCAGCTCAATGACGTGGAGATCGATCCCGACGACATCACGCGGCTGCGCCGCCCGTTGATCACCCTGCGGCGCTTCATGGGGCCTCAGCGCGACTGCCTGGCCCAGCTGGCTCAGGGGCCCTTGTGGATCGATGAGCAGGCGCGACTGGACCTGCGCGAGATCGCCAACCAGCTGTCGCGTTACGTGGAGGACTTTCAAGCCATGCAGGAACGCGCCCTGATCCTTCACGAGCAGCGCATGAGCGAGCACAACGAGCAGCTCAACCAGCGCATGTATCTGCTGTCGGTCATCACCGCCGTCTTCCTGCCGCTGGGCTTCCTCACCGGCCTGCTGGGCGTCAATGTCGGCGGGATTCCCGGCAGCGAGAGCCCATGGGGCTTCACGCTGTTCGTCGGCATGACGCTTGGGGTGGTCGCGATGCAGATGTGGCTGCTCAAGCGCAAGAAATGGTGGTGACGCGGATCGGGGCACTCGTCACGGTGTCGGAGTGCCCTGTTCGCGGCTGGCGCGGTCGATATGGCCGAGATCGCGCTCCGGGTCGAGCACATCACGCACGCGTTGCTTGAGGTCACGGCTGTCCGGGAAGCCGCCATCCCGCTTGCGCTCCCAGAGCACCTGCCATTCGGCGTCAGGCGCAGGCTGGCAGAGCACCTCGAAGTGCCCGCCGTGACTGGGCGCGAGAGCGACCTCATCCAACGCTTCCCCGAAGGTGGAGAGCAGTTCCTGGGCATACCAGGCCGCGCGCAGCAGCCAGTTGCAGCCGGTGCAGTAGTGAATGCGAATCTTGAGCGTGGACGGTTGATCCATGAGAGCGAGCGTTCCAATCGTGAGTGAAGAGTTGCCGTTCCCACTTCACTGCAGCGAGGCGTTCGGGTCAATGCCGAAATGCGTGCAGGGATGAGAGCGTCGACAACTGGCACTGGGCATCCCCGCACGGGCACGGAATAATGAGGATTCAGCCGCCGACCTTCGGAGCCATGCATGTCAGACCCGTCATCGTCCTCGTCCCCATCGTCTCCCTCCTCGCGCTCGGCCTCAAGGCCCTCGTCAGATGCCTCGACGGAGGCCACGACGACAGGGACGCCTGGCCCCCAGAAGGAGCACGCCACGGGACAACGCCCGGAGCAGGACCAGGTCAAGGACACCACCAGCGGCGCCCAGAGCCGCTTCTTCGAGCGCATGACCGGCGATGAAGACTCGCGCATGTGCAAGGATATCTCCGAGGATGCCTGCCATCAGCAGCCCGGCAATGTCTGGCGTCACCTGCTGGCCTCGCTGGGGACCAAGCTGGCCGACGAACTGGCGAGTGCACGCCTGGTGCTGCCCTGGCTGCTGGGATTGATCGGCGCCCCGGTGTGGATGGTGGGGCTGCTGGTGCCGATTCGTGAAGCCGGCGCCCTGCTGCCGCAACTGGTGGTGGCGGGCTTCATCCGCCCGCTCCCGCGGCGCAAATGGGTCTGGGTCGCGGGGTCCGTGCTGCAAGCGCTGATGGCCTTCAGCCTGGTGATCATCACGCTGCTCTCTCGAGGCGACGGTGACAGTGGCCTGGGCGGCAGCCTGGCCGGTGGCCTGGTGCTGGGGTGTCTGGTCGTGCTGTCACTGGGGCGTGGCGTGGCCTCCATCGCCACCAAGGACGTGCTGGGCAAGACGATCGCCAAGCAGCGCCGTGGCCGCCTGATGGGATGGAGTGGCAGCCTGGCCGGCGCCATGACGTTGCTCGCGGGGGGTGTTCTGATGCTGCTGGGCGAGCAGCCCGGTCAACAGGTGCTTGCCACCCTGATGGCGATCGCGGCACTGGGCTGGAGTCTGAATGCTTTCTGCGCGGCGCAGATCAAGGAAGATCGCGGCGCCACCAGCGGCGGTGCCAATGCCTGGGACACCGTGCGCCAGGGGTTCAGCCAGCTGCGCCATGACGCCGCCTTCCGCAATTTCAATCTGGCGCGTGCGCTGTTGCTCTCAAGTGCCCTGGCCCTCCCCTACATCGCGCTGCTGGGCCAGCAGCAGAGTGGCGAAAGCCTCGGCGGACTCGGGGTACTGGTGGTCGTGTCAGGCCTGGCGGGCATGGTCGCCAGCCCCATCTGGGGCAAGCTTGCCGATACCTCGAGTCGGCGCGTGATGCGCAACGCCGGCGCCGGTGCCGCCGTGTGCTGCGCGCTGGCCGGCAGCATGGTGTGGTGGCCCGGAGCGCTTTCCGACAGCGTCTGGAGTTATGCCGTGGTCTACGGGCTGCTGGTGATCGCACATTCCGGCATCCGCCTGGGACGCAAGACTTACGTGGTGGATCTCGCCAGCGCTGACAATCGCGCGCTCTACGTGGCTCTGTCCAACACCCTCACCGGCGTGCTGATGCTGGTGCTGGGTCTGGCCATCGGCGGTCTGGCCCAATGGCTGGGTAGCGAGTGGCTGCTGCTGATTCTGGCCGGTGTCGCCACGGCGGCCGCCCTGTGTGCGCAACGTCTGCCGGAAGTGGAAGACGACTGATACCGGACAGAGCGGTCTGCCAAACCTCGCGACGGGGGCCCGGGACAGGCGCTGGCCCCCGACACATTAGCGGCTGCGATTGCATAAGCCGCGTCTCCCCGCCATAGTGAAACCGATGATGGTGCTGGAATGTCCGGGCACACGGACAGGCACCCGATACCCGTACTCTCGGGCTCGGTCACAAGGGCCGGGTTCTTTAGCCGCAAGGATCAGTGCCAGATGAAAAGACCCCACATGATCAGCCCCGAGCTGCTCGAGAGAGTGGTGAATGCCTCGGACGATGGCATCGTGGTGGCCGAACAGGAAGGTGACGAGAACATCCTGATCTACGTGAATCAGGGCTTCGAGCGCCTTACCGGTTACAGCGCCGACGAGATTCTCTACCGCGATTGCCGTTTTCTGCAGAATGACGACCGTGACCAGCCACAGCTGGACAACATCCGTGCCGCGCTGCGCGACAAGCGCCCGTGCCGCGAGATACTGCGCAACTATCGCAAGGATGGCAGCCTGTTCTGGAACGAACTCTCCATGACACCGGTCTTCGACGAGCACGACAATCTCCAGTACTTCGTCGGAGTCCAGAAGGATGTCACCAGCCTGATGACCGCGCATGAGGAGCTGGAGCGCCTGCGGGAAGCCCGCAAGAGCGATGTCGAGTGACCACTGACACGCTCCCCTCCTTTCGGTCATGAACGACTCTCCAACGCCCACCACCCGGTGGGCGTTGGCGTTCGTGCGCAGACGAAAACTTCCCCGCGACCCACCAGAGCATGCTTCCACGCACACAGGACTTGTCATCGAACTTCTCCAGCGCTATATAGCGAAGGAGCCTTCGGCAGGTCGCCGCAGGCGGTGTCTGACGCCTCGCGTCTGGCAGACTGATTCATGATCGGGAGGTCCGCCCATGGCCCGCGAACAATTCCTCGACGATATCGATGCTACCGCCCTGGCGGAGGAAGCCACCAACGACGTGGACTTCGAACTGTCTTCCAGCTCCACCCCCGCCAGACCCCAGCGCAGCGACTCGCGCCAGCGCCTCGAAGCCCTGCTGGAAGAACGTGCGCTGGCACGCTCCATCCGTGAAGGCTGGGACGATGAAGCGGATGATGATGACCTGCTGGACGCCAGTGACTGGGGAGAGGAGGAGTGAGCGCCTCGCGATGAGGCCGGGGCTGGCCTCGAGATGCCCCTTCAGGGAAGGTTCGCCACACCGCTTCTCGATGAAGACCAGGGGGTTGCGGCCCCGTCAGCGAACCGGCCATGGAATGGCCGCCGTCACGCCAACGATGGCCCTGACTGGTCAAGCGTGACCACGGGCACTATCATCAGCGCGTCATTCCATTCTCCAACCAAATTGGGATTCCATGGCGCAATACGTCTATACCATGAACCGGGTGGGCAAGGTCGTCCCCCCGAAGCGCGAGATTCTCAAGGACATCTCGCTGTCCTTCTTCCCGGGTGCCAAGATCGGTGTGCTCGGTCTCAACGGCTCGGGCAAGTCCTCGCTGCTGCGCATCATGGCCGGCGTGGATCAGGACTACAACGGCGAAGCGCGTCCCATGCCGGGCCTCAATGTCGGCTACCTGCCCCAGGAGCCGGAGCTCGATGATTCCAAGAACGTGCGCGAGTGCGTCGAGGAATCTCTGGCCCACATCAAGAATGCCCAGGCGGAGCTGGATGAAGTCTATGCCGCCTACGCCGAGCCGGACGCCGACTTCGACGCCCTCGCCGCGCGTCAGGCCAAGCTCGAGGACCTGATCCAGGCCTCCGACGCCCACAACCTCGAGCGCAAGCTGGAAGTGGCCGCCGAAGCGCTGCGCCTGCCGCCGTGGGATGCCAATGTCGGCGTGCTGTCCGGTGGTGAGCGTCGCCGTGTCGCCCTCTGCCGTCTGCTGCTCTCGAGCCCGGACATGCTGCTGCTGGATGAGCCGACCAACCACCTGGACGCCGAGTCCGTCGCCTGGCTGGAGCGCTTCCTGCACGATTACGCCGGCACCGTGGTCGCCATCACCCACGACCGTTACTTCCTCGACAATGTCGCGGGCTGGATTCTCGAGCTCGACCGTGGCCAGGGCATTCCCTTCGAAGGCAACTATTCCTCGTGGCTGGAGCAGAAGGACGCTCGCCTGCAGCAGGAAGCCAAGCAGGAAGCCTCACGCAACAAGGCCATCCAGCAGGAGCTCGAGTGGGTTCGCCAGAATCCCAAGGGTCGTCAGGCCAAGAGCAAGGCGCGTCTCAACCGCTTCGAGGAAATGCAGTCCGGTGATTTCCAGAAGCGCAACGAGACCAACGAGATCTACATTCCGCCGGGACCGCGTCTGGGCGACAAGGTCATCGAGCTGCACAACGTCACCAAGCGTTTCGAGGACAAGCTGCTGTTCGACGACCTGTCCTTCACCATTCCCCAGGGTGCCATCGTCGGTATCGTCGGCGGCAACGGTGCGGGCAAGTCCACGCTGTTCAAGCTGGTGACCGGCAAGGAAACCCCGGACAGCGGCGAAGTGGTGCTGGGCGAGACCGTCAAGATCGCCTACGTCGAGCAGCTGCGTGATGGCCTGGAAGACAATCAGACTGTCTGGGAAGCCGTCTCCGGCGGCCAGGACATGCTCAACATCAATGGCCATGAAGTCTCCTCGCGCGCCTATGTCGGCCGCTTCAACTTCAAGGGCACGGATCAGCAGAAGCGTCTGTCTGATCTGTCCGGTGGTGAGCGTGGTCGTCTGCAGCTGGCGCAGACGCTCAAGCAGGCCGCCAACGTGCTGCTGCTGGATGAGCCGTCCAACGATCTGGACATCGAGACCCTGCGTGCACTGGAAGAGGCGCTGCTCGCCTTCCCGGGCTGTGCACTGGTCATCTCGCACGACCGCTGGTTCCTGGATCGCATCGCGACCCACATCCTCGCCTACGAAGGGGACTCCAACGTGGTGTTCTTCGAGGGCAGCTACAGCGAGTACGAAGAGGATTACCATGCGCGTGTCGGCAACGATGCGCCCAAGCGCATGAAGTACAAGCGTATCGATGCCTGATCCGGTGATCTGAACCGCTGGATTGACCAGGACGCCCTTGCCGCTGACGCCGCAAGGGCGTCCTGCGTTTGAGGCAAGCCTCACAAGGGCGCTCCCGCTTCGCCTCTGGCACTTGCAGTCAGGCCGAACACGGGAGATAACGGAGCGAATGCTTGCCGTCACTCACGGCCGTCCGTCGCACACGCCGTCGCGCCACTCACAGGATCAGGAATTGCCCATGAATCGCTGGCTGCAACAGCCGCTGATGTGGTTACGCACCTTCACCACCAGCATAGCCTATCTGCCAAGCCTGCTGGCGACGCTCTATATCCTGCTTGGCTTGATCTCGGTGCTGCCTTCCGGCCTCCCCGAGCCACATGAACTGCCAGCCAGCGAGATGCTGAATGCCCTGACCTTCAAGGAGCACGACACGCCGCGCACCCTGCTGGCGGCACTGGTCGGGGGGCTCATTTCGCTGATGGTCTTCAGTTTCACCATGGTGATGAGCGTGCTGACCCAGGCGGGCGCACAGTTCTCCCACAAGCTGCTGCTGGGGCTGGTGACCGAGCGTCACCATCAGCTGGTGCTGGGACATTATCTGGGCAGTCTGCTGTTCCTGCTCATCAACCTGATGGTACCCAATACCGGCGATTCGCCAACGCTATGGCGCTCCATCGCGGTCTATCTGGGCGTGTTGATGATGGTCAATTGCCTGGGGATGTTCATCTACTTCATCCACCAGGCATCACAGTCCGTGCAGATCAATGCCGTGGCTCGCCGCCTGTCCGGGCGCACGCGGGTCTCGCTTGAACGACTGCGAGAGCGCAATCGCCACGACGGTTTCGGCGAGCGCCAGATCACTCGCGACACGTCACGCTGCCAGCTGCTGAGAGCAAAGCGACGCGGCTATGTGCAGCAGGTCGATTTCGCGGCCCTTCGCCAGCTGGCCATCGACCACGACATGATCGTGCACCTGGACTTCGCGCTCGGGGCCTTCATCGTCAGTGGCATGCCGCTGATGCGCATCGAATGGCCTGCGGGCCTGCCCGAAGGCGTCTCGGCGGGTGATGAGCTCGATGAGCATCATCAGGCAGAACTGATCAAGAAGCTGCGCGCGGCACTGGGCTATCTGGATGGGGAATCCGTCGATGACCTTCACGAGCACGGCCTGACCCAGCTGATGGAAGTCGCCATCAAGGCGCTGTCCCCCGGCATCAATGATCCGGGCACCGCACGCCTGTGCCTGCATCAACTCACCGAACTGCTCAGTGAGCGCATGCAGCTGCCCCTGTGCAACTGCTGCGTGGATGAGGAAGACCACATACGGGTCAGCTGGGAGATGGAGAGCTTCGACAGTCTGCTCTACCGCAGCATCTCCCCCATCCTGCACTATGGTCGTGATGACCTCTCGATCTGTCTGGCGCTGCTCTCGCTGCTCAAGACACTGTCACTGCTGGGCAGCGATGACGCGCAACTGGCATTGCTGCAACAACATGCCGACAAGGTGGTGGAGGCCATCCTTGCCCAGGCACAGTTCGAGGTGGACAGGCGCTTCATCGAGCAGGGCCTCAAGGCCGGGCATCATCGTCTGACGCTGCCAGGTACCCCGTGGTAACTTGCTGGCCTGATGACTTGCTGCTGGCCTGATGACTTGATGGCTTGCTGACCTGAAGGCCTGATGGCCTGATGAACACGCAAACGCCCGCAGCGGTCGCTACCGTCTGCGGGCGTTTGCGTCGTGATGAAAGCCGTCCGTATCAGGGCTTGCGACGCCCCTTGAAGAACGACACCAGGAACAGCACCAGGAAGACGACGAACAGTACCTTGGCGATGGTGGCCGCAGTACCCGCGATACCGCCAAAGCCGAGTACGGCGGCAATCACGGCAACGATCAGAAAGATGATGGCATAGTTGAGCATGGCAATTCCTTATGTCATGGAGAACCGGTAGTGGGCGACGACCGCAGCGGCACGACGACTGCCTCTGCATGTGGCGCCTCATTCGACGCGCTCGCCCTTCGCTCATCAGGTGTGGCTGCTGACGTGATTGCCAGAGGGCGGAGTCACGACAGACCGCTTGATCACCTTGTCCATGTGAAGATGGTAATCAATACAAGTAAAGTCAAGGCCATGTCTCGAATCGGTAAAAGATTTTCCCGCGCGGGTTGAAAGCCTCCCTCATCATCCGCAGGTCTATTTTCAGGCACACGGCAGGCGGCATCCGGTTGGCCGCACGCATGCAGCTCGGACAAGTGGCGCTGCTTGTCGGGTGCCGCCTGATCTCCATCGAAAACGCCCCGCCAGGAAGTTCCTGGCGGGGCGTTTTCGATGATGCCCATGCGTGTCGCGTCACGGCAGATCTCGTCGGCTCACACATGGGCTCAAGTGACGTTTACAACGCCGCGATCATGGCCTCGGCATAGGCGATGAGCTCCGGCTCGCTCATGACCTCGACCCGATTCAGGCCACTGTCCACGCTGGCAGGCCGCCCTTCCTTCACCAGCAGCGTACGCGGATAGCCCGCCCCACCGATGCGCTCGCTCAGCTGCGCATGTGCCTCACTCAGATAGACTCCGCGAGTCTCCTGCACGCACAGACTCACCAGCGGCAGACCACCTCGCGCCAGGGCCGCCTCGAAGGCCGGCAGCGCCGGACGCTGACGCACGGTGCAGTCCGGGCACCACTGCGCAATCTGATTGAGGACGAAGGTATCGCCGGCCGCCAGGCGTGCTTCGACATCGGCCAGAGTGGCGAGAGAAGACGTGTCATTGCTCATGGTTCACCTCAATACAGGGACGGATCGGATTTCTCTGGACGAGTCTTGAAACGGCGATGCAACCACAGGTACTGCTCGGGATGCTTGCGGATCGCCCCCTCGATGAAGGCATTGATGCGCGTGGCATCCGCGACATCATCGCCACTCGGGAAGTTGTCGAGTGCCGGGAGATACTCCAGCGTATAGGTACGATTGTCCGGATTGCGATGGAACATCAAGGGCATCACCGGCGCCCCTGTCATGCGGGCGATCTTGGCCGTCAGCTTGATGGAGGCGGCATCGATACCGAAGAACGGCGCGAAGACGCTGACGTCCCGACCGAAATCCTGATCCGGCGAATACCACACGCCATGCCCGCTCTTGATGCGGCGCACCACACCCCGCAGGTCATGACGGTCGATGGCGGTGCCGAAGATGCCATTGCGCGCGCGCGTCATGAAACGCTCGAACAGCGGGTTGTCATGCGGGCGATAGACGACATCGGCCGGGAAGAACAGCGAGTGCAGTGCGCCACCGAGATCCAGTGTCGAGAAATGGATGCCCACGATGAGCGCGCCCTTGCCCTGCGCCATGGCGCGCTCCATGTGCTCCTGACCCTTGAAGGTCACGCGGTCGCGCATGTGCTCCGGGTCTCGACACCACCCCGTGGCGGTCTCGAAGATGCCGATACCGTTGGCATGGAAGGTCTTGCGTACCTGACGCGCACGCTCCGCTTCGCTCCATTCGGGGAAGCACAGCTTGAGATTGGTGTCCGTGATATGGCGACGACGCTTGCCGAAACGCCATGCCAGCTCACCGATGCCGCGCCCCAGCCACAGCTTGGCGCACCAGGGCAGGAAGGCCGAGGCCTTCATGGCCCCGATTCCCAGCCAGGCCGGCCAGTAACGGGGATGCGCAAAACTCTCGGGGTAGGTCTTCTTGGCCATGACTCTCTCGTTCAACGGGCAACGGCGGCCATTGTAGACCGCCCGAGCCCTGCCGTCAGGTCAGGCGCACGTATCCACTGCCTGAGAGGCCATCGGGCCCGCCTCGCGTGCCTGACCACCGTGATAATGCTTGGGAACACGCGGCAGGATCCCTGTCAGCAGGGTATAGCTGATGGTGTCACAACTGGCGGCCACGCGATTGACCTCCAACCCCTCGCCCCACAGCACCACGCGAGAACCGACGCCCGCTTCCGGCAGGTCGGTGATATCCACCGTCAGCATGTCCATCGACACCTTGCCGGCCAGCACGGTTTCCTGGCCATCGACCAGTACGGGGGTCCCGTCCACCGCATGGCGATCGTAGCCATCCCCATAGCCACAGGCGACGACACCGATACGTGTCGGACGCGTCGCCACGAAACGTCCGGCATAGCCCACCGGCTCGCCGATGGCGATCTCGCGTACGGCAATGATGGCGGAAGACAGGGTCATCACCGGCTTCAGACGGCGGCTGGCATCATTGGCCCCTTCCAGCGGGTCCGCGCCGTACAGCATGATGCCGGGACGATTCCAGGCGGCATGCGATTGCGGCCAGGCAAGCGTCGCCGGGGAGTTGGCCAGACAGAGTGGCAGGGCAAGCTCAGCGGCCAGCGCTTCCACTGCCGCCATCTGATGCTGGAAATAATCGGGCGTCAGGCTGTCGGCCGTGGCGAAATGCGTCATCAGGTGAAGGTCCTGCGCCTTGCCACTCGCCACCAGGCGTTCCTTGACCGCCCTGGCCTGCTCGGCATCGAAGCCGAGACGATGCATGCCGGAATCGAACTTGATCCAGCAGGATATCGGCCCGGGGAGCGTTGCCGCCTCCAGGGCGGCCAGCTGCCATTCACTGTGGATGGCACACCAGAAGTCATGCTGCGCCGCCAGCTGGTATTCCGATGCCTCGAAGACACCTTCGAGCAATACCACCGGATGCGTGATACCGCCTTCCCGCAGCGCGAGCGCTTCTTCGATGGTCGCGACGGCAAATGCCGGTGCCAGATCTGCCAACGCACGGGCACATGCCACGGCCCCGTGGCCATAGGCGTCAGCCTTGATCACGGCGAGCGAGCGGGAATTCGGCGCCAGCTCACAGGCCAGCTGATAATTGTGGCGCAGGGCATCCAGATCAATATCAGCACGCAACGGGCGGGACATGAGGCAACTCCAGACAATGAGAAAGAGGGACAGACACGACGAATCACGCACGGGTGACGCAGCAAGTTGGGACCTGCCAACGAGCGAGCAAGGCACGCACCATGAAAAGGAGGCGGCCAACCGGAGCAGGCGTTCTCCAGCCATCAATTATTTTCCATCATCGCGCCAAGGTCACGGTGAAAACCACCAAACATCAAGCCAACTTCTTGACGTTATCTCTGGTTTTCATCAAATCAATGGCATATTCCTCCAGACAAGCATCACAGCTGTTGTCATTCACGCTTCACGGCGAGATTTCTGCCCCCCGATACGCGAACACCCCCACCGGCAATGGCCGATGGGGGTGTCAGGAGAAGCCGGTCAGGCCAGTATCAGATCACTGGGCCGGGCCATCCAGCTCGGTATCGTCTTCGTCCTGCAGAACCAGTGATACCTGACGATCGCGCTTGAGGCTCTCGTTCAGATCGCGCACGGTGTTGACGTCGATGATGCCCGCCGCCTGGCGCAGGTTGAGCAGATCCAGCACGTAGGTGTAACGCGAGGAGGCATAGTCCGCCAGGGCCTGATAGAGCGCCTGCTCGGCATCCAGCACATCGACGATGTTACGGGTACCGACTTCATACCCCGAGCGCGTGGCTTCCAGCGCGCTGCGGCTGGAGACGATGGCCTGCTTGCGCGCCTTGACCGTCAGGACGTCGCTGCGGACCTGACTGTAGAGCGAACGCACGCTCTGGGTGGTGGAACGCTGCTGGTCCAGCAGGTCGTACTGGCTCTGCTCCAGCAGGTGCGTGCTCTGGCGTACCTGCGCGGATGTGCGACCACCGGTATAGATCGGCAATGACGCCTGGATACCGATCTGGTTGTATTCCTGATATCCCCCGGAGGATGCGACGTCGGTTTCATCATAGGAGTAGGTCGCGAAGGCACCGACTTCCGGCAGATGACCGGCACGCGAGGTCTTGACGTCACCCTTGGCGACATCGACACCCTTCTGCGCGGCACCGATCAAGGGATTGTTGACCAACGCCATCTCGACCCACTTGCCACGACTGGCGGGCACCGGCGCTTCGATGGCGAGATCCTCTTCCAGCCCATCGATGGAATCGTATTGCTGGCCGGTCAATTGCTGAAGTGCCTCGAAGCTGACCTGCAGGTCGGCTTCCGCGGCAATCCGCTGGGCGCGTGCGTCATCAAAGGACGCTCTGGCCTCCTGGACATCGGTGATCGCGATCAGCCCGACCTCGAACTGCTGATTGGCCTGATCCAGCTGACGGGAAAAGGCCTTCTCCTGCGCGATGCGCGCATCCAGCACATCCCGGTTGTTGAGGATGGTGAAGTATGCGGAAGCCACATCGTACAACAGCTGCTGCTGATCGGAATCCAGCAGCAGTTTCTGCTGCTCGGTACTGTCCTTGCTGGTCGCCAGCTCATACCAGTCGGCAGCGTCGAACAGCTGCTGATTCACGTTGAGCACGATGTTGCTGTCGGTGTAATCCCCTTCCACACCGCTCTGGGAATTGCCCGTGACATCGGTGCGTGACACGGTGCCGGTGGCCGAGATCTGTGGCAGCAGATCCGAAAGCTCGATCCGCTCGTTGTCCTCGACGCTCTGATACAGAGAGCGAGAGGACGACAGGCTGGCATTGTGGGTCAGCGCATCACGGGTAATGTCGAGCAGATCGGCAGCCTGGGCCTGGGTCGCGAAACCCATCGCCAGCACCAGAGGCAGTATGCGTATGTTGGCCATGTATGCGTATTCCTGATCGGTAACAGTCAGTCGTGACCTGCATGATGCGCCAAAGGCACCAAGGCAAGGGGAGATAAGGTCGTTTCACGGGCCGGCTGATGACGGCATCAGCCCCTTCGGGGGCGGGTCGTGGAAAAAGGACTCAGTCTAATCGTCGCCTTGCAAGGCGTCCAGTTAGTTGGCTAACTTCATTTGCCTTACAGCGTTTCCATCCCAGCAACAATGCAACACGGCCCCGGTGTCGAATCATATGCACCGTCATCTTTCTGCCAACCCCATAGCCTGCCAAACCAATGCTCAGAAAATATGAAAACGGCCCGCCCGCAAGCGGGGGGCCGTTTTCATGTCGTGTTGCGTCCACTATCCAGCAGGATGTCACGGATATCGGGCCAGACGATGACAGCTGCCAGTCCCGTCGATGACATGTCAGCGAATCATTCGAAGATGGATTCCAGCGACAGGCCCTGTTTCTCGAGCATGCGACGCAGTTTCTTGAGCGCCTCGACCTGAATCTGACGCACTCGCTCACGCGTCAGACCGATCTCCTCGCCGACCTCCTCCAGCGTGGCGGCTTCGTGACCCCGCAGCCCGAAGCGGCGTACCACCACTTCCATCTGCTTGTCGGTCAGCTCCGCCAGCCACTCATCGACATGTGCCTTGACGTCGACATCGACCAGACTGGACTCGGGGCTGGTGTCATTTTCATCGGCGATCGTCTCGATCAACGGCTTGTCACTCTCGCCGCCCATCGGATAGTCCACCGAGGACACTCGCTCATTGAGCCCCAGCATCTTCTTGACCGTCTCCACCGGCTTGTCGAGGAAATCGGCGATTTCCTCGGCCGTCGCCTCGTGGTCAAGCTTCTGCGTCAACTGGCGAGCAGCGCGCAGATAGATGTTGAGCTCCTTCACGACATGAATCGGCAACCGGATGGTGCGCGTCTGATTCATCAACGCGCGCTCGATGGTCTGACGGATCCACCAGGTGGCGTAGGTCGAGAAGCGGAAACCGCGCTCGGGGTCGAATTTCTCCACCGCGCGTATCAGGCCCAGATTGCCCTCCTCGATCAGGTCGAGCAGTGACAATCCGCGATTCAGATAGCGCCGTGCGATCTTGACCACCAGACGCAGGTTGGATTCGATCATGCGCTGCCGACCGGCAGGGTCTCCCGCCTGCGCCAGTCGCCCGAAATAGACTTCCTCTTCGGGTTTGAGCAATGGCGAGAAGCCGATCTCGTTGAGGTAGATCTGCGTTGCATCCAGGCTCTGGTAGTGCTTGCGCTCTTCACGGTTCAGGGCGCGTTCGAATGCCGCCTCTTCCGCTTCAGCCTCAAGCGTATCGTCTTCCTCGACATCATCGAGGGACAGCTCCACCTCGGCCTGATCGATATCCTTTTCCAGCATGCTCATGTCGATACCCCGTTGTCTCTGGTCTGGTGCCAGGAACTTCTTGTTGTGGCAGCGGTGGACGTCAGCGCTTGGGCAGGAACTTCAAGGGATCCTTCGGCTGCCCATCCTCGCGGATCTCGAAATGCAGCTGCGCACGTTCGGCGTCAGTGGCTCCCAGAGTGGCGATTACCTGTCCGGCCTCGACAACATCGTTCTCCGAGACGCGGAGGCTGTCGTTGTGGGCGTAGGCACTCAGGTAACGGTCATTGTGCTTGAGGATGATGAGGTTGCCGTAACCGCGCACTCCACTCCCCGCGTAGACCACAATCCCCGGCCCTGCTGCCTTGACAGGTTGCCCCTTTTGACCAGCGATATCAATGCCGCCCGTCACACTCTCGGACTCACCGAATTTGCCGATGATCTCGCCTTGCGTAGGCCACTGCCAGTCAACGTTTTTTACCGGCACATAGGTTTTCTTGGCCGGTGCCGCCTCGGGTGTGGCGCCCGCAACGTTGGTCCCCTTTTCAACCTTGTCGGAGGCACTTTTCACGTTTGCCGCCGCCTTGTCACGCTCGGCCTTGGCCGCTGCCAGCTGCTCGGCCTTCTCGCGATCCGCCGTCTCCTGCGCCGCCTTGCGAGCAGCAGCCTCGGCCTCACTCGCCCTGGCCTGGGCATTGCTGCCGGCACTCTCCAGTGCCTCGCCGGCTCGGGAAGCATCGTCCGCGGCCTGTGCACGCGCAGACTCCGCCAGCGCCTCTTCACTGCCTTCCTGATACACGGGCCCCGGGCCGACGCCCGCAGCAGCGGCCGCGCCCGTGGCAGCCGCCGCGACGCCGCCGCTACCGGTGGTCAGGGACTGCGCCTGGGAAGCACGCTGCTTCTGCTGAGCAATGGCCGACTCATCCGGAGCCAGCCAGTCCGGCACCTCGCCGCCGCTGGCGATGGCGTCGTCGCTGCCGCCAAGCCCGGTCGCCACCACGCCCGTGCCTGATGCCGACCCCGATGCCGTGCCGGCCGTACGGGAGTTGCCGGCATTCGCGGGCAACGGTGCCTGAGGGTCGAGGCGCAGAGTCTGCCCGGGCTGCAAGGTGTAGGGCGGGCGCAGGCCATTCATGCGCGCCACGTCACGGAAGTCCTGGCCACTCTGCCAGGCGATGCCATAGAGCGTGTCACCGCGCTGGACCGTATAGCTGTCTGCAGTGATGCGTGTCGTGCCACCACTGAGATCCTGGATCTGCGGACGCGTCGTGGCGGTACTGCACGCCGTCAGAGCGCCCAGCGCCAGACCCGCCAGCGCCAGCTTGAATCCCTTGTCCATCATGTCAGGCATGTTCCTGCTCCTTGCGGGAATCACTGGAAGAATCATCCGGTCCTGAGCGCTCACCCGCGAACCAGACCAGCAGGATACCTGCCAGCATCAGGGCAAGCGCCGCCCACAACTGGGCAGGCTCACCTGTCACGCTGGTATAGGTCTCCGGCATCATGAATTGATAATCTAGCGGTACCTGCTCCCCCTTGGGCCCCAGTCGATAATCGGTGATCGTGCGCCAGGGCCACAGCACCGGCAGCGAGCCGAGGATGAAGCCGACCAGCAGCATCAGTGTCGCGGTGTGATGGTGACGAAACAACCATGACAGTACACGCGAGAAGGTGAACAGTCCGATGGCGCAGCCACTTCCGAACAACAGGATCAGCGTCAGATCGAAGCTCTTGATGCCTGTCATCACGGTGCCGTAGAGGCCCATGGTCAACAGCAGGAAGCTGCCGGAAACACCCGGCAGCAACATGGCACTGATGGCGATGGCCCCCCCGGCGACGATGACCCAGGGCGCATCAGTGCCCGCTGGCAGAAGGCTGGGCAGCTGACTGGCCAGTACCAGCCCCAGCACCAGCCACACCAGATACCCGACCCTGAAGCCGGTAATGCGCCGCGCCACGACCACACCGGAACACACCACCAGACCGAAGAAGAAGGCATTGAGCAGCAGCGGCTGCGCCTCCATCAGCCAGGTGACGAGGTGCGCCACGCTGATCAGGCTGGCGAGAATGCCGGCGGCAAGCGGTAGCAAGAACGCCAGATTCAAGTGCTGCCACAACGCCTTGACGCCCTGTTGACGCCAGACACCGATGGCGGAAGGTCCGAAGCGCTTGATGGTTTCGATCAATTCTTCATAGATGCCCGTCACGAAGGCTATCGTGCCTCCCGAGACGCCGGGCACGGCATCGGCAGCGCCCATGCCCGCCCCCTTGAAGAACACGCTCAATGCTCGTTTCACCTGATCACTCCCTCGAGCAACGGCACGAAGCGCACAGCCTCGAGCCGCTGAATATCCTGAGTGTCGCCGACGTGGCGCACTCGTGTCAGCCATTGACGATCACTGCCGTCTTCCGCCAATGGCACGATCATCACTCCCTCCGGTGCCAGCTGCTGGAGCAATGCCTGTGGCAAGTGCGAGGCACATGCCGTCACCACCACCAGATCAAACCCCGGCAGGGTCACCGACTCCTGTGCGGCCGTCTCACGCGCCGTGGTCTGCCAGCCGTGCCCGCCATCGGCGTGACGCAGCTGGACATTGTCCAGCCCGAACCACTCAAGCCGCTGCCGGGCACGCAGATGCAACAAGGCGATGCGCTCCAGCGAGGCCACCTGACCGAACAGCCGCGCCAGCAGCAGGGTCTGGTAGCCCGAACCGGTGCCGACCTCCAGCACTCGACACTGCTCGCGCGGGCGCGGTGCCGAGGCCAGAGCCAGCTCCGTCATGCGGGCATGCATGTAGGGCTGCGACAATGTCTGCCCCTGCCCCAGCGGCAGGGCGGTATCCTCATAGGCGCGATGCGCCAGCGCCTCATCGAGAAACAGATGGCGCGGTTCCGCCGCCATCAGATCCAGTACCCGCTCGTCCTGGATGCCAGCCTCTTCCAATCGCGTGGCCATGCGATCACGCGTTCGTTGAGAGGTCATGCCGATACCGCTCAACTGCGCGGCATTCGGGCGCTCCAGGCGCATGGGCACCGGTGGCGATGAGGTTCGAGTGGCCGACGAATCCGCCATGGCTTGCCCACTCTCAGACTGCGCGGCGGGAAAACCGTTCTGATACACGTCCTTCATGACATCGAATTACATCCTGTCGACCGACGCGCCTGCGCCGGCTTGCTGATCGATCCCCGACCCCCCTGACCGCCAGGCGGTGGCGCGCGAGGTCAACTCAGTGCTTCCAGCCACTGCTCCACATCCTGACGCGCCGCATGGGAGGTCAGGTCGGTCATCAACGGCGTGATGGACACATAGCCGGCCGCGATGGCCGCGAAATCGGTGTCCTCACCATCGTCGACTCCGTCCCCGGCCAGCGCGATCCAGTACCGGGTGCGCCCGCGAGGGTCCTGCACGGCGATCGGTGCGCCCGCCGGACCACGATGCCCCTGACGCGTGACGCGAAATCCGCGGATCTCGTGCCAGGGAACATCCGGCACATTGACGTTGAGCAGCGAACGCGGCGGCAAGGCCAGCGTCTCGGCCGCGCCGACCAGACTCGCCGCTACACGCCCTGCCGTCTCGAAATGGGTCTTGCCACACAGCGACATCGCGATCGCCGACATGCCCAGCGAGCGGCCTTCCATCGCCGCTGCCACAGTGCCGGAATACAGCACATCGTCTCCCAGGTTGGCACCGTGGTTGATGCCGGAGATCACGATATCCGGTTTCTCGTCCCAGACACCGTTGACCCCCAGATAGACGCAATCGGCAGGGGTGCCGTCGACACTGTAGAAACCGTTGTCCATCGCGGACAGCATCAGCGGGCGACTCAGGGTCAGGGAGTTGCTGGCACCCGAACGATCACGGTCCGGTGCCACCACGCGAATTCGCGCGTGATCACACAGCGCATCATGCAGGGCCTTGAGCCCGGGGGCATGTACCCCATCATCATTGGAAAGCAGAATCTTGCGCATCGTCTCACCTGTTCATGTTCATCGCGGTGTCATGTCGTGGCGCACGCTGGGCAGGCCGCTACAGCAGCGGGTGGGCAATCAGCTCACGCAACAGGCCGGTGGCGAAGCTGCCGCGCGGAAGATCGAAATGCAGCCACGCACTGGCCGCAGTCGCCTCGGCATCGGCCTGGGTCGGCGTGATGGCCCACTCCAGGCGGGCATTGGCAGGCATCAGGCGCAGTGGCCGACGCTCGGCCTTCACGCCAGCCTTCTCGAGGCCGTCACAGAGCTGGGGCCAGCTGGACGCCAGCACCTGCTCAAGCGCCGCGACCTGCGCATGGGACTCGCCACGGCCGGTGCCCCACAGCGGGCCCGTGGGGTGGATATCCCCGTCGGCAAGGCGCCGGGTCAGCGTCTCGACAGCTTCGCTGCCATCGGTGACGAAGCGCGATCCCGTCCCGTCGAGCGCGAACACCTCACCGCTCAACGCCGTCGCCCAGCAGCCAGCCTTGAGGCGCGCGGCCAGCACTTCGTTGAACAGGAAGCTGCGCGCGGTGGACAGCAGCATGCCGCTGCGATCATCACGCTTGCGCCAGCCACGTATCAGTACGGCGCGTGCACGCCCCAGATTATGCCCCTGGTGCCCGAAACGCTGCGGACCGAAATAGTTGGGCACCCCATCGCGTATCAATGTCTGCCAGCGAGTCTCGAAATCCGGATGGGCCACGGCCTCGCCGCTCACTCGCAGCGCAAAGCGATTGCCGCGATGCACGCCACGCTTGAGCTTGCGCGGGTGCCGCACGCTGGCCAGCACGCGGGCCCCCTTCTCGGCCAAGGCCTCACTCAGATGCTCAGGGGCTTCACGCCCCGGCAACCATACCGAGACCCACTGTTGGGTAATCGCCTGCTTGTCCTTGAGTCCCGCCACGCCGATGTCACGCGGTGCCACGTCGCAAAGACCTGCCAGTTCGCGGCACAGCTCGTCAGTGGTCAGACCGCGCTTCTCGATCCAGAGCCACTGGTGCTCCCCGTGACCTTCGGGCACGAAGTCCATCAATTCCGTGACGCGAAAGTCTTCCGGCGTGTGTCGGAAGTCACCTGCGCCCAGCGGGCCCCCATGGGCATGCGGCCAGCGCTGCATCAGCTCGGCTTCCTTGACCCATGGCTCGCTGCCGGCGGCTTCCAGTGCCGTTCGCGCCGCGACAGACAGCGCATCGGACTCGGGCGGCTCAGACATGGCATTCACTTCAGACATGCTCGGCTCCACCCGCGGCGGGCAGCCTGCCAAGCACCGCCACGGCTTCGGCGGCGATGCCTTCCTTGCGACCGGTGAAACCGAGACGCTCGGTAGTGGTGGCCTTGACGTTGACGACCGCCACCGGCACACGCAGGTCCTCGGCGATCACCTCACGCATCGCCTGGATGTGCGGCGCCATCTTGGGGGCCTGCGCCATCACGGTGAGATCGACATTGCCGACCCCGAAACCAGCGGCATTGATCAGCCCGACGACGTGGCGCAGCAGGCCGCGACTGTCCGCCCCGGACCACTCGCTGTCGGTATCCGGGAAATGCTTGCCGATGTCGCCCATCCCGCAGGCCCCGAGCAGCGCATCGCACAACGCATGCAGCAATACATCGCCATCGGAATGCGCCACGAAACCGTGTTCGTAGGGGATCTTCACGCCGCCGATCATCAGATGATCGCCGTCGCCGAAACGGTGGACATCGAAGCCATGCCCGATGCGCAGTGACATCGGGACATGCCCGGAGGTCGCGGGGGAGGTCGTGGAACTCGAAGTGTCGGGGGTCACGGGATGATCCATCATGTCAGGCAGGTGTCCGGGGTCTGTCGGCGTGATCCTCGCGGGCCGCCAGCAACAGGCGCGCCATGGCGAGGTCTTCCGGATGGGTGATCTTGAGATTGTCGCGCGCCGCGGGCACCAGCACGGGGGATCGTCCACAGGCCTCGAGTGCCGAGGCCTCATCGGTGATGCGCTCGGGCTGCTCCGCGAGGGCGGCACGCAGCGCCGTGCGCAACAGGCCCAGCGGAAATGCCTGGGGCGTGAAGGCATGCCACAGCCCTGTCCGGGATTCGGTATGCGCGATGCGCTGCGCTGAGCCCTCGGTACGTTCCACGCCATGGCTCAGCGCAGCGGCCCGCTTCATGGTGTCACTGGCGGGAGCGGCCAGGATGGCGCCGTCATCACTCTCGCGTGCCGCCTCGACCAGCGCCAGAATGTCGCTCTCGCGGACACAGGGACGCGCCACATCGTGTACCAGCACGAGGTCATCATCACTCGCCACTCGGCTCAGACACTCGAGTCCCGCCAGCACGCTGTCGGCACGCTCGCTGCCACCATCGGCGCGCAGCCACTCCTGCCATGGCACCATCGTCGGCGTGAAATAGGCATCCTCCGCGCCCAGCACCAGACACAACCCGGCCTCGGGCAATGCGCGCCTGAGGGTGGTGAGGGTCGCCTCCAGGACACTGCCGCCGGGCGTCAGTTCCAGATACTGCTTGGGACGGTCAGCCTGCATGCGGCTGCCCACGCCTGCGGCGGGTACCAGATACCAGAGACGCGGCGCCGGGGCATCATTCATGCGAGTCATGGGTTGAGCACCTTGGGCAGGCCCTCTTCCAGTCCCTTGCCTTCCAGCGCCCCTTCCGCCACTTCATCCGCGGACGAGACCTGGCGCTTGGGTACCTCGACGTTGGGCACCCACAGGAACTGCTCATCCTTGCGCACCATGCCGAGATCGTTGCGCGCACGCTCCTCGATGGCCGCCAGACCATTCTTGAGGTCGACCACTTCAGCGCCCAGGCGTTGATTGCGGTTGTCCAGCTGCGCCGCTTCCTTGGAGAGCTGCTGCACGCGGGCACGGATGTCGAACAATTCGGTGACGCCATTTTCGCCCCACCACAGCCGGTACTGGAGCAGAGCCAGCAGTAGCAGCAGTGAGATATTGATCCATTTGAGCATGGCAGTGTCCTTGGCCGTTGCAGCGGGCATTATGCCATCATCAGGGGACGCCGCGCAGGCTCTGCCACGCTTGACTGCGTCCTCGCCAGCGCACGTCTTTCCTCGGGGCGATTGGCGCCCTGGCGCTCATCGCCCGTCACGTCCCTCAAGGAGGCCCACCATGTACAAACTGGCATTCTTCGTTCCACACGAAGCACTGGAAGGTGTCAAGGAAGCGCTTTTCGCCACGGGTGCCGGACGCATGGGCGAGTACGAGGCCTGCTGCTTCGAGACGCGCGGCACGGGGCAGTTTCGTCCGCTGGCCGGTGCCAATCCGCATATCGGCGAACGCGGCACGCTGGAACGTGTCGAGGAGGTCAAGGTCGAGATGGTGTGTGAGGACGCGCTGATTCGCACGGCAGTGGCCGCACTGCGCGAGGCGCACCCCTACGAGGAAGTGCCGATTGACTGCTGGCGACTGGAAAGCTTCTGAAGGTGCGATGCCCACCCCGGTCACGCCGTCAAGCGACGGCAGGTCCCGGGGTGAAGCCTGACCACGGCCCGCTCAGTGCTTGGGCAGATGTGTCGTCTTGAAGAAGCGCTCGCGCGTCTCGAGATCGATCTGTTCCAGATGCAACGGGAATTCGCCTTCTCCCTGGCGGGCACGACGGTCCTCGAAATAGCGCCTCAGCGTCACTTCCATGGTCGGGAAGGCCAGTGACTGCCAGGGAATCTCCTCTTCGGCGAACAGCGCCACCTCGAGACTCTCGATACCCGCGGAGAAATCACTGGTCAATTCGGCGCGAAACAGCATGTAGACCTGATTGATGTGTGGCAGATCAATCAGGGTGTAGAGGCCCTGGAGATTGACCTCGGCCCCCGCTTCCTCACGCGTCTCGCGGGCAGCGGCCTCACTGGTGGTCTCCGCGTTCTCCATGAAACCGGCCGGCAGTGTCCAGTACCCCAGGCGCGGTTCGATGGCGCGGCGACACAGCAGCACCTTGCCATCGCGTATCGGCAGGGTACCGGCGATGATGCGTGGATTCTGATAATGGATGGTGCCGCAGCTATCACACAGGTAGCGCAGTCGATCATCTCCTTGTGGCACCGCCAGACGCACGGTCTCACCACAATGGCTGCAGTAGTTCATTCGCTCTCCCGTGAAACTCTTGAACGCCGATGCCCGGGCTCGGCTTCTGGAAATGGTGCCGCTGACTCGGCCGGCTGTCACCTCACATCTTGACCGCCTCACATCCCACGCCACAAGATGAAGGTCAACGAGGACCCGACATGCTAGAAGCTCTGCGCCAGCGCCTGCAATCCCATCACCCCCGTATCGTGAGCAACGACCAGCCACGCGCTGCGGTACTCATCGCGTTGATCGACCGCCCGGAACCGACGCTGCTGCTCACGCAACGCGCCAGTCACCTGAGTCAGCATGCCGGCCAGGTCGCCTTCCCCGGTGGCAAGGCGGAGCCGGAGGATATCAGTCTGCTGGCCACGGCGCTGCGTGAGGCCGAGGAGGAAGTGGCCCTGCCCTCCGGCGAAGTGGAGATATACGGGCAACTGAGCGATGTGATCTCGCTGCACGGCATGACCGTGACGCCTTTCGTGGGACGCATCGCTCCCGACCTGCCGCTGCGCGCCGACCCCGGCGAGATAGCGCATATCTTCGAGATGCCACTGAGCATGCTGCTGCGCGATGAACGCGCCCACACCGACGTCATCCGCGTGGGCGATGACACCTGGTACGTGCCCGGCTATCAGGTGGCCGGGCAGCTGCTGTGGGGGCTTTCCGCGATGATGCTGGTGGAGATGATGGCCATCGGGTTCGGACACACCATCAGCCTGTCCTCCCCGCCACCGCCCGGGGCTCCGTTGCGCCACCTGCCACCTCGCCCCCATGCACCACGGGCATGAGCCTCTGGCGTGATTGACGCATGTCTCGCGGGCTGAGGATTGCCAGGCCTTCACTCAAGGCATTGCGCCCCTGCGCGTGCTGCTCTATAACACTGCGCCTTGATGCCTTCTGCCCTTTTTCCGGAGCGCCCGATGCCCGCTGCACCCGCCCCACTGCTGGACCCCACCGCGCTCAACCTGCTGATCGATGAACTGGTCGAGCATGGCTACAGCGTGCGCCCGGACTTTCTGCCGGTACACCTGATCCGCCATCTCAATGACGAGTTGCGGGCGCTGGAAAGCCATCAGCGACTGACGGCTGCGGGAATCGGACGCGGGCGAGAGCATGACCTTCGCCCGGACATCCGCGGGGATGCGATTCGCTGGCTGGATCGCGATTCGCGTGCCCAGCGTGCCTACCTGGAGGCGATGAATGTCCTCAAGGATGAACTCAACCGTGCCCTCTATCTGGGGCTGTTCGAGTACGAGGCGCATTTTGCCCACTATCCGGTCGGCAGCTTCTATCGCAAGCACCTGGACAGCTTCCGCGGGCGTGGCAATCGCCTGATTTCCAGCGTGCTCTATCTCAATGCCGACTGGCCGGCGGACGCCGGTGGCGAGATCGTGCTCTACGACCCCGAAGATGACAGCCGTGAAATCCGGCGTGTCACCCCCGAGGCCGGGACCTTCGTGTGCTTTCTTTCCGAACGGATCCCCCACGAGGTGCTGCCGACGAAACAGGCGCGCGCCAGCGTGACCGGCTGGTTCCGCCGCAACGCCTCGCAGGGCAACCTGGTCGACCCCTCCCGCTAGTGCGACCTACTCCTCTACCCTCACCTCCCCCCTTGCGACGTATGTGAGGCATGCCGCTCACACAAGGCCTCAATCTGCGTTGCGCCCGTCGGATGCCTCGCCATGGTGGGGCGTCTGGCGCAGGCTTTCACCCTCATGAGTCTCGATCTCCTCGAGACTATCCAGGGACGCCTCGGTGATCAGCTCCGGCATGTCGACGGCCAGCTCGCGAGTCACCTCGACCAGCGGGTCATTGACCTCGGCATCCCGCAGGTGCTCCTCGGCGGCCTCGACCAGTTCCGGCCCGACGGCAAGCTCCGTTCCCAGGGGCGTCTGTGGCGCATGGGTCTCGAAGGGGGCCAGCGGCTGCGGCGCCGGACGCATCACGCGTCGCCAGACGAAGAAGGCCAGCATGCCACCGCCCATCACCGCCAGACTCAGCGCCATGCCGGGCATGGCACCCATCTCGGCCATCGGCAGTGATACGGCCGGCGGTGACAGGGTCGAGCCCACGGCATTGATCAGCAACAATCCCTGACTCATGCGCACCAGCGCCCCGGCGGGGGCACGGTCTGCCGCATGGCTGACCGCGACCGGATAGAGCGTGAAGGCCGCGCCGCCGAGCAGGAACAACACCGTCAACTGCGCGATGCCTTCGCGTGCCGGCCCCATCAGCAAGGCGGCGAACCCGATGATGGCCACCGACAGGATGATCAATACCTGCTGACGATCATGACTGTCAGACCAGCGCCCGATGGGATACTGCAGCAGCATGCCGCCGAGAATCACCAGCGCCATGCGCTGCCCGATCTCCGCGGTGTCCAGCACGCCGCCCTCCCCCAATGCCAAGGGCAGCAGGCTGTAGAGCACTGCCACCACCAGCCCCGAAGCCAGGCAGCCGAACACGCCGGTCGGTGTGATGCGAATCAGACGCCAGGGACTCAACGGCTCGGATTGCTCGATCAGCGGTGATACGCGCGGCAGCAGCACCAGCGGCAATACGGACGCCGCCGCCAGCATCGCCACCAGCATGAAGGCCGCCTCGAGACTCAGCATGGCGGTTACTCCCAGCAGCAGCTGCCCCAGCACGCCCGCGCCATAAAGCACGATCATGTAGAGCGCCAGCAGGCGTCCGCGTACGGCAGGGTCGGCGGCACTCAGCAGCCAGCTCTCGATGACCAGATAGACGCCGACCAGCGACCAGCCGATCATCATGCGCAGCAGGAACCACACCACGGGATGATCTCCCAGTCCCATGGCCAGGGCGGCGACTGCCACCAGCGAGGCGAAGCCGGCGTAGGCTCGGATGTGTCCGATGCGCAGCAGCAGGCGGTCGTTGACCAGCGCTCCCAGTCCAAGCCCCAGATAGTAGGCGGAGCTGATCAGGCCGATCGCCTCGCTCGAGACACCGGCGGCAGACAGCCGCAGGGGGACCAGCGAAGTCAGCATGGCATTGCCGATCCCCAGCAAGGCAAGGCCCAGCAAGGGCGCGAGAGACATCAACAACAGATGACGGGGCATGACCAGTTCCTCGGCCAGGCGCAGGACTGCGTTCGGCCAATGCCGCAAGGTGCGGAGAGCTACGGGAGAGGGAAGCGCCCTGCAGGAATCTCGCAAGGCGCGGGCAATATAGTGACAGTCTGCGCCAAATCCAAGTGTTTTTGCGTCAGCTTCACGTCATTTCGCGACATCGTTCATTGTCTCGCCCCGAATCTCGCGGCCAGCCCGGTCAGGCGCACACGCGTGGGGCGGCTGGATCATGCCTCGGTAGCGAGGCATCCTCCCTCCACACCTGCCACGCGAGCCCTTCAGGACATCGGAACACGGAAGATGACGCTATCGCTCGCAATCTGCTCGAAGGCCAGGCCATGGGTCCGCGCCAGCCAGGCGAAGGTCGTCGGGCTGAACAGGCAGACATGGGTCGGGTCACGCAGATAGTGCCAACGCTTGAGCGCATCCAGATCATCCGCGGCGGGTTGCGTCATGATCCCCAGCAGGCCACCGGGTTTGAGACACCCAAGCCACTGACGGAAGACATCGCCGGGCGCGTAGAGATGCTCGATCACCTCGGTACTGACGATGAAATCATGCTGACGGGCGAGCGCTGCCGGGTTCGGGTGGTAATACAGATCATGCAATGCCATCGGGTGGCCGACTTCCTCGAACATCCGTGCCAGGGCTGGCCCCGGCCCACAACCGAAATCGAGCCCGCTGGCACCGGCCGCCAGCCGCTCGCACATCGGCGTGAACAGCCTGGACAGGAAGGTGCGATAGCGCGGGTCTGCTGGGTCATTCTGATGCTGGTCGTAGATGTCCTGCTCTGCGCGGGCATCCAGTCGTTGAGAGGGTGCGAGATACAGCAGATGGCATTCGCCACACCGCAGGTAATCACGCTCGTCGGCAGGCGGACGCTGACCGGTCTGCGGACATGGCTTGCGTCGTTGCACCAGATGAAGCACCGGTTGACTGTCATGCGTCGCGCATAACGGGCATTGATGGTCGGATTCAGGCAATGCCTGTGCCGGGGACTCGGGGGCAATGGGGGAAGATGACATCAGGGCTCCGCACAGGGCAAGGGACACGACAGGCACAAGACATGACAGGACGAGCACATCAGGGAAAGCGCATCAGGCAAAGCACTACTGGAAAGCACGGCACACGAGAACCGCTCGGGCAGTGCCGTGGTCTGACTGTCTGACAGAGCGCCTCGGGACCACGCCAGCGACGTGACCCCGGATGTGCCGATGCCAGCATGATACTGGCAGAGGAAACGGGCCGCACGCCCCGTGCCACACACGACGAAGGTCAGTGCGTGCCCCCCGATGCCTCGAACCTGCATGACGTTCGCCCCTCTGGCACAATGGGGCGCGACGGGCAGCGCAGGACTCGCCCTCTGACCAGTGCGGTATCTCACGCCAGACCACCGGAACTTCATGTGTGACGATGGAAAAGACTCTCAAGCGTTTTGAAAAGGCCCTGGAACAACGCCTTTTACCCCTCAAGGCCAATGCCGTCGCCTGGCTATGGCAGCGACTCTCGGGCCTGACCACCCGCCAGCTGTGGTGGATGGCGCGCCCGGTCGCGCGTCTCGTGCAACTGCTCAATCCGCGGGAACGGCGCGTCACGCGCAGAAATCTTGGCCAGGCCTTCCCTCATCAGCCGCGTGAGGCACGCGCACGCCTCGTGACCGAGAGCCTCGCGCACTCCACCGCCACCATGCTGGAGCTGGGCAAGGTATGGCTGGGCGATGAAGACGCGGTGCGCGATTCGATTCTCGAGGTGCACGGTCGCAATCTGCTCGACGAAGCCCGTGCCGAGGGACGTGGCGTGATCGTGCTGGCGCCGCACTTCGGCAACTGGGAAGTGCTCAATTTCTGGCTCTCGAGCCATTTCCCCTTCACTGCCATGTACGAGCCGCCCAAGTTCGAGCGGCTCGACCCGATCATTCGCAACGGGCGTGAGCGCATGGGGGCGAGACTGGTGCCTACCAACTCCCGCGGCGTGGCAGCGTTGCTGAAGGCGCTCAAGCGCGCCGAGGCGATCGGCATCCTGCCGGACCAGGAACCGGGACGCGGCAGCGGTGTCTTCGCCGACTTCTACGGCCGCCCCGCCTACACCGCCACTCTGCTCCCCAAGCTGGTGGCGAGAACCGACGCCCGCGTGGTGACCGGTGTCGCTCAACGCCTGGAAGATGGCCATGGCTTCGCCATCCACTTCCTTGCGGCGGATGAGGCGGTCTACGCCGAAGACGAGGTCATCTCGGCGCGGGGAGTGAATGCCTCAGTGGAAGCCGCGATCGCCCTGGCGCCCGCGCAGTATCAATGGGAATACAAGCGCTGGCGCAAGAGCCCGGAAGAACTGGACGAGCAGCCGGGCTGGCGTGAGAAGCGCTTCTATCCCCGGGACGATTCCTGGCTTTCCCTCAAGGGCTGGCGCCGCCACCTCAAGTACCGCCGCCGCAACGCGAAGCGCTCCTGACTCTCCAGGGACAGGGCAGCACTGGCGCAAACCGGCACAAGCTTCCAGACTTTCCTGCACGGCGGCGAGCGATGCCAGTCGACTTGCCGAGGTAGCGGCGACAGGCCAGGGAGGCAGTGGAGCACATGAGCAAGCGCCAACAGGAAATCCGTGGATGCGCAAGCATCAGACAGCTGATGGGGACGGCACTCATCGGCTGTCTCTGCGCGTCCTCTCCTGCCTGGAGCGAGGCAAGGAGCAACGACACCCTCGATGGCGAGACCTCTGCTCATGCCCCGGCTCTGGCATTGCAGGCGGCAAGCTCGGTTCCTGAGGACGCCCCCTCCCTGAGGCTGCCACCAGGGGCCGGCATGACTCGGCTGGCATCGATTCAGGCACCTCGCATGCTGCACCTCACCGCTCACGATGAGGTCTTGATTGGCTCGCGGGCCGGCAAGCTCTATCGAGGCCAGCTGGCCGATGATGGCAGCCTCAAGCGCATGGAAGTGCTGGTCGAGCTGGAAGGCTATCCCCACTCTGTCGTCGTCCGCGATGCGCGCCTGTATGTCGCGACCACGGACGCCCTGCTGGTCGCGGACTACCATCCCGGGATCTCCCTTGCCCCGAGCGACTTCCAGCGCGTGATCGCGATTCCCGGCGGCGGTGGCCACAACTCGCGTACGCTGAGCCTGGGCCCCGACAATGGCCTGTATCTGGCGCTGGGGATCCAGGGTAACTGCTCCGATCAATATCTGGCGGGCACCTCGCCTCGCTATCCACAGCAACAGCGCCGTGGGGGAGTGATGCGCCTTGAGGAAAGTGGCGAGCCTCCCGAGTGGCGTGCGTGGGCGAGTGGTCTGCGCAACCCCGTCGGCCTGACCTGGCAGGCACAGGCGACAGGAGAGACGCGCCTGCTGGCCACCAACAACGGACCGGACCACTGGGGCTACGAGCATCCTCGCGAGCTGGTGGTCGCTGCCCGCGAAGGCAGCTTCCATGGCATGCCCTGGTATCAGTGGATCGATGGCCGCTGGCAGGCAGATGATTGCATCACGAGCGATTCACCGCGCGAACGTGACGAGATTGCACCGCCACTGGCCGAGATCCCCGCTCGCAGTGCGCCGATGGGTATCGCGGTGGTGCCGCCTGGGCATCCATTGGCTGCTGACATGGATGTCGTGGTGGCAGTCCACGGCAGCTGGGGCACGGCACCCTCCGGCAAGGCGTGGGGAGCCCCCGCCAGTCGTCGTGAGCCTCGCCTGCTGGGCCTCAAGCTGGCGACGCCAGACACTGAAGCACACCTAGTGCCGGTACTGACCGGCCTGCAGGATGCGGCCAGCGGCGAGCGCTGGATACGCCCACTGGATGTAGCATTCGGCAAGGATGGCAGCCTCTACCTGACCAGCGATACCGGAGCCTCAGGACTCTATCGGATCACCTTCTCTCAGTGACCTCCAGCCGCCTCTGACTCGACACGGCGGCTCACGCGTTGATTCTTCGCCCAAGCGTTGAGCGAGCGTCTCGACGCTCTGCATCCATGGGGTGATCACATGCGTATGCTCTCAGGACGACGCCATCGCCGGAGCCTGCGCCATGACAAAGCCCTCCATCTTCTCGCCAGTTGCCAGCCCTACCCCCGGGGCTGTCCGTTCGGGCAGCGCCCTGACGCGCCCCCCGTGGCTGAGCATCATCATGCCAGTCCACAACGAGGCATCCGGTATCGTCTCGGCCTTGATCGCCTTGAGCCCAATGCGCGCGAGCGGGGATTGCGAGGTCATCGTGGTCGATGGCGGCTCCACGGATACTATCCGCGAGCTGGCAACGCCGCTGTGCGATCGCTGCCTGAGCAGTGATCCGGGCCGGGCAACGCAGATGAACGCCGGTGCCTCTCAGGCTCGTGGCCAATGGCTGCTGTTCCTGCATGCTGACACGCGCCTGCCGGCACATGTCCTCTCGGTACTGTCAGAGACCCTCGCCGAGCATCGCGAGTGCGACTGGGGTCGCTTCGATGTCGACATCGAAGGGGATTCTCCGCTGCTGCCCGTGATCGCCACGCTGATGAATCTGCGCTCACGCCTGACCAGCATCAGCACAGGTGATCAGACCCAGTTCGTACGACGCTCCACCTTCGAGGCCATCGAGGGCTTTCCCGCCGTGCCCCTGATGGAGGACATCCAGCTGAGCGTCAGGCTCAAGCGACTGACCTCGCCGCTGAACCTCTCCGCCAGAGTCACTACCAGTGGAAGACGCTGGGAAACCCATGGCGTCTGTCGCACCATCCTCAAGATGTGGGGGCTGCGCCTGGCAGCTTGGGGTGGCGTATCTCCTGTCCGTCTGGCGCGTCTCTATGGTTATGGTGCCGCCGCTCAGGCCTGTGAACAGCGTGGCTTGCCTCATGCCTGAAGCCTCGCTTGCTGACAGGGAAACCGACACGACCGCGTATGACATGCGCCCGACGCTCATCATCTTCGGCCGCCTGCCACTGGCCGGACAATGCAAGACGCGGCTGATCCCTGCCCTCGGTCCCGAGGGGGCGGCACGCCTCTACTCGCGCATGCTGCGCAGAATCGTTCAGCAGGCCTGCGCCTCACGCCTCGGCAAGGTGGTCGTGATGCTGACTCCCTCCCCCGAGCACGCCCGGCAGCAACCTGAGCAGGCAGCCCTGCTGACGGACCTTGAGGATCAGTTGCGTGCAGAGAGCATGGCGGCACATGGCAGGCGGATCACGCTCGAGGCACAGCCACAGGGTGGGCTTGGGGAGCGCATGCATCAGGCCATGCTGCGCCACCTGCCCGCAGGCCCCGTGCTGCTGATGGGCTCTGACCTGCCCGCATTGGACAGTCAACGTCTGCGCGAGGCGGCGCGGTACCTGCATGACCATGATGCGGTGCTGCAGCCCAGCGAAGACGGGGGATACGGATTGATTGGCCTGAAAGCAGCCTGCCCGGCGGCCTTCCAGCTGGATCACTGGAGCCATGCCGACGTGAGCCGGGAGACTCTTGCACTACTGGCTCAGGCAGGCAGAAGCGTCGGTTGCCTGCCTGTCAGCTGGGATGTCGATGAGCCTCACGACCTGGTGCGCCTGAGGCGACACTTCCCAGCCCTGATGGCGAACCTCTCCTCCTGTCAGCCTGCATGACATCTTTCCTGCAGCGCATGACACGCTTCCCGCATCGCAGGAAGCCCTATCAGCATCGCAGAAGGCCTCCCAAAGTCGCATGGGTTTTAGGGCGGCAGAGGCTTTTCCTGCACCGCAGGACTGTTACACTCGAGATATCGTGACGTCTGAGTCACAGCTTGACGGGGTGCCGGTAAGACCGGCTGAGATGTCATTCGCACTGTTCGAGGCCTTGCATCGAGGTGCGTGAATGACGATCCCGCCGAACCTGATCCGGTTAGTACCGGCGTAGGGATCAAGCGCGAAGTGTTGCCGCACATCATCTTCACCTCTTCCAGGTGAACGCCGCACCTCCCCCCGCTTTTTCCCTGCAGATTGCCGGACCTGACCACGCTCGAGCCAGACCTTTGCCACTCCATCACGGATTGGCAGCACGCTCACCGAGGGATGCGTCGATGCCCAGCTTTTCAGACCTGACCAGTGCCTGCGCCGAGGAATGGCGCGACTATCTCGAGCATGACTTCGTTCGCCAGCTCGGGGAAGGTCGTCTGCCAGAGGAGTCCTTCCGCCATTACCTGCAGCAGGACTACCTGTTCCTGATCCACTTCGCGCGCGCCTGGGCGCTTGCCGCCTACAAGAGCCGCACCCTCGCGGAGCTGCGTCAGGCCACGGCCAGTCTCGACACCATTCTCAATACCGAGCTCGACCTGCATATCGGCTACTGCAGCGAGTGGGGCATCAGCGAGGATGACCTGAGTGAGCTGCCGGAATCCCGCGCCACCCTGGCCTATACCCGTTACGTACTGGATTGCGGCCAGCGCGGCGACCTGCTCGATCTGCACGTGGCGCTCGCGCCCTGCCTGATCGGCTACGGCGAGATCGCCGAGTGGCTGCTGGACCAGGACACCACCGAGATAGAGGACAATCCGTACGCGGACTGGATCGCGATGTACTCCAGCGATGACTTCAAGGAAGCGGTGGACGCCGAACGTGAATGGCTGGACGCTCGGCTCTCGGAGGTCTCGGAGCGCCGGCTGGGCGAACTGGTGGATGTCTTCCGCGATGCGACACGTCTCGAGATCGACTTCTGGCAGATGGGCCTTGATCGCGACTGATCCGTGGCAGGCCGTCGCCTGACAGGCCGCGCCTGCGCGAACGGAAAACACACCGATTTTCATCGGCCTGGGGACGTGGTCCTCTCGCCAATCATCCAGACACACCACAGGCCATCAGAGCCTGAATGCGAGCACGATGACCTGGGCCAGCACAACGCTCAGCACAGGTCATGCCCGCATTGAATTCTGAGCACGCTTGACGGGGTGCCGGTGGAACCGGCTGAGATCCTGCATGCATCACCTCGCCGCCAAATGGGCGAGGCTGCCAGCAAGGGGTCCCGTGGAACCTGAACCGGTTAGGACCGGCGTAGGAATCAAGCTGATGGTCAGCCGCTGCCCGCGGCCGCCTCGCTCCCGGGCCACCTGTTGGCAAGGAGTCGGCGATGGCCATCCTCTCCCTGCGCACGGTCTTCCCATGATGACGTCTGCCGTGACGTCGCCCTTTGAGGAGACCTGCATGAGCACTACCCCCACGACTCAAGATCCGCAAGCCACCAACGCCGCCGAACCGTCGCTCGCCCCCCAACCTGAGGCTGCGCCGAAGGCGCGCGCACGTGCCGGTCGCAAGGATGGCAGTCGCCATCTCGCCAGCGAAGCCCGCGTCGACGCCGCCGCCATCGCGCCGCTGAGCGGCTCGCGCAAGATCTACATCGAAGGCTCTCGCCCGGACATCCGCGTGCCCATGCGCGAGATCGGCTGCTCGCCGACCCAGACCTCCAGCGGTCTGGAAGAGAATCCGCCGATCGTCGTCTACGATACCTCCGGTCCCTACACCGACCCGGCGGTCGAGATCGACATTCGTCGCGGGCTGGCGCCACTGCGCGAGAAGTGGATCGAGGAACGCGGCGATACCGAACAGCTCAATCAGCTGAGCAGCGAATATGGTCGCGTGCGCCAGGCCGACCTGCGCCTGTCGTCCCTGCGTTTCGAGCTGGACCACCGCCCGCGTCGTGCCCTGCCGGGCAAGAATGTCACCCAGCTGCACTATGCGCGCCAGGGCATCATCACGCCGGAGATGGAGTACATCGCGATTCGTGAGAATCAGCGTCGTATCGCGCTGCGTGAGGAATATCAGGGCAGCGACTCCGTCGAGAGCATTCTGGGCCACCAGCACCCGGGTCACAGCTTCGGCGCCAACCTGCCTGACGAGATCACCGCCGAATTCGTGCGTGAGGAAGTCGCGCGTGGCCGCGCCATCATTCCCGCCAACATCAATCACCCGGAAAGCGAGCCGATGATCATCGGCCGCAACTTCCTGGTGAAGGTCAACGGCAACCTGGGCAACTCGGCGGTCACCTCCTCCATCGAGGAAGAGGTCGACAAGATGACCTGGGCGATCCGCTGGGGCTCCGACACCGTGATGGATCTCTCGACCGGCGCCAACATCCACGAGACACGTGAATGGATTCTGCGCAACTCTCCCGTGCCCATCGGCACGGTGCCGATCTATCAGGCGCTGGAGAAGGTCGATGGCGTGGCCGAGAATCTCGACTGGGAGATCTTCCGCGACACGCTGATCGAGCAGGCCGAGCAAGGCGTCGACTACTTCACCATCCACGCCGGCGTCCTGCTGCGCTATGTGCCGCTGACCGCCAGCCGCGTGACCGGCATCGTCTCGCGCGGCGGCTCGATCATGGCCAAGTGGTGTCTGGCGCATCACGAGGAAAGCTTCCTCTATCGCCATTTCGAGGACATCTGCGAGATCTGCAAGGCCTACGACATCAGCCTGTCACTGGGCGATGGCCTGCGCCCGGGCTCGGTGGCCGATGCCAATGACGCCGCCCAGTTCGGCGAACTCGAGACGCTCGGCGAGCTGACGAAGATCGCCTGGCAGCACGATGTCCAGGTCATGATCGAAGGTCCGGGTCACGTGCCGATGCACCTGATCAAGGAGAACATGGACAAGCAGCTCAGCGAGTGCGACGAGGCGCCCTTCTACACCCTCGGCCCGCTGACCACCGACATCGCCCCGGGCTACGACCACATCACCTCCGGTATCGGTGCCGCGATGATCGGCTGGTTCGGCTGCGCCATGCTCTGCTACGTGACCCCCAAGGAGCACCTGGGCCTGCCCAACAAGGACGACGTCAAGACTGGCATCATCACCTACAAGATCGCCGCGCATGCCGCGGATCTGGCCAAGGGGCATCCGGGCGCGCAACGTCGTGACAATGCACTCTCCAAGGCACGCTTCGAGTTCCGCTGGGAAGACCAGTTCAATCTGGGCCTTGACCCGGACACCGCGCGCAGTTTCCACGACGAGACGCTGCCCAAGGATTCGGCCAAGGTCGCCCACTTCTGCTCCATGTGCGGGCCGAAGTTCTGCTCGATGAAGATCACCCAGGAAGTCCGCGACTACGCCAACGAACACGGCCTGACCGGTGACGCCGACAGCGTGATGGCCGGCATGCAGGAGCAGGCTGACAAGTTCAAGCGCGAAGGCAGCCAGCTCTATCAGGAGGTATAGGTAGAGGGATTGGCGCACGAAAGGCTGACGTGCTGAGCCGCACGAAAAACGCCCCGACCATCACTGGTCGGGGCGTTTTCAATGGCCTGCTGCCAACCGCTCATGACGTGTCATGAGCGTGATCCAGAGATCACGTGCGGCTGGTGACTTCCAGCAGGTGATAACCGAACTGGGTCTTCACCGGGCCCTGCACGGTGTTGATCGGTGCGCTGAACACGACTTCGTCGAATTCCTTGACCATCATGCCCGGGCCGAAGGCGCCCAGGTCACCGCCACTGCGACCGGACGGGCAGGAGGAGTGCTCGCGAGCGGCATCAGCGAAATCGCGGCCGTTCTCGATTTCGGTCTTGAGAGCTGCACACTGTTCTTCGCTGGAAACGAGAATATGACGCGCTGTGGCCTGTGCCATGTCTATCACCTGTCACTGATCGAATAAATGCCGCCGGCAATCACCGGCGGCGTGGCAGCACATTGTGGCCCAAGGCGACGCTCGCCGCTAGCGTCGCGCGCCTCCCCACCTCCCCAGCGATGCCTCAGACGCGCGAACGCCCACCCGGAAGACCGGATGGGCGTTGAGGACGCTCGCCTGAGAGCGTCGGCAGCAGTCGCTTACTTGGCGACTTTCTGCATGGCCTCGGAGGCGGACTTGGCATTGTTCTCTGCCAGTTCCTGACCTTTCTTGGCGTATTCCTGGTTCAGCTCGACCACCTTCTGGGTGTCGTTCTGAAGCTTCTCGCCCAGAGACTTGACCGTCTCCTGCTGTTCCTTGACGAAGTTCTTCAGGCCTTCGCTGTCCTTGATCTCGAGCATGGAACGCGCCTGCGCCATGGAGGTGTCAACGTAGGACTTGGTCAGATCCATCTGAGCGCTGACCAGCTTCTCGCTGTAATCGAGGCTCAGGGCGCTGAAAGCACGCAGCGGAGCGAAGAACATGTCGTCGAACTGCTGAGTGGTCTTCTCAAGATTGGTGTTGAACATGGGGCACCCTCCAGGGTTTGGCATCACACGGAAAATGAAGCGGAGCTTTGCTCCGTTGGCTACCAGGACTGAACCAAGCTTGTGAGCCATGAGGTCGAGATCTCACTGCAAGCCAGCATTCTCGACAGGTTCCATCCTCGCTGCAGTGCAGCATAAGCCACCTCTTGCTGCACTGCAACATCAGGAGCGCAATATTGATCAACCACCTTGCCCTGCGAGTCTGCTTCCAGGCTGACTGCCCTCTTGCCCAGAGACGCCAAGCCCCTGAATGACATGAAGATTTCAGTCGCTCGCACGACATCGCTGGCACAACATCCTGTCACCCAGCAATTCGCGCTGACCCTCGCTACGACATAACGCCACACTGGCCTTGGACAACCAGCGACGACACTCATCACAACGTGGCTGCAGGTATTGCATCTCATCATGGCCAGACCCCATGCCACGATGGCCGTGCGACACGTCAGAGGCTTTCGCGCCAGCGGAAGACACGCCCTGCAGCCTCACGTCAGAAACTGAAGGCTGCCAGTCCTGAGCCTGCAAGCCGTGGCACGTGGACGAGGGCATGGTCTGCGTCATGCCGGACATCAGTGTCTGGAAAGAGGATGAGATGGCCTTTGGAGGAGTGGCCCGGCGAGTCTCGGAAGGTGTTGGCCCCTCCTCACGAGGCGTGACCTGAGGAGCGTCATTCCCGCTTGAAGTAGGGATGGCGTCATCACGCACGGGGGCCACCGAGGGGGAAGCGGATGGGTCCTGGGGTGGCGCCCAGGCGTAGGCCGTCTGCTCATCGGGATGGATGGCCATGGTGGCATGTTCTGACAAGCCGAGTCGCGACGCCCAGTCGACCCGTGATGGGCCATGCTGCGCCAGGATGGCACGACCGAGACGCCTCAGACGACGCGGGTCGATCCGGTGGGTGAAATCACGCATGCGGGCGACGGAGGCCGCCCCGCTCCCGAGATTGAGGCATTCTTCGGACAACCCGCGCAGGTCCACCAGCGCTCGACTGTCCAGAATATCTTCGGGAGGCCGGCTGACCTGTTCCTCGGCGGCAATGACCAACCGATGCGTCAATTGTGGCTGCAGCACCATCCCGAGTCTGGAAGGCAGGAGACCTGAGCTCTCCAGCCAGCGGCGAAAGCACTGCTGCTGTTCCTTGAGTGCCAGCAGCGGTGATGGCGTCAACCGCAACTCATCACCGCTCTGAACGACCTCCCCGGTATCTTCCAATGAGCCCTGCCCGACGGAAGCGCCTTGCTCGACAGAGGGGCCCTGGTGCGCGCTCAGCTCGCCAAATGGCGAGATCGTCAGCGGGAGATCAAAGCAGGACGCATCCAGTACCCAGAATTGCATGAGGCGATTGATCAACACGTGATCCAGCTCGATCACGCCCTCATCCCCTTCCAGGCGCAGGTCATGCAGCACGACCCAGTCATCGCGCGACTCGAACAGGGTGTTCAGGAATCGGGCGAGCGAGCGACGACGCTCCTGATGCGCTCGAACGCCTCGCAGCATCCTCAGAACCTGCTGGCGCTCCTGTGTACTCAAGGTGGCATTCTGCGCCAACACCTCAAGTACCAGAACGTCATACTCCCTGGAGTCACAATCCTTGAGCAGCATGGGAGCCTCTAAATTTAGAACATTAAGATGTTTTCAGTGTAGTCATCGCAGTGCCATCTCTGCCACCTGCTACCTGTCAGGGCATCCAGCCAGGGGGAACAAGCAGGGGAGAAACGGGTACAGGGCAGATCTTGAGGATAGCGCTTCAGGACAGACCTTAAGAATAGCGCTTCAGGACAGACCTTCAGGATAGATCAGGCTGCTGATGATAGGGCAGCATCGCCTCCACCTGGCGTCGCGCCCCGCTCAACCAGCGCGCTTCCTCCTCAAGCGCGTCAGCCACGGCTGACTGCAGTCCGGGATGTACCAGCCAGTGCAATGACCAGGTGTCATAGGCCGAGAAGCCGCGGCTGATCTTGTGCTCACCCTGTGTGCCCGGATCAAAGCGCGTCAGTCCCCGCTCAAGGCAGAACTCCAGCCCCTGGTAATAGCAGACCTCGAAATGCAGGCAGTCCGCCTGCACTTCACTGCCCCACCAGCGCCCATAGAGGCAATCGGCACCGACAAGGCACAACGCAGCCGCCACAGGATCGCCATGTTCATCACGCGCCTGCACCAGCAGCAGCTGTTCGGGCATGCTGCGCCTTAAGCGCTGAAAGAACGCCAGTGTCAGGTAGGGCCGTTGTCCGCGCTCCAGATAGGTCATGCAGTAACAGCGATGGAAAGCTTCGAGATCGCTCTCACCAATGGCTTCACCGCTGAGACGCGCGAGGGTGATGCCCTGCTCGAGCACCTTGCGGCGCTCGCGGCGGATCTCCTTGCGTCGCTTGGAGCGCAGACTGCCCAGCCACTCATCGAAGTCTCGCTCACCTCGCGACTGCCAGTGATACTGCATGCCACCACGCAGCATCAGCTGCGGACTGACGGCTTGCCAGTCGCGGCACTCGTCAAGATCCGCGAACAACAGATGAAAGCCACTGTGCTCAAAGCGTCGCAAGGGCCCGCCTGCGTCGACGGCGGGTGCCACGCCGGCCTGAAGCCTGGGCCACAACCAGGCAAGCAGCGCTCGGCGGGAAGGGCCTCCCGTCTCCGATGAGGCCAGGACCAGCCGCGGACCAGCGCTCGGCGTGAAGGGAACTGCCGACAGCTGCTTGGGATAATAACGCCCACCGGCCTGCTCCAGCGCCTCGGCCCATTGCTGATCAAAGACATACTCGCCCCGCGAGTGCAGCTTGAGATAGCGCAGCAAGCCGGCGACAAGCCGTCCTGACTCGTCACGCACCAGCAAGTGCGCCGGGTACCAGCCCGTAGACGCGCAGGCCGCGCCGCTGTCTTCCAGTGCACGAAGATAGGCATGTTGCAGAAAGGGATACTCTTTTCCCGCCAGCGCATCCCATTCTGCGGGCGTGACAGCGCTGATCGACGAGAGCACGTCCAGCTGCCAGTTCGCGCCACGTCTGTCAGTGGCCTCAGTCCCGATCTGCCTTCGCGACGCATCACTCTCCTGATGCCCTGCTTCCCGGTGCTCGCTCACCCTGCTCTCCTCTGAAGATGCCTACCCTGCCGCCCGGCCGATATGCCGCCTGCCCCAGGACATGCTAGTGTGTCGCCATGATGCAAGACAATGAGACTGCCATGACTGATACATCGCCTCCCGCCGACAAGCCTGAGCCCACGCGCGATACGGCGACGGCTACCGAGCGTCCCACCACTCCCTCTGCGCAGGAAACCCGCGCCGAGACCAATGCCATGGCACTGGCCTCCTTTGCCCTGAGCGTGCTGGGCTGTCTGCTGGCACCCGCGGCATTGGGTGGCATCGTCTGCGGTCATCTCGCCCGCCGACAGATTCGCCGGCGCGGTGATGCCGGCGATAGCTGGGCGCTGGCCGGCCTCATACTGGGCTACCTGCTCATCGCGTTGTCATTGGCGGGTCTGCTGATGTTCGGCGGCATGATGCTCACCATGTTCGGTATCATGGCGTTCAGCAGCTGACGCAGGACGGCCCTCCTTCAGCCTGCCCCCCGATTTTCATGCCAGCGGGACACCCTGCCGCCTTGAGCACCTGGTGTGCTCCCGCCAGCGATTCCGGCTCCTGTGAGCCGCCTCATACCTGAGCGAGCCTCGATGCTGCACTCGATTCTCGATAATGATTTCTACAAGTTCACCATGCAGAACGCGGTGGTGAAACTGTTTCCCTACGCACGCACCCGTTACGCCTTCATCAACCGGGGCCAGCATGCCTTCCCCCCGGGATTCGGCGAAGCACTGCGCGCGGCCGTGGATGACATGGCACGCCTGGCGCTGAGTGCTGAGGAAAAGGAGTTTCTGGAGCAACAGTGCCCCTTCCTCGACCCCACCTATCGTGACTTTCTTGCCGGCTTTCGCTTCGATCCCGCGGAAATCACCATCACCCAGTCGGGTGAGGAGCTTGAGGTGCATATCGAGGGCTACTGGTACCGCACCATCCTGTGGGAAGTCCCGCTGATGGCGATGATCAGTGAGCTCTGGTACCGCCTTGGTGGCGATCAGCGTGACAGCGACAAGAGCGTGCGTGACAGTACGCTGACCAAGATCGAGCACTACAAGCGTCTGGGGGTACGTGTCGCCGAGTTCGGGACGCGTCGTCGCCATTCCTATGCGGTCCATGATCAGGTAGTGGCCGCCCTCAAGGAACAGGGCCGTGGCTGCTTCATCGGCACCAGCAATGTCCACATGGCCCAGCGTCATGGCACCAAGCCCATCGGGACGCATGCTCACGAGTGGTTCATGTTTCATGCAGCGCGCTTCGGATTCAAGATGGCCAACATCCTGGCGCTGGAAAACTGGGTGAAGGTCTACCGGGGTGATCTGGGGATCGCTCTCTCGGATACCTTTACCAGTCGTGCCTTCTTCAGAAGCTTCGACAAGAAGTTCGCCAAGCTGTTTGATGGGGTACGGCACGACAGCGGTGATCCCATCGAGTTTGCCGAAGCGACCATTCGCCACTATGAGTCGCTGGGCATTGACCCCAAGACCAAGACGATCATCTTCTCGGATGGTCTGGATACCGACAAGGTTGACCGTATCGTGCGCTATTGTGCCGGTCGTATCGGCATGTCGTTCGGGATCGGCACCAATTTCACCAATGACGTCGGCCCCCAGCCGATGAACATGGTCATCAAGATGACGGAAGCCCGGCCCGAGGGTCAGGATTGGGTGCCGGTGATCAAGCTGTCGGATGTGTCCAGCAAGCATACGGGTGATCCGGACATGATCCGTCTCGCGCATCAGGTGCTCTCGCTCAAGGAGCTGGATCAGACGGCAGACTGACGCGTTCGCCCCTGACACCGTCACCCAGCAATGAAGAAGCCCGTTCAGGATGATGCCTGAACGGGCTTCTTCATGTAGGTCACGCATTCGGCGTCACGACAACCTGCTCACGTCTGCGGCTGGGTCTTCGGTGACTTGAACACGCCATTGAACAGATTGAGCATGACCTGCCAGGAGGCAGCATCCGCCGACGCATCATAGCCGAGCGGGAGGTCGTACCTGGCGGCCTTGGCATCCGACTCCGGATTAGTGAACGCATGCTTCGCCCCCGGATACTGGATCAGGGTCGTCCGCGTACCGAGGGATTCAAAGGTAGACAGCAGCGTGTCCAATCCTTGCTGCGATACCAGAGAATCCGCCTCGCCATTCTGGATCACGACGCGTCCGGCGAAGGGCTCGGGATTCTCGACGGCGATTCCAGGGCTGCCGTGGAAGCTGACGACAGCCTTGAGCGGAGCGCCGGAAAGCGCCATGTTCAACACGACACCTCCCCCGAAGCAATAGCCGATGGCCGCAAGGCGGTCACCATCCACCTCGGGGCGAGAACGCAGCACCGCCAGCGCCGAATTGAAGCTGGATTCGGCCTTCGGCCAGTCACTCATCACCGCCGACGAGAAGGCCTTGGCATCCTCGGGATGCTCCGCCGTGCGGCCTTCACCGTACATGTCTACCGCCATCACGACATAGCCGAGCCCCGCCAGCTGCTCCGCGCGCTTGCGAGCATAACTGTTGAGCCCCCACCACTCATGGACCAGCAGTATGCCGGGACGACGCCCCTTGGCCTTGGCATCACGCGCGATCAGCCCGACATGCTCCTCACCATTGGCACGATAGGTCACGACCTCGGTGACGACCTGCGGCCCTTCGAGGCGGTCGACGAGGGTGCCATCATCGGCCGCCAATGCCTGCCCCGCGGACAGCACCGATTGTGCAAACAACAGACTTCCGGCGCACCAGCCACGTAACATACGCATCGCCCACTCCTTGTGCAGATTGACAGAGTACAGAATGATGGAACGTGCCCACTGTCGTGTCGCGGTCACATCCCTTCCTCCCGATTGTCCTCGCTCACCGAGCTTGATGCCACTACCACCCGGTTACGACCACTCCGCTTGGCACTGTAAAGCGCCATGTCAGCACGATGCAGGAAGTCGTCACGGCTCTCCCCGGGCAGCGGCGTGGCGACGCCGAGACTCACGGTACACAACAGCTCCTGCTGCATGAACGCGAAGGTCATGCCGGCAATCTTCTGACGCAGACGCTCTGCCATGCCAACAGCGGTGGCGACCCCGGCATCAGCCAGCAAGATGCCGAATTCCTCGCCCCCCAATCGCCCGAAATAGTCATTGCGCCGCAATTGCTGCTGACAGATGCCGCCCAACCCACTCAACAACTGGTCCCCGGCGGCATGACCGAAGCTGTCATTGACCCGCTTGAAGTGATCCACATCGAACAGGACCAGGGCAATCTGGTCCCGCGAGGCGGATACCAGCAACGTATCCAGCATGGAGAGGAAGCAGCTGCGGGTCATGGCACCGGTCATCGCGTCCGTCATGGCTTCATGCTCGCGCCGCTGTTCGATCAGCTTGCGTTCATTGATATTGCGCGAGACCGACAGAATCCGAAGATAGCGGCCGGTCTTGGGGTCCATCGAGGGCGTGGAGATGGATTCGAACCACAGCGTATGGCCCTGCTTGTGGAGAATTCGGAAGTCGACACGAAAGACCTCTCCAAGACAGGCGGAACGATGGACCTTCCTGGCGACGCGATCTCTGTCATCCGGATGAATCAGCAGCTTGATCTCGCTGCCCTCGATGTCATTCACGCCAAACCCGCAAAGCCTCTCGACGGATGGACTGATGTACTGACAGATCCCGTCACTGCCTTCAATGCTGACCATGTCGCTGACGGAATCGAGAATGAATCGATAGCGCTCCTCGCTCTGACGCAGCGCCCGCTCGATGTGATGGCGCGCCGTGATGTCGTCACAGTAACCATTCCATGTCACGCTGCCATCGATGGGGTCCATCGGTTGGGGCAAGGCCACGCAGGCCAGCCGCCGGGTTTCCCCATCTGGATGCTCATAGTAGATATCCGGCTCCCAGGGCGACTGGGTTTCGGCACTGGCGCGTGCCGATTCAAGCAGTCTTTGCCGCTCCTGATCATTGAGATGCGACAGGAAGCGCGAGGCATCCTCAAGTGTCGCGTCAACTTCCTCTCCCAGCAGTTGATGGGCGACCGGCGATAGATAGGTATAGGTGAACTCATCCTCCCGGCTGAGCCGGCATTGAAACACCATGCCCGGCATCTGCTGTATCAGATACTCCAGCTGGCGTCGGTGAGCCTCGCTTTCACTGATGTCACTCAGTTGCCCCAACACCTCTCTGACGGCGCCTCCGGCCGCATAGTAGAGGTGCATGTCATCCTGCAGATAGCATTGGCGGCCATCCACATGGCGGAAGGAGTAACGCAGGCTGACGCTGGCACTGCGCGAGTCGACGGCCTCCTGAAAGCGTGCCTGACATTCCGCCAGGTCATCCTCGCAGATGCGTGACTGCCAGATTCGCGGGCTGGCCAGCAGCAGGTCCCGCGACAGGCCCGCCAGCATCTCGACGCCGGAGGAGATGGATTGCAGCTCCTCCAGTGGCCAGGGGCCTCGCGCACAATAGCGCACCCCCGGGGTGTCATTGAGCTGAGTCATCAACCGCTGACGTTGATTGACCGCCTGCTCCAACCGGTGGTGAGTCGCGCTGATGTCACGCACCATCACGGCGACTCGAGGCGAGTCTCCTTGCTGCGTCCGACCCAGATTCACCAGCTGGACGGAAAGACGGCAATCGCCACGTGGCAAGCTCAGGCTGACGTCACACTGCAAGGTCCCGGCTCCTTCCAGACAATGCATGACGTGGGAGTGATACACCCGCTCCAGGGTCTGTCCCGCATGTGCCATGGCGGCGTCATGGTAGAGGTGCCATGCCGGATTCGCCTCATGCAGGTACAGGGAGGACCCTCTCACCTCCAGCATGGCCATGGGGTCTCTGCTGCGCATCAGCATCATGCGATAAGCCTGAAGCTGCTGCCGCTCGTGGGCAAGTGCCTGTTCTCGTAGGGAGATATCGACGACTCGACCGCAGACCGGGTGATTCGCGCCGGAGCGCCAGAGTGTTTCCTCCACCAGCACGCCGTGTCCACTGCGATCCCTGATGCGATAGGTCATCGACCCGGCAGGAGCACCGGAGGCCCGGAAGTCTCTGACTCGCTGACGATCTGCCGCCACGATCAGGGAGAACCACAGTTCGGGATGCTTGAGGAAGTCGCGCTCGCCATACCCGAGCAGACGCTCCACTGCAGGATTCAGGGTAAGGAAGCGCTGGCCGTCCGCGCTCAACATGAACAGGACATCCCCTGCGACGGCATGGTAATGGTGCAGCAGGCGGGCATCTGAGAACGATTCCAGCAATGTGAGACTCCCCTTTGGGTCAGACGTCGCCCCTCAGAGTGCGTCATCACCCCGCGCAAGACCAGCGCGTCACGCCAACGCTGGAGGGCACGTCACCGTCAAGGGCAGGCAGGCCCATGCCGCCTCCGGACTGACAATCTCGATGGGCAGCACGAAAACGCCCGACCCGGAACAGAGTCCGGGTCGGGCGTGAAGGGGTCAGAGCGGAAGGTGCTAGCCTTGTGCGGTACGTGCACCGACCATGGCATCAGCCTGCAGGGTATCCGGCTCGCTGACCGTGTCATGCGGGGCGCCGTCGCGGGCGACATCCTTGCGCACTCGGCTCGCCGCAGAGGGCGCCTTGGCTCGCCTCTGCGCCGCCCCGGTAGCGTGACGTCGCGTGGCAGTTTCCTGCCGCTCACCACCACGGGCGCGGGAGTGTTCCAGCAATGAACGAAAGTCATCCGGCGTCATGTCAATGCGCTCTGCGGCGGCACTCTCCTGCCAGAGAACATAGATGGCCGGCTGCTCACGCCCGAGATCCATGCCGACCACGCGTCCCTGACGTTGTGTCCCGGGATCGCGCAGCGTCGCACCGATCAGTTCGTGGGCTTCGCGAATGGCATCGTGCATCTGAGACAGCCTGCTTTGGAAGTCAAGAGATCTGCCGAGAACAGCGGCAGTGTGGCAATACCTTCCCTGCATTGCCCCAGTACATGAACATTCGCAGGACGAAAGCGTGCCTGCATGATCTGACATGCCACCCGCGCTCACGAGCGACGTACACGGCGCATGTCAAGAGCAAAGTGTAACACATGTTCGTAGTTTCGCTAATCACACCGACACCACCCACAAGAAAGCGGCACATTGCCTGCCATTCGGCACTTTTCACCGCACGTTATGCCGACCAACTTCAGAGAGTGTCGCCATCTTTGTAATCTCTGTCTCTCATGCCCCACGCGAATGATGCCAAACGAAGACACGAATGCCTGGAGGACGAGCATCGCGAGGCAAGCCCTCATCTCGAGATTCAGGCGAAAAAAAACCTCCCATGACTGGGAGGTTCAAAGAGTGGATGACGCGATGTCATTCCGAGCAGCATCGAAGCCGGTCTTGGCGCCAACCCTGACCGACACACGATTGAGAGGGGACGAGTGACATTGCCTTGTCCGTGGAGCCTGAGCGCGACGCGAGAATCCTCGGGCCACTCGTCCTCACCTGGGGGGAGCCTGTCGAGTTACTGACAGGGCTCCGAATTCTGAGACCTCACCTGTGCCAGCCTGAAGAGATGGCCTCTTCAGGGAACCTCAGGCGAGGCCTTGAGTCATCTTACTTGGCGGCCTGCATGGCCAGTGCGGTGTCGAGCATGCGATTGGAGAAGCCCCATTCGTTGTCGTACCACGCCATGACCTTGACCAGACGCCCTTCGCTGACGCGAGTGTGGTTGCTGTCGAAGGTGGAGGAATGCGCATCGTGGTTGAAGTCGATGGACACCAGCGGCAGCTCGTTGACGGCCAGCACGCTGGAGCCTTCGGCAGCCTTGGTCACGATGGCATTGATCTCTTCGATGGAGGTATCGCGAGAGGCCGTGAAGGTCAGATCGACCAGCGAGACATTGATCACCGGCACGCGAATCGCCAGACCGTCCAGCTTGCCATTGAGTTCCGGCAGCACCAGGCCCACGGCTGCCGCGGCACCGGTCTTGGTCGGAATCATGGAGTGCGTGGCACTGCGGGCACGGTACGGGTCGGAGTGGTAGACATCCGACAGGTTCTGATCGTTGGTGTAGGCATGGATGGTGGTCATCAGACCGTTCTCGATGCCGACTTCGTCGTTCAGCGCCTTGGCGACCGGTGCCAGGCAGTTGGTGGTGCAGGACGCGTTGGACACGACCTGATGCTCCGCCTTCAGCGTGTCTTCGTTGACACCGAACACGATGGTGGCATCGGCATCACCGCTCGGCGCGGAGATCAGCACACGCTTGGCGCCGGCTTCGATATGCTTGGCGGCAGCGGCACGCTTGGTGAACAGACCCGTGCATTCCATCACCAGGTCAACATTCAGGCTGGACCACGGCAGTTTGGCCGGATCGCGTTCCGCCAGGATACGAATCTTGTCTTCACCGACGAACAGGTTCTCTTCGTCATGAGAGACCGTCTCGGCGAAACGACCATGCACGGTGTCGCGGCTCAACAGATGAGCGTTGAGCTTCGGATCTCCCAGATCGTTGATGGCAACGACCTGAATGCGATCATTGTATTGGCCTTCATACAGCGCACGCAGCACGTTGCGACCGATGCGACCAAAACCGTTGATGGCGACGCGTAATGTCATGACTCAACTCCTGTGGCGTATGGCAGGTGCAGGTTGGCACATGGCTTCACTGCTCGGGAAGACTTGGCGCATCCCGGGCAGACCAACGTGGCTCATGAAAGTATCCTACACGCTTTTACGTTAATTTGGCCGAAAGTCGTCCAGTCTTCAAGCAGTTTTTTTGTTAAGTTTACCGAATATTTCGAACAAATGCGTTTCCTGAGCAACGTGACGCGCTACTGTAGCCTGCTCTCGGCAGGATGGCCGAGACTCCAGACTTTACAGTGCCGCCGTCACTGGCTAGCGTCGCCCTAGACAGGCACGCCCGATGCACGGGAAGCCCCCATTTCTTCGCCAGCCTCGGCGCCCTGCGCCGCCTGACCCATGAGGTAAGAGCATGTCCGTCAATCCGACCGTCGAGCGCGTGACTCAGCGCATCATTGATCGCTCCAGCGAACGTCGTGCTGCCTATGAGCAACTGATGGAAAGCCAGCAACGCCGTGGCGTCCATCGTTCCGAACTCTCCTGCGGCAACCTGGCGCACGGCTTCGCTGCCTGCGGTGAGACCGACAAGAATCGCCTCAAGCTGATGAACTCGGCCAACCTCGGCATTATTTCGTCATATAACGACATGTTGTCCGCGCACCAGCCATTCGAGGATTACCCGCGCATCATCAAGGAAGCGGTGCAGGCGATGGGGTCCACGGCCCAGTTCGCCGGCGGCGTACCCGCGATGTGTGATGGCGTGACCCAGGGGCAGCCGGGCATGGAACTGTCATTGTTCTCCCGCGACCTGATCGCCATGGCCGCCGCCATCGGCCTGTCACACAACATGTTCGACGGCGCCCTGTTCCTGGGTGTCTGCGACAAGATCGTGCCGGGCCTGTTCATCGCCGCGGCGCGCTTCGGTCACCTGCCGAGCCTGTTCGTGCCCGCGGGCCCGATGCCCTCCGGCCTGCCCAACAACGAGAAGGCGCGGGTACGTCAGCTGTTCGCCGAAGGCAAGGTAGGCCGCGACGCGCTGCTGGAAGCCGAGTCCGCCTCCTACCACAGCCCGGGCACCTGCACCTTCTATGGCACCGCCAACTCCAACCAGCTGATGATCGAAATGATGGGCCTGCACCTGCCGGGCGCCTCCTTCGTCAATCCGGGCACCCCGCTGCGCGACGCCCTGACCCGTCACGCTGCCGAGCAGACCATCCGCAACAGCGAAGTCGGCGGGGACTATCGTCCCTTCTATCGCCAGATCGACGCTCGCGCCATCGTCAACGCCATGGTCGGCCTGCTGGCCTCCGGCGGCTCCACCAACCACACCCTGCATCTGGTCGCGATGGCGGGTGCGGCAGGCGTGACCATCACCTGGGATGACTTCACCGAGCTTTCCGCCGTGGTCCCCAGCCTGACGCGCATCTATCCCAACGGTCAGGCTGACATCAACCACTTCCAGGCAGCCGGTGGCATGAGCTTCCTGATTCGCGAGCTGCTCAAGGCGGGACTGCTGCACGACATCACCACCCAGGACGGTGGCACCCTGGCCGGCTACGTGCGTGAGCCCTTCCTCGAGAACGGCAAGCTGGTCTGGAAGGATGGCCCCACCGACAGCCTCGACGAGGACGTGCTGCGTCCGGTCGCCAATCCGTTCGCGCCGACAGGCGGCCTGACCGTGCTCGAAGGCAATCTGGGGCGTGGCGTGATCAAGGTCTCCGCCGTCAAGGAAGAGCACCGCCTCGTCGAAGCCCCCGTGAAGCTGTTCAGCGATCAGGACGAGCTCAAGGCCGCCTTCGAGGCCGGCGAGCTGGAACAGGACATGGTCGCCGTGGTCCGCTATCAGGGTCCGCGCGCCAACGGCATGCCGGAACTGCACAAGCTGACGCCCTATCTCGGTATCCTGCAGGACCGCGGCTTCAAGGTCGCGCTGGTGACGGATGGCCGCATGTCCGGTGCCTCCGGCAAGGTGCCGGCCGCCATCCACATGACCCCGGAAGCGCTGGACGGTGGCCCGCTGGCACGACTGCGCGAAGGCGATGTCGTTCGTCTGGATGCCAACGCCGGCACACTGGAAGCCCTGGTCGAGGAAGGCGAATGGCAGGCTCGTGAGGCCGAAGGCATCTCCCGTGACAGCTACCACCATGGCCTGGGCCGTGAGCTGTTCTCCGGGATGCGCTCCCTGGTCGGTGGCGCCGAAGAAGGTGCCTCCAGCTTCGCAGGCTACGGCGACCAGCCCGGCAGCGGCCACGACCGCAATACCCACTGAGCAGCCACGCAAGTCGACTGAGGACGCCACACGATGACTCGTGAGACACCGAGCCGCTTTGCCTTGGTAGGCGACATTGGTGGCACCAATGCCCGGCTGGCGCTTGTCCAGCCGGGCAGCCACACCCTCCATGACATCCACACGCTGGCCTGCGCCGAGCATTCCGGACTCGTGGAGGCCGTCCAGGCCTACTACCAGAGACTGGGGCTTGCCCCTGACGAACAACCCAAGGAGGCCTGCCTCGCCTTTGCCTGCCCGGTCCATGAGGAGCAGGTCAGCATGACCAACAACCATTGGTCATTCGCCAAGAGCGACGTGCGCGAATCCTTGGGCCTGACACGCTTCAAGTGCCTCAATGACTTCACCGCCATGGCACTGGGCGTGCCGCACATCGAGCCCGATGAGCGACTGCCCATCGGTGAGGAACTCACGGAAGGAGCGGGCAATGATGCCGCCCCCCGTCTGATCATGGGCCCGGGAACAGGGCTGGGTGTCGCGGGTCTGGTACATGGCACCCACAACTGGATTCCGCTGGCTACCGAAGGTGGGCATGTCAGCTTTGCCCCCACCGATGCACTCGAGGATGCGCTGCTGAAGATCTTCCGGCGCTGGCACGGCAGAGTCTCGGTGGAACGCCTGCTCTGTGGCCAGGGAATGCTCGAGATCTACCGGGCGCTGGGCGAACTGCGCGGCCTGCCGACTCCGCTCGAAAGCGCTGCGGACGTCAGCCAGGCCGCCCATGCCCGCGATGCGCTCGGGCAACCCAAGGACAGCCTGGCTTGCGATGCCGTGCTGCGCTTCATGAAGATTCTGGGAGACGTGGCCGGGGATCTTGCCCTGGCACTCGGCGCACGTGGCGGCGTGTATCTCTGCGGCGGCGTCCTGCCGCGCAACCTTGACCTGCTCAGGCAAAGCGATTTTCGCCGCGCCTTCGCCGACAAGAACCGCATGAGCCGTTACAATGCCGCGATCCCTACCTGGGTGGTGACCGCGCCGTGGACCGGTCTGCTGGGGGCCGCCGAGGCACTGCACAATGAAGAGGTGGCCTGACGCGATGCCGTCGGCCACGCTCCTGAACCGTCGAGGAAGCTCGAGATGATTCCTGAAAGTCTGCGCGCACTGGTGGATGCCACGAGCGGCCAACGTACCTGCGAATGGCAAGGCCGCATGCTCCTGATCCTCAACCGCGCCTGGGGCGAGCTGGTCGTCTGCCACCAGGGCGCCCAGGTGCTGCATTACCAGCCAGCCTCCCAGCGCCCCTGGCTGTGGGTCACCGAGACACCGGCGGCGCCTCCGGGCAGCATTCGTGGTGGCATTCCGCTGTGCTGGCCCTGGTTCGCTGACGAGTATCCTGAGGGCGAGACAGAGCTGCATGGCCCGGCGCGCAAGGCCGAGTGGCGCATCGACGCGGTAGAGGAAGACGAGGAGGAAGGCGTCGAGATCCACGCCTCTCCGCAATCTTCCCTGCACGCGGCACTCTCGCCTCGCGTCGTCATCTTCGCGGGTCGCCACTTCCTGAAGGTGGAGCTGATCACGGAAAATCGCGGCGAGGACCCGGTCAAGATGACCGGCGCCCTGCATACCTACTTTGCCGTGGAAGATGCCTTCCAGTGCCGCGTCACCGGCCTCGCCGGCGCCAGCTATCTGGACAAGCGTCAGGACTTCTCGCGCCTTGATCAGCAAGGCGAGCTGGGCATTCGCGGCCCGCTGGATCGCATCTACCAGTCAAGCCAGGTCCAGGTGCTCGAGGATGGCCAGCGCAGACTGCGCATTGCAAAGCAGGGCTCCGACTCCACGGTCGTCTGGCACCCGGGCGATGCACCACCGGCCGATACCAGCGTCGAGAACGCCCGTGGCTTCCTGTGTGTCGAGACTGCCTGTACCCGCCTTGACCCCGTCTGGCTGCCGCCGGGCGCGCAACATCTGCTGGTACAGCACATCTCCCCTCTCAAACAGGAAGGGTGACACTCACGATCCATACACCACCTGTCAGCTTCCCACTGACAGGTGGCTACCGAGCGGCGATCAGCAGGCAATCATCGGCAGGCGCCTTTCCATGGCACTGAATCGTGTCATGCCACGCCTGCCAGCGTCATTCGTCAGCTCAAGGCGCGCTGGTCAGCGACGGACTGCAGACTGGCGACACAAGCTATCCACAACCCATACGATGGACACTTCCATGCTGCAATTGACCCGTAGTGTTTCCTGGCAGGCGCTGACCCGGCTAGGCGAGGTAACCCGCAACGACCGTATTCGCGACTACTTTGCCGCGGACCCCAAGCGCTTCGAGAAGATGAGTCTCCGGGTCGGCGGCCTGTTCCTCGACTATTCCAAGCACCACATTTCCGACGAGGTGATGAAGGCACTGATCGAGCTGGCAGACCACTCCGCCCTCGTTCAGCGTCGCTCCCAGATGTTCTCGGGTGACATCATCAACGTGACCGAGAATCGCCCCGTCCTTCACACGGCCCTGCGCAGCCAGTCCAATACGCCGGTCATCGTTGACGGCAAGGACGTGATGCCGGAGATCCACAGCACTCGCGAGCAGATCCGCGCCTTCTGCGAAAGCGTGCGCAGTGGCGAATGGAAAGGCTATGACGGACAACGCATCCGCGATGTCGTCAACATCGGCATCGGAGGCTCCGACCTCGGCCCCAACATGGCCTGCCGCGCCCTGCTCAAGCATCGTCATCCGGAGCTGAACTTCCACTTCGTCTCCAACGTGGATGGCAACCACATCCAGAAGGTGCTCAAGCGCCTCGATCCGGCCACGACCCTGTTCATCGTCTCCACCAAGACCTTCTCCACGCAGGAAACCCTGCTCAATGCGAAGTCAGCACGTCGCTGGTTCCTGGAGCAGGCAGGTCAGGATGCCGACGTCGGCGCCCACTTCGTCGCGGCCTCCACCAACCGCAAGGCGGCCAAGGAATTCGGCATCCGCGAAGAGAACGTCTTCGAATTCTGGGCCTGGGTCGGGGGCCGCTATTCCATGTGGTCATCCATCGGTCTGCCGATCGCCCTCTCCATCGGCTATGACGGCTTCATGGAACTGCTGGAAGGCGCCTATGAGATGGACCAGCACTTCATCGAAGCGCCGCTGGGCGAGAACATGCCGGTCCTGATGGCCCTCATCGGTATCTGGTACATCAACTTCATGGGTGCCGAGACCCAGGCCATCGTGCCCTACGATCAAGCCTTGCATCAGCTGCCCGCCTTCCTGCAGCAGCTCGACATGGAATCGAATGGCAAGTCGGTGGACATCTTCGGGCGTCCTGTCGACTACAAGACCGGCCCGATCGTGTGGGGCGAGACCGGTTCCAACGGTCAGCATGCCTTCTTCCAGCTGCTGCACCAGGGAACTCGCTACGTTCCCATCGACTTCATCGCTTCCCTGAAGCCGGAGCCGGGTACCGAAGAGCACCACTTCGCACTGATCACCAACATGCTGGCCCAGGCCAATGCCTTCATGGAAGGCAGCCAGGATGGCAGCAACCTCGACCCGCATTACAATTGCCCGGGCAACCGTCCCTCGAGCACGCTGCTGCTTGATGAGCTGACACCGCGCAACCTGGGGGCGCTGATCGCTCTCTATGAGCACAAGGTCTTCGTGCAGGGCGTGATCTGGAACATCAACTCCTTCGACCAGTGGGGCGTGCAGCTCGGCAAGCGCATCGCAGGCGAGATCAGCGCACGCATCGATACTGACGTCCAGGCCTTCGATCCCTCCACCCAGGGCCTGCTGGCACTGGTACGCAAGCACTTCCCGGCCGCAGGAGACAGCATGCAGCCAGAGACAGGCGTGACCAGCACCAAATCAAGCAAGAAGGCCCCGACGGCCACCACCAAGGGAGCAACCTCCTGATGACTCCGGTAATCGCATTCGGCGAAGCGCTCGTCGACATGCTGTCCAACAAGCTCGGCGGCCAGGCCGTCGAGCAGGAAACCTTCACGCCCTACGCTGGTGGTGCGCCCGCCAATGTCGCCGTGGCCTGCGCACGTCTCGGGCTGCCCAGCCACTTCGTGGGCATGCTGGGCCAGGACAGCTTCGGTGACTTCCTGCACGACGAACTGGCCACCCATGGCGTACGCCTGGATCACGTCAAGCGCACCAGCGAGGCACGCACCGCGCTGGCCTTCGTCTCGCGCGACGAGGATGGCGAGCGTCGCTTCGACTTCTATCGTCCGCCGGCAGCTGACCTGCTGTTTCGTCCGGAACATGCAGGCCCGGAACTGTTCGCTCAACCCGCCATCTTCCATCTGTGCAGCAACAGCCTGACCGACGCCGGTATCGCGGACACCAGCTTCGTGCTGGCGTCTCGCGCACGTGCTGCTGGCTCCCTGGTCAGCGTGGATGCCAATCTGCGTCACAACCTGTGGCCGAATCAGCAGGTCGACGTGTCACTGGTCACTCGCCTGCTGGACAACGCCGATATCCTCAAGCTTTCCCAGGAAGAGGTCGAGGCACTCACTGACGGCCAGCAAGAGTCCGATTGGCTGCAGGCACGCCTGCAGGCCGGCGTCCGCCTGATCGTGCTGACCGACGGCCCGGGCACCATCCGCGCACTGGTGCGCAAGCAGAGCGGCGAGACCAGGACCGTCAGCATCACGCCGCCGGTGGTCAAGGCCATCGACACCACGGCCGGCGGTGATGCCTTCATCGGCGGCTTCCTCTCGGCGCTCAGCGAAGCCGGCGTGGATGCAGCCCTGCTGCATGACTGGTGCGAGGAGGAGAGCCATCTTCAGGCTGCGCTTGAGCGTGCAGCAGCCTGCGGCGCCTTTGCCGTGACTCGCCCTGGTGCCTATGCCGCGCTACCGACTCGAGAAGACCTCACTGCCATGCAGTGAGCGGACCGAGTGACGTCACTGGCCACCCCAGAGCCAGCGACAATCTTGAGATGCGCACGTAAAAGCCCCGCTGATCTGATGATCAGCGGGGCTTTTGGTTTTCTGAGTTCAAGTTCCTGGTTCATATTCTGAGTACATGTCTTGAGTACATGTCTTGAGTACATGTTCTACGTACACATGCCAGATGTCATGACAGCCCTGCGTCTTTTGGCCAAGACCAACCAACAACAAATATGCCTGCGAAGCGCAGCAGAAAGCCACGTAATCTCCGTCTCAAGTCGGCACCTATCAGACGTAAAAAAGCCGGCCCCGAGGGACCGGCTTTCGTTAGCTTGCTAGACGTTTGAGAGCGTCTTAGAAGCCGTAGTAGATGCCGACTGCAGCGCCGTCACCAGCGTCGCCAGAGCGATCGTACTGGGCGTATTCAATGTAGGTGTACATCGCGGAAGAAATGTTGTAAGTCACACCCAGGTTGAATTCGTTGAAGCTGTCGTCGCCGCCATTTTCGGAAGCCACGGTGGAAGCATCTTCAGCGTCGACGTACTGGTAGCCGCCGTAGACGTCGCCCATGCCGTAGCCGTAACGTGCGCCGATACCGTAGTAATCAACGTCGGTGTCATCTTCTTCACCCGCGAAGCGCTCAGCCTTGACGGCGATGCGCAGGGCGTCAACGGTGTACTGACCGGTGATACCGTACTGGTCGCCGATGTCACTGCCGTTGGTGGCTTCGAACTGGTCGAGGTTGTCATACACACCAGCGATGGAGAAACCGCCGACGGTGTACTTGGCACCTGCGAAGAAGGACGCCTGATTGGAATCAGTGACGTTCTCGTCTTCACCGTCGCCTTCGAAGTTGGAACCGACAGCGAACTGCAGGCCGCCCATGACCGGAGACATGTACTGCAGCTTGTTGCCTTCACGAGTCTGGCTGTCACCGTCGATCTGGGTGCTGGAATCAGTCAGATCGAAGTATTCGTTGTTGGAGATCGGATCCTGGATCCAGTCGTCCATCAGCTGATCCCAGGAACCGATACGCGCGTCACCGAAGGAACCCTTGGCACCGACGTAGGACTGGTCGCCATCGTTCAGGCCGTTGCCGCCGCCCTTGGATTCATCAGCGTCGTATTCCCACTCGGCCTTGAAGTAACCGACGATGTCGTCGTTGATCTTGTGCTCACCCTTGGCACCGAAGGTAGAACCGTTGTCGCCCAGTTCACTTTCCGGGTCACCGCCGAGCTGGTCGACATAGGAGTATGCCAGCTGAACGTTGCCGTAGATGTCCAGCTTGGTGCCGTCTTGATTGTAGACGGTTGCAGCGGAAGCGGAGGTAGCAGCCAGGGCAGCAGCGCCGGCGATGGCAGTAGCCAGAAGTGTCTTTTTCATCGCGATAGTTCCTTAACTAGCGTTAACTGTTCGATCGTGTCTGCCGGTGGCAGTGGCCGAGGTTCCGGGCGCTTGATGACGCCTCTAAAACCCTGTGGCCTTGTTATTATCCAATGCTCGCAGGGAAACCATATACCGGGCTTTCAGGATGTGCAACAGAAAAAAACACTGTTTTCGATCACTGGTCCTGAACCAATACGCCGGTCAATTGTCTGGCGTGCCAACACTCTAGAGCGGAAGAATGAAGGATTCATGACAACCATGGGTTTTCTCGAGGGTTTTGACGTTCGCTGATTTCCCGGCAGTCAGAGCGAAGACACACTTGCCTCAGCCATGACATGCAAGACAAAAGTAGCATGCACTGAGCCGATGAATTCTTTGTCATCTCACGCCATTGGAAGCTCATCATTCCCCTTGCATGCCATCGTGCAAATCTCTGGAATCGAAAGGAAAACGAGCATGGACGCGCCTCGGTGAAAAATGACATGGCAGTCAATTTTCGGTGTCTTCTTCAACGACTCACCGCTTTCCTCCGATGACCTTGACGTGATGAAACCCCGATCACTCGATGGAGTGACCGGGGTAGTCCATGGTGGCCTGATCATGATCAGGCTGAATGCCGCTGGTCAGAGCATCACTGACGGCAGTACCTCACGTCGCGACTCTGGTGAGGGATAGCGCAGGATCGACATGTCGCCTGCACGAAGTTTCCACATTCCCGTCGCCTCAAAACCGCGATGGAGCATGGCGCCATCATTGGCTTAGCCAGTTGGGCAGGAAGAGTGAGATCGACGGGACATAGGTGATCAATACCAGGAACAGCAGCAACAACAACAGCCACGGGAGTGCGGCACGAATGACCCAGGTCATCGGCTTGCCGGTGATACCCGCGGTGACGAACAGGTTGAGCCCCACTGGTGGCGTCAGCATGCCGATCTCCATGTTGACCACCATGATGATGCCGAGATGGATCGGATCGATGCCCAGCTGCGTCGCGATGGGAAACAGGATCGGGGCCATGATCAGCAGGATGGCCGAGGGCTCCATGAAGTTGCCCGCCGCCAGCAGCAGCAGATTCATCACGATCAGGAATCCCCAGGCTGGCAGCCCCCAGCCGATGATGGTCTCGGCGATGGTGTGAGGAATGCGTTCAGTGGTCAGCACATGGGCGAACAGCATCGCGTTGGCGATGATGAACAGCAGCATCATCGAGACGCGCGCACCATCCAGCACCACCTTCTTGACCTCCTGGTCCGAGAATGAGCCCACCAGGCCTGCCGGCACCTGCCAGAGAGCACGCAACCCGGCCCTGGCCCATGCTTCGTTGCCTCTGCGCCATGGCACGTCCTTCAAGGGCCCCATGTCGCGATAGCCCACCACTGCGATGAACCAGGCGTAGACCGTCGCGACCGCCGCCGCCTCGGTGGGGCTGGCCACCCCGCCGTAGATCGAGCCCAGCACGATGAAGATCAACATCAGCCCGCCCATCGCGACCAGCCCCGAACGAGCCAGCGTCCTGAGACCCGGGAACGGCTGTGAAGGCAGTTTCTTGATTCGGGCAGCGATATAGATGGCCACCATCAGGATGCCGCCCATCAACAGCCCGGGGATCAGGCCCGCCATGAACATCTTGGCCGCCGAGACCTCCGTGGCCGCGGAGTACACCAGCATCACAATGGAGGGAGGAATCAAGATCCCCAGGGTACCGGCATTGGTGATCACCCCGGCCGCGAAGGATTCGCTGTAGCCCTGACGCACCATTCCCGCGATCACGATGGAGCCAATCGCCGCGACCGTGGCCGGAGAGGACCCCGAGACGGCGGCAAACAGCATGCAAGCCAGCACCGAGGCCATCGCAAGCCCGCCACGGACATGGCCGATGGCATCGGTCGCGAAGGTGATCAGGCGGCGCGCCACGCCTCCCGTCGAAAGGAAGGTGCTGGAAAGAATGAAGAAGGGAATCGCCAGCAAGGTGTAGTGATGCGACAGGGCTTCAAACAGCTTGATGGCGACCGAGCCCAGCGAATCACTTGAAAACAGCAGTATCGTCGTGACACTGGAAAATCCGAGCGCAAAGGCGATCGGCATGCCGAGAAAGATGCCACCGAACAGCAGCGCGAACAGAGTGGCTATGGTCATCGTCTGGGTTCCTGATCACTGTCACGTTTACCACCAGCACCATCGGAGCTGTCACCAATGACCGAGTCAGCCGGCTGCACCAGGTGCATGCTGTCCTCGCCTTCGTCGTGAAAGCCGAAACCGCTGGCATCTCCGCGTATCACCTTCCAGCCCAATACCGCGAAGCGCAGCATCAGCAGCAGCATCGCGATGGGCAGAATCGTCAGGGCATACCACTTGGGTATCGCGATATCCTCGAGTTCGATACCGATCATCTGCATCAAGGACAGATATTCGTAACTGCCGACCAGCAGCATCACGCAGTACGCCATGCAGATGACCAGCGCGGCCAGGGTAGCCACCCGCTGCCAGATCAGTGGCAGCATCTTCACCACGACATCCACACCGATGTGCGCGCCCTGCTTGACGCCCCACGACACGCCGATCAGCACGAACCAGCCGGCCAGATAGAGAGTGGCTTCCTGGGACCAGCTGATACCGGTATTGAAGACGAAACGCAGCACCACCTCGACGAAGACCAGCAATACCATCGCCACCAGCAGCAGCGAGAACAGCGTCTCTTCTGCCTTGTGTAGCCATCCAAGTTTCATGGCAATGTCCTCATGCCCTTCATGGAGACTTGCCTCGCACGAGAGGACGGAAATGTCGCGTCTCCCGGCGAGGCAAGTGATTGTCAGCCTGCACGTCTCAGCGATTGGCATCCTGAGCGGCATCGATGATGTCCTGACCGATATCATCGGCGAATTCACCCCACACCGGCTTCATCGCATCCACCCACTGCTGGCGCTGCGCATCGTCCAGCGTGATGATCTCGCTCTGACCGGAGTCGATGATGGCCTGCTTGGCCTCGAGATTCTTGGCCTGGGACAGCTCATTGCCATAGGCGATGGCTTCATCCAGCGCTGACTTGACCTCGCCACGCACCTCCTCCGGAAGCCCATTCCAGAAGCGTGCCGAGGACACCACCATGTAATCCAGCACGCCGTGATTGGATTCGGTGATGTAAGGCTGCACTTCAAAGAACTTCTGGGAATAGATATTGGAGTAGGTATTTTCCTGACCGTCGATGGCCTTGGTCTGCAGCAGGATGAAGACTTCGGAGAACGGCTTCTTCAGCGAGACGGCGTCCAGCGCATCGAACTGCGCCTCGAGCACGTCAGAGGTCATGATGCGGAATTTCTTGCCATCCGCATCATCTGGCACCGTGAGCGGTGAGGACGCGGAGAGCTGCTTCATGCCGTTGTGCAGATACCCGAGTCCGACCAGCCCCTTGGGCTCCAGCGCCGTCAGCAAGGATTGGCCTGTCTCGCTGCTCTGGAAACGCTCCACCGCTTCCATGTCCTTGAACAGGAACGGCAGATCGAAGACCTGCAGCTGATCCGTGTATTTCTGGAACTTGGAGAGTGACGGAGCCGCCAGCTGGACATCGCCCAGCAGCATGGCTTCCAGCACCTTGTCATCCCCATAGAGCTGGGAGCTGGGATAGAGCTCAACGGCCACCTGATCCCCCAGTCGCTCTGCGACCAGCTCCTGGAACTTCTTGCCCATCTGCCCCTTGGGGGTGTTTTCCGCGACGACGTGAGAGAACTTGATGGTGATAGGGTCGGCCATGACAGCGGTCGAGGCCATCAGAATGGCGGCACTCAGGGCTGTCAGGGCAGGCTTGAAAAGGCGCATGGCAGTTCCTCTCGGAATCTTGGTTGTTATTGGGGTTTGGTCATCTGTTGATCATCCCGCCTGGCGTGTGCTGCATCACGACACTCGGCATGAGCGCGAGTCGCAACGCCAGACATGAGCGCGAGCAGGGACACCTGGGTATAGCGAGTACCGCGCCATGAGCAGCACATTCCCAGTTTTTTCGATTGAATTCAGATACCTGTGGCGAAAACCCTTCTTCGCGACATGAGTGGACTTGCCGACAGCGCCGGCCCGATGTGCGGATTTCCACCCACCAACGACAGAGCCCCTGTGCGGCAATCCGCACAGGGGCTCTCAACACTGACGATCAAGGTGACAGTGCGGGCTGGCCATGGGGCCTGCCTGCACGGCACATCGCTAGCGGTGCTTGGTCATCAATTCACTCAGCTTGTGGCTGATGCGCTGGCTGGCAGCCTGCTCCTCACGCTCCTTCTGCTGACGAGTCAGCTCCGCGAGTTGCTGACGTGCATGCAATGCCTCGTCTTCCGTGACGGCGCCCACAGACTGACCTTCAAGATCGACCCGCTGCGTGCCGGCACGAACGGCCTTCAGGTAACGTGGCAAGTGAACGTAGCCCGCCAGGGCGCGGCGCACGAGCTTCTCGTCCCAGGGCTCGTTCTCCAGCAACTCGACATGGATGCCGATCTTCAAGGGACGGGTGTGGCCCTTGAAGAAGGTATCCGGATAGCGCTTGTACCATTGCTTGAGCAGCGCCTGGGGCGACGGCGGCGTTGCCTGGTCCGGTGTCTCGTCAGAGCCAGCGGATTCGACTGGCGCGTCGTCAGGCATTGCTGGCGACGGTACAGACTCGGCGTCAGCGGTCTCCCCCGAGACAACATAGGGTGACTCGCTCGCGGAGGCCAGCTGCTCCGCGGCAGCTTCCACCTGCGCAGCACTGGGGCGCGCATCCTCCACCGGCTGTGACGCGGGCGACTGTGCGCTGCGTTCGCGCAACTCGCGCAGCTCGGCATCACGCGCCATCAAGGCCTCGCTCAGCCCGGTCAGCTGCGCCTGCTGCTCCTGCATCTGCTGGCGCAGCGCGGCCAGCGTCTCGCGTAGCTGGGCATTATCCGATTCCAGCGCCAGACGAGCCTGACGCTCTCCGTCACGCTGCTGTCGCTGGGTGTCGGCTTCATGTTCAAGCGCAGAGTACAGCGCTTCGAGGCGATCCATCGTCAAGGCCTGAGCCTCCCTTGCACGCTATGGGCAGTTCCGTTTGGCACCAGTCTGTGTCAGTACCTGCTGACTGTAAAGTTCCCGCTGGCAGGCGCAAGCGCTAGTCGTCCCTGCGCTCATAGCGCACGAAGTCATAGGCAGGCAGGCCTTCACCACTTTCTCCCGGCACACGCTGAGCTTCTTCCCAGTCAGCACCAAGCTCCGGGAAGTGCGCATCGCCTTCGATCTCGACCGCTACCTCGGTCAGGTACAGACGCGTGGCGACGGGCAGTGCCTGTGCATAGATCAGTCCACCCCCGATCACCATGATCTCGTCCACACCTTCGATCATCGCATGGTGATCCGCCATGTTGAGCGCCGCCGCCAGATCGTGACAGACCCGTACGCCATCGTGGTGGAACTCGCTGTCACGCGTGACGATGATATTGAGTCGATTGGGCAGCGGCTTGCCGATGGAGGCAAAGGTCTTGCGCCCCATGATCACCGGCTTGCCCTGGGTCGCATGCTTGAAGAACTTCAGGTCTTCCGGCAGGTACCAGGGCAGATTGTTGTCGACACCGATCACGCGATTGACCGACATGGCGGCGATCATCGCCACCGGGACCACGGTCTCGGCGGCGGCACTCAGCGGAGAAAATTCCTTGTCACTCATACGGCCACCTGCGCCTTGATATGCGGATGGGATTCATAGCCTTCGATGGCGATGTCATCGAAGGTGAAGTCGAACAGATCCGTCACGTCCGGATTCAGCTTGAGCGTCGACAGGGCCAGCGGCTCGCGCGTCAGCTGCTCACGCGCCTGCTCCAGATGATTGCTGTAGAGGTGGGCATCGCCGAGGGTATGAATGAACTCCCCCGGCTTGAGGCCACAGACCTGAGCGATCATCTGGGTCAACAGCGCATAGCTGGCGATGTTGAACGGCACGCCGAGGAAGATGTCGGCGCTGCGCTGATAGAGCTGGCAGGACAGCCGACCCTCGGCGACATAGAACTGGAACAGGGCATGACACGGCGGCAGGGCCATCTCATCCACCAGCGCCGGATTCCAGGCCGAGACCATCAGACGGCGCGAGTCCGGGTTGGTCTTGATCTGCTCGATCAGATGCGTGATCTGATCCACGCTGCCGCCTTTCGGATTCGGCCAGCTGCGCCACTGGTAGCCATAGACCGGCCCGAGGTCGCCATTCTCATCGGCCCACTCATCCCAGATACGCACGCCATTTTCCTTGAGATAGGCGATGTTGGTGTCGCCTTTCAAGAACCACAGCAGCTCGTGGATGATCGAGCGCAGGTGCAGTTTCTTGGTGGTGACCAGCGGAAAGCCTTCGGCCAGATCGAAACGCATCTGGTGACCGAAGACACTCAAGGTACCGGTACCGGTGCGGTCGCCCTTTTGCGTGCCGTTTTCCAGCACGTGGCGCATCAGATCGAGATAGGGTTGCATGGGCAGCGGGTCCGTACGGCGGATCAGAGGCTGGCTCGGCGAGCGGATCCGGGGGATCGGCCCTGCACCAGCCTCTTCATGAATTCGAATCGTTCACTTGACGATATTTTACGCTGCCAGATACGCAAGAACGCGGCCCGATGGCCGCGTTCTTGCGTATCTGGCAGGGGGCCAGTTTACACCGATTGCCCCCTGTAATCACACCTGCATTCCCACCTCAGGATGCGCGAGGCAGCGGCGGCTGCGCCACGTCCTGACCACGCGACCATGCCATCAGCAGCAACCCGAACAGCACCATCGGCAGCGACAGCAGCTGCCCCATGGTCAGCCAGTCGAAGGCGATGAAGCCGAGCTGGGAATCCGGTTGGCGGAAGAACTCGGTGATGAAACGGAAACTGCCGTAGCAGAGCAGGAACAGACCGGAGATCAACCCCTTCTGGCGCGGCTCACGCGAGGCGAACCACAGGATCGCGAACAACGCGACGCCTTCCAGCGCGAACTGATAGAGCTGAGAGGGATGGCGTGGCTCCGGCCCGTAGAGCGGATAGATCATGCCCCATGAGACATCGGTGATACGCCCCGGCAGCTCCTGGTTGATGAAGTTGCCCAGGCGCCCTGCGCCGAGGCCGATCGGTACCATCGGCGCGATGAAGTCAGTCAGCTGGAAGAAGGTCAGCTGGTGACGACGCGCGAACACCAGCATGGCGATCAACACACCCAGCAGGCCGCCATGGAAGCTCATGCCGCCATCCCAGACCTTGAAGATCCACACCGGGTCCGCCAGCAACTTGTCGAAGCCGTAGAAGAGCGCATACCCCAGGCGCCCACCCAGCACCACGCCCAACGCACCGAAGAAGATCAGGTCTCCCACGGCATCCTGACTCAGGCCGACCCGTCCGCGCCGGGCACGCGCCAGCCCCCAGGCCGCCGCGAAGCCGATCACGTACATCAATCCATACCAGTGAATCTTGAAAGGCCCCAATGCCAACGCCACGGGGTCGATCTGAGGATATTGCAACATGAGAAAACCTTGAATGAATAAGTCGGCACGACTGACGCCAGTCGCAAGTCTTTCGCCATCAATCCGATGCGCTACCGGTCAGGTGACGAAGGGTAACAGCTCGCGCATGAACGCCACCTAGCAGCCCTTCCCCGCAAAGCGGACATGCCGAGATGTCTCACGAGACGAGAAAGCGCAGCCCCACGATCACGAGAATCAACGCGAACAACCGCTTGAGCAACAGCGCCGGCAACGCATGGGCCAGCCGTGCGCCCACTCGCGCGAAGGGCACCGACACCAGCACGATGCCGAGCCAGGCAACCCAATGCACATAGCCGATGGCATGCTCCGGCAAGCCCGGGGCGTGCCAGCCCACCGCGATATTGGTCAGCGCTGCCACCAAGGCGATGGGAAACCCGGCCGCGGCCGCCGTCCCGACCGCCTCGGTCATGCGCGCCTGCCAGCTGGTCAACATCGGCACCATCACCGTCCCCCCTCCGATCCCGAAGAGCGCGGATACCACCCCGACGGTGCCACCGCCAAGAAACTGCCCGGCACGCCCCGGCGCCTGCGCCAGCTGACCCACCTTGAGATCCAGTCCCATCTTGACGGCGACCAGCAGCACGAAGCCACCGAACAGCAGCTTGAGCATCTCGCTGCTCAGTCCGCCCGCCAGCACCACCCCCAGCGCGGTTCCCACCACCAGTCCGGGCAGCAGGCGCTTGAGCCAGTCCAGACGCACGGCGCCACGCTCATGATGCGCACGCGCCGATGACAGCGAGGTCACCACGATGGTCGCCAGTGAGGTACCTATCGCCAGATGCATCAAGACATCAGTGGCGACACCTTGCAGCGCAAAGGCTGCCGCCAGCACCGGCACGATGACCAGCCCGCCACCGATACCGAACAGGCCGGCGATCAGACCCGCCACGGCCCCCAACACGGGATACCACCACCACATGCCCCACTCCTTGCACCTGTCTTCATCGAGAACCTCTGTCAAAGGGCCGGGTTGAGGCCATGAACCGATGGCTCATCGCTCACCTTTGCCAACTCAGACCCCATCACCCGTCACGCCACCTTCTGCTCCCGGTGCCTTCATCGTGGCCCGAGGCAGCCATTTGCGAACCTTGTCGATCAACGCCTGAGGACGATAGGGCTTGCCAAGATAATCATCCAGACCTGCCGCAAAGAAACGCTCGCGGTCCGCCTCGCTGGCATTGGCCGTTAGGGCAATGATCACGCTACGCCTGTCACTGCCGGCCCCAGCCTCCTGTTCGCGCCAATTCCGGGTAACGCTGACGCCATCCATGCCGGGCATGAAGATATCCATGAACACCAGGTCGTAGAAATGGCGCTCGCGCGCGGCCAGCGCATCTTCTCCACTGCTCGCCGTATCCACCACCAACCCCTGGCGGCCGAGCACCGTGCGCGCCAGCATGGCGTTCACCGGACCATCATCGACGACCAGAATGCGAGTTTCGACAGGATTGTCCGGCCAGGACAACGGCACCAGGATCTCCAGCACCTCCTCCCCTTGCGTCTCATGCTGTCGGTAGCGCCCGCCGAGCTCCTCCACCAGACGACGAGCCATCAACAGCGAGGAAGGGGCATTGCGCCCGACATCGAGGCCACAGTGATCGTGAAGCTCAAGCCTCAGCCAGCATTGACCCCCTGTCTCCGTGTCCCTCAGGCCAGCTCCCGTCGGGCCACCGGCCAGCGACGACGCACCCTCGGCGTCCACCACCTCGACGAACACGCGATGCCGACCCGCGCTCGCGCGTCGACAACCATCTTCCGACAGATGCTCGAAGAGCTGCGCCAGACGCCGTACATCGCCACGCAGCAATGCAGGCAGCGCGCCCAGCTGCCACTCGAAGGGCAGTCCCACGTCGTGGTAGCGCTGCTGCATGTCATTGAGCAGCGCTCCCAGCGCCTCGGCCGGCGTGAACAGATTCTCCTCCAGCGGCGTGCGCACGACATCGTCGCGCTCCGTCAGCACATTCAGCAGCTGTGCCACGCTATCGAGACGCCCCTGCAGCAGGCTCAGCTCGGCATCCTCCAAATGACGCTCGCGACGCAACTGCCCCAGCTTGCGCACCAATCCCTGCAAGGGAGGCGTCAACTCGGCGTGCAGCATGTCCAGATAGTCACTCTTGAGGCGGGCTTCCTCGCGCGCCCTGTCGCGTGCGACCAGCAACTGCTGGCTGGCCTGATCATGTTCTGATTCATCAATCATCACGCCCAGCACCTGAGCGGGGTCGTTGTTGAAACGGCACAGCTCGAGACGCATGCGCCGCATGCGGCCCTCGGCATCATGGACGCGCAATTCTCGACTGTTGGGTACGCTCGGGTTGGGCTCCAGCATCAGCAGACTCCCGACCGAGCGCCCCAGCGCTTCATGTAGCACCAGCCCGAACAGCTTCTCGAAGGCAGGATTGGCCATCGCCAGCAGGCCATGACGCATCACGAAGGCAGGCAGTGGCAAGGCATCCAGTTCGTGGCCACGACCACGGCGCAGCAGTGCCACGGCAGCACGGTGACGGCGCAGAATCTCGTCGGCCGGATACGCCTGATGGGCCGAGACGGGATACTCCTCCATGACCTGCCCCTGCTCGAGCCGCACGCTCTGGCGTGCCAACCATTCCAGTGGCTGCCCCAGGCGCTGATCAAGGCGACGCAGGCGCCATTGCAGAATCAGCATGCTCACCGCGAAGACCAGCAGCAAGGCACCGGCGCTGCCCAGCAGCAATGACAGCAATGGCATCTCGCCCGGCACGTCAAGATCGCGCCGCGCCACCAGTCGCCAGCCATTGACGGGCAAGGTGTCCCAGACGACGGCACGCGCCGCAGGTCCTGGCAGCAAGGTAGCGCCACGCAGACCGCCGTCCACCGCCTGGGCCACGTCATCGGGCAGGCGTCGCGGCCGAGGGTCACGCGTATTGCTGCTGGCCGCCCACACTTCCAGGTCCTGACCGATCAGCCAATAGGGGGCCGTGCGGCCCTGACCAGGCAGCAGCAAGCGAGATTCCATCTGGGGGACCGCGAGATCCAGCCCGACATGGACCTTCTGTCCCGCGTTGAGTTCCACCTCGACCAGCGCGGTGATCTGAGGCAGGCCCGCCGGACCGGGATGTGGCGGCAGCCAGACGACCCGCGGCGCGCCGTTGTCCGAGCTGCTGGCCAGCTGGCGCTGAGTGGCAGGTGTGACATCGGTGTAGGGAAGGAGCCTGGTGCCCGGTGAGAAGGCATCCAGCACGTTGAACCAGGGGTAGAGCATGATCATGCTGTTGTCGAGACTGACGAACAGTCGCGAGATCAATGGGTCCGTGGAATACAGATCCGACAACAGCCATTGCATCCGGATCAGGCGTCGCGCCACGTCGTGATCCTGCTCATCCAATGCGCGGTGAAACTCTCCGTACAAGGCAGCGCCGCCACGCGTGATCGGCCGGAACAGCTGACCTTCCTCGGTCAACACCAGCTCATTCAATGACGAATCCGCCTCGTCCCCGGCATGGTCGAGATGGCGACGCGTGTAGCGCGCCAGAATCTGCAGACGACGCTGCTGCGCCTCGAAGCGCTCATTCACCAAGGCAGTGGCCAGCGAATGCTGCTGGCGAAGCTCGCCCAGGGCGCTGTCCACGAGCTTGTGCCGCTCGCTGTCCCAGGTGACCCAGGCCCCGACCAGACAGCTGAGCGCCACTGCCAGCTCGGCGAGCAGCAGCGGGCCCACCGTCAGGCGACTCATGCGCCGCCATACCGATTCCAGTCCACTGGGGCTGCTCTCACTGCGGTTCCCCGCACTGCCGCCATCCTCGAGACGAGTGGCGTCGCCGGTGACGCCGGACGCTCCCGTCGGGGGAGCCTCCGCTTGGGAAGATTCAGCCTCGGGCGAGCGTGACGCTGGCTCGACAGGGGGAGGACGGCGCGAGAACATGGTCTGGGAGCATCCTGTAGATGGACCTGACAGCAAAAACCATCGGGCATGGGTGCAGCGATTCGTGACGTGGCGTGACATTGCCGCAGCAGTACGATCGGGTCGCATCGAGCCATGCAGCCCGTAGCCCGTAGCCCGACGTCACGGCAGATCGTCGGCCCGTTCGCCACAAGACTGCAGCATACGCAAGCCACTGACGGGCGTCATGTTCCCGGCGCGACACCTGTCACATCCTGATCCCCGGGAACCTCGCCCACCCTCTTTCGGAGTCTCGCCATGTGCCTGATGGCATTCGATTGGCAGCCAGATGCCACGACAGGTCACTGCCTCACGCTGCTGGGCAACCGCGACGAGTTTCATGCCCGTGCGACCACTGGCCTGTGCCGCTGGCCGGATACCGCCCTGTGTGGTGGTCGTGATCTGGTGGCAGGAGGGGGATGGCTGGTCATGCACCGGGCCGGCGCCCTGGCGACGCTGACCAATGTCCGCCAGCTGGACCGCCCCTCCCTTGCAGCCACCATCAGTCGCGGTCAGCTGGTCACGGCCGCCGTGCGACAGGCGGTGGCCAATGCCTCCACCCTGTCGCTTGGGGACTGGCTGGAGGCCCTGAGCGCTGGCGAGACCGTCATGGCAAGGCTCGCGGCGGACTCTCCCGAGCACTGCGAACCCCTGAGCTTGAGCGCACTTGACTGGTGCAATTTGCTGGTCTGCGATGGCCGGACTCTCTGGCGACTCCATCATGGGCCCGACGGCAGCCAGCTGATCCGACTCCCCCCTGGGCTGCATAGCCTGTCCAATGGTCACCCGGACAATGAATGGCCAAAGCAGCGGCGACTCAGACAGCGCCTTGCCGCGCTGAAGGCGTCTGCGGTCATGCACGATGACGATGCCTGTCTGGGTATCCTGCAGGATGGATGGCGGCCGCCGACGGCACAGTTGCCGGCCACCGGCCTGGCGCTTGAGCGGGAAGCCCTGCTGTCCAGCCCCTTCATCACCAGCCCCGAGTACGGCACCCGCGCTGCCACCCTGGTGCGCTGGCAGCGAGATGACAAGCGGGCCTCACTGACACTGCATGAGCGCCGCTTTTCACCACAAGGCCAGTGCGTCGCTCATCGCAAGGCCGTGTCGCACCTCCAGGAGGAAGCGACACGGGAATGGCATCTGAGCTGACGATTGCCTGCAGGGGACGTCTTGAAGGAAGGCCAGCGAGAGGACGCCACCCGAGGCAGGAGCGCAGGTCTGCGATCCTGCCTGCAAGTCGCTAACGAGAGACTGCCGCCTGGACCGCACTGGCATCCGGCGTGTGGTCACGCGGTGGCAACAGATGCGCCAGCTCCCATGCCTGCATGCGCTCCAGCAGCAGGCCATGCACCTGATTGGCCGTCGGCTGACACAGGACCTCGCTGACCAGCCCCTGGGCTGCCGCCAACGACACGCGGCGAATGGCGGCACGGACACGTGGCAGGCTGGGCGCATTCATCGACAGACCATCAAAGCCCATTCCCAGCAGCAGCAAGGCGCCGGCAGGGTCACCGGCCAGCTCACCGCAGACGCTCACCGGCATGCCCAGCGCTTTCGATTCTTCCGCCAGGCGCGCCAGCGCGCGCAATACCGCCGGGTGACACGCATCATAGAGACTCGCCACTCGTGGGTTGTTGCGGTCCACCGCCAGCAGGTACTGGGTGAGGTCGTTGGACCCCACCGAGAAGAAGTCGACCCGGGTCGCGAGCGCTTCCAGCTGATAGAGGGCCGCCGGCACCTCGATCATCACGCCGACGCTGGGCCGTGAGACGTTGACACCGTCTTCCGCCAGCTCGATCAAGGCACGATTGACCAGCGCCAGCGCGGCATCCACCTCCTCGATCCCCGAGACCATCGGCAACATGATACGCAGATTGTCCAGGCCCTCGGCGGCGCGCAGCATGGCACGCAGCTGCACCATCAGGACTTCCGGGTGATCCAGTGTCACGCGTATGCCGCGCCAGCCAAGGAAGGGGTTGGCCTCCTTGATGGGGAAATAGGGAAGATCCTTGTCGCCCCCGATATCCAGCGTACGCATGGTGACAGGCAGAGGGGCAAAACCGGCCAGCTGCTCACGGTAGAGTCGTGCCTGCTCCTGCTCGCTGGGGAAGCGATCATTCATCATGAAGGGCACTTCCGTGCGGTAGAGCCCCACGCCGCCAACCCGGGTCTTGAGCGAGGCCACGGCATCCAGCGCCAGGCCGGTATTGACCATCAATGGCATCACATGGCCATCAGGCGTCACGCTCGGCAGATCCTGCTCCTGCTCCAGCAGCACGCTCAGCGCCTGCTCCTCGGCGATCAGCCGCGAATAATGCACGCTGAGCTCATGCTCCGGACGCACCACCAGACGACCGCGATGGCCATCGAGGATCACCGGCGCGCCACCCAGGCGTGACAGCGGCAGGTCCACCATCCCGAGCACGGTCGGAATTCCCATGGCCCGCGCCAGGATGGCGACGTGGGAGGTGCTGGATCCGCTGACCGCCACCAGCCCCTTGAGCCGCTCCCGCGGTACCTCGCCCAGTGTCGCCGGGCTGATCTCATGGCCGATCAGGATGGTGTTCTCGGGGTACTCGATCGGGCCGCTGTCGCCCTCCTCCTGCAGATGCGCGAGCACCCGCCGGCCAAGATCGCGGATATCCGCGGCGCGCTCACGCAGATAGTCATCATCCACGCGCTCGAGATACTGAACATGCCGGCGCACGATATCGGCCAGTGCCGCAGGCGCCCACTGCCCTTCCCGGATACGCTTCTCGACCTCCTGGCCCAGCGCCGCGTCGCCCAGCATCTGCTGGTAGACCTCGAACAGCGCATGCTCCTGAGTGGAGATACGACTGGCCAGACGCTCTGCCGCGACACGGATTTCCTCGCGCACGGCGTTGATCGCCTCCTTCAGGCGAGCGATCTCGAAGTCGATGTCGGTGGGAATGAGGTCCGGCACCGAGTCCAGATCCGCCGGCGGAGAGAGCACGAAGGCCTTGCCGATGACGACGCCGGGAGACCCGGCGACTCCCTTGAAGGTCGCCTGGCCGCTGGTCCCGGCCAGCTTGCCCAGTGCCCCGGTCGCCAACGCATGCGCCAGCACACCCGCCAGCTGCGCGCCCAGCGTGACAAGAAAGGCTTCTTCGCCCTCATCGAAACGACGCTTCTCGTGCTGCTGGATGACCAGTACGCCGAGCACGCGGCGCTGATGGATGATGGGGACGCCCAGGAAGCTGGAGAAGCGCTCCTCGCCGGTTTCCTCGAAATACCGGAACTGGGGATGCGCCGGGGCATCCTCGAGGTTGAGCGGCTCCTCTCTGAGCGCCACCATGCCCACCAGCCCTTCACCGCGCGCCATGCTGACCTGTCCCACGGAAGACGAGCGCAGGCCAATGGTGTCCTTGAGCACGAATCGGTCCGTCTCGGGCGCCAGAAGGTAGACGGAACAGACATCCGTCTTCATGGCCTTGCGAATGCGCAACACCATCGTCGCCAGCGCCGCGTCGAGTGAACGCGCGCCATTGACCTCCTGAACGATACGCCGCAATACCTCAAGCATGGTGTACCTCGAGCATGACGCGCCTCACGAGGAAACAGGGTTCCTGGCCCGGACGCGCACGTTGCAGATGATGAGCCCGACCTCAATCGGGGATGTGGCGATCATTTCCCGTCGGCCTGATGGCGACCTTGTCCTCGCTGCAGGGCATGTTGCCTTGCACCGCCGAGAGCGGCAGGTTGCCCTGCGAATCCACCAGTCGTTGCAGACGCGGTGCCAGTTCACGCAACGCGCGCCGGTAGACCTCGCGCTTGAAGGCCACGACCTGACCCAGCGGATACCAGTAACTGACCCACCGCCAACCATCGAACTCCGGCTTGGGCGTGGAATCCACACTCACGCGGTTGTCCTGACAGCGGATCTGCAACAGGAACCACTTCTGTTTCTGACCGATGCAGATCGGTCGGGAGTGCGTTCTCACCATGCGTCTGGGCAACCGGTAGCGCAGCCATCCTCGGGTACAGGCCAGTATCTCGACGTCCTCGGCCTTGAGGCCGATCTCTTCCTCGAGTTCACGATACAACGCCTGTTGCGGTGTCTCGTTTGGCTTGATGCCCCCTTGCGGAAACTGCCACGCATTCTGTCCTACCCGGCGCGCCCAGAGCAGCTGGCCCTCACAGTTGGCAATGATGATGCCAACGTTGGGGCGAAAGCCGTCAGCGTCGATCACGGATGTCACCTTTGATTCGTTAATTGAAACCATTCTTCCACAAAGGCTGAAAGCGCTTCAATACGCGGTTTGGCGGTGTGAAAGGCCAGGCACGTCTGCAATAATCGACCCCCTTCACCGTATTGCACTGCAACACCGCCTTCGGAAATCCTCCGTTGGCCCCCGTACACCCGCGCAAACACTGGGCCGGCGACCTTGCCGCGCCCCTCTGTCTGCGTCCGTCGCCCACGCCAACGGCTGGGCTGAGCAAGGAGTTCTCCGTGAGTCTGGCCATCTTTGATCTCGACAATACCCTGATCGCCGGGGACAGCGATCACGCCTGGGGCGAGTTCCTGGTTGAACAAGGCGCTGTCGACGCTGACACCTACCGTGAAGCCAACGAGCGCTATTTCCAGCTCTATCAGAGTGGTGAACTGGACATTCACGAGTACCTGGCCTTCTCACTCAAGCCGCTGGCCGAGAACAGTCCGGAACAACTCGCCGCCTGGCACCAGCAGTTCATGGCCGCCAAGATCGAGCCCATCATTCTGGCACGGGCAGAAGAGCTGCTGGCGCGTCACCGTGCACGCGGCGATACGCTGCTGATCATCACCGCCACCAACCGCTTCATCACTGCCCCCATCGCCGAGCGCCTTGGCGTGGATGACCTGATCGCCATCGAGCCCGAGATCATCGACGGGCGCTACACCGGCCGCGTCGACGGAGTTCCCAGCTTCCAGGGCGGCAAGGTCACTCGCCTCGAAGCCTGGCTTGCCGAGCGTGATCACACCCTGGATGGCAGCACCTTCTATAGTGACTCCATCAATGATCTTCCGCTGCTCGAGCGTGTCGATACTGCCATTGCAGTGGACCCGGATGAGCAACTGTTGGCGACCGCCCAGCAGCGCGGATGGCGCATCATCTCACTGCGCGACTGATAAGCCATTGATTTTAAAACAAATAATCGACCTATAAGGGAATGCAGCTTCATCTATAAGGTTTTCATGTGGCTACAGGCATTCACCATAAAGTCGACCTTATTTGCTGAATCATTTCGCGTCCGATGTGTCTATAATGTGTGTCCATCGAACCGTCGAGCCTGACGAGGCATGCCCCGTCACGGCAGGACGGCCCCCGGTAGCCCGGTCGGGTGCCGGGGGATGTCCCTCACCAACTCTGAGCGTGAGCAGCCATGTCCTCAACGACATACGATGTCCTGATTGTGGGTGGCGGCGTGTCCGGCACCGCCCTTCTCTATGAACTCGCCCGCTACACCGACCTCTCGTCGGTCGGCCTGGTGGAAAAATACGACCATGTCGCGATCGTCAACTCGCACGGTCGCAACAACTCCCAGACCATCCACTGCGGCGACATCGAGACCAACTACACGGTCGAGAAGGCGCGCGTGACCAAGCGCACCGCAGGCATGGTGGTCAACTTCGCCACCAAGCTCAGCGAGAGTGAGCGCGATCACATCGTCTACAAGTACCCGAAGATGGTACTGGCGGTCGGCGCCAAGGAATGCCAGTTCCTGCGCAAGCGCTTCGAGACCTTCAAGCCACTGTTCCCGAATCTGAAGCTGCTCGAGCGTGATGACATCGCCGAGCTTGAGCCGAAGGTCGTGGAAGGTCGCCGTCCGGACGAGGAAATCGTCGCGCTGGGTTCCACCGACGAATACACCGCCGTCAACTACACCACCCTGTCGGAGGCCTTCGTCAGCGAAGGCGAGAAGGCAGCGGCCGAGAAAGGCATGAACTTCGACGTTCGCCTCTCGACCGCCGTGGAAGACATCCGCAAGGAAGGTGACGTCTACAAGGTCAAGACCGACAAGGGCGAGCTCAGCGCACGCTATGTCGTGGTCAGCGCCGGTGGTCACTCCCTGCTGTTCGCCCACAAGATGGGCTACGGACTGGACAAGTCCTGCCTGCCGATGGCTGGCTCCTTCTACTTCACGCCGAAGGTGCTCAACGGCAAGGTCTACACCATCCAGAACGAGAACCTGCCGTTCGCCGCCGTCCACGGCGACCCGGACGTGCTGGTGGAAGGCAAGACCCGCTTCGGGCCGACCGCTCTGATGCTGCCGCTGCTGGAGCGCTACAACGGCAAGACCTTCTGGGAGTTCCTCAAGGTACTGCGCATGGACCGCAACGTCGTCAAGGCCCTGTGGGACCTGATGAAGGTGCGTGACATCCGCAACTACATCTTCAAGAACTTCATGTTCGAGGTGCCGGTACTGCGTGAGCGCCTGTTCCACGGCGACATCAAGAAGATCGTCCCGAGCCTGGACGTCAAGGATGTCAGCTTCGCCAAGGGCTTCGGCGGCGTGCGCCCGCAGCTGATCGACAAGAGCAAGCAGAAGCTCGTGATGGGCGAAGCCAAGATCAATCCGGGCACCGGCATCGTCTTCAACATGACGCCGTCACCGGGTGGCACCAGCTGTCTGGGCAACGCCGAGAAGGACATGTATCTCGCTCAGGAATTCCTTGGTTTCAACATCGACAAGGATGCCTTCGAGCGTGACCTGCTCACCGGCGAGATCGAGCTGACCGAACTCGAACGCCCGGAAGCCTCTTCCCTGATGTGATACGCCGCGCGGCGCCAACCGCCGCGCAGGTGAACTGAAGGAAGTCGAGCCGAACGAAAAGCCCCCGCCAGCATCTGCTGACGGGGGCTTTTTCGTGTTGCCACTGACGGCGGCTGGCACTCAGTACTCAGTACTCAGTACTCAGGCGGACAGCATGTCTGCCTGAGTCATTCGCTCATGCCACGGGTTGCCGCGAGTGAGCCAGTGGCTCGTGTACCGCATGCAGGCGCTGAATCAGTTGATCTTCCAGCGCGAAGCGCTCCGTCAGCCCCTCCTGAAGACGGGCCAGCCACTCGGGCAGGCGTGTGCGGTAGTGCTGGCAGCGGGTCGGACTCGAGAAGTCCTCATCGAAGGACAGTACCAGCTCCGTCGAGGGCTCCAGACGCAGCATCAATTTCTCGGCAGCGGCCAGAGCCTGGGTGTCCTCGAAGACACGCCCCTCTTCCTTGAGCTGAGGATAGACTTCGAAATGGCCCGCCGAGATGTAATCCATCAACAGCTCGATGAAGCGATTGACGCGTGTCATGTCGAGCTGCTCGAGATCATTGACGCAGGCCTCGTGCAGATCCATGAAGCAGACCAGCATCTCGCGTCGCTGATCCAGCCAGCGATCAACCAACTGATGAACGCCACGAAAGCGTTCCGCCGCAGTGGTGCATTCCTCCAGCATGGGCGCCTCCTCTGGCATGACCCGAACGGTGGGGCTGACATCAGGTGCTCACCCCGCTGTCAACCCACTATCCTCCATGCGACGGACGCTGCCAACCCCCCACCATGGTGGCAGGTGTCATGCCCTCAACGCCGGAAGCTGCTCCACAGCATGGCCAGCGGTACCAGTGCCAGAGCACAGAAGCCGATCAACGACCACTGAGGGATCGAGAGCCCCAGCCACTGGGCACTGATCTGCGCGCATTCACCGGAGGCATTGAGCACCTGGGTGATCACGTCCCATACCGGCAGCACTTCCAGCATGTAGTTGAGGCCCGGGCCACAGGCCGGCACCTGATCCGGCGGAAGGGATTGCAGCCAGACATGACGACCGGCCAGCACGATGGCACCCACACTGCCCGCCAGCGCACCCAGCGCATAGACGCGGGTACCGATACGCCCCGGTCCATGCACGGCACCCAGCAGGAAGAAGACGCCTGCCACGGCCACCGCCACGCGCTGGAAGATGCACAGCGAACACGGTGCCAGACCGAAGGCAAACTGCAGCACGAAGGCGACACCGAGCAGCAACGCGCACCCCAGCGCCCCCAGCAGGCACCACTGACGCCCGCTCCAGCGCGCCAGACAGGCGAGACCCCCACCCTGGCGTGTCGGCTGTTGTCCTGATTGATTGTCCGCGTGTGTCATTTGCTGTCCTTGCCGTCCGACTCCACTGGAGTCATTGGTGAGAAATGGCGCGATCACGAAGACATCTCTCCATGACCACCTCAGAGCATGCGTGGCGTCATTGCCTGGCCAGGACGCACGCATGGGCCAGAGACATCATCGGCGCCTCAAGTCTGAGGCGCCGATGATGTCGCGATGGCCGGTGTCGCCGCGATCAGCGATGGATGCCTATCATGCCGCGCAGGGATGACCTGAACATGAATCGGCGTTGCATCGACGAGTCAGGCCGGTTGCGTGGCATGCGCCGAGGCAAAGTATTCGGCCATGAAGGTATCGAAGTCCTGATGGTCGCCGGCCTCGATATCGCCCTGTTGCTGCAGGGAAGTCTCGACCAGTTGATCCAGCAGGTAGCCACGTGCACGCTCCATCGGCTCCGTCTTGAACTGCTCGGCCTGCCCCTTGGCCAGTGCCATCACTTCATCGACGAAGTTGCTGCCGTTGTCGAGCATGCTGGTCAGCAGACGGCCCGAGGGCGTGGTCTGGGCATCGTCGAAGCGCGGCGCGAGTGCCGCCAGCGCATCGCGATGCTCACTGCCTGACTTGTGATTCTCGTCCAGCAGGCTTGCCACTTCGCCAAGCTCATCCATCACGTTGGCGGCCAGTTCACGCAGACGCCGCTCCTCACCCTTGACGTTCAGGGTCAGCTCGGGGTCACGTCCCGCCTCCACGACGCGTCGCTTGCTGTCGTCAAGGTTGGCGCATTCCTCGTCATCGATCCATGGGCTCTCGGTCAGCAGACACCAGATCAGGAAGGTATCGAGGAAGCGGATCTGCGTCTCGTCGATCCCCACCGGCAGGAAGGGATTGAGATCCAGACAGCGCACCTCGATGTATTCGACGCCCCGGCCTTCCAGCGCCTGACTGGGCGTCTCGTTGTGCCGGGTGACACGCTTGGGACGGATGTCGGAGTAGTACTCGTTCTCGATCTGCAGGATGTTGCTGGAGAGCTGCGACCAGCTGCCATCAGCCTGCTTCACCCCCAGCTTCTCGTAGTCCTTCCACGGCGTGACGATGGCGTGACGCAGCGTCCCGACGAAGTTGTCCAGCGAGTTGAAGCAGATCTTGAGCTGCGCCTGGACCTTGTTCTGGTAGCCCAGGTCCGACATGCGCAGGCTGGTGGCATAGGCCGAGACCAGACTGCGGTCGGCCTGACGCTTGAGGCGGTCATCATTGCCGCCATCCAGGAAGCTTTCGTCGATCCCCGGCGAGGCGCCGAACAGATAGAGCAGAATCCAGCTATGGCGACGGAAGTTGCGGATCAGCTCGAAGTAGCGGCGCGAGCGGAAGTCACGCGCATCCTCGCCTTCGGCATTCTCCATCTTCTGAAGCAGCGTCCAGAAATCATCCGGCAGCGAGAAGTTGTAATGGATACCGGCAATGGACTGCATGATGCGCCCGTAGCGCACATCCAGTCCCTTGCGGTAGACATGCTTCATGGTGCCGGTGTTGGAGGTGCCATAATCCGCGATCGGCACGCTGTCATTGCCGTTCAGCCTCGGCGGCATGCTGGCCGGCCAGATCAGCTCATCCCCCAGATTGCGATAGCTGAAACGATGCAGGTCCGCCAGAAACTCCAGGGAATCCTTGGGACGCGAGAAGACTGGCGTGATGTACTCGAGCAGCGACTCGGAATAATCCGTGGTGATGTACGGGTGAGTCAGCTTGGACCCCAGAGCACGCGGGTGCGGGGTCTGGCTGATGCGGCCGTCGGCGTCGACCCTGAGGCCTTCTTTCTCGATGCCACGGCGCAGACGCCCGAAGAGTCCCTGACGGGCGGGGGCCTTGAGTCGCGCAATGGCGGACGCGAGTTGCTCGGACAAGGTATTGACCCTTTCGCATGGGGAGAAGCCCAGCCTCTCCGGTCGAGTTGGATGACCATGGCCCGCGGACTGCACCGGATGCCATGCAAGACGCGAACGGCATCCACCGTTCGCGTCAGTCAGTATGCCCACATTATGGGCGCGTAAAAAATGCTTTCAAGGCTTATGATTTCGACTTGCGTGCATTGAGCAGGGCCGCTGCCATGGCATTGTTGGCGGGTGCCGCGCCGCCTCCTGCACTGGAGCCGCTGCCGCGACCGCCTCGTTCCTGACGGCCACCGCCGGTCTGGGAGCGCCCTCCACGATTGCCCTCGCCCCCGCGTCGCGCCTCGCCTCCCGCGCCTTTTTCACCGGGAGTATCGCTCATGCGCATGCTCAGCGCGATGCGTCCACGCGGTATGTCGACCTCCATCACCTTGACGCTGACGATGTCACCGGCCTTCACCACCTCACGCGGGTCGGCAACATACTTTTGCGACAGAGCAGAGATGTGTACCAGGCCATCCTGATGCACACCGATGTCCACGAAGGCCCCGAAATGGGTGACGTTGGTCACGACACCTTCAAGTTTCATGCCCGGTTCGAGATCCTTGAGCGTCTCGACCCCTTCCTTGAACTCGGCGAAGCGGAATTCAGGACGCGGGTCGCGCCCCGGCTTGTCCAGCTCCCGCAGGATGTCCGTGACTGTCGGCAACCCGAAGTGATCATCCGTGAACTCGGCAGGCTTCACGCTGCGCAGGAAGCTGCTGTCGCCCAGCAGGCTGGGTAGCTCACGGCCATGCGCCTTGGCGATACGCTCGACCAGCGGGTAGGCCTCAGGGTGAACGGCGCTGGCATCCAGCGGGTTCTCACCCTCGGCGATACGCAGGAAGCCGGCGCACTGCTCGAAGGTACGTGGCCCGAGCCGACTGACCTTCAGAAGCTCCTTGCGCGAGGCGAAGCGGCCATTGGCATCACGATGCGCGACGATGTTCTCGGCAAGCGTGGTATTCAGCCCCGCGACGCGTGACAGCAGCGCACTGGACGCCATGTTGAGATCGACACCGACGCCATTGACGCAGTCCTCGACCACCGCCTCCAGACTGCGCCCCAGCTGCACCTGACTGACATCATGCTGATACTGGCCGACCCCGATGGACTTGGGCTCGATCTTGACCAGCTCGCCGAGCGGGTCCTGCAGGCGACGGGCAATGGAGACCGCGCCACGAATGGTCACGTCCAGATCCGGGAACTCACGCGCGGCATATTCCGAGGCGGAGTAGATGGACGCCCCTGCCTCGTTGACCATCACCTTCTGCAGGCGACGCCCGGACAGGCGGGTCAGCACGTCGGCGGCCAGCTTGTCGGTCTCGCGTGATGCGGTCCCGTTGCCGATGGCGATCAGCTCGACATCATGACGCTCGACCAGCCTGACCAGCTCCGCCACCGAGGCATCCCAACGATTGTGAGGCGCATGCGGGTAGAGGGTGGCCTGATCGACATACTTGCCGGTGGCGTCCACCACCGCGACCTTGACGCCGGTACGCAGGCCCGGGTCCAGCCCCAGGGTGGCCTTGGGCCCCGCCGGGGCTGCCAGCAGCAGATCCTTCAGGTTGTCGGCGAAGACCTGGATGGCCTCCTGCTCGGCACGCTCACGCAGGCGGCCGATCAGCTCGCTTTCCAGATGGGTATAGAGCTTGACCCGCCAGGTCCAGCGCACCACCTCCTTCAGCCAGCGATCCGCGGCGCGCCCCTGGTCCTCGAGGGAGAAATGCGCCGCGATGGCACCCTCCATCGGGTGCCGCGGCAACTCGTCCTCGCCTTCCAGCTTGAGCGCGAGGCTCAGCACGCCTTCATTGCGACCCCGCAGCATGGCCAGCGCGCGATGCGACGGTGCCTTGTGCAGCGGCTCGTCGTGCTCGAAGTAATCGGAGAACTTGGTGCCTTCCTGTTCCTTGCCCTTCATCACCCGGGCACTGAGGATACCGTCATCCCACAGACGCTGACGCAGACGACCGACAAGCGCGGCGTCTTCCGCGAAACGCTCCATCAGAATCTGCTTGGCCCCATCCAGTGCCGCCTTGGGGTCGGCCACGTCCTTGTCGGCATCGACGAAGCCAGCCGCCTCGTCTTCCGGCACGAGCGTCGGGTCGCCAAGCAAGGCATCCGCCAGCGGCTCAAGACCCGCCTCACGGGCAATCTGGGCCTTGGTACGACGCTTCTTGCGATACGGCAGGTAGAGGTCTTCCAGACGCTGCTTGCTGTCGGCAGCCAGCACGTCGCGCTCGAGACTCGCGGTCAGCTTGCTCTGCTCGGCAATGGATTCGAGTACCACCTGACGGCGCTCTTCCAGCTCACGCAGGTAGCGCAGGCGCTCTTCCAGAAGACGCATCTGGGTGTCATCCAGCCCGCCGGTCGCCTCCTTGCGGTAACGCGAGATGAAGGGCACGGTGGCGCCGCCATCCAGCAGCTCCACCGTCGCGGTGATCTGTTCTTCACGCACGTCCAGCTCCGCCGCCAGCGCCTGCTGGATACGGCGAGCGGTAGCAGCAGGCGACAGCGTCGGTGCAGGGCGAGCGGTAGTGGCGTCAGTTGCGGTAGCGTCCATGAAACATCGATCCCTTCACGACTATGATTCTGGTGACAAGACGCAGGCGGCCCGGTCGCTGAGTCGACCGGGCCGCCTGCATCACGATGCCGTCACGTTACCACAAAGCCCGTGGATTGCTTTAGCTTCACAGGCCCCCTCAGGCCGGCACGAAACGCAGCGCCACCCCATTGTTGCACCAGCGCAATCCCGTGGGCCTGGGGCCGTCCTCGAACACGTGTCCCTGATGCCCTCCGCAGCGTGCGCAGTGATATTCGGTACGCGGCCACACCAGCCCGTAGTCCGTCTTGGTCAACAGATGCCCTTCGATATGGTCGAAGAAACTCGGCCAGCCAGTGCCGGACTCGAACTTGGTGCGCGAGGTGAACAGCGCAAGGTCACAGCCGGCACAGCGGTACTCACCGTCACGCGCTTCCTTGTTGAGCGCGCTGGAGCCTGAGCGCTCGGTGCCTTCCTCGCGCAGCACGCGATACTGCTCTGCACTCAGGCGTGCGCGCCACTCGTCGTCATCCAGCACGAGCTCGGCAATGTCCGGCGAGCGCTCCAGCTCAAGCTCCGGGCGAGCGGCAGCCAGTCCCGGCAGTGCCAACATCGCACCGCCACCCAATACAAGCCCCATGAATTGGCGACGTTGCATGACGAATCTCCTTTATCCGATATGAACCGTGATACCGGGATTACGCACGGCACGCCTCGTTGGATGCATGTCACCTTGGCCCTCGCACGCAAGTCGACTCTCTCGCATGCACGAAAAAGCCCCCATATCGGCAGATCCGGCATGGGGGCTTGCGCATTCACAGAGGGAGGCATGACGTCAGGCAGGAGACATCGGCTCAGATACGCAGACCGCCATCACATTCGATCACGCGCCCCGTGAAGTAATCATTGTCGAAGATGAAGGCCACGCTGCCCGCGATGTCTTCCGGACGTCCCAGATCACGCATCGGGATGCCACTCTTGATCTTGTCGAGCATCTCCGGCTTCATGCCGGCGGTCATTTCAGTGGCGATGAAGCCCGGTGCCACGGCACCGACACGAATCTTGTAGCGCGCCAGCTCCTTGGCCCAGGTGACGCTCATCGCGGCGACACCCGCCTTGGCTGCGGTGTAATTGCTCTGCCCCATGTTGCCGGCGCGCGAGATGCTGGAGATGTTGACGATCACGCCCGGCTGACCGGCCTCGATCATCTGACTGGCGGCTTCACGCGTGCACAGGAAGACACCGGTCAGATTGACATCGATGACCTGCTGCCAGCTGGACAGCGACATGGTCTTCTCCACGACTCCATCACGCGCCTTGATCAGCAGACCATCTCGGGTAATGCCGGCATTGTTGACCAGACCACTCACCGGGCCCAGCGCCGCCTTGATGGCAGAGAAGGTTTGCGTGACGGAGGCCTCGTCCGCGACGTCGGTCACGAACCCCTGCGCCTTGATGCCCGCCGCTTCCAGGCTCGAGACAGCGTCATCCAGACCGCCCTGTTCGATATCCAGCAGCGCCAGCACGGCGCCCTTCTCACCCAGATGTCGCGCCATGGCCAGCCCCAGCCCACGAGCGCCGCCCGTAATCGCGATGACCTTGTCGTCAAGCTTCATGTCCCGTCTCCCAGGTTGTCTGCCGACAGTGAGAAATGCCTGCCGGGTGCGAGGCCCGCATGCCGTACGAGCGTCACGATCAATGTGTCGAGTGTCCCGCACCGCGTCCATCCGCGTGTGCCACCGTGACTGGAGCTGTCACGGATGACGAACGCTGCAGGCTCACGGTGAATCTGCATGACGCAGTGCAACAGATTGCGACGTGTCCTGCCTCAACGCTGGCCCAACCGGCCAACGCAACCGGTCTCGTCATCAACGTAGCGGCCTGCAGGCGGGTGCTGATGCGGCGTGCCCATGCTGCTTCCGGCCGCCATGGGGCCCGCCTGGTCAGGCGTATCGTTGCCACCTTCGGACACTTGAGACATCCGTCGCGCCTGACACGGTATCACTCGCTGTCATTGTGCACTGCAACATCCAGCATGGCACCGCTCTACCACCAGCGCCAGCCATCCACGTCGGCCGGCATGAGCCTTTCATGACACCGATTCGACTGTTCCCCATCCTGCTGCTGGTTTACCCTTGACGCATTGGTGCAAGCTGCCATTTACCGGATTCGGGAGAGACGATGCCCATACTGCTAGTGATTACCCTGTTCGGGTTATTGGATTTCGTGGTGCTGTTCAGTCTTGGCAGCCAGATAGGGCTGTTGCCGACGCTGGCACTGGTACTGATCACCGGCGCCGTGGGCCTGCATCTGATTCGACGCGAAGGTCGCGCGACATTGATGCGTGCCCAGGAGCGCCTGCAACGTGGCGAGATGCCCTCCGGTGAACTGATGGAAGGCGCGGCGCTGATCTTCGGTGGCGCGCTGCTCATGGCACCGGGATTTCTCTCGGATGGCCTGGGGCTGCTCTGCCTGCTGCCGGCCTCGCGTGGACTGCTGACCCGAGGCCTGAGCGGCAACAACGTCATCGCACGCTTCTTCAAGGGTCGCTTCTCCGCACAGAGTCAGTCACGTCAGACGCACTCCGGCAACTGGCAGTCCACGGATCACGGCACTGCCCAGCAGGAGGAGCCACAGCGCGAATCAGGCCGCGCCAATAGCGGTGACAAGGGTGGGCAGCCGCTGGAAGGCGACTACATCAGCCGCGATGAGCCACGTCTGTAGGCCGGCATCGCGCCTCGACAGGCAAAGAGCCCGACGAGCCCCCACTGCATGATGATGATCTAAGCCCGGTACGGGAGCCCATCTCCCCTGCCGGGCTTTTCGTTGCCATGCATGGCCGCGCTGTGCAACGCGCCTCATCGCTGACACCTAGTACCAATGGACGTCATTCACCGTCGGGCGTCCACATGCCAGAGGCGTATGGCTCAGATACACTCAACTGCTTGATTCAACTCACAGTAGTGCATCGGGATAGTCGGCACCTCAAGTGCGTGCCTTTCAGGCGACGCAGTTGATGACGAGATTTGAAATTTTTTTATGTTCGCCTACTTGAAAGCTGTCCTCTCGCCACCATAAAAGCGGTGCAATGGATAACGGCCTCGCCTCTGCGAGGCCCAACACTCGGTAGGCAACCCCATTGAACGCCAGACGTGCCGGCAAAGACCGGCAGATGGCGGGATTTACCATCAGGAGAACGTGAGCAATGAACATCCGTCCCTTGCACGATCGCGTCGTGGTCCGTCGCGTGGAAGAAGAACAGAAAACTGCAGGTGGCATCGTTCTGCCCGGCAGCGCTCAGGAAAAGCCGACGCGCGGTGAAATTCTTGCCGCCGGCAACGGCCGCATCCTCGAGAACGGTGAAGTTCGCCCGCTTGACGTGAAAGTCGGCGACACCGTCATCTTCAAGGATGGCTACGGCGTCGAGAAGCAGAAGATCGACGGCGAAGAAGTGCTGATCATGAGCGAGAGCGACATCCTCGCCGTGGTGGAAGGCTGATTTCCAGCGTTTCCGGTTTAAATGCTACGACTTACTGATTAAAGGTAGAGATAACAATGGCTGCAAAAGACGTTCGTTTCTCCGATGATGCTCGCAAGCGCATGGCGCGTGGTGTCAATGTCCTGGCGGATGCCGTCAAGACTACCCTCGGCCCGAAAGGCCGCAACGTGGTGCTGGAAAAATCCTTCGGCGCACCGACCGTGACCAAGGACGGTGTGTCCGTCGCCAAGGAAATCGAGCTGAAGGATCGCTTCGAGAACATGGGCGCCCAGATGGTCAAGGAAGTCGCTTCCAAGACTTCCGACGTCGCGGGTGACGGCACCACCACCGCCACCGTGCTGGCTCAGTCCATCGTCAATGAAGGCCTGAAGGGCGTGACCGCCGGCATGAACCCGATGGACCTGAAGCGCGGCATCGACAAGGCCGTCATCGAAGCCGTCAAGGCCGTGCGTGAGCTGTCCGTGCCGTGCACCGACACCAAGGCCATCGCCCAGGTCGGTACCATCTCCGCCAATGGCGACTCTCGCATCGGCGAGATCATCGCGGAAGCGATGGAGAAAGTCGGCAAGGAAGGCGTCATCACCGTCGATGAAGGCCGTGGCTTCGAAGACGAGCTGGAAGTCGTCGAAGGCATGCAGTTCGACCGTGGCTACCTGTCTCCGTACTTCGTCACCAACCAGGACACCATGGCGGTCGAGCTCGAAGACCCGTACATCCTGCTGGTCGACAAGAAGATCTCCAACATCCGCGAACTGCTGCCGGTGCTGGAAGGCGTCGCCAAGTCCGGCAAGCCGCTGGCGATCGTCGCCGAAGACATCGAAGGCGAAGCGCTGGCGACTCTGGTCGTCAACACCATGCGCGGTATCGTCAAGGTCGCGGCCGTCAAGGCGCCGGGCTTCGGTGATCGTCGTAAGGCCATGCTGCAGGACATCGCTGTCCTGACCGGCGGCACCGTGATTTCCGAAGAAGTCGGCCTCAACCTCGAGCAGGCCAACCTGGACCACCTGGGCACCGCCAAGCGCGTGACCATGTCCAAGGAAAACACCACCATCATCGATGGCGCCGGCAACGAAGGCGATATCGAAGCTCGTGTCTCCCAGATCCGCGCGCAGATCGAGGAAACCTCCTCTGACTACGACCGCGAGAAGCTGCAGGAGCGTGTCGCCAAGCTGGCCGGCGGTGTTGCCGTCATCCGCGTCGGTGCTGCTACCGAAGTCGAGATGAAAGAGAAGAAGGCTCGCGTCGAAGACGCCCTGCACTCCACTCGTGCAGCCGTCGAGGAAGGTGTCGTGCCTGGCGGTGGTACCGCCCTGGTTCGCGTCCTCAACCAGCTGACCGAGCTGAAAGGCGACAACGAAGACCAGACTCACGGTATCGCCATCGCGCTGCGCGCCATGGAAGCGCCGCTGCGTCAGATCGTCACCAACGCTGGCGAAGAAGCCTCCGTCGTGCTGAACAACGTCAAGGCAGGTGAAGGCAACTACGGTTACAACGCCTCCACCGGTGTCTACGGCGACATGTTCGAGATGGGCGTGCTGGACCCGGCCAAGGTGACGCGCTCTGCCCTGCAGTCCGCAGCCTCCATCGGCGGCCTGATGATCACCACCGAATGCATGATCGCCGAAGACCCGGAAGACAAGGCAGCTGCCGGCGGCGGCGACATGGGTGGCATGGGCGGAATGGGTGGCATGGGCGGCATGATGTAAGCCAGCCTCCCCCACGACTCACCCGTCGTGACCCGAACCGCTCCTGCGCAAGCAGGGGCGGTTTTTTCATGCCTGACATTCACGCTTCCCGCCGTGACATGCCTCGCTTGCACGGCGCAGGCCGCTACCTGACTCCACTCGCCCGTCACGCTACACTAGGCGCCACTTTTTTGCGGCGACCTGAGACATTGCCTCTTCGTGATGACAGTGCATGACGCTGGCAGTGCACGAGGCTAGCAGCGCATTGACGCCCACGATCAATGACGACAACCGCTCAGGCCGCGCGCCTCGCTTGCCCAGGATCTTCTTCTCATGACTGATACCTCCAGCTCTGCCTCGAGCCCTGCCACCCTCGACAATGTGCGTGTCGTGCTGGTGCAGACCTTCCATCCCGGCAATATCGGCGCTACCGCTCGCGCCATCCTGACCATGGGCATCAAGGACCTGGTGCTGGTCAACCCGCGCTGCTTCCCCGATGAGGAAGCCACACGCATGGCCAGCGGCGCCGCGGAGCTTCTGGAAAACGCCCGCGTGGTCGAGCGTCTCGAAGACGCCGTCAATGACTGCCAGCTGGTCATCGGTGCCAGTGCCCGCCTGCGCAGTCTGCCGCTGCCTCACTTCGATGAGCCGAGCGAGATGGCCGCGCGCGTCATCGATACCGCCCAGGATGGCAAGGTGGCGCTAGTGTTCGGCCGTGAACGCTTCGGGCTGACCAACGAGGAGATCGGCTGCTGCACGCACCAGGTGTCCATCCCCACCAACCCCGACTACGGCATCCTCAATGTCTCCCAGGCCGTACAGGTACTCGCCCACGAGTGTCGCAGCGCCTGGCGTCGCACCCTGGAGCCAACCAGCGAGGCTCCGGTCGCGCGTCGTGAGGATGACCAGCTGCCGACCCGCGAGCAGCTCGGCCACTTCCACGAGCACCTCGGCCGTGCCCTGCGCGGTTCCGGCTTCCTCAATCAACCGCACTCACAGACCGAAGAGCGCTTGCGTGCACTGTTTGCCCGCGCTGAACCGACCCGCCGTGAGCTGTCCATCCTGCGCGGCATGCTGGCCAACCTGGAACGCCAGACCGCCGCCGCTGAAGCCACCAAGCCCGATCAGAGCGAGAACGACTAGACCACGCAGGGCTGGGCGGGGATGGGCCAATCAAGAGACGATGGGGCCGGCAACGACTGGTACTTGGTCTGCTGACCCGCCCCGCCAATTCCACAGGCAGACTGTCAGCTCGACGTCATCGTCCTGACATGGATCAAGGCGCACGCTTGAACATCGTCCAGACTGTAGTGGTCACGACGATGACTCGCGACGGAAGGTGGCAGGGTCACGCAGACCCCGCCGCCCCTGCCGCCACCTCAGGCAAAGACTCCCGATGAGCGCGCGACAGCTCGCCACGAGAGGCGTCACGCCTGACCCTTGCAATGATGTTCATTGAACTCAAGGAGCGCCCACCATGACTCAGACAGCCTCTCTCAGCCCTCAGCAACTGGCCCGCGACATCCAGCAACTGGAAAAGCGCCTGCATCAGATCGACCCGACGGAGCAGCCGGCACAGTACCGCAGCCTCTACTGCACCATCTCCCTGCGCCAGATGCAGCTTCTCGCCCAGAACAGTCAGCGCGTGGACTCCGGGCATTCTCTCGCCAGCGGAATCAACCGGTAACGTCCGCACAGCGAGGACAGGGTGCACAGGCACGATCTCTGCACTTTCCAGACACGATCTCCGCACTTCCCGGACACGATCTCTGAACACAAAAAAACCGCCACCCCGAAGGGTGGCGGTTTTTTTCGTTCCTGCGCATGACATGCGTCATGTGCAGGATACCGATTCGGAGACGCTGAGGTGGCAACCAGAGGCATGTCACCTCAGCGTGGATCCGGACATCCCGCCTCACGAGGAGGCGGAATGTCTCGGGATCACTCCTGACCCAGCTGCTGCTTGATCAGGTCACCGATGGTCGTCGGGCCGTTGCTCTCGACTTCCTGGGTACGCGGCTTGGCAGCATCGCGACGCGGTGCTTCCACCTGGTCCTTGGACTTGACGGACAGGTTGATCAGGCGGCTCTTGCGATCCACACCGACGATCTTGGCTTCGACAGCATCGCCGACGCTCAGGACGTTGCGTGCGTCTTCGACACGATCAGCGCTGATTTCAGACGCCTTCAGGATGGCGATGACGTCAGTGGCCAGCTCGACCTGAACTTCCTTGGCGTCGATGTCGACAACACGACCGGACACGATGGCGCCCTTGTCGTTGACGGCCAGGTATTCAGAGACCGGATCGCTCTCGAGCTGCTTGATGCCCAGAGAGATGCGCTCACGTTCCGGATCGATGGACAGGATGACCGCTTCAGCTTCTTCACCCTTCTTGTAACGACGCACGGCTTCTTCGCCAGCTTCGTTCCAGGAGATGTCAGACAGGTGAACCAGGCCGTCGATGCCGCCATCCAGACCGATGAAGATACCGAAGTCAGTGATTGACTTGATGGTACCGGAGACACGGTCGCCCTTGTTGTGCTTGCCGCTGAAGTCTTCCCACGGGTTGGTGGTGCACTGCTTGATACCCAGGGAGATACGACGACGCTCTTCGTCGATGTCCAGAATCATCACTTCCACGTCATCGCCGACATTGACGACCTTGGACGGGTGGATGTTCTTGTTGGTCCAATCCATTTCGGACACGTGGACCAGACCTTCGACGCCCTCTTCCAGCTCGGCGAAGCAGCCGTAGTCGGTGAGGTTGGTGACGCGTGCGTTGATCTTGGCGCCTTCCGGGTAGCGAGCCTTGATGTTGACCCACGGATCTTCACCCAGCTGCTTGAGACCCAGAGACACACGGTTGCGCTCGCGGTCGAACTTCAGCACCTTGACGTTGATCTCGTCGCCGACAGCAACGATCTCGGACGGATGCTTGATGCGCTTCCAGGCCATGTCGGTGATGTGCAGCAGGCCGTCAACGCCGCCGAGGTCGACGAAGGCGCCGTAGTCGGTCAGGTTCTTGACGATACCCTGAATCTGCTGACCTTCCTGCAGAGTGGCCAGGAGGGCTTCACGCTCAGCGCTGTTCTCGGCTTCGAGGACGGCACGACGAGACACGACAACGTTGTTGCGCTTGGCGTCGAGCTTGATGACCTTGAAGTCCAGTTCCTTGTTCTCGAGGTGGGCGGTGTCGCGCACAGGGCGGACATCGACCAGAGAACCCGGCAGGAAGGCACGGATGGTGTTGATGTCGACGGTAAAGCCACCTTTGACCTTGCCGTTGATCACGCCCTTGACGATCTCGTCCTTCTCGAAGGCGGCTTCCAGCTCTTTCCACGCTTCGGCACGCTTGGCCTTCTCGCGGGACAGGCGGGTCTCACCGAAGCCATCTTCGACGGCTTCCAGCGCGACCATGACTTCGTCGCCGATGCTGATGGACAGCTGGCCACTTTCGTCACGGAACTGTTCAGACGGAATCTGACCTTCAGATTTCAGACCGGCATTGACAGTGATCCAGTCGCCATCGATATCGACGATGGTAGCGGACACGATTGCGCCCGGCTCCATGTTGATGTCCTGGAGTGACTGTTCAAATAAATCAGCAAAGCTCTCGCTCATGGTATTCCTACATGATCAACGTTTGGGGCGGCTTGCACCGCAGTCTCCGTACCACCAGCAAGCACGGGCCATATCTACATATCCCCGGGGGCGTTGACGCTGGTTCGAGATACACCGGCTTTCCGCTTGCCGCCGATGCACCCCATGACACCTGGCCGGGGGGTTGATGACACCGCAGTGTCATCTGGGTCGTGCCTTGTCCTGCGTCTCCGCTCGCAGAGCGAGCGAAGCCTGCCACTGCCCGGCCCGAAGGCCTTGATGCAACAGCAGGCTATCAATCGATTGTCCTGACACAACAGGTACGCTTGCCGATGAAGGCCACGGACATGCCGTTTCAGCGTTCCGCCACCAGGCCATACTCGACCAGCAGCTGCTGGATGCGCTCGACCACCTGCTCGATGTCGAGATCCGTCGTATCGAGGATCACGCCATCATCTGCCGGCTTGAGCGGGGCGACTGCCCGGCCCATGTCGCGTGCATCGCGCGCCTGTATTTCTGTCAAAAGGCTCGGAATATTAGCATCCACACCCGCTTCCTGCAACTGGGCATGACGTCTGCGGGCACGTTCCTCGGCCGAGGCGGTGAGGAAGATCTTGAGCGGCGCCTCGGTGAAGACCACCGTGCCCATGTCGCGACCGTCGGCCACCAGGCCCGGCGCACGCGCGAAGGCACGCTGACGTGCCAGCAGTGCGGTGCGCACGCGCGGCTGGGCCGCGATGATGGAGGCGTTGTTGCCGACCGTCTCGAGACGGATGTCACGCGTGACGTCTTCACCCTCGAGAATCACGCGAGTGGCATCCCCCTCGGCATCGAACTGGACGTCGAGGTGCTCGGCGATGGTGGCCACCGCGGACTCGTCCTCCAAGGCCACACCGTGACGCTCGGCGGCCAGAGCCGTCAGGCGATACAGCGCACCGGAGTCCAGCAGGTGCCAGCCCAGGCTCGCCGCGACCAGACGGCTGATGGTGCCCTTGCCGGCCCCGCCGGGGCCATCGAGGGTCAGCACCGGCTCATCGCTCACCTGGCTGTGATGCGGAGTCGCTTCACCACTCATGACGCCTCCTGTCCGGGTGCCACGGCACCGAGGTTCTCGACCTGCATGCCGACTTCACTGGCCAGCGCCACGAAGTTCGGGAAGGAGGTCGCGACATTGGCACAATCATCGATCAGGATTTCGCCCTGCGCACGCAGCGCCGCCACGCTGAAGGCCATCGCGATACGGTGGTCACCGTGACTGTCGACCAGACCGCCACCGTAGGCACCGCCACGGATGTCGATACCGTCGGCGACGACTTCGTGCTCGACACCGATCTGCGCCAGACCGTCCGCCATCACCTGGATGCGGTCGGACTCCTTGACGCGCAGCTCCTCGGCGCCACGCAGGCGGGTCATGCCCTCGGCATTGGCCGCCGCGATGAACAGCGCCGGGAACTCGTCGATGGCCAGCGGGACCTGATCTTCCGGGATGTCGATCCCCTTGAGCGGCGCATAGCGGATGTGCAGGTCCGCCACCGGCTCACCGCCGACTTCACGCTCGTTGGAGATGCTCAGATCGGCACCCATCGCCTTGAGGATGTTGATCACGCCGATGCGCGTCGGGTTGATGCCGACGTGCTCCAGCACCAGATCGGCACCCGGCGTGATGGCCGCGGCGACCAGGAAGAAGGTCGCGGAGGAGATGTCGGCCGGCACGTCGATCGGGCAGGCCTCGAGGCTGCCACCACCGGTCAGCCATGCCTCGGCGCCCTGACGCTCGACCTTGTAGCCGAAGCCGTTGAGCATGCGCTCGGTGTGATCACGCGTCGGTGCCGGCTCGATGGCGCGGGTCTCGCCTTCGGCGTAGAGACCGGCCAGCAGCAGGCAGGACTTGACCTGAGCGGACGCCATCGGCATCTCGTAGCGGATCCCCTTGAGCGGCTGACCACCGTGGATACGCAGCGGCGGACGGCCATTCTCGGCGGTATCGATCACCGCGCCCATCTCGCGCAGCGGGTTGGCGACGCGGTCCATCGGGCGCTTGGTCAGCGAGGCATCACCGGTCAGCTCGGTATCGAAGGCCTGACCGGCCAGCAGGCCGGCAAACAGACGCATCGCGGTGCCGGAGTTGCCGACATACAGCGGGCCCGGCGGCTGCTTCAGGCCGTTGAGGCCCACGCCATGAATGGTCACACGACCCTGATGCGGGCCTTCGATGACCACGCCCATGTCGCGGAAGGCCTGCAGCGTGGCCAGGCTGTCTTCACCCTCGAGGAAGCCCTCGACCTCGGTCACGCCGTTGGCCAGCGCGCCCAGCATGATGGAGCGATGTGACATGGACTTGTCACCCGGCACACGAATGCGCCCCTGAACCTGCCCACCCGGCAGTGCACGGTACCGCACGTTCTGCTGTTCCATTGTCTGATAACTCGTCTGTTTCAATAGGGTATTGAAGTAGTGTCGAGCGTGGCTGGCGCGGGTGAATATCCCCAGCATCGCCTCGCCATCGCCCGCGGTCACGGCAGCACGCACTCGCGCTACCCCGGCCTCGAATTCATCCAGCGCCTCCAGCACCGCATCGCGGTTGGCCAGATAGACGTCACGCCACATCACCGGGTCACTGCCCGCGATACGCGTGAAGTCGCGGAAACCGCCCGCCGCGTAGCGGAAGATCTCCAGGCGCTCATCCTGACGCGCCAGGCTGTCCACCAGCGAGAACGCCAGCAGATGCGGCAGATGGCTGGTGCGTGCCAGGACCTCGTCGTGGCGTGCCACGCTCATGTCCAGCAGCTGAGCACCACACACCGACCACATGGCGGCCACGCGTGCCACGGCCTCGGGGTCACTGTCCGGTTCCGGTGTCAGAATCACCTTGTGATCGCGATAGAGCTCGGGATTGGACGCCGCCACCCCGCTCTTCTCGGAACCGGCGATCGGATGCCCGAGCACCAGATTCGGCGGCATGTGACCGAACACGCCGATCGCCGCGTCGCGGATCGCCCCCTTGGTGCTGCCGACATCGGTGACCACCGCATCATCGTCCAGCAGCGGTGCGATCTCCGCCATCACGCCCTTCATCGCCATCACCGGCACGCACAGCACCACCAGCGAGGCGCCGGGCACCAGCCCAGCCAGCTGAGTACTGCCGCCATCGATCAGCTTCATGCGCTGACCGAGGCAGATCTCGTTGGAATCCCGATCACAGGCGAGAATCTCGCCGCGATGACCCGCCGCACGCAATGCGGCGGCAAGCGAGCCACCGATCAACCCCAGCCCGACCAGCAGGATACGCCGCTCGCCGGCCAGCCGCTCCGAGGACAGCATGTCCGCCGCCGCGCCAGTCACTGCCTGTTCCGACTCGCTCACAGCACACCGACCGGGTAGGACCCGAGCACTTTGACGTCCGCCGCGCACTGACGCAGCTCTTCCAGCGTCTCCGTGATGAGCGGATCATCACGGTGGCCACGGAAGTCGATGAAGAAGACATAGTTCCAGGCACCCGAGCGCGACGGCCGCGTCTCGACACGGGTCAGATCGATCTGGTGGCGGTGGAACGGTGCCAGCAGGTCATGCAGCGCCCCCGGCTGGTTGCGCATCGCCACCACGATGGACGTCTTGTCATCACCGGACGCCGGCACCGAGCTGTCGCCGATGATCAGGAAACGCGTGGAGTTGTCGGGGCTGTCCTCGATCTTCTCCTCGACCTTCTCCAGCTCATAGAGCTTGGCCGCCATGTCACCGGCAATCGCCGCACTGTGCCACTCGGTGCGCACCTGACGCGCGGCCTCGGCATTCGAGGACACCGCGATGCGCTCGGCGTGCGGGAAGTGGGCATCCAGCCACTTGCGGCACTGGGCCAGCGACTGGGCGTGGGAATAGATGCGCGAGATCTTCTCGCGACGCGTATTCGGGCCCACCAGCAGGTGATGGTGAATGCGCAGCACCACTTCGCCGGAGATCTTGAGCTGCGAGCCCATGAACGAATCCAGCGTGTGATTGATGACGCCCTCGGTGGAGTTTTCCACCGGCACCACGCCGTACTGCACCGCGCCGGCTTCCACTTCGCGGAATACCTCGTCGATGGCGGCCATCGGCTTGGTCACGGCGCTGTCACCGAAGTGCTTGAGCGCGGCCTGCTGGGTAAAGGTCCCTTCCGGGCCGAGATAGGCCAGACGAATCGGCTGCTCCAGCGCCAGACAGGCGGACATGATCTCGCGGAACAGACGCGCCATCTCCTCGCCCTTCAGCGGGCCGGGGTTGTCGGCCATGATACGGCGCAACACCTGGGCTTCACGCTCAGGACGATAGAACTGCACCTGGCCATCCTCGCCCACGTCGCCGGCCGCCATCTTGACCTCGGCAACCTGCTGCGCACAGCCCGCCCGCTCGCTGATCAGGCGCAGCAGCTCGCTGTCGATGGTATCGATGCGCTGACGCAGCTCGTCCAGCGTGACCGCCTTGGCAGCCACCTGCGGCGCAGGATTCTGCTTGGAATCCGTCATCTCACCTCTCCCTTAGCCGTGACGACGCGCGAAGTCGCCCATGAAGTCCACCAGCGCAGTGACGGCAGCTTCCGGCACGGCGTTGTAGAGACTGGCACGCATGCCACCGACACTGCGGTGACCGGCCAGATTGAGCAGACCCGCCGCCTCGGACTCGGCAAGGAAGGTCTTGTCGAGACGATCATCGGCCAGCACGAACGGCACGTTCATGCGTGAACGGTTCTCGGTGACGATCGGATTGGAGTAGAAGTCGTTGCCGTCGATGGCCGCATAAAGTGCCTGCGCCTTGCGATCATTGATCGCATTCATGGCATCGAGCCCCCCGACTTCATCCTTCAGCCACTCGAACACCAGGCCTGAGAGATACCAGGCATAGGTCGGCGGGGTGTTGAACATGGAGCCCGCCTCGGCGGCCGTCTTCCAGTTCAGCATGGTCGGGCAGTCCTTGCGCGCACGCTCGAGCAGATCTTCACGCACGATGACCAGCGTCAGACCCGCCGGACCGATGTTCTTCTGGGCACCGGCATAGATGACACCGAAACGGCTGACATCCAGCGGCCCCGACAGGATGGAAGACGACATGTCACACACCAGCGGCACGCCATCCGCTGCCACCTCGGGAATGTAGTCGAACTCGAGGCCGCCGATGGTCTCGTTGGCGGTGTAATGCAGATAGCCCACATCACCCGAGAGCTGGATCGCATTCTGACGCGGCACGGCAATCAGGCCATTGCTCTCGCTGGAGGCGGCCACATGGCTGCCCACAGCCAGATGCTCGGCTTCCTTGATCGCCTTCTTGCCCCAGATACCGGTATACAGATAGTTGGCGCTGCCACCCTCGCCCAGCAGGTTCAGAGGCACCCCCGCGAACTGGGTGGAAGCGCCGCCCTGCATGAACAGCACGCGATAGTGGGACGGAATGTCGAGCAGTTCGCGCAGATCCGCCTCGGCCTTCTCGGCGATGGCCACGAAGTCGTCGGAGCGATGACTCATCTCCATGACGGACAGTCCGCGGCCCTGATAATCCAGCATCTCGGCGCGTGCGCGTTCCAGGACAGCGGTCGGCAGTGCAGCAGGACCGGCGCAGAAATTGAACTTGCGTGTCATGTCGTCTTAATTCCCGAAAGTGAAGCGACCGCCCCGAAGGCGGTCGCAATCCAGCGTCTTATTCCACGTCTGTCGGCGGGGTATCCGTCGACTCGGCAGCGTCTCCCGCCTGCACCTGTTCATCGGTGCTCAGCGCGTCCTTCTTGCCTTCTTCCTGACCCTCGACGTCGTGAGCGACCGTACCGTCTTCGTCGATCACCACGACATCTTCCGGCTCGTCGACACGCACCGTGGTCACCAGTCGCTCCTCTTCCGCCGTGCGGATCAGGGTCACGCCCTGAGTGTTGCGCGAGGTGATGGACACCTCGGCCACACGGGTCCGCACCAGGGTGCCGCGGTCGGTGATCAGCATCAGTTCATCGTTGTCGCTGACCTGAACCGCGCTGACCAGATCGCCGTTGCGCTCGCTGGTCTGCATCGCGATCACGCCCTGGCCACCGCGGCCACGCAGCGGGAACTCTTCCAGGCGCGTACGCTTGCCATAGCCATTGGCCGAGGCCGTCAGGATGTAGCACTGCGGCACCTCACCGGTCGCGACGCCTTCATCCGTCGCGACATCAGTGGCTGCCACATCAGCGCTCTCGACGCCATCCGCCGTCACATCCAGCGAATCATCGAGGTCAGCCTCGTTGTCATCGATGGCCGTGGTGCGCGGGATGATCAGACTGATGACCTGAGCATCGCCGATCAGACGCATGCCGCGCACACCGCGAGCGGTACGGCCCATGACACGCACGTTCTGCTCCTCGAAGCGGATCGCCTTGCCGTTGGACGACAGCAGCATGACGTGGTCGGAGCCGGAAGTGATATCGGCGCCGATCAGACGGTCGCCTTCCTCGATGTCCAGCGCGATCAGACCGACGCTGCGCGGACGCGAGAACTGGCTCAGCGTCGTACGCTTGACCGTGCCGTTGGCCGTGGCGAAGAAGATGTAGCTGTCGGCGGCGTAATCACGCACCGGCAGGATGGTGGTCACCCACTCACCTTCCGCCAGCGGAATCAGGTTGACCAGCGGCTTGCCACGCGAACCACGCGAGGCCTGCGGCATCTCGTAGACCTTGAGCCAGTACACCTTGCCCTTGTTGGAGAACAGCAGCACGGTGTCATGGGTCGAGGCGACCAGCAGGTGCTCGATGACATCCTCGTCCTTCATCGCGGTCGCCGACTTGCCACGGCCACCGCGCTTCTGGGCCTGGTAGTCAGACAGCGGCTGGGTCTTGGCATAACCGCTGCGCGAGACCGTCACCACCATGTCTTCCTCGTTGATGAGGTCTTCGATGGTCAGGTCGCGACGGCTGGTCATGATCTCGGTGCGACGCTCATCGGCGTACTGGGCGCGCACTTCACGCAGCTCTTCGCGGATGACCTCCATCAGGCGATCGGCAGAGGACAGGATCTCCATCAGCTCGGCGATGCGCTCGAGGATGGAGGAGTACTCGGCCAGCAGCTTCTCGGTCTCGAGACCGGTCAGGCGATGCAGGCGCAGCTCGAGGATGGCCTGAGCCTGGGCCGGCGACAGACGATAATGCCTGGCATCTTCAGACAGCCCCAGACCTTCCGGCAGGTCTTCCGGACGGCAGGAAGTGGCACCGGCGCGCTCGAGCATCTCGACCACCTGACCCGGCTGCCATTCACGATCGATCAGCTTTTCCTTGGCTTCCGCCGCACTCGGCGAGCCCTTGATCAGCTCGATCACCTCATCGATGTTCGAGATCGCCACCGCCAGACCTTCAAGAATGTGGCCGCGTTCGCGCGCCTTCTTGAGTTCGAACAGCGTACGACGGGTGACGACTTCACGACGGTGACGCACGAAGGATTCCAGAATCTGCTTGAGATTCAGGATCTTCGGTTGACCTTCGTGCAGCGCGACCATGTTGATGCCGAACACGGTCTCGAGCTGGGTCTGGGAGAAGAGGTTGTTGACGACCACTTCACCGGATTCGCCACGCTTGGTCTCGATGACCACGCGCAGACCGTCCTTGTCGGACTCGTCACGCAGCTCGGCGATGCCCTCGATCTTCTTGTCCTTGACCAGTTCGGCGATCTTCTCGATCAGACGCGCCTTGTTCACCTGGTAGGGAAGCTCAGTGATGATGATGTGGTCACGACCGCTCTTGTCGTGGTGCTCGATGGTGTGCACGGCACGCACATAGATGCGACCACGGCCGGTGCGATAGGCATCGAGGATGCCGGCACGGCCGTTGATGATGCCCGCGGTCGGGAAGTCCGGCCCCGGGATGTATTCCATCAGCTCATCGATGGTCAGGTCGCCGTTGTCGATCAGCGCCAGACAGCCATCGATGACCTCGCCCATGTTGTGCGGCGGGATGTTGGTGGCCATGCCCACGGCGATACCGGAGGAGCCGTTGACCAGCAGGTTCGGGGTCTTGGTCGGCAGCACGGCAGGAATGCGCTCGGTGCCGTCATAGTTGTCGACCCAGTCGACGGTGTCCTTCTCGAGGTCGGCCAGCAGCTCGTGCGCCAGGCGCGCCATGCGCACCTCGGTGTAACGCATCGCCGCGGCGCTGTCGCCATCGATGGAACCGAAGTTGCCCTGACCATCCACCAGCACATAACGCATGGAGAAGTGCTGGGCCATGCGGACGATGGTGTCATAGACCGCACTGTCACCGTGCGGGTGGTATTTACCGATCACATCGCCGACGACACGGGCGGATTTCTTGTAGGCCTTGTTCCAGTCATTGTTCAGTTCGTGCATCGCGAACAGCACGCGACGGTGAACCGGTTTGAGGCCATCGCGGACATCCGGCAAGGCACGCCCGATGATGACGCTCATCGCGTAATCGAGATACGACTGTTTGAGCTCGTCCTCGATGTTGACTGGCAGTATCTCTCTGGCGATCTCACCCATGATTCGTCAAATCCTTGAACTCAACTGTTGGCGCCACTGCGGCAGCGACAATGTTTCGGGGCAGCAACCGTATTTCGGGCAGCATCAGGTTTCGGTCGCTACTGCAGCGCGGCAGTGGCGTGAAGCGGACACGGGGTGCCAGCTCCGCGGCACCGAAGTGGCGGGATTATATCACTTGCGCGCTCACCTAGCAGCTCACACGAGCCCGCAAACGGATGTCAGTACGGTAGTACGGCCTCAAGGGCACGCGGCCCACTGCCGCGCCCCTGTCGCTGACAGCGCTCATTGCGGCTCGGGCGACAGCAATGATACCAGCAGCGTGCCGATTTCTCCCTCCAGCGGCATGGCCCGTCCGGTCTGGGTATTCATCAGCACGAAGGTGAAATCCGCGCGGGAGACCAGTGCGCCGGAGCGCGGATGCACCTCGCCCATGCGCGTCTCGCCCAGATGGATCTCCTGATGCATGATCATCTTGCGCCGCCCGACCCGAGCGAGTCGCGTGGTGATCACCAGCTCATCATGCACGGTGGCCGGATAATGCCAGTCCAGATTGACATTGACCGCCACCATCGCGATGCCCTCGCGCTTGAGGTCCGCAAGGTCCAGATGCGCGAGCATGAACTCCCAGCGCCCTTCTTCGTAGAACTCCAGATACCGGGCGTTGTTGACGTGCCCATAGCCATCCAGGTGATAACCTCGCACCGTCAGTGTCGTGCGACTGAAAGTGCCGGCGGTCTCATCGGCGGCGTCCTGTTGACGGCTGTCCTGTTGCATCCTTGCCTCCTGTGCGGGAAACGGATGAGCCTGCTCGGCCCTCGTCATCAGATCTTAGGCCGGGCACGAGCAGAAAAACAAACGCTTGGTTGAATGATGGCGCCTGCCCTGCACGCCATCCTGACAAGGCGGCGGGTTCTGCCACGGGCGATGCCCTTCACGTCCAGACCTGCAGGACGGCTACTCGCCGGGCGGGCCCTGCGGCGGCCTCTCGCCTCCCTCCTCGTCGAGGAAGTGCCCCTTCTCGCCCATGAAACAGCCGAAGATCTGGTTAACCCCCGGCGCGGAGGCGTGATAGTGATAGCCACGCACCGGGTCCGTCTCGCCGCCACAGTCATCCAGGTCAGCGGGAACATTGCCGTCCTTGTCCTCTCTGGCATAGATGGCATAGCCATCCAGCGCATAGCCGATCATCGGCGAATGGCCATCCTCCTGAATGCCGATCTCGGAGCAGCCGGTGGCGGTGTGATAGTGATAGCCCTCATGCGGATTGGCATGCGCGCCACAATCATCGAGCACCCCCAGGGTGTGAGAGCTCAGGATCAGCTCCAGCGGTGCCGGCGGGCCGAACAGCACGCCATTGAGCGCCACGCCGGTGTTGGCGCGGCCGGCCAGCGAGGTCGGCTCGGCGGCCGGTACCGGCACCTTGGGGATCACGACAGTCTTCTCGATGCCGCCGCCCAGTTCCTCCAGCGGACACTCGAGACAGAAGTTGTCGAAGCCTTCGATGGGGTTCGGGTTCCCCGCCACCTCGCAGCCACGCGCGCCATCGATCACGGTGATCTCCCCCGTGTTGACGTCGTACATCTGCCACTCCTTGTCCTGATAGAGAGTGGCCAGATTCTTGATGAACTCGCCGTCCACCTGATAGAGGGTGCCCTCGCCATCCATCCAGGTGCCGCCTTCCTCCTCACCGGAATGGATATTGGGCGGGCAGAAAGGCCCCTCCGGCGAGGTTTCCGGGTCCGCGGGCGCACCGGCCACGCGGAACTGATAGCAGGTCGTCTGCGTGCCGCCGCTCAAGGTGCAGTCGACGGTCTCGACCTCACCGACGATCGCGCCCGCAGCAAACATCTCAGGATCCAGTCCAACCGCCGCCGGGGCAGGTTCGCCGTCAGTGGCTTCCTCTGCAACGACTGTCTCTTTCGTGACCGTTGCACTGGCCGCCGCCGTGCTGGCCGCCCTGTCGTGCGCGTCATCCTCCCCGCTGCAGCCGAACAGCAGCAGGGTCAGCGCCGCCAGCGTCAGCGGCCGTGCCCGTTTCAGCGCGCTCGCGCCCGACGCTCTGCTCTTCACAAAAGCCGCCACAACCGTCTCCTCAGCAGTCCCCACAGCAGTCCCCACAGCAGTCTTCATAACACCGTCGTCGATCACTCTGCCGCCCTCCGCGTCTCAAATCTCATGGTCGATGCCTGCGGGTCGATATCTATCGGGCGATACCGCAAACCGCCAGACCGCAAACCGCCAGGTCGATCTCAGACTAGCGCCACAGCGTGCACACAGTATGTCTTTGCGCTCGCGCGCGATGGCCGGCAACCGCAGTGTGACGCAGGGTCACGTCCACGGCGGATGACCCGCCGCATGAGTTTCGCCATAATATGCGCCATTCAGACGGGCAGCCCCCGTTCACCGGACTCAAGGACTGGTCGCATGTGGTTCAAGAACCTGCAACTGTATCGCCTGCACGATAGCGCACCGCTGGAAGAGGGTCGTCTCGCCGACGCCCTGCCGGAGCATGTCTTCCGCCCGGTCACCGGCGTCGAAGCCAAGCGTATCGGCTGGGTGGCACCGGGCGGTCGCAACAGCGACATGCTGGTCCACGAGATCCAGGGCCATTATCTGATCAGCGCACTGCGTCAGGAACGTGTCCTGCCCACTGCCGTGGTCAAGGAAGAACTCGAGGAGCGAGTCGCCGAGCGCGAGACGGCGGAAGGTCGTCCGCTGCGTCGCCGCGAGAAGCTGACCCTCAAGGAGCAGATCTACGAGGAGCTGCTGCCACGCGCCTTCACACGCTCCTCGCGCACTGACCTGTGGTGGGACAGCCGTCGCGGGCTGATCGCCGTCAACGCCTCGAATGCCAAACGTGCCGAGGAAGTCCTCGACCTGCTGCGCCAGACGCTCGGCTCGCTCAAGGTCACGCCGCTGGCCGTCGCGCAGCCGCCCTCCCAGGTGATGACCACCTGGCTGAAGGACGTGGCCTCGCGCCCAGATGACCTCATCGTCGGTGATCAGGTCGAGCTCAAGGCGCCGGGCGGCGAGGATGGCGTGCTGCGCGCCCGTCAGTTCGACCTCGACGGCGAGGAAATCCAGACGGCGCTCACTCTGGGCCGCGTGGTCAGCAAGCTGGCACTGGAAGTCGAGGGCCGCGTCGCGTTGATCCTCGGCGAGGACATGGCGCTCAAGAGCCTCAAGTTCGCCGATGCCGTCATCGATGAAGCCAATGCCCAGGAGGATGGTGAAGACCCCATCCTGCGACTGGAGACCGACTTCGCGCTGATGGCCCAGGTGCTCTCCGGCGTGATCGAGCAGATGACCGCCTGGCTGGGCGGCGAAGCTCAGCCGGGAAGCTGAGCGCCACCCCCTTTCTTCTCTTCTCAAGAATGACAATCCGGATGACGTGCGTCGATGACTGACACAGCAACGCCCAAGCCTGCCACGCCTGACGAACAGGACCCGTTCGCCAGGATTCGCCCCTACCACGATCACGAGGTAAGTGAGGTACTGGTGCGCCTCGAGCAGGACCGCGAACTGCTCGACACCCTGACTCGCTTCCGCCTGCCGGGACTGACCCAGCGCTTCCCGTGGCTGGCGCGCCAGATCGCTCGCCTGGCCATCAAGCGCGAGATGATGGGCGTGAAGGACGTGGCCAGTTTCCAGACCCGCATCGCCAGCTACATGGCGCGCATGATCCATACCACCACCACCAGTTTCGAGACGGTGGGACTCGAGCGGCTGTCGGAAGACACGCCGTATCTGTTCCTGTCCAACCATCGCGACATCTCGCTGGACCCGGCCTTCGTCAACTACGCGCTCTATCGTCACGGCCGCGACACGGTGCGCATCGCCATCGGCGACAACCTGCTGCAGAAGCCCTTCGTCACCGACCTGATGCGCCTCAACAAGAGCTTCATCGTGCCGCGCTCCGCCAAGGGCAAGCGCGCGATGCTGGCGGCCTACCAGTCACTGTCGGGCTATATTCGTCACTCCTTGATCCACGATCGGCACTCCATCTGGCTGGCCCAGCGGGAAGGGCGTGCCAAGGATGGCCGTGACGGCACCGAAAGCGCCATCATCAAGATGCTGACCATGGCGGCCCGCACCGCCGACAAGACACGCCCCTTCAGCGAGAGCGTCAGCGAGCTCAACATCGTGCCGGTGTCCATCAGCTACGAATTCGACCCCTGCGATCTGCAGAAGGCGCGCGAACTGGCGGCCATCGCCAATGAAGGGCGCTACGAGAAGGTGCAGTACGAGGACATCCAGTCGATCGCCGCCGGTATCAGCGGTCACAAGGGGCGCGTCAAGCTGGTGTTCGGCGAGCCGCTCAAGGGTGATTTCGCCACTCCGGACGACGTGGTCGCCGAAGTCGACCGCCAGGTACTCCAGCACTACACCCTCTACCCGAGCCACCAGCTGGCCCTCGAGAAGCTGGCCGCCAGCCGTCCGCAGCTGCGCGACGAGCCACGCCTGGCCGCCGCGCTGGATGTCTCCGCCATCAGTGGTGCCGAGCGCGCCGTGTTCGAGAACCGTCTCGCCGGCGTGCCGAGTGAGCTCAGGGACTGGTGGCTGGTGCAGTACGCCAACCCGATCCTCAATCGTGAAGGCCTGTCCATCGATCTCGACGAGAAGCTGGACGCCGCCGAGGCCACCGCCACCGACTGATCACGCTCACGGGATATCTCCCTGGACACGACAACGCCACCGTCCTGCGACGGTGGCGTTGTCGTGTCTGGCCGCTTCATGCAGCCTGCTGCCGGCGAGCGCCTACTTGCGCCAGAAGCTGGGCGAGAACAGCACCAGCACGGTCAGGATCTCGAGGCGCCCCATCAGCATGCCGATGCACAGCAGCCATTTGGCGCTGTCAGGCAGCGGTGCGAAGTTGCCGGCCGGGCCGATGATGTCCCCAAGCCCGGGGCCAACGTTGGTGACGGCGGTCACGGCACCGGTCACGGCGGTCACCAGATCCAGCCCGATCAATGACAGCGCCAGTGCCAGCCCGCCGATGGTGATGAAGAAGAAGAACGAGAAGGCGATGACCGCGCGCACCACTTCATCCGGCAAGGCGCGCCCGTTGTAGCGCTGGGAGAAGACCCCGTTGGCATGGATCAGCGAGCGCAGGTGATTGCCGAGCATGATCAGGCCGATCTGCAGGCGGAAGATCTTCATGCCCCCGCTGGTGGAGCCGCTGCAGCCCCCGACGAAGGTCAGATAGAAGAAGGCCACCACCGCGAAGGGCCCCCAGGCACTGTAGTCATCGCTGGCATAGCCCGTGGTGGTCACCACCGACATGACATTGAAGGTCACCTGGGTCAGCGCCGTGAAGAGGTCCTCCCCCAGCACGACGCGATAGAGCGTCAGCGCCGCGATCACCCAGCCCAGCAAACGCAGGAAGCCGCGCACCTGGGCGTCGCACCACATCACCCCGGCACTGTCCTGCCAGGCGCGGATGAACAGCACGAAGGGCAGCGCCCCCAGCAGCATGAAGGCGGAAGCCATCCACAGCAGATGCGGGCGATCGGAATAGATGCCCATCGAGCTGTCGTAGTTGGCGAACCCCCCCGTGGCCAGCGAAGTCATGCCATGCACCACGGCATCCAGCGGCAGCATGCCCCCCAGCCAGTAGCTCAGGATCGCCAGCAGCGTCAGCCCCACGTAGACCAGCCCGATCGCCTTGGCGACACCCCCGGCACGTGGCAGCACCTTGTCGGACCAGTCCGAGGATTCGGTCTGGAACAGACGCATGCCACCCACCTTCAGGAACGGCAGGATCGCGATGGCCATCACGATGATGCCGATCCCCCCCACCCACTGCATCAGGCCCCGCCACAGCTTCAGGCCATCCGACAGTCCTTCGATGTGGGTCAGCACGGTCGAGCCGGTGGTGGTGATCGCCGAGACCGACTCGAAGACGGCATCGGTGACGCCCAGGTGGGTCGCGCCGAAGATCAAGGGCAGGCTCGAGTAGGCTGACACCAGCACCCAGCTCAGGGTCGTCAGCACGAACATCGCGCGGGGCTTGAGCTGCAGCTCCACCTGGTGCGAGACCAGCAGCATCACCAGAGCCGACCCCAGCGTGATGCCCAGCGATATCGCGAAGGCCCATGCATCCGCATCGCCCTCTTCCAGCAACAGCAGCAGCGGCACCAGCATCATCACCGCCACCACGCACAGCAGCAGGCCGAGCACCCGGACCACCGGCAGCCACTCCGTCACCTGCAGACGGCGCATCAAGGCGGCACCGTGGCCCCCCGCTCTCGCCTCCCTCGGCGTGCTCATGACGTTGCCTCACGCATGATCGGCTTCATTCCCCATCCTCACCCTTCGTTATGACCACCAGAAGGCATGACAGGACCGCCCGGCAGGCGCACACGCCCCCGCTGCCGGCGCTCCCATCGCCCTCAGGCCCTCGGCCTCTGGCTCGCTGAAGCGACACCTTACACCGTCATCGCGGGCAGTCCAGTGCTCATGCCCGCAAGGCGCCCAGCGCGCGGTGGTGCGAGGCGCCGGGTCCGCGACGTCTCACTCGGGCGGCACCGGGCATTTGTCCACCAGAGCGCCAACGGTCGGCCTGATGGGCCGCTGGCTTGGGCTGGCCGTTTCCCCTGCGGTACACTGAGGCTCCAATATGGCAACGATGCGTTCACGGACAGGAACCTCATGCGTCTGACTGATTGGCGAGCCTGGCAGGCGAGTGCGACACGCACGACCCACGACGGTCGCACCGACATCACCCCCTCCCCGCGTGCCGAACAGGTACCGGCGATGCTGCGCCGCCGACTGAGTCCGGTCGGGCAGGCATGCTGCAAGCTGCTGTTCACCCTCGACCCTGAGGGCGATCTGCCGATCATCCACGCCTCCCGACATGGCGACACCAGCAAGATACTTGCCCTGCTCGACTCGGCCACCCAGCCGCAGGAAGCCTTGTCACCCGCACGCTTCTCGCTCTCGGTGCACAACGCCATCCTTGGCATGTACTCGATCACGCGTCAGTCCCATCAGCCGCTCGAGGCGCTCGCCGCCTGCGGTGACGAGTTCGATGCACTGATGAGCGAAGCGCTCGGCTATCTGGGGGAGCGGGAGGAAGTCATCGTGCTGTTCTCCGATATCGCCGCGCCAGAGGCCTTCCAGCACCACGGCGACTATCCCGAGCATGCCAGTGCCGTCGCCATGCGCGTGAGCCGCACCTCGCCTGAGGCCCCGCGGCTCGCCGCATTGCCAGTCGACGCCGAGGAGCCGGCCCGCCACGCCCCGACCCCCATCGAGGTGATCGAGTGGCTGGAAGCCGCCGGACAGACACCGCTCGTCTGTCGCCGGCAGGCCTGGCAACTGAACCCTCCTCCCGCCACTGACGCCGCGCCGCAGTGATGACGTCTCATCGTGCCTTCGGCCTATCCTCCCCCCTCGGGCGCCTGTGGCGTGGCATCGCCACCGCCATCAGCTTCAGCGTCTTCGGGCTGGGTGGCCTGCTGCTGGGGGGGCTGCTGCCCCTGCTGACAGTGAGCATGCGCGATGGCGAACGCCGCCAGCGCCTGGCGCGCCGCATCATCCATCACGCCATGCGCGGCTTCCTCCAGCTGATGCGCGGCCTGGGTGTGCTCGACTACCGTCTGCACGACTGTCAGCGTCTGCAGCGCCCGGGGCTGCTGGTGCTGGCCAATCACCCCACACTGATCGACGTGGTCTTCCTGATCGCGCTGATCCCCCACGCCGACTGCGTGGTCAAGGGGCGTCTGGCCCGCAACCCGTTCACTCGCGGCCCGATCCGCGCCGCCGGCTATATCACCAACAACGAGCCACAGGGCGTGCTGGATGCCGCCCGCGAGAGCCTGGCCAAGGGCAACGCCCTGATCCTGTTTCCCGAGGGGACGCGCAGCGTGCCGGGCCGCGCCCTGAAGTTCCGTCGCGGCGCCGCCAACATCGCCCTGCGCACGCCCTGTGACATCACCCCGGTGCTGATCGACTGCCAGCCCAGCACGCTGACCAAGGGCGAGCCCTGGTACCACATCCCCGCGCAGCGCGTGATGCTCAATCTCAAGGTACTGCCGGACATGGCCCCCGAGGTCTCCCGTACACAGGAGCAGGATGAGCCGGAGGCGCCGCTGTCCCGGGATGCCCGCGAACTGACCCGCCAGCTGGCGGGCACCTTCGCCACGCAGCTCGAGCGTTTCCAGCAGGCCATCGCGGAGCCTGACAGCCCCCATCAGGCATGAAAGTCTGTGCAGGAAGGCCAGGCATGAGTGGCAGACATGTCACGAAGGCATGCCGCAGATTCATCCAGATGGCATATCTGCCGTTATTGAATGACTGACCCCCGACATCATCGCTGATCCATGGATCAACGACCCTGACGCGCTAGAGAGAGGATTTCCCATGAGTGATACCACCTCGCTGGAACTGGAACTCAAGCAGCTGATCATCGATACGCTGGAGCTTGAAGACATCACCCCGGACGACATCGTCGCCGATGAGCCGCTGTTCGTGGACGGCCTGGGACTGGATTCGATTGACGCCCTGGAGCTGGGCCTCGCGCTGCAGAAGCGCTACGGCATCACCCTGGATGCCGAATCCGAGGACACCCGGGCCCACTTCGCCAGCCTCAACGCGCTGCGCGAGATGGTGGAGGCCCGTCGTGAGCGCTGATCAACCGACCCCCTCCCGCGAGGAGATCTACGCCCATGTCCGCAGCACCCTGATCGAGCTGTTCGAGATCGAGGCCGCTGACATCCACCCCGAGGCGCGCCTCTACGAGGATCTCGACATCGACAGCATCGATGCCGTGGACCTGGTGGTCGAGCTCAAGAAGTTCACCGGCCGACGCATCGACGCCAACGACTTCAAGAGCGTGCGCACGCTCAACGATGTGGTCACCGCCGTCGAACAGCTGACACAGCGTCAGGCATGACGCCGTCGTCCCCTGACAGCCGCACGCGCCCCGCACTGAGCAGGGTGCTGCTCGGCGTGCTGGCCATCGTGGCCGCTCTTGGCTGGCCACTGCTGGTCTACGCCCTGCTGTCGCGCCTCACCGCAGACAGCGGCGCGGTCAGTGGACACTCGTCGCCCTGGGTGTGGGCCTTGATCCTGTTCGGCGCCCTGCTGATCCAGCGCCTGCCGCTGCATCCGGCACTGCGCCTGGGTCTGGCCGCCCTGCTGGTGGGCATCAGCGTGGCGAGCGAGGCCGAACTCGGGCTGCGGGCCTATCCGGTACTGGTCAATCTGGCCATGCTCAGCGTCTTCGCCACCAGCCTGTGGCGCGGCATGCCGGTGATCGAGCGCCTCGCACGCCTCAAGGAACCCGACCTGCCCCCTGCCGGCGTGCGCTACACCCGCCAGGTCACCCGGGTGTGGTGTGCCTTCTTCCTCTTCAATGCCAGCATCGCCGGCTGGACGGCCCTGCATGCCGACCTGGCGACCTGGACGCTCTACAACGGCCTGATCAGCTATGTGCTGATGGGCCTCCTGTTCGGCGGTGAATGGCTGGTTCGCCGTCGCCTGCGGAGTTCACACACCTGATGCCTGACTCATCTCCCGTCAGCCCGGATACGCCGGTCACGTCGCTGTTGACGCAGCATGTCTGGCGTCAACTCGCCGAACAGTCACCCGAGGCGCCGGCCTGCTGGCTGGCCATCCCCGGTCACCCACTGCGCGCATTGACGCGTGCCGAACTGATGGCGCGCGTGGACGCCTGGCATCACTGGCTGGACTGCCTGCCCGGTGATCACGACGCCCGCCAGCCCGGCGCACGCTGGGTGCTGTTCCAGCCCACCACGCTGGGCGCCTGCGTACAGCTGCTGGCGCTGTGGGAACGCGGCATGCGGGCGATCCTGCCGGGAGATGACCGCCCCGAGACCCTGGCACGTCTGGCGGGCGACAGCGCCGGCCAGCTCCCCGAGACCACCGCCGATGGCTGGCCACCGGGACAGCCCGACCCTGCAGGTACTGCCGCGACGGCTTCTGCACCTGCCCCTGTACGACCGGACACCACGCCCGATGCCGCACGCATCGCACTGGAGCTTTGCACCTCCGGCTCCACCGGCGAGCCACTGCGCATCGCCAAGCGCTTCGACCAGCTCGAGGCCGAACTGGCCGTGCATCGCGCGCTATGGCCGCTGGCGACAGGCCCTGATACAGCCCTGGCGTCCACGCCGGACACCGTCAGCCTCAGTCAGGTCAGCCATCAGCACATCTACGGCCTGCTGGTCTCGCTGCTGCGTCCGCTCAGCGAAGGCGTGCCGTTCCTGAGCGAAGCCTGCCACTACCCGGAGCAGCTGGCCGCCGCCATCGCTCAGCTTTCCGGGCTTGGTCATCGCTGCCAGCTGGTCAGCTCTCCGGCCCAGCTGGCGCGTCTGCCACAGACCGATGAACAGACGCCATCCGCCGTCCCTCTGGCGGAACTCGGTCAGGTATTGCGGGTCTTTTCTTCGGGCGCTCCGCTGCCGGCAGAGGCTGCCCGTCATGCCGAGGCCAGCCTTAAGGCACCGGTGATCGAACTCTACGGCAGCACCGAGACGGGCGGCATCGCCCGGCGCCGCCAGCAAGAGACAGCCCACTGGACGCCGCTGCCGGCAGTGGAGATCACCTTCTCGCCGGACTTCGCGGTGCGCTCGCCATTTCTGGCAGCGCCTGATCAGTGGTGGCAACAGGCCGACAAGGCGGCGCTGGTGGAGGACGCGGCAGAGGGTGACGACGCACGGAACGCGGCGCCACGCTTTCAGCTGCTGGGGCGCAGTGATCGGCTGGTCAAGCTGGCCGGCAAGCGGGTCTCGTTGAGCGCGGTGGAGCGCTGCCTGAGCGAGCAAGCGGAGGTGCTTGAAGTGCGTTGCCTGCCGATGCCCACGCGTGAGCATCGCCTGGGCGCAGTGGTGGTGATGGATGAGTGCGCGCTGCCGCAGGATCACGCCAGCCGCCGCGATCTGATCGCCCGCCTGCGCCGCGCGCTGATGCCGGGCTTCGAGCGCATCGCCCTGCCGCGCTACTGGCGCTTCGTCACGCGCCTGCCGCTCAATGCCCAGGGCAAGTTCACCGCGGACTCCATCGCGCGGCTGTTCGCCGATCTCGATGATCCGCGCCTGCCACGCTGGCTGGGGGACACCTCAAGCGGGCCACAGCAGAGCACCCTGGAAGCCGAGGTGCCTGATGGTCTGGTCTATCTCGACGGCCACTTCGCCGCCCAACCGCTGGTGCCGGGTGTGGTGATGCTCAAGTGGGCACGCGAGCAAGGCAGGACACTGCGGGTGAACGGCGTAGGCATGGACGATGCGCCCTTCCTGCGCCTGGAACGCCTCAAGTTCTCCAACCTGCTGCTGCCCGGCATGCGCTTCACGCTGAGCACTCACCTGCTGGAAGACGCCCAGGGCCTGCGGCTCGACTTCCGGCTGGAATCCCGCGCAGGCCTGCATGCCAGTGGACGGCTGCGTCATGGTCAGCCGCATGCTCCGGACGTCGCCCGCGACGACGGGCCCGCGGCCACCCCATCCCCCCATTCCACCTCGGAGGCGTCATGAGCCAATCCCCTGCGCCTGTGAGCGACTCGCAGCACGATTCTGAGCAGCATCTCTCTCGCCAGAGCGCTCCTGAACAGAGCAACGCCCTGCGCGCCTGCGTGGTGATCCCGGTCTACGATCACCCCGCCACCATCGCCGGCGTCTGTGCGGGCCTGGCACCGCTCGGCCTGCCCATCGTGCTGGTGGATGATGGCTGCAGTGCCCCCTGCGCCGAGGTACTCGATCAGCTGGCGGCCGAGGGCCATCACCTGGTGCGTCGCACGCACAATGGCGGCAAGGGAGCGGCGGTGCGCAGTGGCCTGCAGGCTGCCGAGCAGCTCGGCTTCACCCATGCCCTGCAGGTGGACGCCGATGGCCAGCACGATGTCAGTGACCTGCCCGCCTTCCTGAAGGGCATGCAGGACAATCCCGACTGCCTGCAGATCGGCTATCCCGAATACGATGCCAGCGTGCCGCGCATCCGCTTCTACGGTCGCTACGCCTCACATGTCTGGGTATGGATCAACACCCTGTCGCTGGCCATCCGCGACACCATGTGCGGCGTGCGCCTCTACCCGCTGGCCGCCACCAATCGCCTGTTGGCGCGCAATGACTGTGGCGATCGCATGTCCTTCGACACCGAGGTACTGGTGCGCTGGTACTGGGCCGGGGGCGAGGTGGCCAACCTGCCGGTGCGTGTCAGCTACCCCACCGGAGGCGTCAGCCACTTCCGCCCCGGCCACGACAACCTGTTGATCAGCGCCATGCATACCCGTCTGTTCTGCGGCATGCTGCTGCGCTCGCCGACACTGGCCTGGCGCACGCTGAGCCGCCGAGGCGGCAAGCGGCAAACCGCCCACGCTCAAGATGACGCACTGACAGATGGCGAAGACCGTGCAGCACAGACCGCCGACGACAGCGTCGCGCCCAATCACTGGGCCCGCCTGTCCGAAACCGGCTCATTGAGCGGCATGCGGCTGATGGTGACGATCCGCCGTCGGCTCGGGGCCTGGCCGTTTCGCATCGCGCTGTTCCCGGTGCTGATGTGGTATTTCCTGCTGCGCGGCGTGGCGCGACGTGCCTCCTTCGATTACCTCAGACGCCTGGAGCCCGGACTTGGCGGCGTGCGCCTGTGGGCCAGAAGCTTCGCCCACTTCATGCAGTTCGGTGAGGCGATCATGGACAAGGTCTCGGCCTGGAGCGGCGAGATTCCGCTCACCTCGCTGACCGGCACCGGCCCGGAAGACCTGCGCGATGCCGCGCTGCGTGGCGAGGGCGGCATCATCCTCGTCGCCCACCACGGCAATCTGGATGTGATCAATGCCATCGGCGAGCGCCACGACATCGACCTGTGCGCGCTGGTGCACACGCGTCACGCCGAGAAGTTCAACCAGTTGCTGGAACAGGCCACCGGTCGCAAGCCGCCGCAGATGATCGAGGTCAGCGAGATCACCCCCGCCACCGCCATGGCGCTGGGTGACCGCGTCAATCGCGGTGGCTTCGTGGTCATCGCCGCGGACCGCGTGCCGATTCCCCCCGAAAGCGTGGCGGCAGAACGGGAAAACGCGGGGGGAAGCGAGCGGGAGAGCGTGGAACAGAGCGCCGTCACCCGCGCCCGTGTCCAGCACTGCGACTTCCTCGATCAACCTGCGCCCTTCCCCGTGGGCCCCTTCATGCTGGCGGCGCTGCTGCGCTGTCACGTCTACACCCTGAGCTGCGTGCGCGAGCAGGGCGGTGCCAATCCCCGCTTCCGGGTCGATTTCGCGCCCTTCGATGACAGCCGCGCCGTCAAGCGCAGCACCCGCGAGGCATGGATTGAGCAGGCCATGCAGCGCCATGCCGGTCATCTCGAGGCGCGTGTCAGACGCCACCCGCTGCAATGGTTCAACTTCTTCGACTTCTGGCACCAGGCGCCCGACGTCCCGACCTCTAGCGAAGGTGCCTCGGGGTCCGAGCGAGTGACCTGACGGCTGGCGCGTCACCCCGTCTTTCTCTGTTTCAGTTTCAGGTTCAGATTCAGGATCAAGCTCAGGCTCAGATTCAGGTTCAGGTTCAGATTCAGTTGTCCGTCTTTCAGGCTCTCGGCTTTCAGGTACCTCGTCATGTCATATCCCGTCTCAACCACTGCCCCGGCGCTGACGCTCGACGGCAGTGATATCACCCTCGAGCAGCTGATCGACGTCGCCGAGGGCCGGTGTGGCGTACGTCTGAGTGATGCGCTTGCCTTCCGAGCGCGCATCGAGGCAGGCCCCGCCCTGCTGGAACGCCTGCTGGAGGAGGAAGGCGTGGTCTACGGCGTCACCACCGGCTACGGCGATTCCGTGACCCGCGCCGTGCAAGGCGCGGAAGACCTCGAGGCCCTGCCACGCCACCTCTACACCTTCCACGGCTGTGGCATGGGCGCGGACCTTGACGTAGTCAGCAGCCGCGCGGTGGTGATGGTGCGCCTCGTCTCGCTGTGCCGTGGTGTCTCCGGGGTCAGCCTGGCGCTGCTGGAACGCCTTGTCTGGCTGCTCGACCACGACATCCTGCCGCGCATCCCCGAGGAAGGCTCGGTGGGCGCCAGTGGCGATCTCACTCCGCTGTCCTATCTCGCCGCCGTGCTGTGTGGCGAGCGCGAGGTGTGGGTGCGCCCCGGCGCAGGCCAGCCCCATGCGCTGCGCCCGACCGCTGACGTCTTCGCCCAGCACGGCCTGACACCCTATGTGCTGCGCCCCAAGGAAGGCCTGGCGCTGATGAACGGCACCGCCGTGATGACGGCCCTCGCCGCGCTGGCCTTCGGTCGCACCTGCTACCTCAGCCGTCTGAGTGCGCGCATCACCGCGCTCAGCGTGCAGGCGCTGGAAGGCAATCCCTACCACTTCGATGCCGACCTGTTCGCCGCCAAGCCGCATCCCGGTCAGGCCCGCGTGGCGCAGTGGCTGCGCGAAGATCTGGCCCACCCGGCGGCACCGGAGGTCGATGCCACACCGATCAACTCACCGCGCCTGCAGGACCGCTACTCGACGCGCTGCGCGCCCCACGTCATCGGCGTGGTCGAGGACAGTCTCGACTGGTGGCGCCGCTTCCTGGAGACCGAGCTCAACAGCGCCAACGACAACCCGCTGATCGATGTCGAGGCCGGCAAGATCCTCCACGGCGGCCACTTCTACGGCGGCCATGTGGCGATGGTGATGGATAGCCTCAAGACGGCGGTCGCCAACCTGGCCGACCTGCTCGACCGCCAGCTGGCCCTGCTGGTCGACAGCCGCTATAACCGTGGCCTGCCCAGCAATCTCAGTGGTGCCACGCCGGAGCGCGCGCCGCTCAACCATGGCTACAAGGCGGTGCAGATCGGTGCCTCGGCCTGGACGGCGGAAGCCCTCAAGCTGACCATGCCGGCCAGCGTCTTCTCGCGCTCCACCGAATGCCACAATCAGGACAAGGTCAGCATGGGCACCATCGCCGCGCGGGATGCCCTGCGCGTGCTGGCGCTGGTCGAGCAGGTCGCCGCCGCCACCCTGCACGCCGCCGCACAGGGCTGTGAGCAACGCGCCGCCATCGCTGGCCACAGCGCCACGCCGCCGAGTCTGGCGGCCTTCGTCAGCGAGCTGCGCGAGGACATCGCCCCGCTCGAGGAAGATCGCGGCCTGGAAGCCGACCTGCGCCTGCTTTGCGCACGCATCCGTGAGCGCCACTGGGCCCTGAGCGCAGACGAGGCCAACGCATGATCGAGAAAACAGCCCTGAGCGAGAAAAACGCCATGAACCAGCCCGCCGAAACGCCGATGCCCAGCGCCACGGTGGAAATGGAAGTGCCCTTCCACGACGTCGACATGATGGAAGTCGCCTGGCACGGCCATTACGTGCGCTATCTCGAGATCGCCCGCTGCAAGCTGCTCGACATGCTCGACTACAACTACTCGCAGATGCGCGAGTCAGGCTATGCCTGGCCGGTGATCGACCTGCGCCTGCGCTACGCGGGCCCGGCGCGCTTCGGCCAGCGCATCGCCGTCACCGCGCGCCTGCGCGAGTGGGAAAACCGCCTCAAGCTCGATTACGTGATCCGCGATGTCGAGAGCGGCAAGCGCCTGACCCGTGGCCATAGCGTGCAGGTCGCCGTCGGACTCGCGGATGGTGAGATGCTGCTGGCCTCGCCGCCTGCGCTCAGCGAGCGGCTGGCCGCCTGGCAGGCCAGCCAGTCACAGACCAGCCCGTCACAGGCAGGCGACGAGGACGCGCCTGCCACCCCGCCCCCGACACGAGGAACGCCGTGATGACGTCACGCCTTGCCATTGCCGCCACTGCCCTGCTGCTGACTGCCAGTGCCTTCGGGGCCAGCGCCGCCGAATTCGACGCCCGCGCCCTGACGCAACAGCTGGCGCGCACCGCTCCTGTCTGCGGTGATTTCCAGCAGACCCGCTGGCTCGAGGATGTCGGCGCACAGCTCAAGAGTCGTGGCCAGTTCCATCTGATCGGGGATCCGAACGCGCCCGAAGGCCTGGTGTGGGAAACCACCTCCCCCATCGAGGACCGTCTCGAGATGCGCCCGAATGCCAGCGAAGGCCCGGACGGCGAGCCGCTGCCCGCCGACCAGCAGGCGATGGCGGAGCTGTTGGTCAACTTCTTCCACGGCGACTGGCAGGCGCTCGAGGAGCACTTCACGCTCCAGCTCACCGGCAGCGCGGATGACTGGCAGGCCAGCCTGACACCGCGTGATGCCCGTCTGGCCGAGGCCATCGAACACCTCGAGATCGAGGGTGGCAGCTGGCTTGACCACCTGACCCTCACCAGCGGCGACGGTGACCGTCTTGCCCTGACCCTGACACCGCGCGATCAGTGCCCCGAATGACAGGGCGCGGCGACTCGCATGATACGGGGCTGGATCGCGCCGCCTGGCGCTGGCTGTGGGCCGGCGTGCTGCTGCTGTGCGCGGTGCTGCTGGCCGGGAAGCTCGCCCCGCAGAGCCCATGGCGAGGCGCCATCGACACCCGCATCACCGCCATGCTGCCAGCGCAGGAACGCAGCCCGTTGGCGGCGCGCGCCGAATCGCTGGAGGACACCGCCAACCGGCTGGTGATGCTGGTCGGCGCACGCGATGCCAGCGCCGCGTCACTCAAACAGCGTGACGCCGCCGCCCAGGCGCTGCGTCAGGCGCTCGCCCCCCTCGCGACGCTGGATGACGGCAAGAGCCTCGCCAGCCTGCGCCTGCCGGCCGAGGTCCAGCCGGCCCTGATCGCCCCGCGACTTGCCGAGCTGAGTGACGAGCAGTGGCAGGCGCGCGCCCTCAGGCAGCTGTTCCAGCCCGGCGGCCAGCGCGACCTGATCCATGACCCCTTCGGTCTCGCCGGCGCCTGGCAGGACTGGCTGACACCCGCCAACCTGTCGCTGTCCGGCGGCCAGCTGTTGCTGCGCGCGCCGACGTCAAGCGGTGAGCAGCCTGGCAACGGTTACCGTCTGATTAGCGCCACCCTCACCGGCAGCGCCTACGCGATGGGTGACCAGCAGGCGCTGGAACAGGCCGTGAATGGCGTGAAGGCCGACTACCCCGACGTCAGGCTGCTGCGCTCCGGGCTGGTCTTCCATGCCAGTGCCGGGGCGCAGCAGGCCAGACAGGAGATGTCGACCATCGGACTTGGCTCGCTGATCGGCGTGCTGCTGTTGCTGTGGGCGGTGTTCCGCACCCCGCGACGGCTGCCGTTGCTGCTGGTGCCGGTGGCCACGGGCGTGCTGTTCGCGCTGCCGCTGACCTGGTGGGCCTTCGGCAGCCTGCATGTGCTGACGCTGGCCTTCGGCGCCAGCCTGATCGGCATCTCCATCGATTACGTGCTGCATCTGGAATGCATGCGCCGCCTGGCGACGACAGACGGTCGCGGCGGACTCGCCGCGCTGTGGCCGGGCCTGACATTGGGCCTGTGCTCCAGCCTCGCCGCCTATCTGGCCATCACCCTGACGCCGATGCCCGGCCTGCGCCAGATGGGCATGTTCGCGGCACTCGGCTTGCTCGGCGCCTGGCTGAGCGTGCGCCTGTGGCTGCCGCAACTGCCACTGCCGGCGGATGCCACCCGCGAGGATTCTCCCGCTGCCCGCGCTGCAGGATGGCTGGCACGCGTACTTCCCGGCAGGCGCAGCTGGCAGGCGCTGGGTCTGCTGCTGCTGGCCGCGCTGGCCAGCCTCTACGGACTGCGCAGCGATGACCGTCTCACTCAGCTCAACCCCTCGCCTGCGTCACTGATCGATGAGCAACGCGAGGTGCAGCGCCTGCTCGCCGAACCGGACGGCCTGCGCTACCTGATCGTGCAGGCCGAGGATGACGCCGCGCTGCTCACGCGCCTGCAGGCACTGGAAGACACCTTCCAGCAGCTGAATGCCCAGCAGCAACTGGGGCACTGGGCGAGCCTCGCCCAGCAACTGCCGACGCTTGCCCAGCAGCAGGCCAACCTCGGCGCCATGCGTGAGCGCACCCGCACCCTGCTGCCCCAGGTGCTTCGCCAGGCGGGCCTGCCCGCCGCGCTGGTGAAACGTGCCGAGCAGGCCATCGAAAGCGCCCATCCGTTGCGTCCGGCCGACTGGGTCACGCTGCCCGCCGGCGAGATGGGCCAGCGACTGTGGCTCGACTCACGCACTGCCGCCATCGGCATCGTGCGCTTTGGTGACGTCACGGCCGAGGGTAGCGCCGCCCTGGCACGCCTCGCGGCAGGCGATGACGGCCTCGAGTACGTCGATCAGGTCGCCAGGCTTTCGACGACGCTCGGCAGCATTCGCAGCGAAATGGCCTGGCTGGTCAGCGCTGCGGTGGTGGTGATCAGCCTGCTGCTGGCGCTGCGCTATCGCCGCAGCACCTGGCGCGCCCTGCTGCCGCCGCTGGGCGGACTGGTACTGACACTGGCGGCCCTGACGCTGGCGGGCGTCGGCCTCAACCTGTTCCACCTGCTGGGCCTGCTGCTGGTACTGGGGATTGGCCTGGATGCGGGTATCTTCTGTGCCGAGCATCCTGCGCGCAGCGCAGAAAAAAGTAGTGCCGGCATCTTCTGTGCCGAGCATCCTGCGCGCAGCGCAGAAAAAGACAGGAGCGGAGACACCGCCAGCCGCGCCTCGCAGGCCAGTCTGCTGGCGATCTCGCTGTCATGTGCCTCCAGCCTGCTAGCCTTCGGATTGTTGAGTTTCAGTCAGACACCGGCATTGGCCGCACTGGGGCTGGCCTGCCTGCTGGGGCTGACGGCCACCTGGTGCCTGGTGCCCTTCGCCCGCAGTTGAGGCGATCTCGTCACGCGGGCCAGACGGAGGCGGGAACACGAATGCCGTCATGAACACATAACGACAACGACAGGGGACGATGCCATGGAATCGGCAGATCGCAGCAACAACCCACCACGCAAGGAAGTCATCATCATCGGCGCCGGACCTGCCGGGGCGGCGGCGGCGGCCTGGCTGGCGCGCGCCGGCCATGCGGTACGCGTGCTGGAGCGCAGCCACTTCCCGCGCTTCTCCATCGGCGAGAGCCTGCTGCCGCGCTGCATGCAGCATCTGGAGGCCTGTGGCCTGATGGAGGCCGCCGCCGCCGGAGGCTATCAGCGCAAGACCGGTGCGGCCTTCACCCGCCGCGGCGAGCATCGCGTGATCGACTTCCGCGACAAGTTCAGCGACGGCCCCGGCACCACCTGGCAGGTGGAGCGCGCCGACTTTGACCAGCGTCTGATCGAAGGCGCACGGGCGGCGGGGGCCGAGGTCGAATTCGGCGTCACCGTCACGGGTTTCACTCCCGCTCGCCCCACGCAGAGTGACCCCGCTGGCCATGCTCAGGCTCAGGGGCCGCGTCTCACGTTGGCCGATGGCCGCGAGCTTCAGGCCGCCTTCGTGCTGGATGCCAGCGGCTATGGGCGCGTGCTGGCGCGGCTCGAATCGCTTGAGCGTGATCCGCGTCTGGAGCCGCGCATGGCGCTGTTCGGCCATGTCCACGATGGCATCGCCGACCTCGCGCCGCCCGCCGAGGGCTATCGTCGCGACACTATCCTGATCGCCTCGCACCCGGGGCATCCGGATGTCTGGTACTGGCTGATTCCCTTCGCCAATGGCCGCGCCTCGCTGGGCGTGGTCGGCCCGCGTGAGCTGATCGAGCCTGCCGCCGAGGACGATGCGCAGACACGCCTGTGGCAGTGGGTGATGGAAGAACCGCGCCTGGCGGAGCTGCTGCGCGATGCCACGCCCGCCAATGCCGTGCAGTCGCTGGGCGGTTACAGCGCCGATGTCAGCCGCCTGCATGGCCCGGGCTATGCGCTGCTCGGCAATGCCGGTGAGTTTCTGGACCCGGTGTTCTCCTCCGGCGTGACCATCGCACTGGAATCCGCCCTGCGTGCCGCACCGCTGGTCGCGCGTGAACTGACCGCGACCCGCGATGAGCAGCGCCCGGACTGGGCCCGCGAATACGAGCTGCCATTGCGGCGTGGCATCGAGGTGTTCCGCGAGTTCGTCACCGCCTGGTACGACAGCCGCCTGACCGACATCATCTATCATCCTCGCTCGCCGGACCGCATTCGCCAGATGATCAGTTCGGTCCTCGCCGGCTACGCCTGGGACGAGGCCAATCCCTTCGTCAGCGCCAGTCGTCGTCGCCTGACCGCACTGGCCACGCTCTCGGCAGCGCCAGTCGTCGTCGCCTGACCGCACTGGCCACGCTCTCGGCAGCGCAGGCGACGCAACCGGAAACCTGCGAGCCCGCCGCAAGCGCTCTCTCAACGGCCGGCACGCGGCAGAATGACGCCAGAAAAGGTAAAGTATCGTCATGATATCCATGCGTCTCTCGCCTCATGCCATCTCAGTCGGGCGGCGATCCGTCGGACTGCGTACAGTCGGGCGGCGATCCGTCGGACTGCGCTCTTTCAGAAAGTGTTCTGTCGGACTGCGTACAGTCGGGCGGCGATCCGTCGGACTGCGCTCTTTCAGAAAGTGTTCTGTCGGGCTGCTGCTGGCGACCAGCCTGCTGTTGAGCGGCTGCAGCCTGCTCGTGCCCGGTCCGCTCAGCGCCGAGAGCCCGATGCCGGCCCTGACGAGCCTGCAGGAGAGCAGCACCCAACGTCTGATTCTGCGCGTTGAGCGTAACAAGAGTGAGGCCAGCGAGAATCGCGCGGCAGCAGACGCCGCTGAGGACGAGGCTCGCGACCTGCCGCCCCTCATCGGCGTGCTGCGCCAATCGCCCGAGGCCATGCGGCTGGTGCTGCTCAGCGTGCAGGGCCAGCGACTGCTGACACTGGTGCATGACGCCGATGGCAGCCGCTTCGAGAAGGCCCGCCCCGAGGTACTCGACAAGCTGCCCTTCACCGCCGACTGGCTGGCCCGTCGCATCGCCTGGGTCCACTGGCCACAGGCCGCGATCGATGACGCCTTTGCCGGCAGCGCCTGGCAACTGGTGCAGCACGGCGAGTGGGACACGCCTCACCAGGCCGCGCAGCGCCTCATCCTGCGCGATGGCGAGCGCATGGCCGAGCTGACCCGCGACGCCGAAGGCCGCGTGATCCTGCGGGACCCGGCCACCGAGATGCAGATGATGCTAGATCCCCTGTCTTCCCCCAGCCCCTGACGACTCACCGGAAGCTTCCCCGCATGACTGAACCCGTCACACCCGAGGCACCTGATACCCGCCATGGCCTCACCCCTCGCAGCCCATGCCGTCTGTCTCGGCCCGGTATCGTCTGTCCGCTGGGCGCCGACCACGGGCTGATCAGCAGTGCGCTGTTCAGCGCCAGTCGCGGCCTGCGCGTCAGTGATGACTTCAGTCCCGGCACGCCGCTGTCACTGGGCCGTGTCACCGCGCGGCTGGTGGATGACAGCGACTGGCCGGCCCCGCTGCGCTCACGCAACAACCGACTGCTGGCCACCGCGCTTGAGCAGCTGACACCGGAGCTTGAGGCCCTCAAGCGCCAGGGCATCGCGCCGGAGCGCATCGGCGTGGTGCTGGGCACCAGTACCTCCGGTATCGGTGAGACGGAAGCCGCGATGGACGCCCAGCGCGCCGCCGTCGCCCAGGGCACGCCGAGCGCCGACAGCTGGCCGGAGAGCTTTGAATACCGCCGTCAGGAACTGGGCGCGCCCGCCGAGTGCGTGGCCTGGTTGAGCGGCGCGCGCGGGCCGGTCTACACCCTCTCCACCGCCTGCACCTCCAGCGCCAAGGCCCTGGCCAGCGCACGGCGTCTGCTGGCCTCCGGGCAGTGTGATGCGGTGATCGCCGGTGGGGCCGACAGCCTGTGCCACATGACGGTGAAGGGCTTCATGAGTCTGGAGGCCGTCAGCCGCCAGCAAAGCCAGCCGCTGGGCGCCGCGCGCGACGGCATCAATCTGGGCGAGGCCGCGGTGCTGTTCGTGGTCACGCCGGAGCACGGTGGCGTGCAGCTGACCGGCGTCGGCGAATCCAGCGATGCCCATCACATCTCCGCGCCCTGCCCGGATGGCAGCGGTGCCGAGGCCGCGATGCGTGGCGCGCTCGCCAGCGCCGGCCGCGCCCCCGGCGAGATCGACTACATCAACCTGCACGGCACGGCCACGCCGCTCAATGACGCCATGGAAAGCCTCGCCATCAGCCGCCTGTTCGGTCCCGATGGCGACGAGGCCGCAAACCGTCCGCCCGCCGTCAGTTCCACCAAGGCCCTCACCGGCCATACGCTGGGGGCCTGCGGGGCACTGGAAGCCGCCTTCTGCTGGCTGACGCTGGAACATGGTCGCCTGCCGCCGCACGCCACCCCGCGTGAGGCACTGGACCCGTCATTGCCCGCGCTCAACATCGTCTATCGTGACCGCCCCGAGACCCCGCCGCTCAGAGTGATGAGCAATGCCTTCGCCTTCGGCGGCAACAACATCTCGCTGATACTGGAACGTCACGCCACCGACCCGGAGTCCTCTGCATGCTGACCCCGACCGCTACCCCCGCCACGCCGCTGCCCGACGGCACGTCTTCCCGTGACGGGGGCTATCCCGTCATGCCCTGCGCCATCGGCCCCTATGTGCCACACGAGGCAGGCATGTGCCTGCTGGATGAGGTGCTGGCCTGTGACGAGCACTCGCTCAGCGCGAGCGTGCGCCCCTCGCCCGAGGATCTGTTCGCGGAGCTGGACGGCGCTGGCCAGGCCGTGATTCCCGCCTGGGTCGGGCTCGAGTGGATGGCCCAGGCCATCGCCGCCTGGTCGGGCCTGCAGGCCGCGCGCACAGGCCAGTCACCCCGTGTCGGGTTTCTGCTCGGCAGCCGCCGCTATGAGAGCGAACTGCCCGCCTTCGCCTGCGGGCAACGCTGGCAGATAGACGTGCAGCTCGACTATCGCGCCGACAACGGCCTGGGCGCCTTCAAGGCCACCCTCAGCGACGAGCACGGCACGCAGGTCGCCCGTGCCGGCGTGAACGTCTTCGAGCCGCCCGCCCAGGCCGTGGCGTCTGCCGTGTCGGAGGAAGGAAGCCCTGAAGCAGGCCCACAGGGGCGCTCACCAGAACACTCACCCGGTCAGCAGGATGCTGCCGGTGCCGCACCGCAAGGTAATGTCTGATGTCTGTCACACCTCCCGCTACTCGAACTTCCCCTGCTGACAACCAGGGTGCCGCCGCTGCCAATGAGACGCGCGAGTGGATTCTGGTCACCGGCTCCAGCCGTGGCATCGGCCGCGCCATCGCGCTGCGTCTGGCCCGCGAAGGCTACAATCTGGTGCTGCATTGCCGCTCGCGCCGTGATGCCGCCGAGGAGGTCGCGCGTGAGATCAGCGCCCTGGGCGGTGAATCGCGCATCCTGAGCTTCGATGTCGCCGACCGCGAGGCCGCACGCAGCGCGCTGGAGGCCGATGTCGAGGCCCACGGCTGCTACTACGGCGTCATCTGCAATGCCGGCATCCACGCCGACAACGCCTTCCCGGCGCTCACCGATGAGGACTGGGACAGCGTGATCCGCACCAACCTCGATGGCTTCTACAACGTGGTCAAGCCGCTGGCGATGCCGATGGTGCGTCGCCGCAAGCCGGGGCGCATCATCGTGATGTCCTCGGTGTCCGGCATGATGGGCAATCGCGGTCAGGTCAACTATTCCGCCGCCAAGGCGGGGCTGATCGGCGCGGTCAAGGCGCTGGCGGTGGAACTGGCCAAGCGCCGCATCACCGTGAATGCCGTCGCGCCGGGGGTCATCGCCACCGAGATGACCGAAGGGGTCGAGATGGACGAGGCGCTGAAGATGATTCCCATGCGCCGCGCGGGCGAGGCCGAGGAAGTCGCCGCCACCGTGGCCTTCCTGTGCTCGAAGGATGCCGGCTACATCACCCGCCAGACCATCGCGGTGAACGGAGGGATGTTCTGATGACAGCCTCCTCTTCCCCGCTGCGCGGCCATCGCGTCGTCGTCACCGGCATGCATGGTTTCTCGCCCATCGGCAATGACTGGCCGACCCTGCGCGCCAATCTGGCCGCGGGCCGCACCGGCATCCGCTATATCGAGGATTGGGACAAGTACGAGGGTCTCAACACGCGTCTCGGCGCGCCGGTCAGCGATTTCGCGCTGCCCAAGCACTACAACCGCCGCGCGCTGCGCAGCATGGGGCGCGTGGCCCAGCTGGCGACCCGCTCCAGCGAGCTGGCGCTTGAAGCCGCGGGACTGAGTGACAGTCCGCTCAAGGAGAGCGGCCAGATGGGCATCGCCTACGGCGCGTCCGCCGGTGAGCCGGACGCGGTGGCGGACTTCGGCAACATGCTGATCAACCACTCCACCGATGGCCTCAACGCCAACTCCTACATCCGCATGATGGCGCATACCGCCCCGGTGAACATCGGGGTCTTTCTCGGCATCAAGGGGCGGATTCACACCACCTCCAGCGCCTGCACCTCCGGCAGCCAGGGCATCGGCTATGCCTATGAGGCGATTCGCTTCGGCCGCCAGATAGCGATGGTCGCCGGGGGCTGCGAGGAGCTGTCCGCCGCCGATGCCGCGGTGTTCGACACCCTGTTCGCCACCAGCACCTGCAATGACCGCCCGGACCGCTCGCCGCGGCCCTTCGATGCCGAGCGTGATGGGCTGGTGATCGGCGAAGGCGCCGGCACGCTGATCCTCGAGGAGCTGGACCACGCCCTGGCGCGTGGCGCGACCATCCACGCCGAGATTCTCGGCTTCGGCACCAACTCCGATGGCCGCCACGTCACCCAGCCGGACGCCGACATGATGGAGGCCGCGATGCGCATGGCCCTTGACGATGCCGGCCTCTCGGCCAGCGAGATCGGCTATGTCAGCGCGCATGGCACCGCCACCGAGCGCGGCGACATCGCCGAGAGTCACGCCACCCATGCCGTGTTCGGGGAACGCACGCCCATCAGTGCCTTCAAGAGCTACACCGGCCATACCCTGGGGGCCTGCGGTGCGCTGGAAGCCTGGATCGCCATCGAGATGATGCGCGAAGGCTGGTTCCACGGCACCGCCAACCTCAAGGACATCGACCCGCGCTGCGCGACGTTGGACTACCTGCGTGACGGCGGCCGCGAGATCGAGACGGATACGGTGATGAGCAACAACTTCGCCTTCGGCGGCATCAATACCTCGCTGATTCTGCGTCGCTGGCAGGGCTGACGACGCCCGCACGGCCCTCGGGGTCATTGGGTGCGTGACTGTCGCCACCAGACGACTTTGCAGCGGGTCACAACTGGCGCAAGATACGCGCCCGCTGCATGGTCTATGGTGTGATTGGCTCACGCCGTTGGCTGGATGAAGGCGATATTCCCTGGCGTCGAGCCAGTCAAACCCTGTCAGGAGAGGTGTCAGATGGCGTCATCCGTTGCTCAGTCGTTCGTTTCCTCGTCACACCCCATGGCCCACGCCAGCACGGCGCCGGCCGGCCGCCTGTCGCGGGGACGCGTGCTGGTGTCCGCCCTGGTGCTCGGCGCGGCCGGGCTGCTGGCCTCCGCGCCGGCACAGGCGCGGGATACGCAGCACTTCCTGCCCATCATGCCGGTGATGGCCAGCACCGCGGCCAGTCAGCGACTGGGCAAGGATGTGGCCTTCTTCTTCGGTGACAAGCAGCCCTACGAGCGCATCGAGAAGCGTGGCTGGGCACGTGTGAACCCGAAGACCAACGCGACCAACAAGAGCGATGCCGCGGCCTGCCGCTGGGTGTTCCTGTCGGCGCTGCGTGAGTTGCAGGAAAAGGCGCGGGAATACGGGGCCAATGCGGTCATCAACATTCGCAGCGACTATGACAACGTGCCCTACTCCAGCAGCGAGAAGTACGAGTGCCACGCGGGCAATGTCGTCGCGGGCGTCGCGTTGCGCGGGGATCTGGTGATCCTGCATCCGAAGAACTGATTCGCCATCATGACGGCCAGGGAAGGCAAGGATGTGAGTGAGACAGGCGAGCCGGTCGAAGGCAGCTCGGCGCGCGCGGCGGATACTCCTGCGGCGCGCCCGACCGATCACCCCGCCTACCGCTGCGTGGTGCTGGGGCATGCGGTATCGCATGGCTCCGCTTCACTGAGCACTGGTTCACTGAGCACAGGTTCGCTGAGCACTGGTTCACTGAGCACAGGTTCGCTGAGCACTGGTTCACTGAGCACCGGTTCGCCGAGCGCCGACTTGTCCAACGGCGAACCGCTGATCTCGCATGATCCCCATGCCCTCGCCGCCGCCCTGGCGTCCGCGACTGGCAGCGCTGTGCGCGACTTGCCGAATGACAGCTCTGACGCCACCTCTCGGCCAGCCCGCCTGTGGCTGGCCGAGGCCTGTGTGCTGCCTACGTCTTGTGCTGATTCGGCTGCTCCCTCTGCCAGCTCCTCGGCTGAGGCTCCCCGCCGCCACTCGCTGCGCTCACGCCATGCGGATGTGGATAACGCGGACACCCCCGTGTCATCTGCCAAGGCCCGCCGTCGCCAGCAACGTGAAGCCGAATCCCACCTCGCCCGCGTGCTGCTCGGTGAACTCGCCGCTGCTCAAGGCATTGTGCTGCCACTGGCTGACTGGTCACCACGTGGCCAGGCGCCCCATCACCCTGCACTGCCATCAGGCTTTCACGTCTCCATCGCCCACCGCCACGGCCATGTCCTCGTTGGCCTCGCCACCGCCCCGCTCGGGCTGGACCTCGAATACCGCAACCCCCGCCATGCCCACGACCTCGACGCCCGCATCGCCATGCTGCCCCTAGACGCACGCGAACGCCTCGCCGAGGCATCACACCTCAGCGAGACAGAACGATTGGACGAGTTTTATCGGGAATGGGTGAGGTATGAGTCGATCATTAAATTAAACTATTGAAACTGATGCTGTAAACTACAACAATAAAACTAAAATGAATTATTTAATCCTCTTCATTACAATATCGAATATTTCATACGAATTCTGTGCGCATTTAAACTTATGCTCCACTACAGATAACCTTGCTCTTCTGAGAAGAAAGTCCATTTTATTATGATCATCTTGACCAAAATAAAGATATCCGGGGAAATCTTCAGAAACAAATTTAATAGGACTATCTTCGAATACTTGAAAAGAAGTAACTCTATACTCCATTGCTTATTCGCCTGAGTGAGCTATTATTTTATCTCTTAACCACATCACCCTTTCAATTAAGGAAACCTCATCATCAGAGAGAGTAACACCTACTTTTCTAACTCAAGTGACGCTCGCCCTCTTCCTGTTTTAAAAGGCCTGCACAGTGAAATTATTAATGTATTCTCAAAGCATTTAAGTTTTCTGATATTTAATCTGCTGCATACTTCATTTGGCTCATATTCATCCATCAAAAAAGTCAATGCTGAAAGCGCTTGCTGAATATCCCAACTAGAATGTATATATCTTGAAGACACATAGTCCGACATGCTACTTCCTAGTGCTAGCTAAGGATAAAAATCAAAACAATTCATGTTAGTTTTAAATCAAACTTAAATCTGTTATAGGCTCCTCTTCACGTATACTTCGAGACTATTACCACCAGTTACAACTCTATTGTAATCGATACTCAGCAATCTATAGGACCTCATATACTCTTGCAGAGTAAGGGAACTAAATAAATCATAATCTTCATTTCTAGCAACATCGAATAATCTATCATTAGCAGAATATAATTTTCCAAGCAACAAAAAATTAGATGCCAACATGTCTGAACTATACTCAGAATTAGCTCTTGCATACTCTCTTGCATCAGATAGCCTAGCATTATGTACTTGCAGATCAACCAAATAACTGCATAAAAACTTACTTACTTGTGGATCTGAATGTCTTATGCAATCTTTAAAAACACCTCTATATTTATTGGGATATTCAATATCAATTAGTCTATGATTGCCATCCCACACATTTTTATATTGGAGTGCACTCTGTTTATAGAAACTGACAAGCTCACTTAGAGCTTCACTTAAAAATGCCTTAGAAGCTTCAAACTCTCGTTTCCTTTGAGCTTCAGCACTATACTTAGCAGAGATGTAAATAATAATACTTGATAGAAAAGCTAGAACACCTACATTTAGCCCCTGCCATCTATACCAAACACTCTGAAGATAGTCCCAACTTAAACCTCCTTTAATCCAAGGCACTACAAACATACCAATTAGATAAACAACTATTACAAAACCAAAAAACGCTCCAGCAAAAAACTCTAGTGACCTGAAAGTCATACTACTTAATTTAGTAAAATGTCGGTTTCTGGATAAACGAGAAAAAAATTCCATACGTACCTCCCATTAAAAACTGAAAACACAATAAACTATAAAAAAACCCGCCAGAGAAATCTCTGGCGGGCTTAGAAAAACCATACTGCGAGTTACTTAACGGCAGCGACCACGGTAATTTCACACAGCAATTCCGGGCTGGCCATGGCGGCTTGTACACAGGCGCGGGCGGGGGCGTGGCCTTGTGGCACCCAGGTGTCCCAGATGTCGTTGAAGGTCTTGAAGTCGTCCATTGTCTTGAGATAGACGGTGGCGGAGAGCAGGTGCTCGCGGTCGGTGCCGACTTCTTCCAGCAGCGCATCGACACGCGCGAGCATGCTGTTGGCCTGGTCCGTGATATCACTGAAGCGTTGTTCCGGCCCGGCGACCTGACCACACAGGTAGATGGTGTTGTTATGGATGACGGCGCGGCTCATGCGTGCCTTGGTGTCGTGACGTTGGATATCGCTCATGGAGAGTGTCCTTGTGCCGTTCTTCTTGGAGTGGTGAAAGACGCACCAGCGTAAGGGAAAGCCCCTCAGCGGCATGGCGCGCAATGAGGATAAGCGGCCATCAGCGTTCCAGATTCCGGCGAGCGGCGCAACGCGACCTGCGGGGTATTTTCCAGTCGTCGTGAGAGTTTCTGCCTTGCGTATCTGAGGCCACTGCCCAAGGGGCGGAAATGATGACGCCGCACCATCCCGACATGACACGGGAAGGCGCGGCGTTCTCATTGCCCGGCAGGGCGTGTGCTGAACGTGCTAGCGCAGGATCAGCAGCGGCACCGTGGCATTACGGATCATCTCGGTGGTGGTACTGCCGACCAGCAACTGACGGATGCGCGAGTGGCCGTAGGCGCCCATCACCAGCATGTCGATGGCGTGCTCCTTGGCGTATTCGCGCAGGCAGGCTTCCACTTCACCGGCCTTGAGGCTGGCCTGCACGTTGAAGCCCGCTGACTGGAGGGTGTCACGCGCGGTCTCAAGCGGAGCCTGATGCTCCACCGAGTCCGCGCCGACCATCACCAGATGCAGCTCGGCGCCCTGCAGCAAGGGGCTGGCCGCCAGCACCTCGATGGCACGCTTGATGGTGGCGCTGCCATCGAAGGCGATCAACACGCGTGTCGGCGTCTGAAACTCGCCCGGCACTACCAGCACGGGACGATGCAGGCTGCGGATCACGCGCTCCAGATTGGAGCCGAGATGCTCACTGGCCTGCTCCGCCCCTTCCCCGCGCTTGCCGATCACCAGCAGGCGAATCTCGTCCTCAAGCTCGGCCAGAGTCTCGACCAGCTCACCATTGCGCTGGCGCGGGCGTGGTTCGGTGATACCGGCCTGGGTGGCGCGCTCACAGGCGGCTTCCAGCATCAGGCGGCCCTGCTCCTGGGCGATGCGCCCACGCTGCTCATCGAGGGTGGCGAGCTCCTCCAGCAGGTGCTCCCGGGCACCGAGACCGATGCTGCCGGAGAGATCGCCATTGGCGGGTTCGGCGCTTTCATTGCGGTCGATCACATGCAGGATGCTGAGAGGTGCCGACAGGCGCTGGCTGGCCCAGACGGCGGCGTCACACACGGGGGCGGCGAAGGCGGAGCCGTCAATGCAGGCGGTGACCTTGTCATGGCCTGTCGCGGCACTGGCAGAGGATTGGCTCATGGCGGGCTTCCTTGTGCTGACAACAAAAAGTACTGACAACGGAGATGGCGTGCCGACCGGGGCGACGCAGAAGGAGGAGTGACATTCCCCCCGCGATGCCGGCGCGGCCTGTTTCGAGATTACCACTTTCCGACCCCATGAACGCAAACGGCGGGCAGCCCGTGAAGGACTGCCCGCCGTCTGACCTTGTCACGCGGCGCGATCAAGCGAAGTGCCTCGATCGCGCGGGGTCAATCGTGCGTGATCAGTGACCCATCAATTTCTCGACCGCGTCCGGCTTGTCATGCACCGCGAAGCGATCCACCAGCGTGGCGCTGGCCTCGTTGAGGCCACGTACCTCGACCTCGGTCCCCTCACGACGGAACTTGACCACCACGGTATCCAGCGCGCCGATGGCGGTGATGTCCCAGAAGTGCGCTCGGCTGACGTCGATCACGACACGCTCGACGGTCTCCTTGAGGTCGAAACCGGCCTGGAACTGCTCGCTGGAGGCGAAGAACACCTGACCGACCACGCGGTATTCGCGGGTACGACCATCGGCATTCATGTCGCTGCCGATATGCAGCACCTGGCCGATCTTGTTGGCGAAGAACAGCGCCGAGAGCAGCACGCCGACCAGCACGCCGATCGCCAGGTTGTGGGTCGCGACCACCACGGCCACGGTCCCCAGCATGACGATGTTGGTGGACATCGGGTGGCTCTTGAGGTCACGGATCGACTGCCAGGAGAAAGTACCGATGGAGACCATGATCATCACCGCGACCAGTGCGGCCATGGGAATCTGCGAGACCCACGGGCCGAGGAACACGACCAGGATCAGCAGCACGACACCCGCCACCATGGTGGAGAGACGCGTACGACCGCCGGACTTCACGTTGATCATCGTCTGACCGATCATCGCGCAACCCGCCATGCCGCCGAGGAAGCCGGTGACGACGTTGGCCGCGCCCTGGCCCTTGCACTCACGGTTCTTGTCGGACGGCGTATCGGTCAGATCATCGACCAGCGTGGCCGTCATCAGGGATTCCAGCAGGCCCACGACCGCCAGCGGCAGCGAGTACGGCAGGATGATCCACAGGGTGTCCAGATTGAAGGGGATGTCCGGAATCAGGAACACCGGCAGGCTGTCCGGCAGCTCGCCCATGTCACCGACGGTACGGATATCCAGACCGACGGCCATCGCGAAGAGGGTCAGCACGATGATGCAGACCAGCGGCGACGGCAGCAGCTTGCCGATCTTCGGCACCAGCGGCAGCAGATAGATGATGCCCAGGCCCGCGGCCGTCATGGCATAGACGTGCCAGGTGACGTTGGTCAGCTCCGGCAGCTGGGCCATGAAGATCAGGATCGCCAGTGCATTGACGAAGCCGGTGACCACCGAGCGCGAGACGAAGCGCATCAGGGAGCCGAGCTTGAAGTAGCCGAAGATGACCTGGATCACGCCGGTCATCACGGTGGCGGCCAGCAGGTACTCCAGGCCGTGGTCCTTGACCAGGTCGACCATCAGCAGTGCCATGGCACCGGTGGCGGCGGAAATCATGCCCGGACGGCCACCGGCGATGGCGGTCACCACGGCGATGGAGAAGGAGGCATACAGGCCGACCTTGGGGTCGACACCGGCAATGATGGAGAAGGCGATGGCTTCGGGGATCAGGGCCAATGCCACCACCAAGCCGGACAGGATGTCGGGCCGGAGGTTGGAAAGCCACTGCTGTTTGAGGCTGCTTGTCATCGAGTCGTCCGCAACAGGTTGGGGAAGGTGGTGTGCGTGCTGAATCCTGGCGCTGTCGAGTCAGTCTGGCGTCCGGTTGTGGCAATCTTCATCGCTGCCGTCAGGGGCAGTGCCGCTCGCGCCTGGCTTGCGTCGTGATGCCGCTGTCGTTTCCGGTCGCCCTGTGGCTTTCTTCGCGCCATGAGCTATTCGCTCCGGTCGCCGTGAGGCGTCCAGAGGGCTGTCATTTGACAGTGAATAAACTCGGGGATGGGCGGGATTGTATCAGCTGCGACCGGTGGACGCATCCGCAGAACGCGCGCTCGCCGTCACCGATTGACGGTGACGGCGGTCGATCAGACTCTTGATGAGCATCGCGCCCAGTACCAGTGCACCGCCCGCCCAGCCACGCGGGGTGAGCGATTCTTCCAGCACCCACCACACCCACAGGATGCCGAACACGCTTTCCAGCAACATCAGCAGCGCCACTTCCGCGGAAGGCAGATAGATCGGGCCACGCTGGATCAGCGTGAAGCCCAGCGGCGAAAGCACCAGACACAGCAGCACCAGCCAGCCGGCGCGCTGGGCGAAATCGGCACCGTGCGAAGGCCACAGCTGCGTCAGCACGTCACCGCCGCCCTGCGTCATGCTCCACAGGCACGCCAGCAGGCCGCACAGCGCGGTGACCAGCCCGGACAGTGTCAGCATCGGGCTCATGTCATGCCCCGGGCGCGTGCGACACAGCGTGAAGTTGCCGGCCAGCGACAGGCTGCAGCCCAGCGCCAGCAGGTTGCCGGTGAGCGTGCCGCTGCCGGCCTCGTCGAGCACCAGCAGCGTGATGCCCGCCAGCGAGGCCAGAATCGCGCCCCACACATGGCGTGGCTGACGCTCGCCCAGCCACAGGCGCGACATCAGCGCCGCGAACAGCGGACTGGCGGCGAGGATGATCAGCACGTTGCCGGCGCGGGTGTATTGGTTGGCGAGCACGAAACCCAGGGTGGAGCCGGTGAACAGCAGCGCGACCCATACGCCGGTACGTCCGCAGCCACGCATGCGCGCCAGGGCGCTGGTGATGCGCTGTGCGGGAGTGCCGCGCTGGAGGGCCAGCAGGAGCAGTGCAAAGCCGATGGCCGTCAGCAGACCGCGCCAGAACACCAGCGGGCCATCGGCGACATCGGCGAGTCGCAGCAGCAGCGCGTCCGGCGAGATCAACAGTACCCCGCAGGCCGTCATCGCCACGCCCCGCGCCTGCCGCGAGGCGCGGGCGGCGGCCTCTCGCCCGGCCAGCGGGTTCATGACGTCAGTCCGACAGGCGCGACAGGCGCCAGTCAACCACTGGCCAGCCGCGCGCTTCGGCCAGCTGGCGCAGCGGTGCGTCCGGTTGGGTGGCGTGGGGGAAATCGACCCGCTCCAGCAGGGGCAGGTCATTGTGGGAATCGGAATAGCCCCACAGGGATTGCGGCGTGCGATGGATACGCTCGGCACCCGCAAGCCAGTCATCGAGTGCCGCCAGCTTGCCTTCGCGGAAGGTGACGATACCGCTGGTGGCTCCGGTGAAGCAGCCCTGCTCATCAAAGGCCGGATGGGTGGCCAGCGCCCCATCGGCGGTCAGACGACTGGCGATGGGCCCGACCAGATGATGCATGGAGGCGGAGATGATCAGGGTGCGATGGCCGGCCTCACCGTGCTCGGCCAGCCGCGCGATGCCACCTTCCAGCAGTCGCGGCATGACCATTTCTTCCACGAAATCATCGACTTCGCGACGCACCTCATCACGATGCCGCCCGACGAGCGGGCTGAGCAGATGGCCGGTGTGCTCGTGGATGTCCAGAGTGCCGGCATGGTATTGCACCTGATGGCGCTCGCCGATGGCCATGAAGGCATCGACATCCTTGATCCAGCCACAGGCGACCATCCAGCGCATCCACATGCCGGTGCAGTCGCCGTCGAGCAGCGTATCGTCGAGATCGAACACCGCCAGCGGGGCATCCAGCGCACAGTGGTGGCGCACATGGCCCTCCTCCGGCGGCGAGAGCGGCGGCAGCAGGGTCACGGCGTCACAGTCGGCGCAGAGATCCGCCAGCGGTGTGCGGCAGATCTCGACATCGGGCGCAGCGCTCAGGGCACGCGGCCGGGCGGCAGATGAGGACGAGGTACGAGTCACGACAGGCTCCGAGTGGCAAGGGGCGTCAACGGCTTCCTGCCGTCACCTGCGTGACCCTCGCATGCGGCGACGCTGCGGGCAAGTCCGCCGCACCATTCAGGCGCTCCAGCGCTGACGCTGCCAGTACCGACGTTTTCCGTACCGACACTTCCCGTACTAACGCCGGACGAGCCGCGAGAGCGCCAGGCTGGCGATGGCCGTATCCTGCACGCCGGTACCGGTGAGATCCGCCACCGTGATGCAGGTATCCGGGGCCGACCCGCCTGAACGCAGATCACGCCCCTCGGCCAGCAGACGGCCCAGCTCATGCACGTCACGCGATCTGGCCTGCTCGGCCTCCAGCCCTTTCAGCTCGCCGTTGGTCTCGGACTGGGCGCGGGTATCACACACGAAATGATCGCACTCGAGGAGCACATCGGCTTCCAGCTCACGCTTCTCGGGGCTGTCGGAGCCCATCGCGGTGACATGCACGCCCTCCGGCAGCATCGAGTAGTCCAGCAGCGGCGTTCGCGAGGGGGTGGCGGTGACGATGATATCGGCGTTCTGGCAGACCGCATGCAGGCTGTCATGACTGCGCACCGTCAGCCCCAGGCGCTCCTCCGTCTCCCGCGCGAAGGTCTCGGCACGCTGCTTGTCCCGCGCCCAGACATCGACACTCTCGATGTCGCGCACCAGCCGCAAGGCCTCCAGCTGCAGGCCGGCCTGCTCACCGGCCCCGATCAGCGCGATCCGCTTGCTGTCCGGGCGAGACAGGGCATCGGCGGCCACGGCACCGGCCAGCGCGGTTCTCACCGCCGTCAGATAGCCGCCATCATTGAGCAGCGCCTCGGCAAGGCCCGTCTCGGCGGAGAACACCACCATCAGGCCATTGAGACTCGGCAGGCCGCGGGCGGGATTGTTGAAGAAGCCGGGGCTGATCTTGATCGCGAAGTGCTTGAGCCCCTGGATGTGGGCCGTCTTGACGTCCACTTCGCCGTTGGCCTCCTCGATGGCCATCGACAGGATCGGCGGCTGCACCACCTTGCCCTGCCCCAACGCGATGAAGGCATCACGAATGGCCTTGAGTGCCGTGGTATCCAGCCCCACGACCTCGGCGATCTGTTCGCGTGAATAACTTTGCATGCTGTCCTGAGTCGGTTCCGTCATGCGTCCTCCTCCGGGGGTTCGGGTGTCATCGAGCGCTCTGTTGTCTTCAGGCGTTCTGGTGTCTTCAGGCGTTCTGGTGCTTCAGGCGTTCTGGTGTCTTCAGGCGTTCTGGCCTTGCCCCTGAGCGTCTGCCAGCAGCGCTCTGGCCTGATCGAGCGTTTCCAGGCTGACGCCGTTGCCGCTGATGATCAGCGCGACGCGCTGGCCACGGATCGACTCCGCGAGCGCAGGGTCGGTCTCGCCTCGCCGCGAGGCCTCGAGCGCGGCAAGCCCGACCACCGCAGCGCCCTCCACCAGAAGCTTCTCTTCCTCCAGCAGCATCAGCATGGCGCGGGCGATGGCGCGCTCGCTGACCTGATGGTGGTGATCCATCACGCGATGCACCAGCGGCAGCGTGGTGTGGTTGTCCAGGCCAATGCCGCCGCCCAGTGAATCGGCGAGGCTTGCGACCTCCTCCACCTCCACCGGAACGCCCGCCTGCAGGCTGTGCCACATGGCGGCGCCCTCGGTGAGGCTGACGCCATGCACCTGGGTCTCGGGGCGAATCGCCTTGAGCGCCGCCCCGAGACCCCCGAGCAGTCCACCGCCGGAGAGCCCGATCAGCACGTGATCAAGCGACGGGCAATCCTCCAGCAGCTCCAGCCCGATGGTGCCCTGACCGGCCGCGATGAGCGGGTCATCGAAGGGCGGCACCGCCAGCATGCCCTCCTCCTCGACCAGCCGATGGACTTCCCGGAAGGCCTCGTCCTGACTGCGGCCGACACGGCGTACCTCGACGCTGCCGCCGGAGGCACCGCCCAGTTCGCCCAGCGCCTCGATGGCCCGTACCTTGTTGGCGGGTACCTGCTCGGAGAGACAGATGATGGCCTTCAAGCCACGGCGCATCGCGGCATAGGCCAGCGCCCGACCGTGATTGCCGGTGGAGGCAGTGGTCACGCCGCGCGCCAGGCGCGTCACGGCATCCCCCGACGTCTGCTCGGCCACGGCCGCCAGCAGGTTGCTGGCACCACGCAGCTTGAAGGCGCCGGTGGGCTGACGGGTTTCCAGCTTGAGCAGGATCTCGGCATCGAAGCGTCGCGACAGCGCCGGGGATGGCACCAGCGCCGTACGCTCGACACCGGTGGCCGTCGATGAATGAAACAGCCGCTGGCGCGCGGCATGGATATCAGCCAGCGCCAGCGGCGTTTCCCGTGGATGCTTGAGCGGGGGCAGGGTCAATGCCATGGCCTACTTGTCACCAGAAGCGGGGTCACCAGAAGCGGGGTCACCAGAGGCCAGATCACCGTTGTCGAGAAGCTCCTGATGCACCTTGTCCACGGCGCGACGCGCGCGGGCGATGATGTCATCGATCTCCTCGGGGGTGATCACCAGCGGCGGTGCGAAGCCGAGGATGTCGCCCTGGGGCATGCCACGGGCGATCAGCCCTTCCTCGAGTGCCGCCGCCGAGATGCGCGGGCCGACCTTGAGTGCGGAATCGAACGCCTTGCGCTCTGACGGCTGCGGTGAGAACTCCAGCGCCGCCAGCAGGCCGATGCCACGCACGTCGCCGACGATGGGGTGATCGGCGAAGGCTGCCTTCATGGCTTTCTGCAGATAGGCGCCGGTATCGCGGGCGTTGTCCACCAGGCCCTCACGACGAATGATCTCCAGGTTGGCGACACCGGCGGCTGCGCCCAGCGCGTGGCCGGAGTAGGTCCAGCCGTGGCCGATGGGGCCGAATTCCCCGGTGCCCTGCTCCAGCACCTTCCACACGCGGTCGCCGACGATGACCCCGGACAGCGGCTGATAGGCGCTGGTCAAGCCCTTGGCGATGGTGACCAGGTCCGGCTTGATGCCGAAGTGCTGATAGCCGAACTGGCTGCCGATGCGCCCGAAGCCGCACACCACCTCGTCACAGATCAACAGGATGTCGTGACGCTTGAGCACGGCCTGGATGGCCTCCCAGTAGCCCTCCGGCGGCGGCACGATGCCACCGGTGCCCAGCACCGGTTCGCCGATGAAGGCGCCGATGGTCTCCGGCCCTTCGGCCTGGATCATCGCCTCGAGCTTGTCGGCACACCAGGCGGAGAATTCACGCTCGCTCATCTCGGCGCATTCCGCGGGGCGACGGTAGTAGTCCGGCGCTTCGGTATGCAGGATGCCGGCGATCGGCAGATCGAAGTGATCATGGAAGGCCGCCAGGCCGGTCAGCGAGCCTGAGGCGATGCCGGAGCCGTGATAGCCGCGCCAGCGCGAGATGACCTTCTTCTTCTCCGGCTTGCCGATCACGTTGTGGTAGTAACGCACCAGCTTGAGCTGGGTCTCGTTGGCATCACTGCCGGACATGCCGTAATAGACCTTGGACATGTCAGGCCCGGCCAGTTCGAGAATCTTCTCGGACAGCGCGATCTGCGGCTCGTTCGAGTGGCCGACATAGGTGTGGTAATAGCTGAGCTTGAGGGCCTGCTCGTGAATGGCATCGGCGACTTCCGTGCGCCCGTAACCGATGTTGACGCAGTAAAGGCCGGCGAAGCCGTCGATCAGCTCGCGCCCGTCGCGCTCACGGATGCGGATGCCTTCGCCGCCGGTGATCACGCGGCCCGGCAGATCGCCCTGGGCGAAATCACGCAGGTGGGTGGAGGCATGGAAGGTGACCTTGCGGTCACGGCGAATCAGCTCGTCGGTGCTGATGCTGTCATCGAAGCCGACAGACTGGCGTTGGGTGTTATCGGTGCTCATGTGACTCTCCGAATGGTCCACAAGGGGCGATCGCGCCGTAGCCCTGACCGCCCGTGACAATGAATGATGTCCGTCTCAACTCCCGGAGGCGCTTTCCATCCCACCCAGGCAGTAGTACTTGATATCCAGATATTCCTCCAGCCCCTGGCGACCCCCTTCGCGCCCGAGACCGGATTGCTTGACGCCGCCGAAGGGAATCGGCGCACCGGTCATCTTCACCGAGTTGACCGAGACCATGCCGAAGCGCAGGCCGCGCATCAGCTGCCAGACGCGGCGAATGTCGTGGGTGTAGACGTAGGCAGCCAGGCCGTATTCGGTGTCGTTGGCCATCGCGATCACCTCTTCCTCATCGTGCCAGGCCGTCACGCCGGCCACCGGCGAGAAGGTCTCCTCGCGCCAGGCGCGCATGTTCGGCGTGACATCCGCCAGCAGCACCGGCATGAAGAAGTTGGGGCCGGGGGCCATGCTCTGATCGCCGTGGATCAGCCGCGCGCCCTGCTCGACGGCGTCATCGACGATGGTCTGCGCCTTGGCCACGGCGTCACGGTGGATCAGCGGCCCCATGTCGATACCCGAGACCAGTCCATTGCCGACCTTGAGCTGCTTCATGAGACGCACGAAGTGGCTCAGGAAATCCTCATACAGGCTGTCGTGCACCAGGATGCGATTGGCGGCGAGACAGTCCTGGCCGGAGGTCTGGAACTTGGCATCGACGGCGGCACGCGCCGCCTCCTCGGGGTCCATGTCCGGCCCGACGATGAAGGGCGCATTGCCGCCCAGCTCCAGCGAGACGCGCTTGACGCTGTCGGCGCACTGGGAAAGCAGCAGACGCCCCACCCGGGTGGAACCGGTGAACGAGAGCCCGGCGACACGCGGGTCATCACACAGCTGCTTCGAGACTTCCGCGGCCTCGCCGGTGATGACACTGAAGACACCGGCGGGAATCCCGGCGCGCTCGGCAAGCTCGGCCAGCGCCAGCGCCGAGAACGGGGTCTCGCCGGCGGGCTTGACCAGCACGGTGCAGCCAGCGGCCAATGCAGCCGCGGCCTTGCGGGTGATCATCGCCAGCGGGAAGTTCCACGGCGTGATCAGCGCGGCCACGCCGATGGGTTCACGCACGGTGCCCAACGCGGCATTCGGGATATGACTGGGGATGGTCTCGCCGAAGGCACGGCTGCCCTCCTCGGCGAACCAGTGAACGAAGCTTGCGCCGTATTCCACCTCGCCACGGGCATCGTCCAGCGACTTGCCCTGCTCACGGGTCATCAGCATGGCGAGATCCTGCTTGTGGGCGCGGATGAGGTCATACCAGGCATCCAGCAGCTCGCCGCGCTGGTCCGCCCGCAGCTTGCGCCATTCCCGCTGGGCCTCATCGGCCGCGGCAATGGCAGCATCGATCTGCGTGGACTCGAGCCACGGCACCTGACCGAGGCGCTCGCCGGTGGCGGGGTCGAAGACCGCTTCCTCACGGCCTGCCTCACCATGCACCCAGCAGCCGTTCACGTAGGCAAGCTGACGAAACAGTCGCGGGTCTTCCAGTGCCATGCCATCGCTGGCGCTGGCCCACTGACGGGTAAGGGTCTGGACACTCATGGCGCTCTCCCCGGCCGAAGGGCCGTCATCTGGACACTCAGACGATCTGCCCCTTGTGGATATCGGCAAGGATGCACATCACTGAGCACTGCATGGGCAGTGTCCTTCGCGCAGCCCGAGGCCTGCGAAGGACGCGTTTCAGTGACTTCAGTGTGGGGGATGTGACGGGAGGAGACTTTCGGGAATGCCCGCCAGAGGCTTGGCGTTCTTTCTGTTGTGGCGGGCGAAATGACGGTTTTTTTCTGTCAGACGGGGGCGCGCTCCGGCGCAGTGCTCTGGAGCGCGACCTCACCTTCACGAGACGACAGGGCCTTCATGTGCAGGGGATCAGGCGGTCACGACCTCACTTTCGGTCAGCTCGGCGTAGAGTTCCGGATAGGCTTCCTGCAGACGCTCAAGCTCTGCACGGGCATGCGGGATGGCGTCGGTCAGCTGCTGCCATTCCTCATCACTGAGATTGTCCCGCATCAGCGGAAACAGCTCGGTACGCTCGGCACGCAGGTAGTCACGATGCGCTTCGACATAGTCGCGCAGATCATGGATGAACTGATCCATCGGTATGATCTGATCCATCAGGATGCTGTCGAGATTGTCGGACAGCTTGGAGAGACGGCCGTGCAGAGTGTGATACTGCTGGATGAGCCGCTGACACAGGGGTGAGGCATCCTCGGAGCGCTCGCACAACATCTGCGTGCATTGACGCTCCAGCGGAATGATGAAGCCCTGCATGTAATCGAGAATGTAATCCACCACTTCCCGCATCATGCGAAAGTCCGGGCGTTCGCCACTGACCAGTGTCCTGTGGCGATGCGAGAGCACGTGCAATAGACGCGCCATGTTGGCGTGGTCCTGGCGCAGCTGAGTCACATTGGGCATGACTTCCTCCTCCTGACGGAACAGGTGGCCGATGCTGGCAGACAGCGCTGCCGCCTCGGGCATTGCTACCGAATGTAGCAATGTCGTCATCCTGAAGTGTAGGACACATCCCATGAGCGCCCGTTAGACGTTGGGCGGGATTGCCTGAATGCGCGAGGCATGCTGTCAGGAAAACATGACAGTCCGTGAAGAAGTCACGGATGGCCTGATGCCGTTGGCAGGCCGCGCCAGCCCTGCTGATTTGTACAGGCTTGCGTGATCGGCCATGATGAGCGCATTCCCCGCCCACGCCTGCCGGAGCCTGACTCGCCGATGGATCTCTTTGCCGATACCGCCTCGAATTCCCATGCGCCATTGGCCTACCGCATGCGACCGCGCTCGCTGGAAGAGTACATCGGCCAGGCGGCGCTGGTCGGGCCTGACATGCCGCTGCGCCAGATGGTGGAATCCGGCGTGGTGCGCTCGATGATCCTGTGGGGGCCGCCGGGCGTCGGCAAGACGACGCTGGCCGAGATACTGGCCCACGGCTGTGATGCACACCTTGAACAGCTGTCGGCGGTGATGGCGGGCGTGAAGGACATCCGCGAGGTGGTGGAGCGAGCGCGCCACCATCAGGCCAGCGAGCGCCAGACGGTGATGTTTCTCGATGAGATCCACCGCCTCAACAAGAGTCAGCAGGACGCCCTGCTGCCGCATGTGGAGTCGGGTCTGCTGACGCTGATCGGCGCGACCACCGAGAACCCGTCCTTCGAGGTCAACTCGGCACTGCTGTCGCGGGCGCGGGTCTATGTGCTCAAGGCACTGGACGAGGAGGATCTGATCGAGGTGCTGACCCGTGCCTTGCGCGATGAGGTCAATGGCCTCGGTACGCGTCAGATCGACGCCAGCCGCGAGACGCTGACCCGGATTGCGCGAGCAGCCTCGGGAGATGCGCGTCGTGCCCTGGGCCTTCTGGAAACCGCCTGCGACTTCGTGCGCCGTGAGCCAGATGCCCAGGGGGGAACGCGCGAGATACTCGAGGACAGCTCGCTGGAGGCCGTGCTGGGCCATCAGGCCTCAAGCTTCGACAAGCAGGGCGATGACTATTACGACCTGCTGTCGGCGATCCACAAGTCGGTACGCTCCTCGCGCCCCGACGCGGCGCTTCTGTACATGGCACGGTTCATGGATGGCGGCGGGGACCCGCTGGATGTGGTGCGTCGGCTGGCGGCGATTGCCTCCGAGGATGTGGGCAACGCCGACCCGCGCGCCCTGCCGCTGACCATCGCGGCCTGGGACGCCTATCTGCGCCTGGGCGACTACGAGGGCCAGCGTGCCATCGCGCATGCGGCGATCCACCTGGCCATCGCCCCCAAGAGCAACGCCATCGACACGGCGTGGAAGGAGGCCAGAGCCTTCGTGCGCCAGCAGCCGCATTTCGGGGTGCCGGTCTATCTGCGCAATGCGCCGACGACCCTGATGAAGGAGCTGGGCATGGGCGAAGGCTATCGCTATGCCCACAACGAGCCCAACGGCTATCCCGCCGGCACGGCGCACAACGCCTGGCCCGAGGAACTGCCGGTACAGCAGTTCTACCGCCCGACCCAGTATGGCGGCGAGAAGCGCTTTGCCGAGATAGAGCGCTGGCGCCGCGAGCTGGATGACCACGCCGACCGGAACACGCCTGACGCCCAGTCGTGAGCGCCAGAAACGACAACGCCCGGGCCATCTGGCCCGGGCGTTGTCGTCTGATCATCATGTCACTGCTCGCGGATCACTGCTCGCGAATGACATCCGCACCTTCAGGAATCTGGAACACGAAGCGACTGGCCTCCAGACTCGGGTTGTACTGGACATCATGGAAATCGATGGCCGTGCGCTGGCCGGTGGAATCGGCCATCTGCAGCATGTCGAGCTGCTCGCCGTCGAAGGTCAGCTTGAGGCTTTCAAACAGGGTGTCGGCCTGCTTGGGCGTCAGCGTGAAGGTCTCGCGGGCCCCCTGCTGCTGGCGCTCGACATCGTAGTTGGCGGTCAATTCGCTGGAACGCCCGGACAGCAGCAGTGCCGGCGTGTGCGTCACGCGCTCATCCAGCGGCTGCACGGTGACCTGCTCCAGATCCGGGTCATGCAGATAGACTTCCTTGCCGTCGGAGACCACCTCCTGGCGGTATGGCGCGTCGACGCTCCAGCGGAACTTGCCCGGGCGTGACAGCCACATCTTGCCGTGGGCTTCCTGCAGACGCTGGCCCGAGGCATCGAGAATCTGCTGATCGAAGTCGGCGGTATAGGTCTTGAGGGGCTCCAGCAGGCGAGAAAGACGCTCTCCGGCGGCGTCATCGGCGTGGGCCGGCAGGCTGGCCATGCCCAGCATCAAGGCGGCGCCCAGCCCCTTGGCCAGACGGGTGGTCAATGAGGAAACGAAAGAACGTGACGGTGTATTCATGACACTCCTTGCAATGAGACGGACATGGCTGCGGCCTGAGGCCTCGACGCGCGATATCCACCTCATGTCAGCGATTCGGGTTGTGGCCTGCCAGTCTCGCCGCGAGTCTGACAGGTGATCTGACGTCTTTGACACGAAGGGGAGCCAAAAGCTCCCCTTCGTGTCTTTCATGTTTCAACTCAAACGCTTGGCTGCACTAGCCGCTATGGTTGGGGGCGAGCACTTCCCGCGAGCCGTTGGTGCCCATCGCGGAGACGACACCGGCCATTTCCATGGCCTCGACCAGCCGCGCGGCACGGTTGTAGCCGATCTTGAAGCGCCGCTGCACGGCGGAGATGGAAGCACGACGCGACTCGACCACATAGGCGACCGCTTCATCGTAGAGCGCATCCTGCTCGGCATCGCCGTCCTCGCCTTCGGCCTCAAGCCCGGCCAGCGCATCCGCCTGCACGCCGCCGGTGAGGATCTCCTCGATATACTCCGGCGTGCCGCGACGCTTCCAGTCATCCACCACGCGGTGCACCTCGTCATCATCGACGAAGGCGCCGTGGACACGCGTCGGCATGCCGGCACCGGCCGGCAGATAGAGCATGTCACCATGGCCCAGCAGATCTTCCGCACCGCCCTGGTCGAGAATGGTGCGCGAGTCGATCTTGGAAGAGACCTGGAAGGCCATGCGCGTCGGGATGTTGGCCTTGATCAGGCCGGTCACCACGTCCACTGACGGGCGCTGAGTGGCCAGAATCAGGTGAATCCCCGCGGCACGCGCCTTCTGGGCCAGACGTGCGATCAGCTCCTCGACCTTCTTGCCGACGATCATGAACATGTCGGCGAACTCGTCGATCACCACCACGATGTAGGGCAGCTTGGCGAGCACCGGCGGATGCTGGTGCATCTCCCAGGGCTGTGGCTCCCACAGCGGGTCAGCGATCTGGGCGCCATGCGCCTCGGCTTCATCGATCTTGGCATTGAAGCCGGCCAGGTTACGCACCCCCATGGCGGCCATCAGCTTGTAGCGACGCTCCATCTCGGCGACACACCAGCGCAGGGCATTGGCGGCCTCCTTCATGTCCGTCACCACCGGTGCCAGCAGGTGCGGGATGCCGTCATAGACCGACAGCTCCAGCATCTTGGGGTCGACCATGATCATGCGCACTTCATCTGGCGTGGCCTTGAGCAGCATCGAGATCAGCATCGAGTTGATGCCGACCGACTTGCCCGAACCGGTGGTACCGGCCACCAGCAGGTGAGGCATCTTGCCCAGATTGGCCACCACCGGTGCGCCCCCGATGTCCTGACCCAGCGCCAGCGTGACCGGCGAATCCGCCAGCTGATAGGCATCCGAGTCGAAGACTTCGCGCAGACGGATCATGGCGCGGTTGGGGTTGGGGATCTCGATGCCGACCGTGGGACGCCCCGGAATCACCTCGACCACCCGCACGCTCTTGACCAGCAGTGAACGCGCTAGGTCGGTCGACAGGTTGGAGATCTTGGAGGCCTTGACCCCCGGCGCCGGCTGGATCTCGAAGCGCGTGATGACCGGCCCCGGCCACACATCCGCCACCTCGGCCTTCACTCCGTACTCGCGCAGACGCACCACCAGCAGCTCGGCCATCTGGTCGAGTTCTTCTTCGCTGTAGTTGGGCTTCTGCTCATCCGGTGGCGTCAGCAGGCTGAGCTGTGGCAGATCGCCCTCCGGCGCCTCTTCGTGATCCGAGCCCTCGTGACGCTGACTCTGCAGGTGCTCCACGGTCCAGAGTGTCGGCCCGGAGGGATCCCGTACCGCTTCCTGCGCATCTTCCGCCGTCGCCAGTCGCCCGGCACCCGGCACCATGCCGGACTCATCGCCGTCATAGGCCCAGCTCGGACGCTCAGGCGTCGCGTTGGCGGGGGCCTGCTGCGGCTCGATCTCGTCTTCCGGCACCTGCGGCTCTGCCGGCTGCAACGGGGCGGCCGACTCACGAGCGGCCAGCTCTCGAGAAGCTGGCTCTCGTGAAGCCTGCTCAGGCTCTGGCGCACGTGGCGCCGGCTCCGTCGGTTCTGCCGGTGTGGGTGTCGGAGCCGAAGTTGACGTCGAGACGCCACCAGCACCGCTCGCACCAGCAGTTGCCGAACCCGATGCGGTGGGTATGGCATCGGTGGATTTGCCGGTGGGAGCCTCGAAGGCATCATCCCAGGAGACGACGGCCTTGCGCGAGGCCGCTGCTGCCACACCGGCAGCCATCACGCCGGCACCGACCGCAGCGCCTGCCAGGGAGGACTCTCTCGGTAGCGGTGCATCCTCTTCATCACGCGGCTCAGGCGGCTGAAGCGCCGGATTGGCTGCCTTGTGAGCGCGTTCGGCTTCCTGCGCGGCGGCCTGACGGGAGGTCTCGGCCTCGTGCTGGGCCTGACGTGCCGCTTCTGCTTCACGGACTGCCTTGGCTTCACGGGCTGCTTCAGCCTCACGTGCCGCTTCCGCTTCACGCGCTGCCTCGGCCTCACGTGCCGCTTCTGCTTCGCGGGCCGCCTCAGTCTCACGGTCTGCCTGGCTCTGCGGCGCCTTGTCAGCTTCGCGGGAGGTCGACTCTGCCTGGCGAGTGTCCTGACGCGCTGCAGGTGCGAAGGCAGACGCAGCGTCCCACTCCTTCGCTGGCCGGGAATCTGTCACCGGTGCGGTTTCGCTCACCGAGCTGTCGACTGGCGGCGTGCTGCCGGACGTCAACGCCTCGGCGTCACGGGACGCCGAGGCGTGACGCTGACGCTCGGCTTCGATGGCAGAGGCATCCGGCAGGCGCGAGCGGGTCACATCGGCGCGTGAGTCTGCGGCGCTCTCGAGCGAGGCTGCCGTTCTGGGGGCCGCGGCAGCCTGGGACGCCACGGCTGCCTGCACGGCGCTGGCAAGCTCGACGCCCTCGATGTTGACCGTGGCACTCTGCACCGTCATGCGTTCGGTGTAGGCAGCCCCCGGCACCTTGGCGGAAGGCGTGGTCTCGGCTGTCTGCCAGGGGATATCCGTGCTGCGATCATTGGCGAAATCGTCGTCACCGCCAAGCGAGGGTTCCACCCGACGCTTGCCACGTGGCTCAGCCGCCAGAGTGTCGTCAGCCTGCGCTGCGCCAAGCAGTATCTCGTCGCTGTCTTCTTCCCACTCGACACGCTCGTCTCGACGGCGCGGCAACAGACGCTGCCACCAGCTCAGTCGCTCGTCATCACGCTCCGGCTCATTGTCGGCATCGTTCTCGTCGTGAGTCAGCGCTTCCTCGGCATAGGTCGCCTCGTCATCGTATTCATCATCACGACGACTGTTGAGTCGCTCCTTCAGCCAGACGCCAAGGCGCATGCAGCCATTGCCCAGCTCGTCCATGACCGTCAGCCACGACATGCCGGTAAACAGCGTGAAACCACACAGGAAGCTGGCAAGCGACGCCAGCACGGTGCCGCCCATGCCGATCAAGGGCGTGAGCGCTCCTGCGATGCCCTTGCCGAGGATACCGCCGGCACCGTTGGTCAGCTGGCTGTCAGGGCTGTAGAACTGGATATCGCCGATCACGCAAGTCGCCATGATCAACAGGAAGAGCCCGCCGGCACGCACCGCGATGGTGGTCGGATCCCACACCAGCTCGGTGCTGGGTTGACGCATCAGACGCCAGGCACCGAAACCGAGCATGGCAGGCCACCACAGGGCGCTGCCACCGAACAGGGAATACAGGACGTCGGACAACCAGGCACCGATGCTGCCCATCCAGTTGCTCGTCGTCGACTCAGGTCCGCTGTAGGACCAGCCGGGGTCCGTCGGCGCGTAGCTGAACAACGCCAGCAGCATGAAGACGCACAGGCTGAGCATGAGGATGACCACGCCTTCACGGCTGACACCCTGCAAGGTGGTCGTCAGTCGTGAAGGCGGGCGAGCCTGGGCTTCCGCGCGTCGTTCGGCACGGATGGCCTTGCGCTCCTCGCGTTCAGCCTGGCGCTCTTCACGGCGCAGGGCCGCCGCGCTCATCTCGCGCGGTTCATTCCTGCTCGTGTCCTTCTTCGCGGGCTTGCCCGAGACTCTGGGCGTCTTGCGGGGCGCGGGCTTACTGGCCGCTGAAGCGCCCCGCAGACGAGCGAAGAAGCCTGGCGCATCCGCCTTCTGGCGGGCACGCTTTCTCGGTGTTGCTGCCGCGCGGCGGCTGCGGGTCTCCGGCTTCGCCTGATCCCGACTTGTCTTTCTGGCACTCTTGGCAGTCAAGTCGCCATCCCCCTTGCACCTTGTGGGCGATTTTCCATGTACCTTCAGCCGGTTATCATAACCATCCGATGGCAGTGACGTCACAATTGCCGATTCACGTCTGCCCATGACATCCAGGTGTCACGAGCGCATTGCACTGAGCTGTTCACGATCCAACAAGAGACTGCCCATGCTGCCCTGGCTTCCTCCTGCCCCCGTACGCTTCCCGCATGCCAGCGAAGCGCTGAGCGACCCCGATGGCCTGCTGTGCGCGGGCGGCGACCTCAGCCCCGAGTGGTTGCTGGCGGCCTACCCTCGCGGGATCTTTCCCTGGTTCAGCCCGGGTGACCCGATACTGTGGTGGTCGCCAGACCCGCGCATGGTGCTGAGACCCGAGGAGGTGCGCGTACGTCGCAGTCTGGCCAAACGCCTGCGCAATGGCGGGTTCCACTTCAGCATCGACCGCGACTTTACCGGCGTCATCGATGCCTGTGCCAGCATTTCCCGTGAGGGGCAGGCCGGCACATGGATATTGCCAGAAATGCAGCAGGCCTACATCGCTCTGCATGCCATGGGTCACGCTCACAGCGTCGAGGTCTGGCAGGGTGACAGCCTGGTAGGCGGCCTGTATGGCGTGGCCTGTGGCCGGGTCTTCTTCGGTGAGTCCATGTTCTCTCGCACCACGGATGCCTCGAAGATGGCACTGGTCGTGTTGTGCCGTGAACTTGAAGCACGCGGCTTTCCGCTGATCGATTGCCAGATGCACACCCCGCACCTGGAGAGCCTTGGGGCTTGCAGCATCGCTCGCAGCGAATTCATCAGCTATCTTGACCAGTATGCCACTGGCGAAGGGCATGAGGGCAAGTGGTCACTGACAACCGAGCCCTTGAAACACGGCAATCAAGACCTGTGAGCCATATCGCAAGGTGAAGATCATCAGGTCCTTGGAACGATACCGCCATCCTGGCGCAGGTCATCACCGACGATGGGCTGCCGGCGTCCACACTGATGCAGTGAGGGAGATGAAGCGAAGGTGAGCAGCAATACCCCCAAACAACCGCAACGCGATCTGCGCTTCTTCCTGACCGTGCCCCATGCCTGCAGCTACCTGGAGGGACGCCAGGCGACCACGCTGTTCCTCGACCCACAGGAAGCGCCCAACTCCGGCGTCTATGATGCTCTGGCTCTGCTCGGCTTTCGTCGCAGCGGCTCACACCTCTATCGACCGCACTGCGGCGATTGCCGCGCCTGCATCTCGGTACGAGTCCCCATCGCCGACTTCACGCCCAACCGTACCCAGAAGAAATTGTTCAAGCGCAATGCCGACCTCACCATCGAGGAAGGCCCGGCACTGTTCGACCCCGAACACTATCGTCTGTATGCGCACTATATCCGTAGCCGTCACGCCGATGGCGACATGTTCCCGCCAAGCCACGAGCAATACCGTACCTTTCTGACGTCACGCGATGAATATGCACGCCTGATCAGCTTCCGGCTCGATGGCAGGCTGGTGGCGGTCGCGGCCATGGATCGCATGAGCCATGGGCTGTCCGCCATCTACACCTTCTACGACCCCGATGAAGCCTTCCAGTCGCGCTCCCTCGGCACCTACGCCGTACTGTGGCAGATAGAGCAGGCGCGCCGGGAGGCTCTGGCGCATCTTTATCTGGGCTACTGGATACGGGATTGCCGCAAGATGAACTACAAGCAGCATTTCCAACCGCTGGAATACCTGGATGGCAGCCATTGGCGTCGCCGGATCCCCTTCAGCTTCCATGATACTCACCTTCCCCTGAGCCTCATCAAGACTGGTGACAGCCTGCAGCGCGACGCCTAGGGCCCGCCTTCGCCTTCCCGCCACTGAAAGGATGGGGAACCTCATGGCAGTGCCGCTGCCCAACGTCGGTGCAGCGGGTTCTCGAGAGGGGATTCGAAAGGGGAGCTCGAGAGTGGACAGGGGCAGCCCCTGCCACCAGCGGAACCTGTCGGTGGCACTGGATACGATTTTATCGCTCCTGCGGCCTGCCCACGAGCGCTCAAGGAGCGTACAATCTCGCTTCGACTTTGCCTTGCTGCCGCCCTTGCGGCACAATATCGCCTATCGAAGTCCCGAATCCGGCACTTTTCTGTGCGCGGATGGCTCGGAACCCACCGCATTACTCCCTGTATCAGATGAGGATCAGCCTATATGGCGCGTGAAGATCATATTGAAATGGAAGGCGTCATCGTCGACACCCTTCCGAACACCACTTTCCGTGTAGAACTGGAAAACGGCCACATCGTGACCGCACACATCTCCGGCAAGATGCGCAAGAACTACATCCGCATCCTGACCGGTGACAAGGTCAAGGTTGAGCTGACTCCCTACGACCTGTCCAAGGGCCGTATCGTCTACCGTTCGCGCTGAGCACGGTCTGACTGCCTTGCCGGTCACTCGACATCGAGCATCAGGCTGCGGGGGCATGGCAAATCAAGATCTGCCCTCACCCCACTTGCCAATGCTCCCTGTGACACCGGCTGGCTGAACCGGCCGTCCTGGCATTTCAGACATGGAAGCCTTTCCTGCCTGATCCCCCCGCTCGGACCCGGAACAGCGCACCACCAGCCCTTCGTGACACGACTCCTCGTGACATTGAAGGCGCGTCTCGATGGTGCGCGCCAGAGTATTCCGATGATGCCGCTTTGCCCCGTGGATGCGTCCTGAGCCCGAACGCCCGTCTGGCCTTCGCTCCCATCCCATGAGGACAAGCGGCTCATCCATGCCCCCGCCCCTGCCATGACACGCTGCCCTTGCGGCAGAGGCCTTGGCGTGGGCGCCTTTCACCTTTCCCCTTCTGCGTAATCCGTCCCCACTCCCTCTTCTTCCCTGCCCTCTTGCTTCTCTCGACTGCACCATCGGCCGTCCTTTCCGCCATGGACCCTGCTGTCGGCATTTGACCCTCGGCGGAGCGGAATCACTGCGCAAATGCGCTCTTGCGGGCAAAAGAAAACGGCCAGTGCCTGAGCACTGACCGTTCATTGTGATGATGCTGCGGGGCATCAATACATCACGAGACGGGGCGACCCTCAGGCCATTTCAGCTTCGGTCTCCAGGTGCAGTTCGCCGTTATCGACCGTGACATGCACGATACCACCGGACTCCGACAGATCACCGAACAGGATCATCTCGGCCAACGGCTTCTTGAGCTTCTCCTGAATGACGCGCGCCATCGGACGAGCCCCCATTGCCGGGTCATAGCCCAGAGTCGCCAGCAGGTCTCGCGCTTCATCCGCCACGTCCAGCTGCACGCGTTTCTCATCCAGCTGCGCCTGCAGTTCGACCAGGAACTTGTCGACCACATTGCGCACCACGGCGAGATCCAGCGCGCCGAACTGGATGATGCCATCCAGACGGTTGCGGAATTCCGGCGAGAATGTCTTGCGGATGACTTCCATGGCGTCGGTGGAATGGTCCTGGTGCTTGAAGCCGATGGAGCGACGCGCCACCTGCTCGGCACCCGCATTGGAGGTCATCACCAGGATGACGTTGCGGAAGTCCGCTTCGCGACCGTTGTTGTCGGTCAGGCGGCCGTGGTCCATCACCTGCAGCAGCAGGTTGAAGACTTCCGGGTGTGCCTTCTCGATCTCATCCAGCAACAGCACGCAGTGCGGCTGCTTGGTGATGGCTTCGGTCAACAGACCGCCCTGGTCATAACCGACGTAGCCCGGCGGTGCCCCGATGAGGCGCGAGACGGTGTGACGCTCCATGTACTCGGACATGTCGAAGCGCACCAGCTCGATCCCCATCAACGCTGCCAGCTGACGCGCGACCTCGGTCTTGCCGACACCTGTCGGGCCAGCGAACAGGAAGCTGCCGACCGGCTTGTCCGGCGCCTTGAGGCCTGCACGCGACAGCTTGATCGCCGCGGACAGCCCGGTGATGGCGTCGTCCTGCCCGAACACCAGCATCTTGAGATCGCGCTCGAGATTGGACAGCAGCTTCTTGTCGGAGCTGGAGACCGTCTTCGGCGGAATGCGCGCGATGGAGGCGACGATCGCCTCGACCTGCTCGGTATCGATGGTATCGACACGGATGCTCTCCGGCAGCAGGCGCTGGTGGGCACCGGCTTCATCGATCACATCGATGGCCTTGTCGGGCAGCTGACGATCGTTGATGTAGCGATCCGCCAGTCGCACTGCCGTCTCGAGCGCCGCATCGGTGTACTTGAGGGCATGGTGTTCCTCGAAGCGACCTCGCAGCCCCTTGAGGATGCGAATGGTGTCGTCCACCGACGGCTCCATGACATCGACCTTCTGGAAGCGACGTGCCAGCGCACGGTCCTTCTCGAAGATGCCGCGGAATTCCTGGAAGGTGGTGGAACCGATGCAGCGCAGCTCACCGGAAGACAGCAGCGGCTTGAGCAGATTGGAGGCATCCATCACGCCACCGGACGCCGCCCCCGCCCCGATGACGGTGTGGATCTCGTCGATGAACAGGATCGAGTTCGGTTCCTTGCGCAGCTCCGCCAGCAGAGCCTTGAGGCGCTTCTCGAAATCACCGCGGTACTTGGTACCCGCCAGCAGCGCGCCGAGATCCAGCGAGTAGACGACAGCTTCCTTGATGACTTCCGGGACGTCTTCCTCGACGATTCGCTTGGCGAGACCTTCCGCGATGGCGGTCTTGCCGACACCGGCCTCGCCGACCAGCAGCGGGTTGTTCTTGCGACGGCGCACCAGAATCTGCACCACGCGCTCAAGTTCTTCATCACGGCCGATCAGCGGATCGATCTTGCCCAGACGTGCCTGGTCGTTGAGGTTGGTGGCGTAGTTGGTCAGCGGGCTGTTGCCGCTCTCGCTACTGCTCTCCTCGCCTTCCTCGCTCTCGACCGACGCCTGAGGCGCCTGGGTGTGACCCGCCACCTTGGAAATGCCGTGGGCGATGTAGTTGACCGCATCGACCCGCGCGACATTCTGCTGCTTGAGGAAGTAGACCGCCTGGCTTTCCTGCTCGGAGAAGATGGCCACCAGCACGTTGGCGCCGGTCACTTCACTCTTGCCGGAGGATTGGACATGGAAGACAGCACGCTGAAGCACGCGCTGGAAGCCCAGCGTCGGCTGCGTCTCGCGGTCTTCCTGCTCTTCCGGGATCAGCGGGGTGGTGGAGTTGATGAAGTCCTGAAGGTCGACTCGCAACTTGTCCAGATTGGCGCCGCAGGCGCGCAAGACGTCCGAAGCGGAGGCATTGTCGAGCAGTGCCAGCAGGAGGTGTTCCACGGTCATGAATTCGTGGCGCTTGGAACGTGCCACGGTGAAGGCCGTGTTCAGGGTCAGTTCAAGTTCTTTGCTCAACATGGCAAGTCCCCTCTAGGCCGCGTCTTGGACGGATCACTCCGCCCGGTCGATGTCGCACAGCAGCGGATGCTGGCACTCTCGAGCATATTGATTCACTTGGTGGCATTTCGTTTCCGCGATGTCGCGGCTGAAGATGCCACAGGTTCCTTTTCCCTGATGATGGACAGCGAGCATGATCTGTACTGCCTGCTCCTGATCCTTGTTGAAGAAGGTGGTCAGCACCTCCACGACGAAATCCATCGGCGTGAAGTCATCATTGTGCAGAACGACCTTGTACATGGGCGGTGGCGCCAGTTCGGGCTCAGCGGTAGCGAACGCCAGATCGCCATCCTGATCCTCCTGGTGCGACGGCTCCTGTGCCGAGGGAGCCTGATTCCTGATCCGCAACAGCTGCGAGAAAGAGAAGCTGCTGCACGATGTGTCTGTCTTGAACATAAGGGGCTGATCCGGTGAACACAAGCAGTGGCGAAGCTGATTGCCTCAACGCGCCACGACGGAAGGCCACTTCCATCGCCGGGCATTGACGTTGATGGGATAAGGAAAAGATGAGGGCATGTCGCGCATGATGCAAGCGCCCTGCGCTCAAGTGTGCTCACGAGCGGGCGCAAAGCGCGCCGGAATGTCGTCTCCTGGAAGACGAAACGACATCTCAAGACGCAAGAAGGCCCCCGGACACGTCCGGGGGCCTTCTTCTGAGAACCCTGCACTGCCTGAAACGGAACGTCAGTCCCGGTCAGACAAGTGTCGGATCTCAGGCATCCATGTTGTCAGCGACAGCCTGACCGAACTCGGAGCACTTGAGCAGCTTGGCATCGTCCATCAGGCGATGGAAGTCATAGGTGACTTCGCCCTTGGCGATGGCCTTCTCGACGCCTTTCAGCACGAGATCCGCGGCTTCGACCCAACCCATGTGACGCAGCATCATCTCGGCGGAGAGGATGACGGAGCCCGGGTTGACCTTGTCCTGACCAGCGTACTTCGGTGCAGTACCGTGAGTCGCTTCGAACATGGCGACGGTGTCGGACAGGTTGGCACCCGGCGCGATACCGATACCACCCACTTCCGCCGCCAGAGCGTCGGACAGGTAGTCACCGTTCAGGTTCAGGGTAGCGATGACATCGTATTCCGCCGGACGCAGCAGGATCTGCTGGAGCATGGCGTCAGCGATGACGTCCTTGACCACGATGTCCTTGCCGTTGTTCGGGTTCTTGAAGGTCATCCACGGGCCGCCATCCAGCAGCTCGCCGCCGAACTCGTCCTTGACGATTTCGTAGCCCCAGTCCTTGAAGGCACCTTCGGTGAACTTCATGATGTTGCCCTTGTGCACCAGGGTCAGCGACTCACGGTCGTTGTCGATGGTGTACTGGACAGCCTGACGGACCAGACGCTTGGTACCTTCTTCGGACACCGGCTTGACGCCGATACCGCAGTTCTGCGGGAAGCGGATGTTGGTGACACCCATCTCTTCGCGCAGGAACTTGATGACCTTGTCGGCTTCCGGCGTTCCCGCTTTCCATTCGACACCTGCGTAGATGTCTTCGGAGTTTTCGCGGAAGATGACCATGTCGACGTCGGCCGGCTTCTTGACCGGACTCGGCACACCCGTGAACCAGCGCACCGGGCGCAGGCAGGTGTACAGGTCAAGCTTCTGACGCAGCGCGACGTTCAGGGAGCGAATACCACCGCCCACCGGAGTGGTCAGCGGACCCTTGATGGAAACGACGTAATCCTTGACAGCCTCGAGAGTCTCTTCCGGCAGCCAGGTGTCAGCGTCATAGACGTGAGTGGCTTTTTCACCGGCGTAGACTTCCATCCAGTGAATCTTGCGCTCACCGCCATAGGCCTTTTCGACAGCAGCGTCGATGGCAATCTTCATGGCCGGAGTCACGTCCACACCGATACCATCGCCTTCGATGAACGGGATGATCGGATTATTCGGAACGTTGAGGGTATTGTCGGAATTTGCGGTGATCTTGGCACCGCCTTCCGGGACGACAATCTTCTGGAACCCCATTGATAACTCCCCTGTCATGGATTCAGTGGAGGCGCGAGTATAGCACCCGTGCCGCTTCTCACAGTAGGCTTATACGGCAGCCGCGACAAAAGTCTAAACCATGTCTCTCATATATCTGCTACACAAGCCCTACCGCGTTTTGACGCAGTTCACCGACCGCGATCAGGGCCGTCAGACCCTCGCGGACTTCATCGACGTGCCGGATGTCTATGCCGCCGGACGCCTCGATTACGATTCGGAAGGATTGCTGCTGCTCACCAGTGATGGCGCGCTCTCCCACCAGATCGCACATCCGAAGAAGAAGCAACCCAAGACTTATTGGGTGCAGGTGGAAGGCGCCCCTGATGAGCAGGCCATCGCCGCGCTGAGAGCCGGCGTGGAGCTCAAGGATGGCATGACCCGACCGGCCAAGGTCAGGCTCATCGACCCACCGGCGTTGCCAGAAAGGCAACCTCCCGTGCGCTTTCGTGCCAGCATTCCCACCCACTGGCTCGAGATCATCATCAGCGAGGGTCGCAACCGACAGGTACGCCGGATGACCGCACATGTCGGTCTGCCGACACTGCGCCTTGTCCGAGCCGCCATCGGCCCCTGGAAGCTCGATGGCCTGGCACCCGGCGAGTGGCGCAGCGAGGAGGTCGAGATGCCCGTGCCGCCACGCCAGGCGCGCCCGCCCGCTCGTGGCAGGAACGCTGGCGGCGGCTCCGGGGAGCGCAAGAACGGCTCGGGGCCGAAGCAGCGCACCAGGGGTGCCGACAAACGCAAGCCTCGACAGTCCGACAGGCAGGCCGGCCACCATGCCGACGGCAAGCCAGCGTCGGGCAAGGCAGCCGCAGGCAAACGCAGCGGCGGATCTTCGCGTCCCTCCTCCTCACGCCCCCCCTCCCACAAGAAAGGAAGAAAATCCTGATGGCTGCACGCTGGACCCCGAATGCCACCGTTGCCTGTGTCGTGGAACGCGCCGGGCGCTATCTGATCGTCGAAGAGGACAAGGGCGGCCCCGCGACGCTGTTCAACCAGCCGGCCGGCCACCTCGAGCCCCACGAGCGCATCATTGATGGCGTGCAGCGCGAGGTACGTGAGGAAACGGCCTGGCGTATCCTGCTGACGGGCTATCTTGGCCTGTACGTGCACGTCGCCGAGGATGGCACCCATTTCCACTCGCATGGCTTCGAGGCAGCGGCGCTGGAGCACCTGAACACGCCACTCGACCCAGACATCGTCAGGACCCACTGGCTGACTCTCGAGGAAATCGAGCAGCTGGAGGCCATGGGGCGCCTGCGCAGCCCGCTGGTGACCCGCCGTATCCGCGACAGCCTGCGTGGCAAGCGCTTCCCGCTCGACGTCATCCACGATTGACGCGCGCCCTCGTGACCGCTCAGGCGCCTGCCGTGCGTCAGAGGCTGCAGGCGGGGTGAATCCCACCCACGCCTTCAGGTATAATCGCGGTCAATCAAGCGGTGCCAGGATGACGTATCCGCCGCCTCCCCTGTTTGTGACGACTCGCGGCCACGCGGGTGACGAGAGAACTGATGACCGCTGAAACCGGTACCGGAACCAAGGTCATCGTCGGCATGTCCGGCGGTGTCGACTCCTCTGTCTCTGCCCTGTTGTTGATGGAGCAGGGCTACCAGGTCGAAGGCCTGTTCATGAAGAACTGGGACGAAGATGACGGCAGCGAATACTGCACCGCCATCGAAGACCTGGCCGATGCCCAGGCCGTGTGCGACAAGCTCGGCATCAAGCTGCATACCGCCAACTTCGCCGCGGAGTACTGGGACAATGTCTTCGAGCACTTCCTGGCCGAGTACAAGGCCGGTCGCACGCCGAATCCCGACATCCTTTGCAATCGGGAGATCAAGTTCAAGGTCTTCCTCGAGTATGCCGAGATGCTGGGTGCCGAGCTGATCGCCACCGGCCACTACGTGCGTGGCGGCGTGCGTGACGGTCGTGCGCGCCTGCTCAAGGGCCTGGACACCAACAAGGACCAGAGCTACTTCCTGCACGCCGTGCCGGAGTCCGCCATCGCGCGCACCCTCTTCCCGGTGGGAGAACTGGATAAGCACGAAGTGCGGGCCATCGCCGAGAGGCATGAGCTTGTCACCGCTCGCAAGAAGGACTCCACCGGTATCTGCTTCATCGGTGAGCGACGCTTCGCCGACTTCCTCAAGCAGTACCTGCCGGCCCAGCCGGGCAAGATCGAGACGCCTGACGGCGAGGTCATCGGCGAGCACATGGGCCTGATGTACTACACCCTCGGCCAGCGCCAGGGCCTGGGCATCGGCGGACTGCGCAACCATCCGGACGCTCCCTGGTTCGTCTGTGCCAAGGATCTGGAGCGCAATGTGCTGATCGCCGTGCAGGGCAAGCACCACGAGCTGCTCTACACCCAGGTCCTGAGCACCGAGTCCGTCGACTGGGTGGCGGGCGAGCCGCCCGCGGCCGATGCCAACGGCGAACTGCGTATCCGCTGCAAGAATCGCTACCGTCAGGAAGATCAGGCCGCGACCTTGATCGTCAATGACGGCCAGCGTGTCGAGGTACGCTTCGATGAGCCACAACGTGCCGTCACGCCCGGTCAGTCAGCCGTCTTCTATCTCGGCGACATCTGTCTGGGTGGCGGCGTGATCGATGCCGCCTGGAAACTTCCGGCAGCGGCCAGCAGCATGGCTGCCGCCCCGCTCTCTGGCCCCGAGGAGTCTGCCGCGCAATGACCAGCGTGCCGATCCGTCCCGTTACTGATACCACCACCCGCCAGGCGCTTTCGCTGGCGGGCGTCTTCCAGGCGGCCGCGCTGGTCGATGAGCTCGCCCGTCATGGCCAGTGCGACGAGCGCGCCTGGGAAACCCTGGTCAACGCCACTCTGGACACCAACCCGGAAAGCTTCGAGGCCATCTACGGCGGGCATCACAACCGCCTGCGCCTGGGCATCGACACCGTGAGTGCGGTGATGGATCGGCGTCAGGTCTCCCCCGTAGTGATGCGCTATGGCTTCTCGCTGGTGATGCTGATGAGCAAGCTCAAGCAGGACCCGGACATGCTGGACAAGCTGGGGGCAGGCCTGACGCGAATCCAGGGCCAGGCCGAGCACTTCGGGCCGACCCACGAGAACGTGATCGCAAGCCTCGGCGAGCTCTACCAGCAGACCCTCTCCACCTTCCGTTACCGGATCGTGGTGCAGGGCGATCCCGGTCTGCTGCAGCAACGCATGATGCCAGAGCGCATCCGTTGCGCCCTGCTGGCCGGCGTACGCTTCGCGCTGCTGTGGGACCAGCAGGGCGGCCGTCGCTGGAAGCTGATCTTCCAGCGCTCCGCGCTCAAGAAATCCCTGCGCCAGCTGGACTGATGCCGGCTCGCCTGGCCGGCAGCACGCCCGCCAGGCAACACCGCGCGCACCCCGAATTCGCTTCAACAACGCTGGAACCCGTCAAGCGGGTTCCGAGACACTTGAACTGGCAGCACGTCCTGTCCTGCCACCATCGGAAGATTCTCATCATGCAGCTGTCCGCCCTCACCGCTCTGTCTCCTGTCGATGGCCGTTATGGCGCCAAGACCGAGGCCCTGCGCGAGCACTTCAGTGAATTCGGCCTGATCCGTGCCCGTGTCACCGTCGAGGTGCGCTGGCTGCAGCGCCTGGCCGCCCACGCCGAGATCGCTGAAGTGCCGGCTTTCTCGAAGGAAGCCAACGCCGTACTGGACGCCATCGTCAGCGACTTCAGTGTCGAGGATGCCCAGCGCATCAAGGACATCGAGCGCACCACCAATCACGACGTGAAGGCGGTCGAGTACTTCCTGAAGGAGAAGGTCGAGGGCAACGCTGAGCTCAACGCCGTCACCGAATTCATCCACTTCGCCTGCACCAGTGAAGACATCAACAACCTGTCTCACGCCCTGATGCTGCGTGGCGGTCTGGACAACGTGCTGCTGCCGCAGATGCGTGAAGTGACCGAGGCCATCGTCGCACTGGCTCACCAGCACGCCGAACAGCCGATGCTGTCGCGTACCCACGGCCAGACTGCCAGCCCGACCACCCTCGGCAAGGAAATGGCCAACGTCGCCGCGCGTCTGCGTCGTCAGCTGGCCCAGATCGAACGCATCGAGATGCTCGGCAAGATCAACGGTGCCGTGGGCAACTACAACGCCCACCTGACCACCTACCCGGCCATCGACTGGGCGGCCAATGCCGAAACCTTCGTCGAGAGCCTCGGCCTGACCTTCAACCCGTACACCACCCAGATCGAACCGCACGACTACATCGCCGAGCTGTTCGATGCCGTCTGCCGCTTCAACACCATCCTGATCGACTTCGATCGTGATGTCTGGGGCTACATCTCGCTGGGGTACTTCAAGCAGCGCACCGTGGCCGGCGAGATCGGCTCCTCCACCATGCCGCACAAGGTCAACCCGATCGACTTCGAGAACTCCGAAGGCAATCTGGGCATCGCCAACGCCGTGCTGGGCCATCTGGCGCAGAAGCTGCCGATCTCCCGCTGGCAGCGTGACCTGACCGACTCCACCGTGCTGCGCAATCTCGGTACCGGTCTGGCACAGGGCCTGATCGCCTACCAGGCGACCCTGAAGGGCATCAGCAAGCTGGAAGCCAACCCGGAACGCCTGAACGCGGATCTGGACAACAGCTGGGAAGTGCTGGCCGAGCCGATCCAGACCGTCATGCGTCGTTACGGCATCGAGAAGCCCTACGAGAAGCTCAAGGAGCTGACCCGTGGCAAGCGCATCGACCAGGCCGGTTTCGCCGCCTTCATCGAGACGCTGGAACTGCCGGAAGACGTCAAGACCGAGCTGAAGGCTCTGAGCCCGGCCAGCTACATCGGCAACGCCATTGCACAGGCCAAGGCGCTCTAAGCGGCGCAGGTCACTGCAAGTCTTAAGACGCCGGGGCCTCTGCTCCGGCGTCATGCATTACGCATTACGCACCACGTATCACGTATCACGTATTACACATCAGACATCAGGCGACGCGCTGCACGCGGCGCTCGTTGCACGACCATGTATTCACGACCACTGACGTATCCACGTCAGTGCGCACGACATGTCACGCCCCACGCGGGCCGGCATGGATCGCATTGCCGCCAGCCAACCGGAAGCGGCTTCACCGACGTCATCGCGAGACACGCAGGCCCACCAAGGGCCGCGGCTCACGTTCGAGAGGTTCTGCATGAGCACATCCCCCGCCCCCTACGACACCGACACGCCACTGGCACTGTTGGGCGGCCTGAGCATCCGCGAATTCCTGCGCGACTACTGGCAGCAGAAGCCGCTGCTGATTCGCGGCGCCTTCGCGGATTTCGAGACGCCGCTGGAAGCCGATGAACTGGCGGGACTGGCCTGCGAGGACGGCATCGAGGCACGCCTGGTGGAAGAGCATGGTCCCGACAAGGCCTGGCAGGTCAGCCACGGGCCTTTCGATGACGCCACCTTTGCGCGCCTCGATGCCAAGGACGACAGCCAGTGGAGCCTGCTGGTGCAGGCAGTGGACCATTACGTCCCGGACGTCGCTGCCCTCTTCGAGCCCTTCACCTTCCTGCCGCGCTGGCGCCTCGATGACATCATGATCAGCTACGCGCCCACCGGCGGCAGCGTCGGTCCGCATCTGGACAACTACGATGTCTTCCTGCTGCAGGCGCAAGGCCAGCGTCACTGGCAGCTGGGCGGCATGCACGGTGATGACGCCGAGATCATCGATGGCATCGACCTGCGCATCCTCAAGCACTTCGAGGTCACGCCGGGCGAGGATTGGGTGCTGGAGCCGGGCGACATGCTCTACGTGCCGCCGCGTCTGGCCCACCACGGCGTCAGCCAGTCCGATGACTGCATGACCATCTCGGTCGGCTTCCGTGCCCCTTCCGCCGATGAAGTCGTCACCTCCTATGCCGATTACCTGGGCGCCAGCCTGCCGGAATCGCTGCGCTACCGTGACCAGGGCATGGCACCGGTCGCCAATGCCGGCGAGCTGGACGACGCCTCGCTCGAGCGCGTACGCGAACTGTTGCTCAGCACGTTGGACAACCCGACCCAGCTGGCCCAGTGGTTCGGTCGCTACATGACCCAGCCCAAGTATCTGGAGCAGCTCGCCGCCCGTGAGCCGGCGCTCAAGACGCATGAACTGGTCGAGTATCTGGAAGATGAAGGCGTACTGGTGCGCTCGCTGGGCTCGCGCTTCGCCTTCCGTCACGGTGAGAATGACACCAGCACCCTGTTCGTCGATGGCGATGGCGTCCCCGCGACCCCGGCGCTCGCGGAAGCGCTGGCCTCCAGCGAACGCCTGACGGCGGTGTTGCTTGACTACACGACGGCCGACCTTGATCGCAAGGCCGTGGTCAGCCTGCTCACGGCGCTGGTCAATCGCGGCAGTCTGATTCTGGAATGCGACCTGCAGGACGAAGAGGACGAGGAGGAAGATGACGCATGAGTGACGCCATGATCAGTCTGGAACGCGGTGACTGGCAGACCCTCGCCGATGAGGTCAGCGAGATCCGTCGCGTGGTCTTCATCGAAGAGCAGCAGGTCCCGCAGGACGAGGAATGGGACGGCCGCGACGAGCAGTGCGTCCATTTCCTGGCACGCCTTGAAGGGCGTGCCGTCGGGACCGCTCGCCTGCTGCCGGATGGCCATGTCGGTCGCGTCGCCGTGCTCTCCCAGGCACGGGGGCTGGGGCTTGGTCTGCGCCTGATGGAGGCGGCCATTCATGCCGCTCGCCAGGCGGGTCACGCAGAGGTACTGCTCGATGCCCAGATCCACGCTCTGGAATTCTATCAACGCCTGGGCTTCACGGCCTTTGGTGAGGAATTCATCGATGCCGGGATACCGCACCGCAGCATGCGCTTGATTCTCAACTGAAAAGCGACGTTTTGTCACCAGAAACCGGCTCCCTGTGGGGGCCGGTTTTTTTATGCCTTCAAATATCTTGTAGTCTGGCTACAACGTGAAACGTGACCAAGTCATCATTCCCCAGGGCTCATGAAACCTGACATGATGATGATATTGAAAATATTAAAACACTCGTTTGTCATGCGAATTATCCTCAGCGTTGAAACGGTATGAAACGGGCGTTTTAATACGACCAAGGAATGAAAGACAACGCGATGATTCACAGCGATGCTAGGAGTCATCCCCATCACGCTGCATTGCGGCATCGCCAATCAGGAGGCCTCCCCATGCATGGCATACCCTCTGCAACGCTTGCCACATCCAGCGGGAGCTCCATGGCCAACGTCAGCAGTAATGTGTCGGGACGCAGTGCCACCAGTGGCATCACGGGGAAGCCACTGGAGGAAGCCCGGAATGAGCTGTGGCACTCCCGAGAGATGCAGGCACGCCTCGCCAGACTGGCTCGCCCGATGATCGACCTCCTGCCCAGCGTTCCACCAGAACCGACCGCTGCACAGGCACAGACGATTTGTCACTTGAGCCGTGACAAGCGCTGGCACCTGGCAGGCAACGACTGGCAATGGCAACGATTCGATGGGACCTCGCAGCCCGCGTCGACGAGACCGGAGCCGGGATTGCGCGACGACACCTGGCAGGTGGCACGTCAGGGTGACGGACTGGCGGCTGATTCACGCCTCGCGCTACCCGGGCTCGAGCAAGCCGTGAAGGGGCTCATGATCGCCGGACGCCCCCTCCCGCTGGCCTTCTGGACGCTGGCCGCCGCGCGGCATCGCGGCGAACGCCATGCCGGGCTCGATATCGCTCACATCGGCAGTGTGCGAGAGGCGCTCTGCTGGGGGGAGCTCATCGCGCGCCTCAGAGCGCCGGATGGCCGCCCTCCCCGCGTCACGGCAAGACTTGCGAACTGCACGGTGCCAGTCCTGGAGGCCAGCCTCTACTTCCTGCAGCCCTGGCTCGAGCGTCTGACTCTGCAGCCTCATCCTGAGATGCGCGAGGGCTGCCATCAGGTGCTGCTCGAGAGAACTCGCCTGACCGACACGACTTCAAGACCCACAACAACAAACGATGATCTCGCTATCCCACGATGACAATGACAAATGATGGATAGCGCTTGGCGGCGATGAGCGGCAGGCAGCCCGGACGGTCTCACGACATTTCCGCACGCCAGTCTCTGACCAGATCCCGCCCTGATTCACCAGATGACACGGCAACAGACACAAGACACCACGACATGCCAGGCGCCCTCGAGGCCCTGCGACGAAGCCATCAGGAGATGCACCATGACTCAATCACGTGCCGAACAGATTGCAGCGCTGGAAAAGGACTGGGCCGAAAATGCACGTTGGGAAGGCGTGACACGCCCGTATTCCGCAGAGGATGTGGTGCGCCTGCGCGGCTCCGTCCAGGAAGCCAACACCCTGGCGACGCGTGGTGCCGAAAAGCTCTGGAAACTGGTCAATGGTGATGCCAAGAAGGGCTACGTCAACTGTCTTGGCGCTCTGACCGGTGGCCAGGCCATGCAACAGGTGAAGGCCGGTATCGAAGCCATCTACCTGTCCGGCTGGCAGGTCGCCGCTGACAACAATACCAGCGAGGCCATGTACCCGGATCAGTCCCTTTACCCGGTGGATTCCGTGCCGACCGTGGTCAAGCGCATCAACAACACCTTCCGTCGCGCCGACCAGATCCAATGGCAGAAAGGGGCCAATCCGGGCGATGCCGGCTTCGTCGACTACTTCGCGCCCATCGTCGCGGATGCCGAGGCCGGCTTCGGTGGCGTACTCAACGGCTATGAGCTGATGACCGCCATGATCCGCGCGGGCGCCTCCGGCGTGCACTTCGAGGACCAGCTGGCGTCAGTCAAGAAATGTGGTCACATGGGGGGCAAGGTGCTGGTGCCGACCCAGGAAGCGGTGCAGAAGCTGGTCGCCGCACGTCTGGCCGCTGACGTGGCCGGCGTGCCGACGCTGGTCATCGCGCGTACCGATGCCAACGCCGCTGACCTGATCACCTCTGACGTCGACGACTACGACAAGCCGTTCCTGACCGGCGAGCGCTCCGACGAAGGCTTCTATCGCGTCAATGCCGGCCTGGATCAGGCCATCGCACGCGGTCTGGCCTACGCGCCCTACGCCGACCTGATCTGGTGCGAGACGGCCAAGCCGGACCTCGAGGAAGCACGCCGCTTCGCGGAAGCGATCAAGAAGGAATACCCGGATCAGCTGCTGGCCTACAACTGCTCGCCTTCCTTCAACTGGAAGAAGAACCTCGACGACGCCACCATCGCCAAGTTCCAGCAGGAACTCTCGGACATGGGCTACAAGTACCAGTTCATCACCCTGGCCGGCATCCACAACATGTGGTTCAACATGTTCGATCTCGCCTACGACTACGCCCAGGGCGAAGGCATGAAGCACTACGTCGAGAAGGTACAGGAAGCCGAATTTGCCGCCGCCGAGAAGGGCTACACCTTCGTGGCACACCAGCAGGAAGTCGGCACCGGCTACTTCGATGACATGACCAATGTCATCCAGGGTGGCAACTCCTCCGTCACCGCCCTCACCGGCTCTACCGAGGAAGACCAGTTCTGATCTCAGCACTTCCCTGCAGACAGCAGACAACCCTCGGCGAGACAGAGACTTGACCGAGGGTCACCATCCGAAGACACGCAAGCCCGTTCACGCGGGCTTGCGTGTCTTCGTCGTTCCAGAATTCGGTGCATGGGGCGCGACGCAACAGTGGCACGGGTGCTCCCGTCCGGGATGGCGTGCAGGGGAACCCGAGAATGGCGACGTGGTCTATACTGTTAGGAAACAGTGTTCTTGCACTGTCACGGGGGCATTGCCTCGGCCCTCGACAGCGCAACGACACGGTGGCGGCCAACGGACGTGCCAGCCAGCTTCTCTCATCCGTCGTCATCGGCCTCCACACCCCATGACCTCATCACAACCGAATGTTGCACCGCTTCCTGCGAGGAAATACATCATGAGCTTCCCGACCCACTCACAACGACGTCCTGACGCGAAACGCTCGGCACGCTGGTTGCCAGTGATCGCCATTGGCCTGCTGACACTGGGTGGCTGCGCGAACAGCGATATCTATTCCGGCAACGTCTATACCGGTGATCAGGCCAAGCGTGCACAGTCCGTCAGCTACGGCACCATCACCTCGCTGCGCCCGGTGCAGATCCAGGCACAGGATGAAGGCAGCGGCGTGCTTGGCGGCCTGGGTGGCGCCGTCGTCGGCGGCCTGCTCGGCAGCCAGATCGGTGGCGGTTCCGGCCGTGCGATCGCGACCGCCGCCGGTGCCATCGGCGGTAGCGTCGCGGGCAAGTCGATCGCCGACAACGTCGACCAGATCGATGCCTATGAGATCGAGGTGCGCCGCGATGCTGGCGACAGCCTCATCGTCGTCCAGAAGGCCGATACCGCCTTCTCGGTTGGCCAGCGTGTCCGCCTGGTCGGCTACGGTGCCAACCTGAGCGTCGCCCCGTATTGATCCTCTTGATGGCTGGTGCCCTTGCCGGGTGCCAGCCATTCAGTGTCTCCCCTCCCTGAACGACTTCTGTTGCAGGCCTCTCTGCACTCAAGAGGCTCCTGCCGTTTTGCGGCTTTGCTTGCTGCCCTCGCCTTCCCGGTATTCATGCGCTTGCCTGGTCCCTCGCACGCGCCTGACGCTGGCGTATCGATATTTTCCTCTCACTTTCTCTTTCCCTTGCTCTCTCTTTCTCTTCCTCACGCATGAGCGGCGCGCCGTACGGAGTGATCCATTGGTCATCTATTGATTAACAGGCTATGAAATCGTGATTTTTTGTGCAAAGTTATACACATGCAGCTTAACTAGACTCTGTGTACAACTTTTCGTCCCAGGAGTTGCGATGCGTCCCGTCACTGCCCGTCCTACAGATTCTCCTCAGAGCGCCCGCCAGACGCCTTGCAGCGCGTCATCCTTGACCTGTTCCTCCCACGGGCACCGCTGTTCTGGTGATGAGAGTCCGTGTACGGCTATCGTCACCCGCCATGTCCCGCAGATGGCTCCCGCCTTCTCCACGCGACGGCTGGGGCTGGCGCTGATCATGCTCGGCGCGGTGGCGCTGGCCCCCATCGTGGAAGCCGACGAGGACGAGGGTGGCGTGCTGTCTCTCAAGGTCGAGAATGACCTTCTCGCCTCCGGCGATGACGGCCACTACACCAATGGGTTTGCGCTGAGCTATACCTTCGCGACACCGGATCAGCATTGGTCTCGCGCCTTCGCCGACTGGGTGCCCGGTTTCAGCGCTGCACGTCTGGATGCCACGGCCTATCGCTTCGGACAGCAGATCTATACCCCCAACGACATCACTCGCGAGCAACCAAACGAGGATGATCGCCCCTATGCGGGCTATCTGTTCGGTGGCCTTTCGCTGTTCGCCGGTGAAGAGGGAGAGGGTTGGCGACGGGTCGATACCTTCAATCTGGATCTCGGCATCGTCGGTCCCGCCTCAGGTGCCGAGAAGGCGCAGAAGGGAGTCCACGAGATCACCGGCAGTGATGACCCGCAGGGCTGGGACCATCAGCTTCACAATGAAGCCGTGGTCAATGCCGGCTGGCAGAGCCAGCTGTGGCTGCCGGCAAGCCTGGGGGGCCTGGAAATGGAGTACGGCCCCTCTGCCTCGATGGCGCTGGGCAACCTGTATACCTACGCTGGCGTGGGGGGCGGTGTGCGCATCGGCCAGGGACTGTCACGCAGCTACGGCATCCCGACCGTCGCTCCCTCCCAGAGCGGGCGTCAGTATTTCGAGCCGGATGGTGAATTCGCCTGGTATCTGTTCGCCAATCTGGAAGGCCGTGCCGTGGCGCGCAACATGCTGCTGGACGGCAACAGCTTTGAGGACAGTGACTCGGTGGACCGTCGCCCGCTGGTAGGAGATGTCCAGCTCGGCTTTGCCCTGAGCTGGCAGCGCTGGCAGCTCGCCTTCGTCAACGTCTGGCGCACGCACGAATTCGAGACCCAACAGGAAAGCGATCAGTTCGGCTCCATCACGCTCTCCACCTGGCTGTGAAGACCAGAGACCGACGGTGAGAACAGGCGTGCCAGACACACGAAGGCCGGGCAGATGCCCGGCCTTCGTGTGTCCGTGGGAGGCAACGGATCAGCGCGTCACACGCGGACTGAAGCCTCCCGGGATGATAAAGGCAGATCAGTGCATCTTGACCTTGCTCATGCCCCAGCAGATCAGCTTGCCGCCGATGAAGGCGATCAGTGCCAGCATGATCAGCGCCATCAGCATGGAAATGGGGTTGACGATGAAAGTAGCGCCCAGCACGGCAAGCGCTGCGCCCCAGACATAGCGATCACCGCTGTCGATGCTCAGGGCATCCGGCAGGATGCGCTTGACGGTGGCACCCAGCGAGCCCTCCCAACGGTTCAAGCACAGCATGAAGAGCGCGGCGAAGCTCACCAGCCAGATCAGTGTCACGGTCATCGAAATTCTCTCCTGAAAGATAGGGTCGCATGGAACATGTGATTGTCGTTTCCCGCCAGCGGCCACGGGGCAGACCTTGCGAGCGGAGCCGGTAACGAAAGGCCCGCGTCAGAATTCGCAGTCTGAACAGGCAGAGTAACGGCCCCCCGATGCCCTCGCAAGCGGACAGCACCAACCATTGTCGGTCATTGGTCATGAGACCGTGATTGGCGCCTGAAGTTGCCCTGCCTCGTACAGCGAAGCGCGGCCAGCTCCCCCTTTCTTCTCTCCTGTTCTCCTTTTTCTTCTCTCGTGTTCTCCTCTTTCTTCTCTCCTGTCCCTCCCCTTTCTTTCTTCCCTCAATATTCCCTCAAGCCCCTCTCTCCTCCATGCCCGTCGCCTTCCCGCCCTGGAAGCTCGCGCAGGCGTGTAGTCTCACCCGGGGCAACAGGCAAGAAAAAATTCGGGGACCGGGTTGAAAAGCCTCCTTCAGGGCGTCACCTAGTATTTCAAGACACGGTGACGTGGATGACATGCCCTGCAGGATGGCTGTTCAACAAGCTGCAAGCCACGCGATACGCGGGATTTTTCCTCGTAGCCCCCTGACAGCCACCTCAGGGTCACGTTACCATTGACCGTTCATATACCTATCGAAAGGCCCTCAACATGCAAATCGCCCAGAATGCCGTCGTATCCTTCCACTACACCCTCACCAACAACGAAGGTGAAGTGCTGGATAGCTCCGAAGGCCGTGAGCCGCTGGCCTACATCCACGGTGCCGGCAACATCGTTCCGGGCCTCGAGAAGGAACTCGATGGCAAGACTTCCGGCGACAAGCTGAAAGTCGCTGTCTCTCCGGAAGAAGGTTACGGTGATGTCCAGGAAGCGCTGGTGCAGGAAGTGCCGCGTGAAGCCTTCCAGGGCGTCGAAGAGATCGAAGCCGGCATGCAGTTCCAGGCACAGACCCAGGGTGGCCCGCTGATGGTCACCGTCACCAAGGTCGAAGGCGACACCGTCACTGTCGATGGCAATCACCCGCTGGCCGGTGAGACCCTGAACTTCGACGTCGAGATCACCAACGTGCGCGAAGCGTCCGCCGAAGAGCTGGAACACGGCCACGTTCACGGTGAAGGTGGCGTGGAGCACTAAGCTCCGCCCCTTCCCTCATCGGGTGGCCCTGTCGCCCGATGAGTGCTTCACACGAGAGGTGTGACGCCTGAACCTGAAGCCCCGCCACCGAATTCTCGGTCGCGGGGCTTTTTCATGTCTGAAACCAGGTTTTGAGGCCCAGTTCTCAGGCCCAGTTCTGAGGCCCAGTTCTCAGGCCCAGTTCTGAAGCCCGGTTCTGATGATGCTGTCTGTGATGAGGCTTCCCGAAGGCTCGCTCTGCAGATCAGGCGCCGCAGCTGGGCGGCGTGGCATCACTGGAAAGGCTCAGCCCACGGAACAGCGCCGTGGCGTCGCCTCCGGCATTGTCACCGTCAGCCATCAACGCAAGCCCGGCTATCTCGTCTGGCGTGCTACCGAACAGCGCCGAGTAGTCGGCACGCAGGTCGCGTACCTCGGCGACCCACTGCCCCACCTTCTGATCACCGGACTCCACCGCCAGCAGCACGGCGCGGTCGGTGAAGGCATTGTCCCAATGACTGTCCTTTGCCTCACTGCTGGACCAGACGTAATTGATGGCCTCTACCTGCCACGGCAGGATGCCGGTCTTGTTGACCACATAGAGGCGCGCCGGGTAGTCATCCCCTCCCTTGGTCTTCTCGTTTACGCCCGGATAGATGCTGTCCACCTGCCAGCACCACTTCAGATAGGGCGTCTCCTCGAGCGAGATATCCTGCTCCAGATAGCGCGCGGACGCCTGGCCCTGAGCACGCGCCTCGAGAGCGGGACGGCCTTCGCGCTCCACCACGCGATACGCCGTCTGGCCTTCGAAGGTCTTCTCGCCCCAGGCGAGAATCTCGGCCGGCGTGAAGGTCTTGTCAGCCGCCAGCGCCGCAGAGGGCATCGCCGCGGCCAGCAGGCCACTGGAGGCGACCGCCGCGAGCATGGGGAGGAAGGAAGACAACTGACGGGAAGTGGTTTTCATTGGCAAGACTCCGGAGCGCTTGAACAACGCGATGAAAAAAGATGACGGGACGAGTCATCTGCAGGGCCAGGTACCGCGCTTGGCACGTATCAGTCCGGGTCGGTGCCGTGCTGCTCGCTGCGGTCCTGGGCCCGCAAGGTGACATACCCTCCCCATACGCGCGTCAGCGTGGTCAGGATGCATGCCGCCGCGAAGATCCACGCCAGCCATGCGAAATGTTGCGGCATCAGACAGGCCAGCACGAAGAAGCCGATCGTCTCGGTGCCTTCTGTCAGGCCATCCAGATAATAGAAGGCCTTGCGGGTGAAGTTGGGGCGCTCCAGCTGGTGCTTGGCCGCCATGATGGCAAAGGCCAGAAAGCTGGATCCCGTGCCCACGAAGGCGAACAGCAACGCCACGGCCGGCATGGCATTGGTGGTCGGGTCTGCCAGTGCAAAGCCCACCACCACGGCGGCGTAGAACAGGAAATCAAGACAGATATCCAGAAAGCCGCCGGCGTCCGAGCTCAAGCCCGCATGACGCGCCAGGGCACCATCCAGCCCATCCACCACCCGATTGATCAGGATCGCGATCAGTGCCAGTCCGAATTGCCCATAGGCCAGCAGCGGCAATGCCAGCATGCCGATGACGAAGCCAGCCAGCGTCAGTTGGTCAGGATGCAGACCGCGTTCCGCTGCGCTACGTGCCAGGCGCTTCAGGGGTGGCTGTACCCAGCGTGAGGTCCACTTGTCCAGCATGCTTCATCGACTCCAGAATGATTGAATGGGGAAGGTGTCAGGCATCAGCCACGTATCGGTGCCAGCGCGCGCCCGGCAGGCACGGCTCTCGCCAGCAGGAAGATCAGCAGCGGCAGACAGGCCTGCAGACAGGCCGCGACCGCCGTCAGGCGAGGATCCGCCCCCGTGGCCAGCGCCAGCGTCTCGGTGGTCAGGGTGGGGACGCGTCCACCGCCCAGCACCACCGTCGGCACGTACTGCGCGATGCTGACCGCGAAGGCCACTGCCCAGCTGATGGCCAGAGGCCTGAGCATCAAGCGCAGCCGGATGCCGATCAGCACCTCAAGCCGCGAGCGCCCCAGCAGTCGTGCTGCCTGCTCGAGGCGCACGTCGAAGCGGGCCCAGGGGCCGGCCAGCGTCAGCCAGGCATAGGGCAAGGCGAACAGAAGATGGCCGATCACCACCCCCACCCAGCCCGGATCCGCGCCGAGGCTCAGCCAGCCGACCTGGAAACCGAACAGGAAGCTTGCCTGAGGCAGCAGCAACGGCAGGTAGAGGCACACCACGAAGCCTCGCAGGCGACCCACCTCACGCTCACGCTCGAAGACCGCCACACTGAGCATCACCGCCAGGGTGGCGACCAGCACGGCGAGCCACAGGCTGTTGCTGAAGGCTCCACCCAGTCCTGAAAGCGCCTGTTGCCAGCTTTCCAGCCCCCAGCGAGCCGGCAGCAGTGACGGGAAGAACCAGCTTCTGGCCAGCGATTGAACGGCGATCACGGCAAAGGCCAGCAGCGAGACTGCCGTCACCGTGCCGAGCAGGACGCGGATCACGCGCCCGCGCTGCCCCTTGCGCCCCGGGCGTACCGCCGCCCGAGGTGCAGGGTTGTCGAGCACCCAGTCACGATGGCGATTCAACAGATAACGTCCCACAGCGGCACCCAGCGCCATCACCACGATGACCAGCAGTGCCAGCAGGAGTGCCCCGACACTGGCTGGTAGACGTGAGCTCGGGTCACTGTCACGCCACAGTTCGACCAGACGCACCGCCAGGGTCGGCGTACGTGTCGGCCCCAGTACCTGAGCGACATCCACCACCGCCAGCGAATAGGCCAGCACGGCACCGATGGGCAGGGCGATGGCCCGCATCACCTGCGGCATCAGAATTCGCCAGCGCAGCTGGGGGATGCTGTAGCCGAGCGCCTGGCCCGCCTGCAGTTGCGCGGTGACCGGCAGACGCGAGAGCGCCGTCTGGGCCATCAGCATCAGAAACGGCGCTTCCTTGAGTGCCAGTCCCAGCGCCAGCGTGATGCCATGCGCGTCCGGCAGAGGGTATTGCGGGGGGACCAGCACCTCGAAGGGTGCCAGCAGCAATCGCATCAGCACGCCGCTGGGGGCGGCCAGCCACAAGAGCCCCAGAGCCAGCGTCAGATGCGGCATCGCCAGCACCGGTGCCAGCAAGCGTTCGAGGCGCTCGCCGAAACGGGTACCGGCGGCCGCGGCCAGCCAGCCCATGGTCAGCAGTACCGCCAGCAGCGTGCCGCCGATCCCGCTGACCAGGGTCAGGCGCAGTCCGTCGGCCAGTCCCGGCAAGGCCCACCAGCGCTGCCAGGCGATCGCCGAGACCTCCTCGAAGCCAAGCGCCGGCCACAGCCCGAGGGCCGGTGCGACCAGTCCTGCCAGTCCCAGCGCCGTGGGGCCGAGCAACAACAGCAATACCGCCCAGCGCAGCAGGCGAGCCGGTGTCAATGCCAGGCGCCCCGCCGGGCGCTCAGCGCGCCAGCGCTCGGCAAGCCATTGCGTCAGTTGCGATAGCGTCGCGCCCACTCGGCCTCCAGTGCATCGGTCCAACTGGGATGCGGCTCGCTCAGCGGCGTGCCCAGCGCTTCGGGCGACATGCCACCCGCAAGCTCCGGCAGGGCGTCGAAGGCAGTGCGCTGTGCCGCCGGCAGGCGCGTCACGTCCAGCACCGTCTCGTCACCCCAGCGTGAGGGGTCCGCCTTGGCAGCCTGTGCCTCGGCGGACATCAACTGATTGACCCACACCAATGCGGCCGCCTTGTGAGGCGCACTGGCCGGAATCGCCAGATAGTGCACATTGCCGAGGGTGCCGCCGTCATGAAGGTACGGCTCCACGGTCGGCGGCAAGCGGCCTTCCTGACGGCCATTGGCCACTTCCTGGGTCACGAAGCTCAGCGCGATCCAGACACTGCGCTGAGCGAGCAGCTTCATCTGCTCCTCGGCACCGGCTGGCTGTCGCTCGCCCTGCGCCCACATCAGCGGATGAAGGGCATCCAGATAGTCCCACAGCGGTGCCGTCAGCGAAGCGAACTGGGCATCATCGATCACCGGCGCAGCCAGCAGTTCACGCTGCTCACCCGGCATCAACTCAAGCAACGCCTGCTTGAGAAAGGTGGTGCCATGAAAGCTCGGTGGCTGCGGGTAGGTCACGCGCCCGGGGTTGGCCTTCGCCACGTCCAGCAGCGCCTGCATCGAACGTGGCGGCGATTCCAGCAAGGCACTGTCGTACATGAAGATCAGCTGGGCACGCCCCCATGGTGCCTCCATTCCCTCGGTGGCGAGCCCGAAGTCACGCGCACCGATCTCCTCGAGCAGATACTCGCTGTTGGGCAGGCGTTCGACGAAGGGTCCCCACACCAGCTCGGCCTGCTTGAGCGCGCGGAAGTTCTCGCCGTTGATCCAGATGACATCGATACTGCCATCACTGCGCCCCGCCGCCTTCTCGGCCAGCAAGGTCGAGACGCTCTCGGCGGTATCGGCAATCTTGACGTGACGCACCTCGATACCGTGCTCACGTGCCGCGATCTCTGCCTGGGCGCGCAGATAGGCGTTGGTGGCTTCACTCCCGCCCCAGGCGTGGAAGTCGATGCGCTGACCGCGTGCCTTGTCGGCGATCACGTTCCACTCCAGTGCAGCCAGCATCGGCACTGCCCGCCCCTTGGCGGCATCGGCGGCGTACGCCAGTGACGTGGCCCAGGGCATGGCACTCATGCCGGCCATCAACACCAGTGACCCACCCATCAATGCCAATGCGCGACGTCGCCCCGGCAGACATGTCGTAGCCATGGAGGTTTCTCCTGATAGCAAGATGCCGCGACCCTGAACGAGCAGGTTCGCGGCATGGGAAAGGATCAGTGCTTGTCGACCGTCACGGGAGGGGTGGCGTCATCCGCCTGGCGTGTCTTGGTCGGCTCGAAGCGTCCATTGCGGCGCCAGGTGAAGTAACGATCCAGCACCTTGAGCACGCCTTCCGGCTTGTGGGCGTTCTTCCACATGCCTGCTGCCGCCTTGTTGGCCTCGGACAGTGTCGGATACGGATGGATGGTGGACAGGATCTTGTTGAGACCGATGCCATGCTTCATCGCCATGGTGAACTCCGCCAGCCATTCCCCCGCATAGGCACCGACCAGTGTCACGCCCAGGATACGATCGCGTCCCTTCTCGGTGAGCACCTTGACGAAGCCTTCCGTCGCACGCTCGGCCAGGGCACGGTCACTCTCGCCCATCTCGTAATGGGTCACTTCATAGTCATAGCCCTGCGCCTTGGCTTCGGTCTCGTTGAGGCCGACCCGTGCCACTTCCGGCTCGGTGTAGGTGACCATCGGCATGATGCGGTAATCGACCTTGAAGGTCTTCAATCCGCCGAACAGTGCATTGACCGCGGCGTGCCATGCCTGATGACCTGCCGCATGGGTGAACTGATAGGGGCCAGCGACATCGCCACACGCCCAGATGTTCGGCTGCAGCGTCTGCAGCGACTCGGAGACATCGATGGTGCCGCGCTCGGAGACCGCGATGCCCAGCTCTTCCAGACCGAAGCCTTCGACGTTGGCTTCGCGTCCGATGGCCACCAGCAGCTCGTCGAACTCGATCCAGCTCTCCTCGCCGTCGGGAGAACTCACGACCAGATGGCGCATCGGCTGACTGTCCTTGTCCTTGAGCACCTCGATGCGCGTGGCGGTGGAATTGATGCGCAGGTCGACGCCCTCACCGGCCAGCTGCTCGTGCATCAGCGCGCTGACTTCCTCGTCTTCACGCGGCATCACCCGCGGGGCACCCTCGATGATGGTGACGTGACTGCCCAGGCGCGCGAAGCTTTGCCCCAGTTCCATGCCGATCGGGCCGGAGCCCAGCACCACCAGACGCTTGGGCTGCACCCTGAGATCCCACAGATTGTCAGAGGTCAGCGGCGTGATCAGCTCGATACCGGGGATCGCAGGAACACGCGGGCGGGCACCGGTGGCGATCACCACGTTGCGCGTGGTCAGCACGCGACCATCGACTTCCACTTCCCAGGGCGTCCTGAGTCTGGCGTTGCCGGTGTGGACTTCCACGCCCAGACTCTCGTAACGCTCGATGCTGTCATGCGGTTCGACACTCTCGACCACGTCCTGCACATGCCCCATCACCTTGGCGAAGTCGATTTCCGGCTCATTGGCGGTGATCCCGAAGCGCTGGGACTGACGAATCTCATGAGCCGCACGCCCGGCACGAATCAGCGCCTTGGAGGGGACACAGCCGGTGTTGAGGCAGTCACCGCCCATCTTGTGGCGCTCGATCAGCGCGACACGCGCATTGACGGCGGAGGCGATATAGCTGGTCACCAGCCCGGCGGAACCGGCACCGATGACGACCATGTCGTAGTCAAAGGTCTTCGGCTTGTCGAAGGCCGCCTGCTGCTTGCGCTTGCGCAGCACGCCGACGATCTTCTTGGCGATCAACGGGAACAGGCCCAGCGCGATGAAGGAGGCGATCAGCCCCGGCGAGAGGATGCCGGACAGCGACTCCAGCTGGCCCAGCTCGCGACCGGCATTCACGTAGATGGCGGTACCGGCGAGCATGCCCAGCTGGCTTGCCACATAGAAGGTGACCACACGCATGCGGGTCAGCCCCATCACCAGATTGACGATGAAGAACGGGAAGACCGGCACCAGACGCAGCGTGAACAGATAGAAGCCGCCTTCACGCTCGACCCCGCGATTCAGGGATTCCAGCTGACGACGGAAGCGCTTCTCGATGCTTTCGCGCAACAGCGTGCGGGAGATGAGGAAGGCCAGGGTGGCACCGATGGTACTGGCGAAGGAGATCAACAACAGACCCCAGCCAAACCCGAACAGGGCGCCGCCCAGCAGGGTGAGCAATGCCGCACCCGGCAGCGAGAGTGCCGCCATTGCCACGTAGACGACGAAGAAGGTACCCGCGACCTTGAACGGCGATTCCTCGAAGAGTGCCTGAAATTCCGACTGACTGGCCTTGAGGCTCTGCAGAGTGAAGTAGTCCTGTGCCCCACTGGCAAAGAAGACCACGATGGCAGCGACGATGGCGCCCAGAAGCAGTAACTTGCGTTTATTCACTGGCGATTTCCTTTTCGATTCCTGCCGTCATGGGCATGTCATTGGGATGTACCGTGTCCTTACGAGACGCGTTGCTGACTGGATGCACTCATCAGGTCATGATGACGCGAACGACCTCATCATGATCACGGTAACAGTACCGTTTCATTCGACATCTTCGCATCCATCCCGCGTTGATTCGCGTAGTTCCCTGATACAGGCAGTGAGGGAATGGCAAGGCAAGCCACCTCGCGGCCCATCGAGACATGGAGATTTCCGTGTTCTCACCTCGAAGGAACGACGCCTTTCCCGGAGACACCATGACCCGATACACGCGATTCCCCTCCTCTGCGCTCAAACGTCTCACACCGCTTGCCAGCCTACTTGGCGGTCTGCTGATTGCCGGCCACGCCAATGCCTTTGACCCGGAACAGGCGCCCAGAGGCGTCGCCGAGGGTGTCACTCAAGGCCAGGAGGTCGCCATCTTCGCCGGTGGCTGCTTCTGGTGCATGGAAGGCCCCTTCGACAAGCTTGACGGCGTGATCTCGACGACGTCCGGCTACACGGCAGGCGAGACGGACAATCCCACCTATAAGCAGGTCTCGGCCGGCAGGACGGGCCATACGGAGGCGGTCAAGGTGGTCTATGACCCTGAAAAGGTCAGCTATGAGACCCTGCTGGAGGTCTTCTGGCACAACATCGACCCGGTCGCGGTGGATCGTCAGTTCTGCGATGCCGGCACCCAATACCGCAGTGGCATCTATCCGGTGGATGAAGCACAGCAAGACGCCGCCCAGGCGAGCCTCGACGACTTGAAGGACAGATTCCCCGAAGGCATCGCCACCGAGATCGAGGCAGCGGGCCCCTGGTATGCCGCCGAGCAATATCACCAGGACTTCTACCAGAAGAACCCGGTGCGCTATCGCTTCTATCGCGCGGGGTGTGGCCGTGATGACCGTCTTGAGGAAATCTGGGGAGATGACGCCCCGGCGCACTGAGTCTCACCGTCGAGTCGCCTCGCCTGCCACTGACACGCAAACGGCTCGCCAGATGGCGAGCCGTTTGCGTGTCAGGCAAGAATCTCACGGTGGATATCAATGCTGCGGCGTGGCCCGTCGCCAGCACAGCATCGCCAACCCCAGGGTGACAAGCAGAACGCTGACGCCACCCACCACCACCCCTGGCCACCCTGCCTGCTGCCAGAAGGGCTCCAGCCAGAAGCCGCCCAGGCTCGCCCCGAGATAGTAAGCCGTCAGGTAGAGCGCGCTGGCGCTGGCCCGCGCCCCTTCGGCATTGCGCCCGACCCAGGCCGACGCGGTGGCATGTGCCAGGAAGAAGCCGAAGGCATTCAGGCTCAGGCCGGCCAGCATGCCGATCAACGAATGGCTCAGCGTGACCAGAGTGCCGAGAATCAAGAGCGCGGTGCCCAGCATCATGGTCAGTGCCTGGCCGCAGCGTTGCGCACCATCCTGCTCCTCCTGTCGCTGCGCTCCCTGCGCGAGTGACTGCCCGCGCCTGGCGGCCAGACGCTGTGCCAGCCGGCCGGACTGCGAGGCACCGAAGGTGCCTGCCAGATAGGTCAGAAACAGCAATCCCAACCACTGACTCCCCAGTGACCAGGGGGCCGCGCTCAGGCGAAAGGTCATGTAGCTGTAGAGATTCACGAAGATGAAGAAGTTGAGTCCACCGAGCAGAAACACCGGCCACAGCCGTGGATTGCGCAGATGGCGCCCCAGCCCTGCCAGCATGCTGGCCGGATGGAAGGGCTGTGCCACGAAGCGTCGCTGACGCGGCAGCAACTGCCACAGCGCCGCCAGCAGCAGCAGGCTGATACCGCCAATCACCGCGAAACTCATCTGCCAGCCCCAGTGCTCGGCCACGACACCTCCAGCGACCCGCCCACTGATGCCGCCGAGCGAATTGGCACTGATATAGAGCCCCACCGCAGCCATCAACGCCGGCTGTTCCATCTCATCGCTCATGTAGGCGACCGCGACCGCCGGCAAGCCCCCGAGCAGAAAGCCCTGCAACGCACGTACTGCCAACAGCGACCAGAAACCTTCAGCCAGCAAGGCAAGTCCCGAGCAGGCCACCCCCCCGGCCAATGTCCAGAGCAGCAGACGTCGCCGTCCCAGCGCATCCGATAGCGGGCCGAAGACCAGCAACGCCAGTGCCAGCGTGAGGGTGGTCACCGACAACGACAGACTCGCCTGCAGCGAGCTCAGGCCAAGGTCGGTCGCCAGCAGCGGTAGCATCGGCTGCACCACATAGAGATTGATGAAGACGACGAAGGAGCCCAGACACAACGCCTGGGTCATGCGTCGCCAATCACGGCCATGCGCCTTGAGAGGAGACGGCAGCACTGGCTGGCCGGCAGTGTCGTGATGCCCCGAATCGGATGGGGCGGTGGAAGACGCACTCAGCGATGAAGCCATCAGGTACCTGCAGTCAATCATGGGGATGGCGTGAGTCTGCGCCCTCGAACACCATCAGTAAAATAGCTCGACATGATGCCAGCCATCAGCAAAAGTGATACCCATGAGCCTGACCCACTGGCCTGCAGGCCTCACGCCGTCAGACCGCCAGCGCATGGTGAATGACGTCCAGGGGACTGGGCGGCGTGATGGCCGCAAGGGACGCCGGTCAGGGTCGGGGACAAGGGAGACGGATGAGGATGACGTCAGACATGAAGAGCGCGATATGAAACTGCCCTTCGATCTGCGGGCACTGGAGATCTTCGTGAGTGTCACGGAGCGCGGCAGCTTCACCGCCGCCGCCACGGCGCTGCAACTGGCCCAGTCGGCCGTCAGTCAGTCGATCGCCAACCTGGAGACCCGGCTGGGCCAGCCGCTGTTGATACGTGGCACCAAGGGCGTGAGTCTGACGCCCGCCGGTGAGACATTGCTCGTGCATGCACGCTCTCTGCTGCAACAGGCGCAGCGAGCGGCCCTGGCCATGGCCGAACTGGATGGCCTGGTCAAAGGTGAGGTACGCATCGGCGTGTCCTCGATGCTGGGGTCCTACTATTTCCCGCCCCTGTTGATGGCCTTCAAGGCGCGCCACCCCGATATCACCTTGAGCGTGATCGAGGGCGGTACCCTGAGTCTTCGCAAGATGATCGACAATGGCGAGCTGGATCTGGGCGTCATCGTCGAGGAACACCCCGGCAGCGCCACCAGCGGGCTGGTCAGCCAGCACTTCCTGCGCGAAGAGATGGTGGTCTGCCTGCCCAACGACCACCCGCTGGCGACACGGGAGCACATCAGCCTCGAAGCATTCTTCGCTGAAGAGCTGGTCGTCTTCAAGCGCGGTTATTTCCATCGCGATTTCATCGAACGTCTGGCAAGCCAGCACGGCCTGATTCCCAGTATCGCCTTCGAATCCAACCTGATCGCGCTCAACAAGGCGATCGTGTCACGCGGCTTCGGTATCACCACCTTCCTCAAGCGCGTGGTGGAGGATGACCGTGAGGAAAACAACCTCACCGCCATCTCCTTCAGTGAACCCGCCTGGCTGGACCTGTCGCTGGCCTGGCGACGTGAGCGCGGGCTGTCGCGGGCCGAACAGGCCTTCGTCGACTTCGTGATCGAACATTCCGTGGTACGCGAAAGCCCATGAGGCGGGCTGCCGGACATGGCGGGGCTCGAGAATTCGCGGGCCGAAAACGACAACACCCGGCCAGGGCCGGGTGTTGTCCATCATGCGAGTGTCGTCATTGACTGCGCATGGCCAGTTTCATCTGCATGGCCTCGTGGGGCATGGGCCGCCGCGACTGCCAGTAGTGCTGCGACCAGTAGACATTGTCCAGCCGCGACAGCTTCACGCCACGTGACGTGGAGGCATGCAGGAAATAGCCGTTGCCCACATACACGCCCACATGGTTGTAACGACGTGAGGGGCGGAAGAACACCAGGTCACCCGGCTTCAACTGCGACTTGTCGATACGCTTGCCCCGCTTGACCTGATCACGGGTGGTACGTGGCAGTTCGATCCCGAAACCGTCACTGAACACATGCTGCATCAGCGCAGAACAATCGATGCCCCGTGAGTTGGTGCCGCCCAGGCGATAGGGCGTTCCCGCCCAGCGATCATGCTCTTCCAGCAACACTTCCCGGATACTGGGGCCCGATGCCAGCTGCGGCTCTGCCGGGCCCTGCGGTTGGCCGGCCTGCTGACGGTAACGCTTGAGCTTGGGCAATTCCGGCAGATCGACATCGTAATAGGCCATGTCACTCGGAGGCTGTGAATGGCTGGCACACCCCGCCACACCTAGCGGCAACAGTAAAAGACAACACAATAACGTGTGACGCATCCAACATTCCTCGTCGTGGGCCCGGTGCCATGAGACAAAACATGATCAGCACTTGCGGACGGCGATAACAGGTGATGCATGACAAGACAGAAAGCCGGCAGGAATCCCGTCATCACGAGATGCCTGCATGCCTGAAACGTGAATCAACAGGATCAACGGCATGCCCTGAGACCTGTGACGCAATTGAATGCCGTTCGCAGCAGGGTAGTGCATATTGCCGCAATCCGTATGCCATCGCCTCACAAGATAGACTAAAGCATCAGAAAATACTCAATGCAGCAGACGAGCATCACCGCTCAGGGTATCCAGATGCAGCGCCGGCCAATGCCCCGGACGCGCCCCCGGGAAATCCAGACTGGCCCAGGGTCCGGCCAATGGCGGCGCCGCCGTCAGCCACTGGATCAATACATCACGGAAGCCGCGCAGGAAGCTGTCACGCTGATCGGTATCGCCCATGAAGAAGGCATAGCCGGCGAACAGCCCGCGCGCATATTCCTTCCAGCTGCCGTAGTGTGCTCGCGCCATCGCATGGGCGCTGTCCAGATAGGCCGTGAAGGTGGCCGCATCCAGCCATCCCAGCTGACGGCCGGCAATCGCCAGATCCACCAGTTGCGCGATGTCCCAGGCTGCCATGTCCAGCTCATTGCAGCGGGCCTCGTTGTCACGCACACGGCGCAGGCGATCGAGGTGCACCTGCTCATCCTCGCCGCGTTCACCGCTCTCGAGCACATCGATCTCGTTGTCCAGACGCGCACGATTGAGGGTATAGGGGCCGTAATTGATCTGATATTCGTCCCGATCCCCGGCATCACGCAGGAAATCGAGGAAGCCGATCAGCATCTCGGCGTTGGCCAGACCATAATGACCTTCCAGCCAGCCGGTCAGTTCCTCGACTCCCCGACCATGCTCGACCATCGGCTCGCCCCAGCAGGGCGAATTGAGCGGGCCACTGAGTGCCAGCGCCGTGAAACGATCCAGACTGGGGCGCTCGCCGGGCTCCTGCCAGTCACTGGCGCGCCAGTCGAGCCAGTGGAACAGGCTGCCGGGGTCCTCGAGATGCCAGCGGATCTCGTTGACCAGCGGGTGGTCCTCAAGTTCCGGGACCGCGGATTCCCATACCGCCCAGGCCTCCAGCAGGCGGACGGCGTCCGGATAGAAGCGGCACAGTGCGCTGCGCAGGCGCTCGGCACACTGCGCCAGCTCACCGGCATCGAAATCGCGGCTGTCCTGCACCATCAGCAGATAGAACGCGTACTTCTCCGCCATCACGATGCTGGCAGGATGACGATGACAGACTGCCAGCCGCTGTCGCCGTTCCAGCTCGGCGCTATCGGCGCGACCGAAGGGCGTCTGAGGATCAGGCAGCCCACCCCGTGCGGCATCGGCCGCCAGCTGATTGAGGTGATGGGCCTGCGCCGGCAGCCAGAAACGCGCCATGCCGGCCACGCCATCGCGGGTATCCAGGGCCAGCGTCTCGTTGAGGTACTGACGCGCCTCTTCACGCCGCGCGTCCGCCACATCCGCAGGCAGCCCCTGACGATAGAGCAGGTCCGGCTCTCGAATGCTGGCAATGGCCAGTACCCAGTGGCGGCTGTCACTGCGCCATTGACGCATGGCGGTGCGGGAGCGATCCCGGATGGCCTCCGGCAGCAACGCGTGCAGCTCGCAGCGCAGCGGCGTCACCGGTGAGGCCATCAATGGCCGCCAGTCACTGTCGGTGGAGCCGGTGAGATCCGCCCCCTCGAACAGGCTGCGTCCGCGTTGATAGGCGCGCGCCACACCCTGCCAATCCGCGTAGCGACGTACCAGCAGGTCGATACCATGCGCGGCGAAGTCCTCGCCCTCCTCACGACTCAACCAGCCGGCACACAGACCGGCAAAGGCCAGATCCACCAGCCGCAGCCAGTCCCAGGCGGCAAATTCCAGTGGCTCACCACGATCCAGATACTGGAGCAGCAGCTCCCCGTAGGCCACGGGCGACGGGCCCTGTTCGAGACCCGCAGCGGCCGCCAGCTCCGCACTGGCCGCCGCATGTGCCGGGGTGCCGGCGAGACCCTGTGCCTTGCGCTCGGCCTCCTCGGAGGCGGCGTCAGACTCCAGCTCGTCGAGCCACTTGTCACGCTCATCCTGACTGGCCGACAGCATGCGCGCGCTGTCGATGTCCCAGCCGTAGCGATGCCCTTGCGAGGCCAGCCACAACAGCAGACGGATCAATTCGTCACGAGTGCGGATCGCCCAGGTATCACGCAGCCAGCGTTGCACGTCGGGCCAGTGACCCTGCGCATCGAAACCGCTGTCACTCGCCTCGCAGAGGCCGTCATCCGTCGACGTCAGTGTCGTCCCGCCGACCCAGGGCGCAAAGATGGCGCGCGCCATCCACACCCGGTCACGCTCACCCTGCGGCCACAGCTCGGTGGCGGGTACCGGCTGACGGCCTTCCAGCGCCTCCAGCAGACGCGGCCAGGTGACGCCCGCCTCTTCCTGCTCCAGCCGGGACAGCGCGAGACTGGCCTCGAAGAAGCCGTCATCGCCGCGTGTCCAGCCAGCATCGCTGCGCGAATGCGCCAGCGCCTTGAGCCAGTCATCCAGCGAGGTGAAACGTGATGCGATGGCCATGAGCAGTCGCACCAGCCAGGCACGCGTGCGCGCCTCGGACAGCCAGCCAGCCGTCCGCGCCAACGCCAGCAGCTCCAGCGCTTCCAGCTGACGCAGCGAGTCAGGCATGTCACTGGGGAACGCTTCCAGCAAGCGCCAGCCCAGCTCGCCGGCATCCGGCACTTCCAGCGCCTTGAGGCGCGCACGCGCCTCCTCGGATGTCCACACCGCTTCGGGTGTCGCACTGAAACGCCAACCGCACAACACCAGCTGCTGCCCCCACCAGGCACTCAGGGGTTCGACCAAGGCACACCTCACGACTCGACAGGTTTTGATGACGACGGGCCAGCAGCGGACCCTAAACACACCACTGGCGGCGCATAGTGTAACGGAAAGGCGCTGTTGGCGATGCCCCCATGCGGGATCGACTGCATCGCGATGACGCGTGAGAACACCGCTGACTCGCCAACGGCAGTGCGCCCGACGACAGGCGCTGTCATCGGGCGCACTGCATGCCTCAGTGCTTGCCATCAGTGCTTGCCATCAGTGGTTGGCATCACGGCATGGCACCCTCCCGGGAGGATGGCCATGGGGGACGTGACTACGCCGCCTCGTGCTTGCCTGCCGGAATACGGAACAGTGCACAGTAGGCCACCGGCAGCACGACCAGCGTCAGCAGCGTCGCGACGCCCAGACCGAAGACGATCGCCACCGCCATGCTCGAGAAGAAGGCATCCGAGAACAGCGGAATCATGCCCAGCATGGTCGTGATCGCCGCCATCGAGACCGGCCGCACGCGGCTGACCGCCGCCAGCATCACCGCCTGGAAGCGGTCCTCCTGTTCGGTCAGCTGCACGTTGATCTCCTCCACCAGCACGATGGCGTTCTTGAGCACCATGCCGACCAGGCTCAGGGTGCCCAGCAGTGCCATGAAGGTGAATGGCGCCCCGAACACGATCAACCCGCTGACGATACCGATCAGCGTCAGCGGCACGATGGACCAGATGGCCAGCGCCTGGCGCAGGTTGGAGAACAGCAGCACCGTGATCACGAACATCCCCAACAGCCCCATCGGCAGCGAGGAGAACAGCGCCTTCTGCGCATCGGTGGACGTCTCGTATTCACCGCCCCACTCCAGATGATATCCCTCCGGCAGCTCGATGGCCTCGACCTTGGGTCGGATGCGACTCAATACACTGGCGGCCGTCTCGCCGGACAGTGGCATCGGCTCCGCATAGACCGCCAGCATGCGCTCGCGATTGCGCCGCTTGATCAGGGGGTCACGCAGTTCGGCCTTGAGCGGGCCCATCACCGCCCCCGCCGGCACGTAGGTTTCCTGTTCGTCGCTCCAGACGTTGAGACTGGCCAAGGTGTCGAGATCAAAGCGCTGACGCTCCTCACTGCGCAACAGGATCGGGATCAGTTCGGAGCCCTCGCGATAGACGCCGACGCTCTCGCCATCACTGTTGATCAGCAATGCCTCATGCAATGCATCCCGCGTCACGCCGACACGCCGCGCCTGATCATCCAGGAACTCGGGTTCGATGCGATTGACGCGGTTGCGCCACGACAGGCGAATGCTGTCTGCCAGCGGCTCCTGCTCGAAGACGTCACGCACTTCGGCGGCCAGCTGGCGCAGTACCGCCGGGTCCTCGCCGTAGAGGCGCGCCTCGAGACTGGCCTTGGCGGACGGGCCGACCTGCAAGGCCTGCACCTTGTATTCCACCTGCGGATACTCGGCGCGCAACAGGCGTATCACCTCCTCCATGCGCGCTTCGCGGCTGTCGCGGTCCTCGGTCTCGACGATCAGCTGACCGAAGCTCGCGTAGCTGTCTTCCGGCGAGTAGGTCAGGGTGAAGCGCTGGGCACCGCCCCCGGTCACGCTGGTGACATGGTTGACGCGCTCCATCTTCAGCACCTGCTGCTCCAGACGCGAGACATGCCGTTCGGTCTCCAGCACATCGGTGCCTTCCGGCATCCAGACATCGACGAAGAACAGCGGTGTCGAGGCATCCGGGAAGAAGGCATTCTTGATCTGGCCAAAGCTCATCACAGCCACGACCAGCAGTGCCAGCGCCCCGCCCAGGGTCAGCCAGCGCAGACGGATCGCCCAGCCCAACAGGGTACGGAAGCCACGGAAGATCACGCCCCGGTAAGGGTCTTCATGCTCGGCGCCGTCCTTGTCGTTGCCCGATGTCTCACGCGCTTCGCGGAAGAACATGTCGAAGAAGAACGGGGTCAGCGTCAGGGCGGTGATCCAGCTCAACAGCAACGAGTAACACAACACCCAGAACAGCGAGCCGACGAATTCCCCGGTCGCATCCGGCGACAGACCGATGGGCGCGAAGGCGGTGATCGCGATCACCGTGGCCCCCAGCAGCGGCAGGCGATTCTGGTTGACCACCTCGAAGGCAGCCTGACGCTTGGTCTTGCCACGCTTGAGGCCGATCAGCATGCCTTCCGTGACCACGATGGCGTTGTCCACCAGCATGCCCAGCGCGATGATCAGCGCGCCCAGCGAGATCTTCTGCAGCTCGATGCCATGGATCGACATCATCACGAAGGTGCCGAGGATGGTGATCAGCAGTACCAGCCCCATCAGCACCCCGCTCTTGACGCCCATGAACAGCAGCAGCACCAGGATCACGATGCCGACGGCCTCGGCCAGATTGAGCAGGAAGCCGGAGACCGCCTCATCCACCACCTGCGGCTGGTGATAGACGGTGGTCAGCTCCATGCCCAACGGCATGCGCGATTCAAGCTCCCCCAGACGCTGGTCGACTCGCTCGCCGACCTCCACCACATTGACGCCGGAGGCAAACGAGATCCCCAGCGACAGAGCGGTCTCGCCATCGGTGTGATAGAGACGTGACGGCGATTCGGTGTACTCGCGGCTGACGGAGGCGATATCCCCGAGGCGGATCAGGCCGCCATTGCCGGGGCGACCGACCACGAGGCGCTCCAGATCCTGCACGCTCTGGAACTCCCCGCCCGGCTGCAATTCCAGCGACAGGCCGTTCTGACGGATACGACCGGCATTGCCGACCACGTTCTGGGCATTGAGCAGATTGGAGAGCTGGTCCGGCGAGATGTTCAGCGCCTGCATGCGATCACGGTCCAGCGCCACGATCACCTGCTCGCTGCGCGCGCCGACGATGGAGACCTTCTTCACGCCCTCCACCAGCGTCAGTTCGCGTTGCAGGAAATCGGCCTGATCCTCGAGATCATGCGCCGAGTAGCCCTCGCCACTCAGGTTGTAGAGCAGACCGAACACGTCACCGAAGTCATCATTGACCACCGAGGAGGAGCTGCCGGGTGGCAGGCTCGACTGGGCATCATTGATCTTGCGCCGCAACAGATCCCAGTACTGCTGCATCTCGCCTGCGCGCACGCTGCTCTCGAGTTCCAGCGTGATCTGCGAAAGGCCTGAACTGTTGACCGAACTGACACGCTTGAGATTGGGAATCTGCTGGATGGCCTTCTCCAGCGGCAGCGTGACCTCCTCCTCCACCTGCTTGGGGGTGGCGCCCGGATATTGGGTGATCACCACCGCATTGCGGATGGTGAACTCGGGAAACTCCAGCTGGCCAAGATTGAAGAATGACACCACGCCGCCCACCGACAGCAACAGCGTGACCATCCAGCTGATGACCTTGTGTCTCAGGAAGTAATCGACCATGGATCAGAGCCCCGCTTCCTTGACCCAGGGGCGCACAGGCTCCCCGGCTTGCATGCGGCTGGCACCCGCGGTCACCAGACGATCACCGGCATTCAACTCCCCCGTGATCACCAGCCCCTCCCCCGTGGCCTGAAGCACCTCGACGGGCACGGCTTCCACCGTCCCCTGCCCTGCCTTGTCCTTGTCCTCGACGTCCGGAGACGTCTCGGCGGCAGCAGAGCCGTCTTCCACATAACGCCACACCACGGCCTGCTGCGGGTCGGCATCGCGCATCACCACCGCTTCCACCGGGACACGCCATTGCCCCCCGGTGGCCCCCGTCAGCTGCTGCATGTCCAGCTCGACCGTCGCGCTCATGCCGGACAGCACGGTGATGTCCTGAGGCTCCGGCAGGGTCAGGGTGACCTGATAGCTCAGCGAGCCCTCACTGGCGCTGGTGTCATGCTCCTTGTAGCGCGCCGGATAGCGCTGTTCACCGCGACCGAAGCGTACCCAGGCCAGCGCTGCATCCTCCTGACGCCCGGCCATGGCACGCTCACGGTCGATGGCGCGCACCTGGCGTTCCGGCAGATTGAAGGTCACGTCGATCTGACCGGGCTGCTGGAGCACCGCGATGGTTTCCTGCGCCGTGACCACCTGATAGTTGTCCACCGGCACTCGGGCGATCACCCCGTCATAGGGGGCTTTCAGCTCGGTATAGCTGAGCTGGTCCTGCGCCTGGGAGTACTGGGCCTGTGCCGACTGGAATTCCGCCTGCGCCTCATCGAAGCGTGCACGGCTGATGGCGCCCTTCTCCACCGAGTACTTCATGCGCTTGTAGGTCGCCTGGGCGAGATTGAAGCTGGAACGGGCGTTGTTGAGCTGACTGCGGGCATCACGATCATCCAGCTGCGCGATCAGCTCACCCTGCGTGACCTCCTGGCCGGCCTGCACGTTGAGCTCACGCAGCTCACCGCCGATCCGGAACGAGAGATTGGAACGCTCGGAGGCCTCGACCACGCCGGGATAGCGCTGAATGACACCGCCCCCCTCATCCGACAATGACAGCAACTTGACCGGATGCACCTTCTGCTTCTTCAGCGGCGCCTCGGCCTCGCTGCAGGCCGAAAGCCCGAGGGCCAGCAGCAGACCGGCAAACAGCTGCAGGGCAAGGCCTCCGCGCCAGGCGGCGGGAGTACGCAGGTGTGGCTTGGCACCAGGTCGAAGTTTCATCAGCAGGCCCTTGAGTCATTGGAATGGAAAAGCACAAAACGAAGATCTGTCATCTGTCCGGCAATGCGTACGGCCGTGGCTCACGGTGCTGGATGACGAAGCGCTATCGCGTCCCAGGCCATCTCGAAGGCCTGGTCGAAGCAGGCATCACTGATGGCCGGCACCTGACAGCCCGAGCCCTGCAGCAGGCTGTAGATCGAACGAAACATGAACACCTCGATGAGAGCGATGTCGATCTGTTTCAGAATGCCGGTCCGCTGGCCCCGCGCGAAGGCTTCCAGCAAGGGCGCGGCCCGCTCCTGGTTGGCCACCTTCAAGGCGTCCCGCATATGCGAGGAGTGAAGAAACTGATCATGAAAGCGGAACAAGGCGGGCTGGCGGCGCCCCAGCATCACCAGGGCGTGCCACACCCGACACAGCGCGGACTTGAGCTGCCAGGCCGCGGGGGACATCGCGGGCGATGTGACCCGTGATACCTGCGCGTCCGGCTCGGCCTCGAAGGCATCAAGCGCCACCTCGATGATGCGACGGCTGACCTCGCTGAAGGTGGCCTCCAGCAAGTCGTCCTTGTCGCGATAGTAAAGATAGAGCGTTCCGGGGGACATGCCGGCAGCACGCGCGATGCGTGCCACGGAGGTCACGGCAAAACCATGCTCGGCCACCTCATGCAGAGTGGCTTCCAGCAGCGCCTGCTGCTTGTGTTCATCACGATGGCGCATGGCCTGTCTGCCTCTGGATCTGCTCAGGATGAGAATCCACACAAAATAAATGAACGTTCATTTATTTACAACCAGCCATTGCGCCAGCCGGCCCCCGCCTTGCCATGCAGACGGCGGCTCTGACACAGACACCACCAGGCCCCACCTGCCTCAGACCAGGCAAGGAAAAACGGACAAGGAAAAACAGGCAAAGAAAAAGCGCAGCTCAAGGAGCTGCGCTTGCACGATCAAGACGGGCAGACAGGGAGACGCGAAAACGTCAGCGCCTCAGCTCTCCGGGTCGATGATCGCGATGATATGGTCTTCCAGATCCTGCTGGCGCACCGAGGCCTCGGAGACGGCGAAGCGTGACACCGCGACACCGGCACGCTTGACGCTTCTGGCATCCCCGGTCAGCAGCGGATGCCATTCTGGCAGCTCACGGCCTTCATTCAGGCGGCGATAACCACAGGTTTCCGGCAGCCAGCGCAGCTTGCCCACCGTCTCGACATCCAGTGGGATGCAGCCCGGCACGCGTGTGGCGCGATTGGGGTAATCACGGCAGCTGACCTTGCGCACATCCAGCAGGCGACAGGCGACATCCAGTACCGCGATGTCGCCACTGTCTTCATCCTCGAATTTCAGCAGGCAGCATTGGCCACAGCCATCACACAGTGCCTCCCACTCGGCCGTGTTCAGCTCCGAAAGCGCATGCCGCTCCCAGAAACGCTCACGTTTTCCGCCGTCAGGTTGCGGAACATCACTCATCTTGCTCTCCTCGCCCTGCCGGGCAGCAGGGTCGGTCCAGTCGGTCTCGTCTGACGACGGGCAGTCGTCAGTAGTGCGTTTCCGGCGGCGTCACGCCAATCTCCTTGAGGAGATTTTCCTTGACCGGCGGCATCTGCAGGTAGAAGCCCTGCTCCCGGATCTTCTCCAGCACCGTGGTGCTGGCCACACGCGCCAGCGGCTTGTCGGCACGGATCAACAGCGTCATCAACGGCGCAGGCCTGCCGAAGATCTCCAGCAGGGACTCCGGCACATCCTTGAGACCTCGCGTCTTCTCGACGTACAGATACATCTCGTCCTTGCGGGCGCTCTTGTAGATCTCGCAGATCATCTTGTCATCAGTCATCGGGACCACCCATCACGTCATCTTGCAGCGCATGCGCGCATCAGCGTGCGCACGGGACACGAGCGCACGACGTCTCACATTGGTTACGTGATCGCCCCCGGCCATGCCGGAGGCAATCCTTGACTCATTCCGGCTGGAACGCCTTGGCGAGGCGCTCGGCCAGCAGCGCGCCGCGCCAGCCACCCGGCAACGGCAGCGGCTCACCTTCGTAGTCGGCGATCACCAGCGCTTCCATGTCGCGACGCTTGCCGAGAATCTCCGGCTTGAGGTCCTGGGCCTCGGCGACCGCGTTGACCTCACGCTTGAGGCGCTTCATGCGCGCCTTCCATTCCGGCGCCAACGGCGACGGCGGCACGCGCGGCAACTGGCTGTCATCGATCATCGCCACGTCCTTGAGAATTTCCAGCACGCTGTCGCCGATGCGCTTGATCTGCGGCGGGTGGAGCCCCTCGACCTTGGCCAGCTCGAAACGGTTGACCGGCAGACGCTCGCAAATGGCGAACAGCTGGGCATCTGCCAGCAGGCGCGAGCGCGGCACGTCACGCAGACGAATCTGGGCCTCACGCCACTCGCACAGGGACTGCCAGGCGGCCAGCCCACGCGGCGTGAGCTTCCACAGGCTGCGATGGCGCTTCCAGTACTCCGGGTCCGGCGTGGCACCCCCGCTGCTGCCCGGGGCACTGCAGTCCTCTTCCAGCCAGGCCATGCGACCCAGCTGATTCAGGGCCTCACGCTGCTGTGCCCAGACCTGCGGCAGGAACAGCACGTCCAGAGCGGCATAGTCACACTGCGCCTGACTCAGCGGACGCTTGAGCCAGTTGGAGCGCGTCTCTTCCTTGGGCACCGTGATGCCGGCCACACGTTCGACCAGACGCTGATAGCCCATGGAGGCCTCGCCACCCGTGAGCCCTTCGGCGATCTGGGTATCGATCAGCGGTGCCGGCGCCACGCCCGCCCAGCGCAGGAAGACTTCCATGTCCTCGCCGCAGGCATGCAGCAGCTTGAGCGGCCCCTCAGGACCCAGCAGACGCTTGAGCGCGTCACTGGCCGGCACCACCGTGGGGTCGATCAGGAAGATGCGCGGCGTCTTGCCATCCGCACCGGGCAGCTCACCATCGCGGGCCGCCATCAGCTGCACCAGTGCCGGAATCGGGAAGAAGGTGGACTCACGGATGAACTCGGTGTCCAGCGCCAACCAGTCGGCGCCCTCAAGTTCGGCACAGGCAGCGGCCAGCGCTTCGGGGGTCTCGACCCAGATGGCGTCGAAGTCTAGCTCTGACAGCAGTGCGGTGGCGGCGGATTGATCACTCATCTGCAAGAATATCTCATGGTGACTGGCTTGCCCGGGCAAGCGATAAATGAAGGGTGACGGGCACTCGCCAGACACCGGGCGGAAACGACGGCGGGCGTGGTGGTTCCTGACCACCACGCCCGCAGACGTGCTGCTGTTGTTGGCTTTCGGACGCTCTGCGTCAAGGACATGCCGCTGGCGAAACGCGACCGGGCGAACCCGACACGTTCAGATCTCGCCGAGGGTAAAGGGCAATCGGCCGCTGAAGGCACGACTCAGCGTACCACCATCGACATATTCCAGCTCGCCACCCATCGGCACGCCATAGGCCAGCCGTGTCAGCTTGAGGGGCTGCCCGCCATGCGCCACATCGCGAAGCTGCTCGGCGATGTAGTGCGCGGTGGCTTCACCCTCGACCGTCGGGTTGGTGGCCAGCACCAGCTCTTCGATCTGACTCTCGCGCACACGGGTTTCCAGCGCATCCAGGCCGATGTCCTCAGGCCCGATGCCGTCCAGCGGTGACAGGTGGCCATGCAGCACGAAGTAACGTCCCACGTAGCCACCCGCCCCTTCGATGGCAAGCTGGTCCGCGGGGGACTCCACCACGCACAGCACTCGCTCATCACGCCGAGGACTCAGGCACAGCTGACAGATCTCTTCTTCCGTCAGCGTCCGGCAGCGCGCGCAATAGCCGACACGCTCCAGCGCCTCGCCGAGTACACCGACCAGCCGGTCGGCCCCCATGCGATCACGCTCCAGCAGATGCAGCGCCATGCGCTGTGCGGTACGCGGACCGACGCCCGGCAGCACGCGCAGGGCATCCAGCAGCTGATCGACCAGCGGCGAGAATCCCATCAGAACGGCATCTTGAAGCCGGCCGGAAGGTTGAGACCCGCAGTCGCCTCTTCCATCTGCTTCTTGGAATTGACCTCGACCTTGCGCACCGCGTCGTTGACGGCAGCGGCCAGCAGGTCTTCCAGCAGTTCCTTGTCCTCTTCCATCAGGCTCGGGTCGACCTCGACGCGCGAGACGTCATGGCGCCCGTTCATGGTGATCTTGACCATGCCGGCACCGGCTTCGCCCTGGACTTCGGCCTTGGCCGCTTCTTCCTGGACCTTCTGCATGCGCTCCTGCATTTCCTGCGCCTGCTTCATGATGTTGCCCATACCGCCTTTTCCACCAAACATGGCTCACCTCATCAATGACGTGTTGTACATGAACTAACGATAAATGCTGTCTGCCAGCCGCGCCATCTGGCATGGCTGGCGTGGGGGCACATGCCCGCAAGCACGTCCCCCGGAATCCGGGAGCGTCACCGGTCGCGGTGACCGATGACGCTCGATCAGAAATTGTCCGGCTCGAAGGAGTTGACGCTTTCCTCGATCAAGCGCGCGCCCAATTGCTGCTCCAATGACTGGATATGCGGGTCAGCACGCAAGGCTTCAACCGCCCGCAGCTGACGCTCGCCCAGCAGACGAATGCGTCGGCTGTGAGGTGTCTCGAGACCCTCCGGCAGCGGGCCGACATTGATCTCGAGTTCCCGCACCACGCCCTGTCCTGCCAGCGCCTTGTGAATGCGCTCCCGGTGGACATCCGCCATCATCGCGGACTGGGCCGGGTCCAGCCTCAGCTTGAGGTGCGTGCCATCGTCGTGCTCGACCAGACAGTGCGCACCGATGTTGCGTGTGATGCCGCCAAGCCCCAGCGCCGGGAACAGCTCCAGCCACGCCGCGTGATTCAAGCGGCCATCACCACTCGGCGCATCGGATGGCGCAGGCGCTGATGCCTGAACCGGCGCGGGAGCCGCTGCCTCGACAGGCTTGGGCATGACCGGCTCAGACATAGCGGGCTCAGACATGGCGGGCTCAGACACGACCGGCGCAGCAGGCTCTGGTTGTGCTGGCGCTGACAATTCAGCAGACGTCGGCGCTGCTGTTTCAGCAGGCTCCGGTGCTGATGCTTCAGCGGGCTCCGGTGCTGATGCTTCAGCGGGCCCCGGTTCCGGTTTCGGCTCCGGTTCCGGCTCCGGTTGCGCCGAACCAAAGGCGGCGCTCAGGCGTGACATCGCCGAGCTGGGCGCAGCGGCTGCCTGTGCGGGCGCAGCCACCGGCTCCGACGGCTGCGGCGCTTGCGCCCCCGTGGCAGACATCGCCGGGGCTGGCTCGGCAGCCGGCGCTGACCCTGTCGCGGCCGATGTCTGGGGCTCATCTTGTGTCAGGTCGCGAAAGCCGGCATCCCGGGCGTCATGGGGAACGTCCTCCGTCGCCCAGGGGGGCGGCTCATCGGCCATCGGCGGCCGTGCTTCAGTCACCGGTGCGGCAGACTGCGCCGCGGCGGGAGCCACAGAGGCAGCCGGGGCCTGCTGTACCGGTGCTTCTTGAACAGGAGCCTGCTGAGCCGGAGCCTGCTGCGCGGACGCCTGTGGTGCCGGGACTTGAGCGGCGCCCTCCGGCTGGCCGGTCATCGGCAGCGGCGTCTGCGCCGGACGCGGCACGCCCTGCGGGCGGAAGGCCAGCATGCGCAGCAACGTCATCTCCAGCGCGGTGCGGGCATCCGGCGCATTGGCCATGTCGGCGCGACCCTGCAGGGCGATCTGGTAATAGAGCTGCACGTCTTCGCCAGTGAAGCGGCTGGCCAGCGCCAGCAGTGCATCACGGTCACCATGGCCGTTGTCCAGCGCGCTCGGCACCATCTGGGCGATCGCCAGGCGATGGAAGACGGAGGCCATGTCATCCAGCACACCGCCGTAATCCGGGCCCTGCTCGGCCAGCGTCGCGACCTCCGCCAGCAGACTCGCGGCGTTCAATTCCGCCAGACATTCCAGCAGCGCCAGCACATGACGGTGATCCAGGGTGCCCAGCATGGCGGCGACATCTTCGCGCCGCACCTGTCCATGGCCGAAGGCGATCGCCTGGTCGGTCAGACTCATGGCGTCACGCATCGAGCCATCGGCGGCCTTGCCGAGCAACCACAGCGCGTCTTCCTCGAAGCTGACTTCCTCACGCCCGAGAATGTCGGTGAGGTGCTCGACCACGCGGACCGGCGGCATGTTCTTGAGCGTGAACTGCAGACAGCGCGACAGGATGGTGACCGGCAGCTTCTGCGGGTCGGTGGTCGCGAGCAGGAACTTCACGTGGGGCGGCGGCTCTTCCAGCGTCTTGAGCAGCGCATTGAAACTGTGGGTCGACAGCATGTGCACCTCATCGATGAGGTACACCTTGTAGCGTCCCTGGGTCGGGGCGTACTGGACGTTGTCCAAAAGCTCACGCGTGTCCTCGACCTTGGTCCGCGAGGCGGCGTCGACTTCGATCAGGTCGACGAAGCGCCCCTCGTCGATCTCGCGACAGGTGCCACACACGCCGCAGGGTCTGGAGCTGACACCCTCCTCGCAGTTCAGACACTTGGCGAGAATGCGCGCCAGCGTCGTCTTGCCGACACCGCGAGTCCCGGTGAACAGATAGGCATGGTGCAGGCGCCCCTGATCGAGGGCATTGACCAGCGCACGGCTGACATGCTCCTGACCGATCAGTTCGTGAAAATTGCGCGGGCGCCACTTGCGCGCCAATACCTGATAGCTCATTGAGCGAGGCATTCCTTGGGTGATCTGAAACATGAGCGGAAAGCCTGCACGACCCGGATAAGCGTCACCACCGACAGTCGACAGACGGAGACCGATGACGCGGCCTCGCTGAGAATGCGCTCATTCTAGCGACTTGCCGAGTGGCTTCAAAGCACGTAACCACTTGTGCAACGGGATTGCTGTCTCCAGGCCCGCATGACGGGCCCGACGGCGGAACATGACAGTCGAACATGACGATCAAACATGAGGATCGCACACGGGTGTTGGTCATAGATGCCGAACGCGGGTGTTGAACATAAGCGCCGAACAGGGAAGCCAAAGGCACAAGACGGACACAACAAGACGCCCGACAGGGCATGGCAACGTACGAAGGAGTCGATCAGGGGACTTGCGGGGGAACACGTAGACGTGGCATTTCAGGCATGCGGATCTTTGCTGCCCTGAAATGGAGGCGGCCCCATCAGCCACATCCCGGCACACGCGTCAGCCACTACCGTTGCTCCCTTCCGGGCCTGGCGGGGTTTGCAGCCTAGCATTGCGGGAGGACCAACAGGGCCACCACAGACATGATCAATCGGTGAACTACCGAGCCAATCGCTTGAACTTCAAGCACTTGGCGTGATCAAGGCGCACACTATAACAGCGTGCTGCCGCCCTCACAAGAGGGGATGTCGCAGCGCCTCAATCCCCCTTCCTCTCATCGCACGCCTCGCCGTCAGGTACCGGCGCACGCTTCCGGAAATGGCGCACCATCAGCGGTAGCGCCAGCATCAATACGATCATGCGCAGAAGGTGATGAAAGGCGACGAAGACGGGATCGAGATCCAGCGCCACCGCCAGCAGTGCCATCTCGCCGATCCCGCCCGGTGCCAGTGCCAGAAAGGCCACATCGCGCGGCACGCCCATTGCCTGATGGATCACTTCGGCGAAGCCACCCAGTACCGCAAGCGCGATCAGTGTCGCGACACCCGATTGCCCCATCAGCCCCGCCAGTCTGGCGGGCGACAGCCCCTTGAAACGTGCCCCGATGGCGCAGCCCAGCACCAGCTGCATCACATCCGTTCCCCATATCGGGGGCGCAAAGCGCACCACCTCGGCCAATGAGAACGCCATCGCCACTAGCAATGGCCCCAGCAACGCGGCATTCGGCAAGCGCAGGCGCCTGCCCAGAGGCAACAGCAACGGCAACGTCAGTACCAGCCACAGCCCGCTCACCGGCGGGTCGCCTACCCCGTCCGCTCCACCGCCTCCCTCCAGCAGCCAGTAGAGCGGCGGCAGGATGAGTATCACCAGCAGCACGCGCAGCGACTGGGCCACCGCGATACGCTGGGCATCGCCGCCACTGCGCTCCCCGATGATCACCATCGCCGTCAGCACCCCGGGCACCGAGGCGAACCAGGCACTGGTGGCATCGAAGCCGCAGCGTCGATACCAGGCGGCACAGGCCAGTGTCGAGGCCAGCACGCCGAGCAACAGCAATGTCCCCGACAGCCACCAGCTGGCAAGGTGCGAGACCAGCTCCGGCGACACTCGCGCTCCCAACGTCAGACCCAGCACCCCGAGAAACAGGCTGCGCAATCGCTCCGGCACGGCGAGTGTCAGCCCGGCCATGGCACCGAGCAGATTGGCGACCAACGGCCCCAGCATCCACGCCAGCGGCATGCCGGTCAGCTGGAAGAGGCTGCCTCCCGCCACGCCCAGCGCCAGCGAGACCGCCAGCGATTTCCACTGATCGTTATCCACGGATGGAGTCCTGAAGCGCTGTCTGACAGCGCGCGCGAACGAGATGAATGACATTCCGACATCCTTGTCAGCGGCACGAGGGGAGCCTGTGATGATACGCTAGCCACATGGCTTGTTGCCCTGATGATCCTACCGTGAATCGTGGTGCCTTCGGCAGCCACCTGAACGGGAATACCGTGCATCTCCCGGAGCCCGGATGACCCCCACGCAATCGACACCTTCCACATCTTCCCGACAGACGCCGTCACTGCTGCTGGTGGAGGACGACGCACTGCTCTCCAGTACCCTGCACAGTGTCTTTATCAGCGAGGGACTCGACGTCACGCACCTGGCCGATGGCAGCGCGGCGCTGGCGCGACTCTCGCCAGGACAGCCGCACGGCTTCGCGCTGGTCGTGCTGGATCTCAACCTGCCCGGCGCCTCGGGGCTCGAGATACTGGCCGCCCTGCGTAAGCACGATCGCCATACCCCGGTCCTGATTCTCACCGCCCGCGGCGCCATCGAGGATCGCGTACGCGGACTGGATCTCGGTGCCGACGACTACCTCGCCAAGCCCTTCGTGCTCGATGAACTGGAAGCCCGCGTGCGCGCTCTGCTGCGTCGTCATGCCAATCATCAGGCCAGCCAGGCCACGCATCAGGGCCGGGCGCTCGAACAGCGACTGGTGGTGGGCAGTCTGGCCTTCGAGCCGCTGAATGGTCGCTTCCTGCTGGCCGAGGCACCGCTGTCACTGCCCCCGCGCGAGCAGCGTCTGCTTGGCTGCCTGATCCAGCACGCCGGTGAGCCGGTGGACAAGGCCCGCCTGACCCGCGAGGCCTTCGGCGAGCAGGAGGCAGTCGGCGACAACGCCATCGAGGTCTATGTCCACCGCCTGCGCAAGCGCCTGGACGGCAGCGACGTCAGTCTGCGCACCATTCGCGGCCTCGGCTATCTGCTGGAACAGGCCCCGGCGGAGAGCCGGACTCCTTGAGCGCGCTCGACTCACACCAGGCCACGGCATCCCCACAGCCACCACGCGATGCCCAACAGCCCGTCAGTCTCTATCGTCGTCTGCTGAGCTGGCTGCTGATCCCGCTGCTGGCCCTGGGCACCCTGTTGCTGGTGCAGGCCTTCCTGTCCGCGCGTGAAGCCGCGGACCGCGCCTATGATCGTCTGCTGGAAGCCTCGCTGGTGACCATCGCCGAGCAGGTCAAATGGCAGGATGGTCAGCTATGGCTCGACCTGCCGCCGGCAGCCCTGGAAATGCTGGCCACCGATGCCCAGGAGCGGGTCTTCTACAGCCTGGTGGACGCCGATGGCGAGCAGGTCACGGGCAACACGCGGCTGCCCGATGCACGAAGCGAGGCCGGCACACATGGCACGCGGGACGAGATGGCGGGACGCAGTGGCGAACTGGCCTTTCGCGACATCGCCTGGCAGGGGCAGGCACTGCGCCTGGGCACGCTCGAAACCCGCCTCGGTGGCTGGGGTGATGACCCGCGTCATGGCCAACGCTTCAGCATTCGTGTCGCCCATACCCGCGAAGGGCGCGATGCGCTGACCCAGGAGCTGTACCGTGGCTCGCTGGTGCGCCTGGCAGGCATGGCCATTCTGGCCCTGATGGTGGTGCTGGTGGGCGTGCGCATGGCGCTTGCGCCCCTCACGCGGCTGCGGCGAGCCATCCGCGAACGCGACCCGCGCAGCCTGGCGGCCTTGCAGCTGACGCTGCCGCGCGAGCTTGAGGAACTCAAGCATGCCCTCAATGAGCTGCTGTCCCGCATGCGCCGGGTCCGTGCCAATCAGGAGCGCTTCATCGGCGATGCCTCCCATCAGTTGCGCACGCCCCTGGCCGGTCTCTCCGCGCATGCCGAACTGGCCCTGCGCCAGCAGGACCCGAGCGCCTGGCACGCGGCACTGGCACAGATGCAGGCCACCGCCAGCCACACCGCCCACCTGGCCAATCAGCTGCTGTCGCTGACACGCCTCAACAATCCGGAAGTGCAACCTCCTCGGGTGCCGCTGGAGCTCTCGAGCCTGGTGCGCGACACGGTCAGCCGTCATTTCCTGCGCTGTGATCGCGCCGGTGTGGATCTCGGCCTCGAGATCGCGCCGGACATCGACCATGCCGCCTGGACGCCGGGTGTGGACTGGCAACTGCAGGAGGCGCTGGCCAACCTGATCGACAACGCCTGCAAGCATGGCGCGCGGGTAGTGACCGTGACGCTGAGCCGCGAGCACGCGATACCCGCCAGCGGAGAAGACGCGGCACGTGAATCGGCCACGCCAGGCCGTCTGCGCCTGAGCGTCGAGGATGATGGCCCGGGCATCACGCCGGAGCGGCGTCTGCTGGTGCTGCGCCCCTTTCATCGCCATGCCCGGGCAGACCAGCACCCGGCCGCCCAGCCGATGTCCGATGCCTCAGGCGGCCAGACACCCGAGCAGAGTGGCGCAGGGCTCGGGCTTGCCATCGTCGATGGCATTGCCCGCCACCACGATGCCCGGCTGTCATTGGAGGCCTCCGACCCTGCCCCCGCTGATGGCGCTCGGCCGGGACTGCGCGTGAGCTTTCACCTGCTGCCCTGCCCGCCTCCCGTGACCGCCACTGCCCCAGCCTCACGCGAGGCATCGACCGGCCCCAAGGGGGATGCATGTTGAGAACGCACCGCTGCTGGGCCGCCGTGCTCACCGTCGTCGGGCTGGCCATCGCGTCGTTGTGCTCGGCACAGGACACCGCGAGCTTCGACCCGCAACTCGATGAGCATCAGGCACTCTGGCTCAAGGCAGGAGAGCCCGTGGCCGCGCAGGCTGTCCAGTCCGGGGAAGAGGCGGATCTGGTGATCCATGCGGCGCTGGATCTGCCCGAGATTCGTCCGCTGCTGCAACGCTACAGCCGCGAACACCCCGGGATGCTGCTGCATTACGTCAATCGCTCCGCGCTGGCGCTGGAAGCCCGCTATCTGGCCGCCCCCCTGACTCCTCGGGCCGACCTGATGATCTCCTCGGCCATGGGCCTGCAGTACCGTCTGGCCAATGGCGGCCATGCACGCCCGCTGCAAGCCGCGAACCTGACAGGCTGGCCCGAGAGCTCACGCTGGCGCAATGAGCTGTTCGCCATGAGCTTCGAGCCCATCGTGATGGTGGCGCGCCGCGATGCGCTGAAACGTCTGGCCGACAGCGAAGGACTGCGCGACCCTCGCGATGCCCTGCGCAGTCATCGGGATCTCTGGCACCTGCTGGAGACACGCCGGGAGCTGCTGCGCGGTCGCGTGATCACCTACGACCCGCGTCGCAGCGGCTCCGGCTTCACCTATGCCGTCTCCGATGCCCGTCAGTCGCCTCGCTACTGGACACTGGTGCGCGCCATGGGTCAGGCCGATGCACGGCTGGTGACCACCACCGGCGCCATGCTCGAGGCACTGGCCAACGGCGAGGTGGATATCGCCTACAACCTGGTCGGGCCCTATGCCATCTCCTTTGCCCGCGCGCACCCTGAGCTGCTGGTGATCGTGCCGGAAGACTACGTGCTGATTCAGCGCCGACTGGCGTTCGTGCCGCGCCAGGCACCGCATGGTGATGCCGGCGAGGCATTTCTGGACTGGTGGTTGAGTCTTGAGGGCCAACAGGCGGTGGCCAATGACAGCGATCTGGGCGCATTGCATCCCGAGGTGAGCGGTGACGGCAGCGCGCGCGATCTGCGTGAACGTCTCGGCAACGCGCTGCGCCCCATCGAGATAGGCCCCGGCCTGCTCGCCACCCTCGACAGGCTCAAGCAGGCCAGCTTCCTGAGCCGCTGGGCGCTGGAGTTTCGGGCTCCGGCGCCCGGGCCCAGGTCTGGCTCTGAGCCTGCGTCTGAGTCTGAGTCTGAAACCAGGCCTGCGCCTGAGACTCAAGCAACACCGGCCTCACCGGCAACGCTCGACGACTAGCGGCCGCCGCCATCTCCCCCGTCGCCGTCCGTCGCGTCGGGCGCGGATTCGCGCAACCCGGCATCTTCACGGCCGCCCACGCCGGTGGTCGGCTTGCGACGAGCGATCAAGGCGCCGCCCTCACGATGTTCGCTGCTTGACGGTGCGTCTCCCGTCTCGGCTCCAACGCTTTCCGGCGAGCCGCTGGCCGCTCTGAGCGGCTCGCCCGTGGCCGCTCGCTGCTCGATGAGACGCTCGGTGCCATCCTGACGATGCAGCCAGACATCCATCTGCTGGAAGGCCACCTTGAGACCGTTCTCGCGGAAGCGTGCATCGACCCAGCGATTGATCTCGTCTGTCGCATACAGACGGTCGGTAAGGTCGTTGACGTAGATGCGCAGCTCGAAGCCGAAGTTGTCCTTGTTGTAGCTCAGACAGAACACCAGAGGCTCCGGGTCCTTGAGCACCCGCCTGTTCTCCTGGGCGGCCTGCATCAGCAGGCGGTGCGCCAGATCCAGATCACTGCCATGGGCGACGCCGAAGTTGAGCACCACCCGCGTCACGTTGTCCGAGAGTGACCAGTTGATCAGCTGGTCGGTCACGAACACCTTGTTGGGAATGATGATCTCCTTGCGGTCGAAATCCGTCACCGTGGTGGCACGGATACGGATACGACTGACCGTCCCGTGCAGATTGCCGATGGTGATGGTGTCGCCGATGCGTACCGGGCGCTCGAACAGGATGATCAGGCCCGAGATGAAGTTGGCGAAGATCTCCTGCAGACCGAAGCCCAGGCCGACACTCAACGCCGCCACCAGCCACTGCAGCTTGTCCCAGCTGACGCCCATGCTGCCCAGTGTCATCACGAAGCCCGTCGCCATGATCACGTAGGACAGCAGCGAGGTGATGGCATAGCTGGACCCCTGCTTGAGTTCGAGCCGCGACAGGATCGAGACCTCCAGCAGGCCCGGCAGGTTGCGCGCCATCATCACCGCGACCCCGAGAGTGACCAGCGCCGCGATCAGATCCGCCAGCGAGATGGGGGTCGCGGAATCTCCCTCGGCCGAGGCGGCGATCTCCCAGACCACGACGCTGTCCAGGTAGCTGAGCACATTGAGCAGATCCGCCCAGACCAGATAGAAGATGAACATGAAGCTGATGACCAGAATCAGCTTCGACAGGCGCAGCGACTGGGAATTGACCTGCTCCATGTCCAGCGGCGGCTCCTCGACCACCTCGACGCCGCCCTCCGCGCCTTCCTGCACCTGGGCTCGCCGACGCGCCACGGCACGTCGATACGCCAGACGGCGCGCCGCGACTGCCAGCCCGCGCACCACGGTGGCCTCGACCAGAATCCAGGCACCGAACAGGAACAGCGTGGTGATGAAGCGTCCACTGAGGCGCAGTGCCGTGTACTCATACCCCAGGCAGATCAGCACGCCCAGCGCCACCGGCACCATGGCCATGGCCAGCCCCAGAATCAGGCGGAACAGCTTGAGACCGAAGAACGGCACATGCGCCAGGATCAACCGCGAGAGACAGAAGCTCATCGCGCATAGCCCCGAGAATAGGATCAGCAGACCCAACGGGCGCTCCAGCAGATTGAGATCCGCCTCGCTGATGATGTTGGTGGTCAGGATGACCGGCAGCAGCGCGCAGCCCAGCCACCACAGATGGCGGCGCAGCTCGGCCACGTAGTTGGCGGGCCACTGGAAGTGACGCTCGGCCACGCCGTCCTTGACCAGCAGGCGCCGGAAGATGGCGAAGATCCCCCATGCCAGCGCCAGCTTGAGCAGCGCCTGGCCCAGCGCCCACAGCATGACGCCCTCCCCCAGCGACAGCACGCTGCCGATCAGTGCCAGCGCGAGTGCACCGGGGATCGCCAGCATCACGTTGAGCAGGATCGCCCGCGGAGTGTGCAGCTGGGTGTCCTGCTTGAGGCGGCCTATCTGGGCATGCAGGTCCGCCAGGCGCGATCGGATGTGCGAGCGCTTCCAGGTGATGAAGATCAGCAACAGCAGCCCCGGCAGCGCCACCCACAGATCATTGAGCTGGAAGCCCTTGGACAGCCCCGCCACCACGCCGCGCCATACGGTGGGCTTGAGCTCGTCCGCCAGCATTTGTGGAGTACGCGACAGCCAGTCCAGGTCCAGAGGCTTGCCGTTGGCGACCCAGAAGAGCTGCTCCTCGATGGTCTGACGCAGACGTCCGGAGACTTCGAGCAACTGCTGCTGGTTGAGCTGCAGATCAATGGCGCGCGCCAGCAGGCTGTCATATTCCTTGTCGAGCTTGTCGACCAGCTCCTTGCGGGCCTCCAGCTGGCGAGTCAGCGCCTGACGCAGCTCGGAGCTGACCGTCTGGGCATCGGCGTTGCCGCCGGGGCGCTCCAGCGCGGCGCTTTCGCTCAGCACTTCGCTTTGCAGATAGTGCGGAATGTCCGCGAGCTGTTCGCGCACCTTGTTGAGTTCGAACTGCTTGAGGCGCAGATCGGCGATCTCTTCCTTCAGGTCCTGACGCACGTCAACCTTGGGCAGATGACTCTGTTGCTCACGCAGGATACGGGCCAGCAGCACGCTGCCCTTGATGGCCTCGATCTGCTCGCTCATGGTGCGCTCGACCTGGGTGACGCGATCCAGCTGGGTGCGCACCTCGAGACCATCGCGGATCACGGCGTTGACGCGATCCGTGATCGCCAGCAGCTGGCTGCTGAGTTCACGGTTGCGACTCAAGACCTGCTGGAAGATGGGGTTGCTGGCCAGCTCGGCATTCTCGCCGCTGGTGGCCTCCGCGATGGTCTGCTCGGACTGGTCTCGCCGCTTGGCGTTGACCAGGCTCTGCACCACCTTGAGGTCCTGCTCGAGAGTCTCGATACGTCGGCTGTAGAGCGTCTTGCGTACCTGCGCCAGCTCTCGCAGCTGCGAACTGGAGTTGAGCTCGGTGTGGCTGAGCTCGCCACGTGCCTCGGCCAGGGCCAGACGCGCCTCCAGCAGGTCTCGGCCCGTGCCGGTCAGTGCCTGGCTGTCGCTGCCGGAGAGCTGGGTCTGCAGGCGCTGCACCTGCTGCTGGGCATCCGCCAGGGTCGAACGAGAGCGCTCCGGCAGACTCTGGGCATTGATGAGGCGCCGATTGGTACTCGCGAGCTTGTCCTGCAGGCTCTGGAGCTCGTCCAGGATACGCGTCATGCGCGCATCCAATGCCTCCACCGATTCCTCGGCGAGACTCGCTTCGTCGAGCTGACTGGTGCTGTCGCGAGGCAGGCTCGCCAGCGCTGCCTGGGCCTCGGCCAGATCACCCGGCGCCGTCTTCACCTCGGCCTTGATGTCCTTGAGGTTGCTGTTGGCCTCACCGAGATCATCGAGTACCGTCAGGGTTTCCTTGAGATCCGCGATCCGCTGGCGTGTCTCCGCGTCAGGCTTCTCGACGCTCTGCAGGTCCTCCAGCTGGCCCTGCACATCGCTGCGCTCCACGACGGCCTGTGCCATGCCGGGCAAGGCGCACAGCAGCACGACAAGCATCATCACGATCCATCGCGTCGTCGCTCTCAAGGAATTCATGCCTGACACATCCATCTCCTCACCCGCATCGTTACCAGAGGCAGACCTCTCGGGGTCCACGATGCCTGCATTGTCAACTGAGCCTCAGTCAGGCGCAATCGCTCCGACACCTCCCCGCCAAGCGCACCATGGGGATGTGAGCGGCAGGCGACAGAGGTGTCGTCGGTTGCCAGCTGGCACCCCACGCCTGCCAGCCAGTAGAATGGCAGACTTGTCATGATCGTTGCCCCATAATGCGCTGCTCGTCTCTTGCGGTGTTACAGACAGGATATTTCCATGCTTCTCTGCCCTACCTCCACCGGCTCTCGGCCAGTCGCGGCATGCCTGTCCGGAATGCTGGCGTCAGCGCTGCTGACCTGCGCCCCACTGGCCAGCGCAGACGTGCCCTACACCATGGACAGCCAGGGCCGCGTGGTACTGGCCAATGGCCAGCGCTTCACGCCCCGAGAACTGGGGATGACTCCGGCCCAGGCGCGTGCAGGGGCACGCAAGAGCGATCCACGTCGCACGCCGATCTATACGCAACCCGCACGTGGCGGCGCAGAGCTGGCGGCGAGTGATGACGCCCCTGCCTCCGTGGAAGGTCAGGAGAGTCAGGGGCAGGACAGCCTGGCTCAGAAACGTGCCGAGGAGCGGGTGGTGCTCGAGGACGATGCCGAGAGCAATCCCCTGGCCATCACCGCCTACAAGCGCAACTATCTGCTGCCCTGGGCCTACAACTCGACCCCGAATGAGAGCAGCTTCGCCCAGGTGACCCGTGAAGGCGAGGTGGACAACACCGAGGTGAAGTACCAGCTCAGTCTCAAGGTCGGGCTGGTGAATGACATCTTCGATGACAATGGCGACCTGTACTTCGCCTATACCCAGCGCAGCTGGTGGCAGGCCTACAACTCCGATGCCTCGGCGCCGTTCCGCGAGACCAACTACGAGCCGGAAGCCTTCCTTCAGTTCGACAATCGCTATGAACTGCTGGGCTGGACCAACACGCGCAATCGCATCGGTTTCGCCCATCAGTCCAACGGGCGTTCCGACCCGCTATCGCGCAGCTGGAACCGGGTCTATGCCGACATGATGTTCCAGAATGGCGACTGGGCCGTGGCGATCACGCCGCATTGGCGCGTGCCCGAGGAGTCCGATGAGGACGACAATCCGGACCTCTACAACTACATCGGCTACGGCGACATCACCGTGGGCTATACCGCGGATCAGCACGAGTTCACCTGGATGGTGCGCGGCAACCCCTCCAAGGGCAATTTCGGCAACCAGCTGGATTACTCCTTCCCGCTGTTCGGCAAGGTGCGCGGCTACGTGCAGTACTACCACGGCTATGGCGAGAGCCTCATCGACTACGACCACAGCGTGAATCGCCTGGGGCTGGGCTTCTCGATCAACACCTTCTTCGCCGGCCTGCCAGAGACCTGATCTTCGGCCAGCGCGCCTCTCACGGGCCGCCGAGCCATGACCCCCTCGCCACGCAACGGGCAGCCCAGGCTGCCCGTTGCGTCGTTTCAGGCCGTGCAGACAGGATTCATCCTCCCTGATCCAGATCAACGAATGCGCCTCGGCTCCCCCCGATATCATCATCCAGGCATTGCCAGCCCTTGTGTTTGTTCCCGGTGGCCCCAAGGATTTGTTCATGACCAGAAAAGACGCAGCCAGGCAGGAATCGCTGCGACCTGAAAAGGTCATGCCCTGCCGCCAGCGGCGCCCCAGGGAAGACTGAGTTCGAGAGTCATGCGCGCCCTCTGGCGCTCACAATTCACGAAATCTGATTCGACACACGGGAAGGAGACACAACATGGCCATGCAGAAAATCGGTGATCATACGACCACAGCCAATTCAGCCACCGGTGCCAACACCGAGCAGCTGAAGGAAGACCTGCGTCATCTCTCCCAGACCGTCGAGGAACTGCTGCACGCCTCGGCCGAGGACTCCCGCGAGAGCATGAAGGAAGCGCGTGCCCGCGCCCAGACCCGCCTAGAAGCCACTCGTGCCCGACTGAGTGCCCAGGGTGACCGTCTGGCCGCCAGCGCGCGTGAATCCGCGGACTGCGCTGACCGCTACGTGCACGACAACCCGTGGACCAGTGTCGGTATCGGCGCTGCCGCCGGTGTCGTCATCGGCATGCTGCTTGGCCGTCGCTGATGCAGGAGCAAGGGCCGGTTGAACGCGTACTTGGCGCCATCCGTCGTCTGACCGCGAGCCTGGTGGAGAGTGGCGAGACGCGTCTGCGTCTCGCCGTGCTGGAGCTCGAGGAGGAACGCGAACGCTTGTTCGTGATGCTGCTGCTGTCAGGTATCGCCCTGATGCTGATCTGCTTCGGTATCGGCCTGGCGATCCTGCTGGTGGTCGTGGCCTTCTGGGATACCCATCGCCTGCTGGCCATCGCCTTGAGCGGCGGTATCCTGCTGGCACTGGGCGGATTGATCGCCTGGCGAGTCAAGGTGATCGCTTCCCAGCGCAGCCTGCTGCGCTCGACGCTCAGCAATCTGAGCCGCGACAGCGACAGCCTCAAGGACGTCCGCGCCGACGCACTGGAACGCCAGCGCCAACGCGAAAACCTCTGATGCCCCCCGCCTGCCAGCCCCTGCCAAGGAGGCGAGATGAGTTCTTCCAGACAGTCCCTCGCGCAGCGTGAGCCGGCACTGCCCCCCTCAGGGGGGAACGGTCGCCGGCAAGCGCATCCGCGCGATGCCAGGCGTGCGGAACTCGAAGCACGCATCAGCCAGCAGCGCCTCGACGTCAGTCATGCGATGCGTGACCTCAAGGAGGCAACCGCCCCCATCGACCGTGGCTGGGCCAAGGTCCAGCAATACCGTGGCCCGTTGGTTCTGGTGGGCGGCCTGATTGCCGCGCGGGGAGGTTTCCGGCCAAAGAAGGGCCTGAGCCTGATCAAGCGCGGCCTGATGGGCTGGGTGATGATTCGCCGCCTGAGAATATTGTTCGACAAGTGATCACGATACATACCGAAAGCCCCGCCACCTGGCACTCAGGTCGCGGGGCTTTTTTCGTCGCACGTCTCGATATGCAGCGGGCAGGCATTGTCCGGGATGACTCAGGCGCCGCGACTGTCGCGCTTGAGCAGATGGATGCCCAGATAGAGAGCCGCGAAGATCAGGCCCAGCACGGCGCCAAAACCGAAGACATGGCGGCCATCGCCGGGCAGGAACTCCAGGAAGGAGGTCAGGAACTGGCCCAGGAAGATCGCCATCGTCAGGTAGGAGAGATTGCGTCCACGCACCAGTGCGTGGCTGCGCTCCACCGTCATGTGGTTGAGCAGCGGAATCGAGAAGCCGAAGCCCATCCCGGCCAGCACGGCACCCGCACTCATCACCCCCATGCTCTCGGCCTGCTGGAAGACGAACAGGCTGGCGGCATACAGCACGAAGGCCAGTGCCAGCGTCGGCATCTCGCGCAAGGTACGTGAGACCTTCGGCATCCACATCGCCGCCACCACCGCGACCATCGAGATCGCCGCCAGGAAGATGCCGGTCGAGGCCTCGTTCAGCCCCAGCAGGTTCAGGCGCTTGGGCAGCATGACGATGGCGGTGAAGAACAGCGTCATGGCCATGGCCGCCGCCAGATAGACACTGGTGAGCGAAGCGGACAGCGCCTGCTGGCCCGACTTGCCAACCGTTTCATCAGGGGATGCAGGTGACTGCCTGGGCACCATCATCCACAGCATGGCCAGCAGCAACCAGGCCAGCAGGTAGAGCAGGAAAGGCAGCTGCCAGGCGATGCCTGCCAGCACGCCACTGACGAACAGGAAGATCACACCGCCAAGTTCGATGGACATGCCCTGCTGGGCAATCATCTTGAGTCGCGCATGGCCGTGATACCACTCGGAGATCAGCGTGGTGCCGCCCGCCATCACGACTGCGGTGACGCCCCCCAGCAGGATGCGATCGGCGAACACGGCGACGGTGCCTTCCAGCAGTGCCCCGCCCGCCCCCAGCAGACCATACAGGAACAGCCCGCCAGTCAGCGCGCGATAGGCCCCGAGGCGGTCGATCATGCGCCCGGCGATAGGCGCAAACAGCACCGCACCCAGCGACGGCAGGGTGATCAGCCAGCTGGCATGGCTCTCCACCTGCAAGGCGGCCGCGATATTCAGAAGCCCCGGTGCCACCACGGTACCCACCATGATGGTCAGACAGGCGACCGCCAGCAGCGTGAAACGCCCGCCGCCAGAAAGTGATCGAGAGGTATCGCGCGTATCCTGCGCGATATCTCGGGAAGTTGATGTCGTCATATCGGCTCCACTCGGAAACAGGGCCCTCTTGCCAGCCACTGCATCGCCGCGCCCTCCTGGCTTGTGAGACACGAAAGCCGGGAGGGCGCGAGAGGAAGAAAGCTGACGGAGGGAGGCTTGGCAGGTCCCCAGACTAATGAGCGAGCATTGATAATAGAAATGACGATACTTGATATGACTTATACTTGATGAACATCAATCAACTGACGAGAGCTGCCATGGAACTGCGCACACTGAGAACCTTCGTTTCCGTGGCGACGCACCGGAGCTTCTCGGCCGCCGCCCGCGAGCTGCACACCGTTCAGCCTGCCATCAGTCGCCAGATCGCCGATCTTGAAGCCGAACTGGGCGTGAGTCTGTTGTGGCGCAATACGCGGGAAGTGCGAGTGACGGCACCCGGCGAGGCGTTGCTGGAAGAAGCGCAGCGCATGCTGGCGCTGGAGGCACAGGCACGCAAGCGCGTAGCGATGGCCGCCAGCGGCCAGACCGGCACGTTGCGCATCGGCTACATGAGCTCGGCCTGCGCAAGCTTCGTTCCCGGGCTGATGCGCGACTTCGCCGCCAGCCACCCCGAGGTCGGCCTCACCTTGCATGAGATGAGCGCCCAGCAGCAGCTGGATGCCTTCGCGCGTGACGAGATCGACCTCGGCCTGTCGCGTCCGCTGCCCATCGAGCAGCGCGATACCCTGACGGCTCTGCCGGTCTACGAGGATAGGCTGATGGCGGTCGTGCCCGAGGGCCATCGTCTGGCGCACCGCAAGCGGCTCACCCTGAGCGAGCTTGCGCAGGAGGACTTCGTGCTGTTTCAGCGCACGCAGGCGACGGGGCTATTTGACCAGATCATCAGCGCCTGCGGCGATGTCAGCTTCTCGCCGCGCCTCCAGCGCCAGCCGGCCATGATGCAGACACTGCTCAGTGAGGTCGCGGCCGGACTGGGAGTCGCCATCGCGCCCGGCTGCATCCGCCGTCTGCAGTGCGATGGCTGTCAGTTCATTCCCCTGCGTCCGGCGCTCGGGGCGGTGCCATTGGAGCTTCACTATCCGACCACACCGGGCCGACCGGTGACCGAGGCCTTCGTCGCGCTGGTCGAGCAACGCCTGCCCGCCATCCGCCAGCAGATGGCATGAGACGCGGCCAGTGGTGAGAACGTGCTGGTCAGCAGTTCAGCCCGCAGGCCACCGCCGAGGACCACGCCCACTGGAAGTTGTAGCCGCCCAGTTCGCCGGTGACATCCAGCACCTCACCGATGAAGGCCAGCTGCGGGAGATCGCGCACGCTGAAGTCCTTCTGCGAGATGGCATCGGTGACCACGCCGCCCATGGTGACCTCGGCGGTGCGCCAACCTTCGGTGCCCGCCGGCTTGAGCTGCCAGTGGTTGAGCGCCTTGGCCAGCTGCTCGAGACGCGCATTGGAGAGCTCGGCGAGACTGCGCTCGCTGATGCGGCCGGCATCGGCGTCCTGCCACTCGACCAGCGACTGGGCGAGACGCTTGGGCAGGCGCTCGCCAAGCCAGGGACCGATCTGGCGCTTGGAATGCTGCTCACGCAGGGCCAGCAGCTCGGCGTAGGCGTCCACCCCCGGCAGCAGGTCGATGTCCAGTGGCTGACCGGGCGTCCACCAGCTGGAGGCCTGCAGCATCGCCGGGCCGGAAAGCCCTCGGTGGGTGATCAGCATCGGTTCGCGATACTGGCCCTTGCCGGCGGTGACGCTGACGTCACAGGCAAGCCCGGACAGCGGCGACAGGCGCTCCTTCCACTGCGAAGTCAGCGTGAACGGCACCAGCGCGGCATAGGTCTCGGTGACCTCGAGCCCGAACTGGCGCGCGATATCATAGCCAAAGCCTGTCGCGCCCAGCGTCGGGATCGACATGCCACCGGTCGCCACTACCACCCGCCCTGCCGTATGCGTGCCGTTGCTGGTCTCGACCCGCATGCCCTCACCCGCACGCTCAAGCGAAGTGATGCGCGTGTTGAGACGAATCTCCGCCCCGGCCCACTCGCACTCCGTCATCAGGATCGCCAGCAGATCCTTGGCGGAATCCGCGCAGAACAGCTGCCCCGGCTTCTTCTCGACATGCTCCAGCCCGTGACGCTCCACCAGCTCGAGAAAGTGATGCGGCGTGTAGCGCTTGAGTGCCGAGATGCAGAAGTGCGGATTGCGCGAGAAGAAGTTGGACGGCCCGGCATCCAGGTTGGTGAAATTGCAGCGCCCGCCACCTGACATCAGGATCTTCTTGCCGGCCTTGTTGGCGTGGTCCAGCACCAGCACGCGCTTGCCCTGATAGCCCGCCGTGGCGGCACACATCAGGCCTGCCGCGCCTGCGCCGATGATGATGACGTCGTATGTGGCCATGCTGGAAACCTCGTGCAACAAGAAGAGAAAGACGGTGCTGAAACGCCGAGTGCTCGAGTAGCGGCACCGTGGTGGCCCGACTGTGCCAGACACCGGCCGCGCAGTTTACCAGAAGCCACGCCCGGTTTCGGGCTCCCGCCGTCCCCTGGCAACATGTGGAACGCGCATTGGCCATCAAAAGGAGCGCTGCGGATATCCACAGCGCTCCTTTTTATCTCGCACGTCAGCTCGCACGTCAGCTGACATGCCATCTCGTCAGGTTCTGTCGTGTCTCGCTGGACATGACGTCAAGCCAAGAGCCTGCTCACCTCACCTGTCACATTCCGGCATGCAGCCCCAGTCCCAGAGCCGCCGACAGACCGATACCGGCCGCCATGAGCAGGCCGCCCAGGGGGCGCCGACGTTTCATCTGCCACCACATCCACAGGCCAGTCAGCCCCCACAGCACCATCACGCAGGCCATGACATCCACGACCACGGCCCACAGCCACTCCAGCACGCTGCTCTTGTAGCCATGCTGCTTGTGCAGATGCGTCAGGGTTTCGCCAAGCCCCGCGCCGGGCTGGACCTGCCCGACGGGCTGGCCCTTCAGCTTGCCTGAATACAGGTCCAGCTGGGCAGTGAAGCGCTGGCCGCTGCCGTCCTCCAGCGTGAAGTCGAGCGTCCCCTTGCCATTGAGCGGCTGACGTTCACTGGCGCCGATCGCCTCGCGCAGACGGGCCTGCTGACTGACCAGTGGCACCGCCAGTGGTGAGGTGTCAGGAAGCGTCAGGGTCTGGCCGGCCAGCGGCATGCGAGCAGGACGAGCCGACGCATTTGCCGCTGAGGGCGTTTCCTGCATGGCGATGCGCCGCCCCTCACCGTGGGAAAGATCCACCATGTAGCGCTGACGCATGTCCGCTCCCCGGGAATCCAGCAGCAGAGACAACGGCGCCCCTTCGAGCGCCTGCGGGTCAACCAGCGTGAATTCGTGACGCCCCGAGGAGACTCGGTTCATTTCCGCCACGGTGGCCACGGCCAGAGCCTGGGCATCCACCGGGCCCAACGCGGCGCGTTGCAATGCCTCGGACGACAAGGGTGTCTGCTGGATGTCGCGATACAGACCGGGATGGTTCATCAGGAAGGCGCTCACGCCATACAACAGCACGAAGGGCACCAGCGCGACGCCGCAATACAGATGCAGAGAGCGGATCCAGGGATTGAGTCGCTGCGCCAGGGTCTTGCGCCGCCCTCGCTGACGGGGGGTGTCCTGACGCAGGGACGTGGCGCGCGAGGCGGGCCGTTGAGCGGGGGCACCGGGTGCGACATCTGACATGATGACTCTGTTCCTGGGGTGAGCGACGACAAGGTGGATGCACACGCCTTCGCGCGGGTGCGATCAAGAGGCGCAGATGATAAGACAAATACACCTCATCGGCGAATGATTCTCACATGCAGTCACATCGCGCAATCGAATGGCGCGGATCGTCGACGCCAGATGGCAGATCGCCCCCGCTGCCAGGGGCAACGGGGGCGATCAGAGCGGCGATTTCACGCCAGGGAGCAGACGTGCTCGCTCAGACGATGACGCCCTGGCTGCGCAGGTAGTCATCGTAGGTGCCGGAGAAGTCGACCACACCCTCGGCATTCAGCTCGATGATGCGCGTGGCCAACGAGCCGACGAATTCACGGTCGTGGCTGACGAAGATCAGCGTGCCCGGATAGTTTTCCAGCGCGAGGTTGAGTGCCTCGATGGACTCCATGTCCAGGTGGTTGGTCGGCTCATCCATCACCAGCACGTTGGGCTGCTTGAGGATCAACTTGCCGAACAACATGCGGCCCTGCTCACCACCGGAAAGCACCTTGACCGACTTCTGGATGTCGTCATTGGAGAACAGCATGCGCCCCAGGGTGCCACGCACGACCTGCTCGCCCCCACCGGTCCACTGCGACATCCAGTCGTAGAGGCTCATGTCGTTGGCGAAGTCATGCGCGTGGTCCTGCGCGTAGTAGCCGACTTCCGCGGCGTCGGTCCACTTCACTTCACCGGCATCCGGGTGCATCTCGCCGACCAGGGTGCGCAGCAGCGTGGTCTTGCCGATACCGTTCGGGCCGATGATGGCAACACGCTCACCGGCGGCGACCGTGAAGCTGAAGTTCTCGAACAGGGTGTTGCCATCGAAGCCCTTGGCAAGCTTGTCGATCATCACCGCGTTGTTGTGGACCTTTTTGGTCTGCTCGAAGCGAATGAACGGGCTGACGCGTGAGGACGGCTTGATCTCGTTGAGCTGGATCTTGTCGATCTGCTTGGCACGCGAGGTCGCCTGCTTGGCCTTGGAGGCGTTGGCGGAGAAGCGGCTGACGAAGGACTGCAGCTCGGCGATCTGCGCCTTCTTCTTGGCGTTGTCGGCCTGCAGCTGTTCACGCGCCTGGGTGGCGGCGGTCATGTACTCGTCATAGTTGCCCGGGAACAGACGCAGCTCACCGTAATCCAGGTCCGCCATGTGGGTGCAGACACTGTTCAGGAAGTGACGGTCGTGCGAGATGATGATCATGGTGCTGGAGCGCGCGGTCAGCACGCCTTCCAACCAGCGGATGGTGTTGATGTCCAGGTGGTTGGTCGGCTCATCGAGCAGCAGGACGTCAGGATCGGAGAACAGCGCCTGTGCCAGCAGCACGCGCAGTTTCCAGCCCGGCGCGACTTCACTCATCGGCCCGAGGTGCTGCTCGATGGGGATGTCGAGGCCCATCAACAGCTCACCGGCACGCGCTTCGGCGGTGTAGCCGTCCAGCTCGGCGAACTCGACCTCGAGGTCGGCGACCTTCATGCCATCTTCCTCGCTCATCTCCGGCAGCGAGTAGATGCGGTCACGCTCGGCCTTGACCACCGCCAGGCGCTCGTGACCCATGATGACGGTGTCGAGCACCGTGTATTCCTCATAGGCGAACTGGTCCTGACGCAGCTTGCCCAGACGGGTGTTGGGCTCGAGCATGACGTGGCCACCGGACGGCTCAAGATCGCCGCCGAGAATCTTCATCATGGTCGACTTGCCGCAGCCGTTGGCACCGATCAGGCCATAGCGATTGCCACGACCGAATTTGGCGGAGACGTCTTCAAACAGCGGCTTGGCACCGAACTGCATGGTGAGATTGGCGGTAGAGATCACGAGGGAATATCCGTTTGGAATGAAAAGGTGGGCGGTGACGAAGCGTCACGCTGGCGCCGGATGATACGGGGTCTGTAATCGCGGTCCGTCAGGCATCAGCCACGGAAGAAGACTTCCAGCAGGTGATAGCCGAACTTGCTCTTCAGCGGCCCCTGCAGGGTATTGAGCGGGCCCTTGAAGATGGCGCGATCAATGCCGCCGACCATCTGGCCGGGGCGCACTTCGCCCAGGTCACCGCCCCGCTTGCCGGAAGGACAGGTGGAGTGCTTCTTCGCCAGCTTCTCGAACGGCTGGCCGCGCTCCAGTGACTGCTTGAGACGCTGCGCCTCGGCCTCGGTCTTCACCAGAATGTGGCGTGCCATGGCAATACGAGCCATCTCATGTCCTCTTGCAAGCGAATGCGTGCCTGTCTTCTCCCGGTTCGCGTTCTGTCCCTCCGAGGTGCCGACCTGTCAGCGACGACCTGCGACAACAGGCGCATGACGAGGGACATGGCGGGAGGCCAGACGAAAGATGAGGGAGACAACAGCCAACAAGGTGAATCTGAAGGCGGGCATGATAACAGCTCAGGAAGACAGACGCTGCAGTGCGTGTTCGCAGCCGCTTCTGACAGGCGAGCAACCGGTAACGCCAGACGCAGGCGCGGAGATCGAGACCCGTCTCGCGCCATCAGGTGTTGCCGGGAGATCTCGGAGCGTCACACCGAAAGAAGGAGGGGGGGGAACTGGCGACACGCAGATGCCTGGCAGGGCATGCGCGTCAGAGACTCACGCATGTCCTGCCAGGCATCTACGCGGGCCGGGAAAGGCAAGGTTCCAGCACATGCCATGTTCCCGGCCACTTGCTCACGCCTTCCCCGTCATCTTGCGCCGTCTTTCTAGAGCAGGCCGGCCTGGACATCATCCTGTATGCCCTGAAGGCCGACATCGTCGCTCATCGGCCCCTGCTCATCATTGGAGACCGGAATCGCGTCGCCGTCCTCGAGCATGCTCATCATCGCGAGTGCATTCGGTGAGCCAGCCGGAGCCACATCCGGATCACGCGTGATCTGGAAGGACGCCAGATCCTGTGAACCGCCATTGAAGGTGATACGCAACACCTGCACCCCCTCCTCCAGGTCCAGCGTCAGCGAGGGGCCATCGACATAGACTCCCCAGGCGCCGGAATTGGGCAGCGTGCCACTGGCCTCGTCATAGAACTCGCCATTCTTCTCCACCGAGGCCGTGATGCTGCGCCCATTGTCAGGAGCGGAGGTGACGAATGACAGCGTGTGAGCGCCGGCCTGCTCGACATCGATGGTGTACTCAAGCCATTCACCATCCTCTACCCAGCCTATCGCTTCCCCCTCACCGACGATATCCACCGGTGTATCGCGATAGTTCGAGCCGAACTGAGCGCTGGAGAGCTCGTTGTAGGCCTCCCCTTGCCCGCCTTCATCAAAGTTGACGGCATCGAGGCTGAGTCCCTCATCCGCCTGCACCTGCCAGGGGATGCCTCCCGCATTGAAGGCCTGCTGACCATCAAGGGAGAGCGAGAATCCCTGCAGGTCCATGGAACCGCCATTGAAGGTCAGCCGCAGCACCTGCTCTCCAGCCTCCAGGGTCACCTGGGCGGTCTCGGTACCCACGAAACTGGTCCAGCTACCGGTCGGTGAGACCCCTACCGGTGTGGCGCTGGCGTACGGGGCGTCGGCCTCCTTGGCAAAGGTTGCGGTAATGCTGCGCTGCCCTCCCCCCGTGACTCCCAGGGAAGCCAGGAAGGCCATATCGTAGGTACCGGCCTGTTCGACGTTCAAGGTGTACTCCACCCATTCGCCATCCTCGATCCAGCCGATGGCGCTGCCGCCGCTGGCCATGTCCACGCCCTCACCGCGAACATCGGTCCCCTCCTGCACCTCGCTGGAATCGTTGTAGGCGACATCCTGTCCGCCTTCATCGTAATTCACCGCCTCAAGGCTGAAATCACTGCCTACCTGCCAGGGCTGACCATCGTCGGTGTACGCCTGCTGGCCATCGTCCACCGGCGCCACCAGCGTCAGATTCAGAGAGGCCAGATCCAGCTGTCCGCCGTTGAAGGTCAACCTGAGCACCTGCTCACCTTCCTCCAGCGTGAAGGTCAAGGGACCCACATCGGTGAAGTTGGTGAAACCGTCGGTGTCCGGTACCGCCACCGCCTGGCCCTCGGTATAGAAGCTGCCGTCCTGCTCGAAGGCGGCGGTGATCGACTTGCCGTCGGAAGTCGCCGAGGCGGAGAAGTTCAGCTCATAGGTGCCCGCCGTCTCGACATTCAGGGTGTACTCGAGCCACTCACCGTCGGCCACATAGCCGATGGCCAGGCTGCCATTGGAGATATCCACCGCTTCGTCGGAACGGAAGCCATCGCCCTGGTGGGCCTGCGTGGTGTCGTTGTAGGCGACGCCCTGGCCACCGTTGTCGAACAGGCGCGCCTCCAGTGTCAGGCCATCGCTTCCCACCGCCCAGGCAGTCTCGCCGGCATTGAAGGCGCTCTGTCCCACCGGCTCGGGATTGTCGAGGAAGTTCGGCACACCGTCGTTGTCATCGTCGTCGTACAGATCCACGCGTCCATTGCCGTCAGCATCTTCCGCCCCTGCGGGATCGTAGGTAGTGACGTTCTCCACCAGGAAGATGTTGTCGTTGTAGTCGTAGTTCACCCCCGCGTAATCCTGGATCACGATATAGGTATCCGGGATTTCGTTGCCGGCGGCGTCCCTGGCCACATACACACGGATCAGATGACCATCATTCTCGTCCCAGTTGAGATTGTTGCCGGGAGTGCCGATGGCATCGACGGTGTCCTCATGGAGGTTGGCGTCGGGATCGGACCAGGAAATATAGCCCTGGCGGCCCGATATCTCAGCGAAGAAACCAAAGGGCGCATCGCGATCCAGGGTGGTGGTGGTCAGCAGATCTCCCTCATTGAGCGTGCGTGGCAGCAACGTCTGACCATCGGCCTCGTCGTGGGCCAGCACCTCGTCGATATCACGGCTGTCGACGTCGTGGATGAACAGTCGTGCCACGTCGCCCTGGGTATGGTAAGCCGCCAGCTGAGTGATCTTGATCGGCGAGCCTCCATCGGCGCGCTGGAAGTACGGAGACAGGATCTCATCGCCGTTGGCCTCCACCAGCCCTCCCTGGTTCATCTGCCCTTCGGCAACATTGGTCGAGTAGCCGAAGGCATCGATGATCTCCTGCACTCCCGGTTCCTGGCCGCTTTCTGAGCGATTCTGGGCCAGGCCGGCAAGCTCGATGACCTTCTCTCCCTCATCCGCATCACTTGAGGTGATGATCAGGCTGGACTCGTAGAGGCTGCCATCGTTGGGGTCATCGGCGATGAAGCGCACGATCACATCGACTGACTCACCCGGCTCCAGCGTCACTGCAGTGAAGGCCTCCGTCAGCTCGAACAGCGTCGCATCACTGACCTCGACACGACTGATGTCGAGACTCTCGAAGCCATCGTTTCTCAGCGTGACGGTCACCTCGTCATGCACCTCCTGCGCGGCATTGGCCGGATTCTCGATGCGCGACATCACCAGGCGATCGTTGGAAGGCACGCCGTCATTGTTGATGACCGTCAGCTCACCACCAGACACCGGTGTCACGCCCTCGATGAGGAACATGTTGTCGTTGTAGTCATAGTTGATCCCGGTGTAATCCATGATCCCCAGGTAGGTGTCGGGGATCACGTTGCCCTCGGCATCGAGAGCCCGGAACATGCGCACGGTATAGCCGCGCTCGATACCCTCGGCATCGGCCGGCGGGGTGCCGCCTCCGGTCGGGTTGAGTGACGGGTCCGTGGACAGATTGGCCACTTCGATACCGAACACGCCACTTCCGGCCCACCCGACCGGGATATCATCGAGCCCGAAGGTCGCGGTGGCGAAGTTGCCGTTGCCCAATACCGGCAGGATCGACTGGTTATTGTCGCCCGCGTGATTGGAGAAGATCACGTCCTGCCCCTTGTCGCCGGGGTTGTGGATACCCAGCGTCGCCCCGCCACCGCCATGATAGGCCGCCAGCTGGGTGATCCTGGCCTCGCCAGCCCCCTCGGCCAGAGACCAGTAGCGCGATAGCACCTCGTCATCATTGACCGGGCGATACAGATCGAAGTCGTTGAGTACCGAATTCTCTCCGCCACCGAGGGTCGACAAGCCTTCGATACGGTTACCGAAGCCGAACACCTCCCACACCTCGTTGACGTTGGGCTCCCAGCCACCCTCGTCACGCGCCTGCCAGAAGCCAGCCATGTGGATCTCGGCGATCGGAGAGTCGGCATCGTTGGTGGTGAGACGGATACGGCCCTCGAAGACCCCATCACCGGCATTGTTGGACGGCGCGGTGTAGCTGTCCCGGTCGAACAGCACCGTGACCTCGAGGGATTGCCCCGCGGCCAGCGTCAGGCCATCAAACACCCCGGGGTCCGCCAGCGTGAAGGGGCCGTCGATGTCGGCATCGAGCACTTCCAGCACATCGCTGCCGGTGTTGGAAATGGTGACCGTGGCACTTTCCTTGAAGTCACGATCGGGATTCGAGCCGCTGTTGTTGTCCAGATAACTGAAGTGCAGGCGATCGGAGTAGTAGGCGGCATCACCGCTCTCTACCACGATATCGGCGTCGTCGCTGCCGACCACCGGCATCACATCGAGATAGTCGAGATCATCGGCACCATCGGCGGTGGACACCGCACGCAGGTTGTACTCCACCCCGGCCTCGAGCTCGACATAGGTGCCCTCTTCACCAGCGTCACCCACTCCCGGATAGGCCAGCAGTTTCACCGACTGCCCGTTGAGCGTCAGGGCCAGGCCCTGGCCATCATCGGCGCCCGCGTTCGCGGCCAGATCCAGACGATAGAGTCCGCTGCTGTCCACGCTGAAGTAGAAGTCGGCGGTCAGCTCGTTGAGGGTGCGTGCGCTGTCACCGCTCTCGAGCTCGATGCGCGACCCGTTCGAGACATCGGCATAGACCGGGATGAAGCTGTCGGACGGTGCATTCGGCACCTGCAGCAGATCGATGTTCGGCCCCACGGCACCCGGCGCGGTCAGGGTAATGGTGTTGCTGCCCTGCTGCAGAGCGACCAGCGTGTTCTGGAAGAACCAGTCGCTCTCGTCAGCGTTGCTCTGGCCTTCGAAGTTCAACATCCCGAGGTCGACACCATTGATCGCAAGCCCCAGGGGACGGTCATCCTTGGTCGCGGCAAGCGCGTAGCGGAAGGCGATGTCATAGCTTCCCGTCTCGGCGACATCGAGTGTCCAGGTAATGGTCTGATCACCCGTTCCCGCGAAGTCGACGTACCCATCACCGGACGCGTTGCGATCATCATCGCTTGTCAGTACCACCACGGCGCCATCGAGCACTGCCCCCTCGGCCTCGTACTCATCGACGCCAGGCGTGGTATCCGGCGCTTCCTGCAGGATCTCCAGCTGGTCGATATTGGGGCCGGTGTCGGCGGTGGCCTGCAGGCGCACCGTGTTCTGACCACTGACCAGCGTCGCTGCCACGGCCTCGGTCAACCACTCGGCCCAGGCTGCATCCCCCGTCAGGCCGTCGGGCGGACTGAAGTCAAACACCCCGACACTGACATTGTTGACGAACACTTCCAGCGGGCGATCGGCATTGCCGCCGTTGGCATAGCGCAGATGCAGCACCGAGTCGCCAGCCTGCTCGGCATCCAGCTCGAACGTGAAGGTGAGGAAGTCGGCATTGGTAGACCCGAAGTCCGCATAGCCACCTGGCGTGCCGTCGGTGTCGTCGGTATTGCCATCGAGCCCGAAGGCACCGGGGCGCAGGCCATTGGGCAGGTCCGGCTGGTTGGTCTCGGGGTTGTCGATGTCGCGAATCTGGATCTCGGCGTCCGTCCCCGTCGCGAGCGTCACGGCGGTGCCGTCGTCAGGCGTCCTGTCCTCGGCCTGAATGACCAGCAGCGAGACCAGCTCATCCGTCGGGTCGACAGGGTCCACGGGGTCGACCGGATCCACCACCCCGCCCGGTGCCGGGTCGAGGCGAATGATCTGGCTCTGGCCATTGCCGCGATTCAGGGTCAGCAGATAAAGCTGGCCGGTGACCGGATTCTCGATGATGTCCAGAGGGTCGACGTAACTGATGACGTTGCCCTCAGGATCCCGCAGTACGTCATCGCCAATCACGTTGCCGTTGGCATCCAGCGTGATCGAGCGCACGTCATCGCCGCCGGAGTACTCGGTGAACAGCACGTTGCCCTGCAGATTGCCGCCGAAGACATCACTGGTGTATTCCACTGCGCCGTTGGGCGAGCGATTCTCGCCGAGCGAATAGACACCCGAGATATCGTAGGTGCCCTCGGGGTTGGTGCCTGTCGGATACTTGTCGACCTGATTGGGGTCGGTGGCACTGGTCGGATTGCCGCCGTTCAGGATGTACTCGTCGCGCAGCGGGTTGGGATGCCCGTAATAGCCTCCCTCGACGATCTTGAACAGATAGTCATCCTGCTTCTCGACACTGGTGTAGCGCTCGTCCTCCGGCGTCGACGGGTCATCCGGCACGTTGCCGCCTGCCGCCGAACCGTTGGTCGGCACGTACAGGAAGCCATTGGAATGCCACACCAGGTCGTAGGCGTTGCGCGCCCCGGTGGCAAAGATCGTCAGCACCGCGTCGCTGGCGTAGGGGTCGTAGTAGGACTCGAGCACGTTGCCGGACTCGTCCTGCACCGTGGCGACACCACGCTCATCGAACACCAGGAACTCGCCATTGCCCATCGGGATCGGGTCGTCCTTGGGATGGCCATCCGGGTCATCGAAGCGAGTATTCTGGCCGTTGTCGGGAAGCGGCTCGGTAGTGACATCGAAGCCACCGGGAGGCGCATCACGGGTCGGGTCGATCTCCATCACCGCGGCATTCAACAGACGCTCCGGACGATTGCCCCAGGCGCTGTCCGGCTCGCCCATGGCAGAGTTGGAGCCCTGGATCAGATACAGCAGATGACTCGGGACGTCGGGATTGGTCTCGGCGTCGTAATCCGGATTCGCGCGGAACTCCAGGCTGTTGGTCACATGATCGCCATTGGAGCGTGGCAGGCCAGTGATGTAGGGCTCGGCGGTGCCCGAGAACTCGCTACCGCCCTCCAGGGTGATCTTGGTGATCCGGCCACTGAAGTCGGGCACGCCGTTGTCACGGCCAGACAGCGGGATCGGATAGTTGTCGGTGATCCACAGCACGTCGGGATCGGTGGGATCGATCACCAGCCCGATGATCCCGCGGCGATCATTGCTGGCATCGGCCCCGTCCTGATGGAAATAATCGCTCGGCAGCGAAAGCTCCTGGCGGTTGCCGAGGGAGCCATCGACGGGGTCGATGTCGTAGCGCAGGATCTGCCCCCCAATGGTCGCGATGTACATCGTCGAGCCATCGGCGGTGATCTCCAGCGAGGTGAAACCGAAGGCGTTGTCAGAGGCACCGTCGAGTTCCACCACGTCATTGAAGGCCACATCGCGAGCGACGATCTCCGGGGCTTCGCCGGTGATGAAGGTGTTGGTGTACTTCTGGAACTCACGGGTCGGCGCGTCCAGGTCGTCGTTGGCGCCACGATCCTGGAAGCCGTCGATGATCAGCGTATAGCTGGTGAACTCCTTGAGCGTCTGGCTCGGCGAGATGGTCAGGGAATCGAAGCCACCGGTGGTGTTGGCGTTGAAGCTGACCTCCTCTCCGGTCAGCGTCTCGATCAGCCGGATCGAACCGTCAGCCAGGCTCTCGAGCAGCGCCCCGCCGCGGCCGTCCACCACCGAGATGCCGACGAAGATGTCGGACGTCGGGTCGACCCCGCTCGGCAGGCCGCCGTCGTCGGGATCCAGATCGACTTCCACCTCGTTGTCACCGACCCCAGCGATGGCGCGCGCGTCAGTGAAGAAGGCGTAATCCTCGGCGGCGATGCGATCATCTTCCGGCGTCAGGTCCGGCAGTGCCTGGATCTCGAGGTACTGGATCTCGGTGTTCTCGTTGTCGAGCCCCAGGGAATCCAGTGTCAGACGCCCATCGCTGACCTGCACGATGCGGGTGACCAGATCCGAGCGGAAGCCATCGGTATCATCTGACGGATTGCCGTCCGCCGGGAAATCATCGGGCCGGAACGGGGTGAAGGGATCATTGAACAGCTCACCCTCGGCATTGAGCACGTTGCGACTGTCGTAGGGCCCGGAGGTATCCCCGATGGAGACGGTGACCTCGTAGTAGCCATCGTCCAGCTCGATCTCCCAGCCGGCGCGCACATAGGCGCTTCCCGGCTGGTCGAAGTGGGCGTAGGTGCCCTGGCGCGGGTCGAGCCCGGCGATGTCATCGGTGCGGTTATTGACCGCCACGCTGGTCAGCGCGCTGATGTCCAGCGGCTCGGTGCCGGGCTCGCCGTCGTAGATCGACGCCTCGGTGATCCAGCCGTACTGATGGGTCTGGCCGTCCACGGTCACCGATTGGGTGCCGAAAGCCTTGCCGTTGTCGGCGATGTAGCCATCCGGCACCGCGGTGCCTTCGGGCTGGAAGTTGATCTTGACCGAGAAGCGCTCGCCCGGCTCCACCGGACGCTCCGGCACCACGCCATCACGGCTCACCGTCAGGCTGTCGATGTTGGGGCCGGCGTTGCCCAGGTTGGCAAGGCGAATGGTGTTGTCGCCGGCCTCGAGCTCCACCTCGAGCGTCGTGGTGGTCCAGTTCTCCCAGCCGGCGGCGTCGGTCCCCGTGGAGGCAAAGGCCAGATTCCCCTGACTCAGCCCGTCCACCAGGATGTCCATGGGGCGATTCGCGCCGTTGGAACCGGCATTGGTATAGCGAACCTCCAGGGTGTAGGTACCGGCCTCACCGACCGCCACCTGGAACTCGGCGGCGTCACCGGCGTCGGCTCCCATGTCCAGATAACCGGTGCCGGTAAAGTCATCCCACAGCCCATCTGGTCCGGAGGCGACATTGGTTTCCGGATTGTCGGCATCGCGCACCTGGGTATCACCGTCGGTATCGATGATGGTCAGCGCCTCGCCCTCGATGGCGAAGTTGAATGCAGGCGTGCCGTCGCCCTCCGCGAAGCTGACCACCTCGCTGGCGCTGGCCTCATTGCCGGTGGCATCGGTGACGAACAGCGAGACGGCGAGATCGCCGCTCTGATCATCGAGCTGGCCGCTCAGATCCAGCGTGATGTTGCCATCGGCGTCCGGCGTCACTGCCTCACGGGTCGCGCCGCCGTCGAAGGACACGGCAACGCTGGTCACGTCATCATCGATGCCGGAGACGTTGAAGACTGCCGCCGCCAGCTGACTGGCATCGAGAGTGTCGTCAGCCGCGACGATGGCGAGATCGCCGTCCTCATCGGCACTCACATCCTCCGGGATCGGGCCGCTGCCGGCGTCGGTCACTTCGATGCGATCGATGTTGGGACCGGTGGTGGCGCCAGCAGGGATCGCCAGCACGATGGCGTTGCTGCCCGCCTCCAGGCTGACGGTGAAGGTCTCGAAGACCCAGTGGTCGAAGCCTTCTTCCCCGCCGCTGCCGTCCGGGTCCGTGCTGGCCATGGCCAGCATCAACGGATCGCCGCCATTGATCACCAGATCCAGCGGACGATCGGTATTGGTGGCGTAACGCACACTGATGTCGTACTGACCGGCCTGGGCCACCTCGATCTGCCAGGCGACGTTATCGCCAGCCGTGTCGCCGAAGTCCAGATAGCCGGTACCGGAGAAGCCCGGCCGCAGACCGTTCTCCAGATTCGCATTGTCTTCGGGATTGTCGGCATCGCGCACTACGGTATCCGTCGCGTTGGCGCCGTCATCGAAGCTCGTCACCGTGCCGTCTTCGGCCTGCAGACGCAGGGGCGAGAACGGCGCTTCATCGACATCATTCACGGTGACCGAGAGCTGCGCGGTGGTGGAGAGGTCGCCGTCACTGACGCTGACCTCGACGTCATAGACGCCATCTTCGTCATCATCGACCGCCAACTCGAAATCGCGGGCACTGGTGAAGCTCAGCACGCCGGTGGTGGCGTCAATGGTGAACAGCGGAGAGTCGGCCCCGCCAGTGATGGCGAATACCGGCGCGTTGAGGCCGAGAGTCCCCCCGTCTTCATCGACGAGCGGGATCGCGCCAATCTCGGTCAGGTTCTCATCCACTGCAAACGCGGTCTGGTCGATGGCGATGCTCTCATTGAGATCTGCCACGGTGATCAGGGTGTCCTGTGACACGCTGTCCTCGCCATCGGTCACCGTCACGGTCAGCTCGTAGATACCATCTTCATCGCTGTCGGCGGCCAGTTCCGCGTCCGGTGGATTGAGGAAGGCGATTCCTCCACTCGCCACGTCGTAGGTGAAGAGCGCGGCATCGGCACCGGACAGCGTCACCGTCAGGCTGTCGCCATCGGCATCCTCAAGCACCAGACTCGCCACGCCTGCACTGTTCTCGTCGACACTGATCGCGGCACCGAGTCCCGCCAGGGTCGGGGCAGTGTTGACCGGCTCATCGATACGCTCGAATTCAAGCGAGTCGATACGCATCAGCTCGCCACCGGCACCACGCAGTTCGAGGCTTGCCAGATCGCCGGCGGTGACCTCGACGGGCGTCTCGAAGACGATTTCCTTGCGGTTGCCGCTCTGGCCAGCATTTCCGCGCGCGCCACTGCCGACGAAGGTGCCGAAGTCGTCGTTCAATACCACGTCGGCGCTCAGGCTATCGGTTGTCGTGTTGCGCGCTTCAAGCACGGTGTCACCGATGGTCAGGGTCAAGGTGCCTTCACCGTCGGTTTCATCGAACACATAGAGGCGTGCGATGTACCAGCCCGGCTCCACACCGCCCGCCGAGAGATCAGTGCCGATCGTCGCCGGCGCATTGCTGGTCAGACGAATCAGCTGCTCGTTGGACGCCGACGCACTGCCGGTGACGATCAGGTTACCGGCGTCGAGATCCGTGAAATCTTCCGCCTCGATCGTGATGCTATCGCCAACCTGGGTGCCTTCGATGATGAAGCTCAGCGACTGGGTCGCTGACAGACCACTCGGGTCGGTGGCGCGCACGACAACATCGAAGGTGCCTCCTTCACTTGGCGTGCCTTGAATGACACCGTCGATCACCTCGAGTCCGGCAGGCAGATCCTCGGCCGTCAATGTCAGGCTGTCGCCATCGGCATCGGAGAACAGCGAGGCGAAGTCCGCCAGCGGAATCTGGAGGAAGCTCTCGCCCACCTCTCCAAAGTAGGGCTCGAGAGCGGCAGGCTCCGCCACCGGGGCGTCGTTGACGTTCTCGATGCTCAAGGCGAAGTCGGTATCGGTACTGGCGGTGCCATCATCGGCGGTCACCGTGATGGTGTAATCGCCCGGCACCAGACCAGCGAGGCTCCCGGACAGCACATTGTCGCTGACACTCAGCCCGTCCACGGTGACCGGCAGGCCATCGCCATCGGTGACCCGGAAGCTGAAGGCGAGGTCATCGCCATCGTCATCGACGAAGGGCAGGTCAACCTCGAGATTCGCGCCTTCGTCGAGACTCAGGTCAGCGATGCCACCCCCCACCACGCGCGGTGCGCTGTTGGTGTCATCGACACCGGCTTCTGACAGGCTTACGCCACTGAAGCTCGCACTGCCCTTGGCGCCCACATCATCGTCGTTGACGAAGACCAGCGAATCGAGGGTGATGCCCGCATGCGCCGAGAGATCGATGGTGAAGCGCAAGGTGCCATCGCCATTGTCGATGCCCTGCCCACGCAGATCGACAAAGCCACCCTGCGTCTGGCTGCCGCCCAGCTGATAGACACTGTTTCCGCCATTGAACGGATTGGAATCGGCATCGAAGCCGATGGCAACGATCTCGGGGACCGGCGAATCGGATATGGCCACATCCAGGGTCAGGATGCTGCCACTGGTGATCGTGTAGTCCTCCGGCAGGGCTGCCCGCTTCCAGACATTGTCGTTCAACGTCAGAGTGCTACCGTCGTCTTCCACCACCGCCCCCGTGCCAACGGAGGGATTGTCCTGGGTCGCGTTGTAGGCGCTGATCGTGGCGTCATCGAAGGTGACATCCAGCGTCACGCTGCCGACGACGGCCAGCGTGACTGGCTCCGCGACACTCGCCTCATTACCGGCGGCATCGGTCACGATCAGGGTCACGATCACATCGCCCGGGGCCTGTGTGGAGAGATCGACCGTCAAGGTGTCGCCATCGCTGACAACGGACTGACGGGTCACGCCGCCGTCGAAGCTGATCTCGAGAGTCGAGCCGTCATCGATCCCCGCGACACCGAATACCACGCTGGCGCTGTCATCCGCCTCGATGGCATCTTGCGGGCCTTCGAGTGCCAGGTCGCCCCCCTCATCGGCGGTGGTATCCAGCGTCAGCGCCAGGCTCTGTTCGGCACGGTTGCCGAAGGCATCCATGGCGATCAGCGTGACCGACAGATCGCCATCAGCGAATCCCGACAGGTCCAGCGTGAAGCTGCCATCCGGGTTCGGCACCACCTCCTGGACCGTGATTCCCTCATCGAAGGTCACGCCGACGAAGGTGATGTCGGCATCCAGTCCACTGACGCTGAAGCCCGCTTCACCGACGGTCGCGCCATTGAGGAGGGGGTCTACGGCGGTAAAGGTCAGCACAGAGGCATCGGCATCCGCCACGACATCCCCTACCGGGCCCGTGCCCGCCGTGGTGACCTCCAGGCGATCGATATTAGGCCCATTGCTGCGCCCATCAGGGATCGTCAGCGTGACGGTGTTGTCACCGACCTCCAGACTCGTCGTCAGGGTGTGGTAGCTCCAGACATCGAAGCCCTCAGGGTCGACGTTGCCAGCGTTGGGGTCAGTCCCGACAAAGGCGAGCTCGGAGGACTCGCCGTCATTGATCGAGAGAGCCAACGGACGCGCGCCATTGCTGGCATAGCGGAAGTTGAGGTCGTAGTCGCCCGCCTCGGCCACATTGACGGTGAAGGTGAGGCTGTCACCCGGCGCACTGCCGAAATCCACGTAACCGGTGCCGGAAAAGTCCGGGCGCAGTCCGACAAAGCCACCGGCCTCGGGATTCGCGGCGTCACGCACCACGGTGGCGGCCCCGTTATCGGCGCCCAGCACGGCATCCTCGGCTTGCATCACGACTGGCGCAATCACCGGATCGACAGGCTCCACCGCATCGGCCTCCAGAAGCGCCACCTCGATCTTGTCGATGTTCGGCCCGTTGGTCGCGCCGCCCAGACGCAGGGTATTGCTGCCGGCGGCCAGGGTGATCTCCAGCGTCTCGGTCGACCAGCCCTCCCACGCGGAAGACCCGCCATTGCCTGGCTGGTTGTCCGCGGGCACATCATCGACATCATCGGGGTAGTAGCCCGGCGCCTCTACCGCTGCGAACTGGAAGGTGCCGACCTGACTTGGCGTGTCGTCATCGACCAGAAAGAGACCAATGGGGCGCGGGGAGCTGGACGCGTAGGTCACGGTGACGCTGTACGTGCCGGCGGTAGCCACTTCAAGGGTGAATTCTCCGTAGGCTTCGGCATTGCCCGACGCCCAATCGAGATAGCTGGCCCCTTCGGCCCCGACGCGGAAGGTTTCCCCGCCATCGGTGAAGCTGGCGATGTTGTCGACCGTCACCACGCGATTGGTGCCATCATCTGCGACATCAGACGTCGGGCCGATATCGAGATCCTCGCCCTGGATGACGTAGACGTCCGGGTCCGGCGCACGCACTTCCAGATAGTCGACGTTGGGGCCACTGGCCCCATTGGAGGTGAAGGACACCGTGTTCTCGCCCGCCTGCAGCTGAACGCGAATGGTACGCTCGCCGAACTCACTGAAATCAGTGGCGTCGCCGGTCAGGGTCGTGCTCGGCAGGTCAAACATTCGATCCTGAAGCTCACCGTTGACGTCCAGGCGCAGAGGGCGGTTGCGATCAGACCCGTCGCCATTCTGGCTAAGCGCATACCCCAGCGCGAGTTCATACTCGCCGGCCTCGGCAACGCTGAAGCTGAAGGTCAGCGTCTCGCCGGTCGCGCCGCCGAAGTCCACGTAGGCAGTGCCTGATGCATTGGCGGTATTGGACGGATTATCCCCCCCGGTCACCACCTCGATACCGGCTCCACCGATGGAGGATGCATTGCCATCTCCGTCGTCATCGCTGAGGTCTTCAGCCTCGATACGAAGGGTAGTGAAGCTTTCCGGTGCGATGAGCGCCGCCGTGGCCAGAGGGGCAGGTTCGGCCAGCAAGGCAGGTCCTGTGCCCGCGGCAGGTTCATCACTACTGGTCAGTAGCGCCTGGGTGGCTTGCGGCGTGTCCTCCTGGTCACTCACCTCCTGGTCACTCACCTCCTGGTCACTCACCTCCTCGGCGACGACATCCGGTGACTCGACCTCGAAGCCGAACTGCTCACCAGACCCGGGCAGTACCTCGCCTCTTTCGTCCAACGCTTCGATCATCATCTTGAGCTTGCCTGATAGAGGGGTCGGCAGATGATCAAAGACAAAGGGACGCTCAAATCGCTCAAATACCGACAGTCGATCCTGCGCATCCTCGAATGTCATTCGTATTGACTTGATGGAATCCCCCCACGCTGAGGGAAATGGCGTGACCATTATCTCGTGATCCTGGAACGTCTTTCCCTCAAGACGATCACCACTCCTGATACGTGATGCCATGGACTCAAGACGACTCGATACGAATGACATGGAATACATTTTCCCTACCCCTCGAATAATTTTTAGTGGCGATTTCTACGCCATCTTGAGACCTCACGACACGACGTCCCTCACCGGCAATGAATCCCCGATGACGTTCCACTCTCCAACGCTTTCCCAAAGAGTTAGAACATGACCGGCAAAGGCTCGTAAACCCGTCAAAAACGAGTCTAGACGCGGCCTATCGCAAGACAAGAGGTATTTCCACTCACCCTCGAAATGGCAATATGCATCAGATTCCCACATCAAAATAAACTCAATGAAAACAATACAGTGAATGCTTTGAAATAATAAAACACCACCTCTATAAACCCTCGATACGACTTGCGTGAGGAGAAAAACAATGCTGAATACCAGAGAAGATAATCTTATCGAAAGCCAGAACCGTCATACTTTTTGAAAAACGTAAACCATATGGATCTTCACCATCAGACATGAGCAAAATAAACAGCAAAAACCAACAAAATAAAACCCGGAAAGTTTTTTATTGATCATTGAAATATTCACTTGCTCGCCGATCATTCAGCAGCAATATTTCAACAGGCAGCCAGAGGAATAAAAAAAGAATAGCCTAATAAATAGATGATCAATATTGACCACAGAACCATGGCGTCTCCTCAAGACAACGTGAAATATCCGAGCTCAGGCAGCCGTCAACGACGGTGACGTGGATAAAAAGAACAACAACGACGCTAGGGAACGACACCATGGCCATCTCCCGGGAAGGTAATGACCTGCAAAAGATCCTGGACCACTGTCGGCACAGCTTTGTCTATGTCGGCCTCTTCAGCTTGTTCATCAATCTGCTGATGCTGGTGCCGCCGCTCTACATGCTGCAGGTCTATGATCGAGTCATCACGACACGTAGCCAGGAAACGCTGCTGATGCTGACTCTGGTGGTCGTGTTCCTCTTCATGGTGATGGGGGCCCTTGAACTGATTCGCTCGAGAATCCTGGTCCGAGTCGGGAATCGACTGGATGTGCTGATCAGCCCGAGACTTTACAGTGCCATGTTCAAGCACTCCCTGATGACACCGGGCAAGCCCTCCGCACAGCCGCTGAACGACCTCACCACCCTTCGCCAATTCCTTTCCGGCAACGGCCTGTTCGCCTTCTTTGACGCGCCCTGGGTGCCGATATACATCGGCGTGCTGGCACTGTTTCACCCATGGTTTGGTCTGTTCGCCCTGGGCGCGGGCCTTGTTCTGACCGTCATTGCGCTGATCAACGAGAAGACCACCAGAAAGCTGCTGAGCGATGCCAACGGCCAACATGTCCTGTCCCAGGATCTTGCCAACAGCAATCTGCGCAACGCCGAAGTGCTCCACGCCATGGGCATGCTGCCGGGCATCCAGAATCGATGGGAGGCGCGCCACCGTGAGTATCTGGTGCTGCAGTCCAAGGCAAGCGACCGCGCAGGTCTCTTGACCAACACCTCCAAGGTACTGCGCTTGATGTTCCAGTCATTGATCCTCGGTCTTGGCGCCTATCTGGTGCTGACCGGCGACCTGACGCCCGGCATGATGATTGCCGGCTCGATCCTGATGGGGCGGGCGCTGGCGCCGATCGATCAGATGATCACCGGCTGGAAAGGCTTCAGCGGTGCACGCACCTCACGAGCCCGCCTCGAGGAGCTGCTCGAGGCCGTGCCGGCCGAGGCGCCCTCGATGCCTCTGCCAGCCCCCAAGGGCCGACTGACACTGGAGGCAGTCAACGCCGCGCCGCCAGGCGAGCGTCTACCGACCCTCAAGGACATCACTCTGACACTTGCCAAGGGTGAGCACATCGCCGTGGTAGGCCCCAGCGCCGCCGGCAAATCCACCCTGGCACGAGTGATACTCGGCCTATGGCCAGTGCAGCTGGGATGCGTACGCCTCGATGGCGTGGACGTCAGTCAGTGGAAGCGGACCGCGCTCGGGCCTCATCTTGGCTATCTGCCGCAGGATATCGAGCTGTTCGATGGCTCCATCGCCGAGAATATCGCGCGCTTTCAGGAGGTCGATGCGTCACTCGTGGTGCAAGCCGCCCAGAGCGCCGGTGTCCACGACATGATCCTTCGCCTGCCGCAAGGCTATGACACCTGGCTGTCCCACGGGGGAGCCGCCCTCTCCGCGGGCCAGCGACAGCGTATCGGCCTGGCGCGGGCACTCTATGGAAAACCGGTGCTGGTAGTGCTCGACGAACCGGACGCCAACCTGGATGAAAGTGGCGAGCAGGCGTTGGCCAAGTGTCTGATGCAACTGCGCCAGGCAGGCACCACGGCCATCATCATCACCCATCGTCAACGTCTTCTGCAGCAGGTCGACCGCATCCTCGTCCTCAAGGATGGCCAGGTGGCTTCACTGTCCCCGCCGACGCGAGGACGACCCGTTGCACGGGCCGTGGCAGGGAGAGGGCACTCGACTCCGTCCATGAACGCACAGCGTGTCACCGAGCTGAAACCCAGTGCCAGAGGCCGCCATGAAGGCGGTGAGGAGAGCCCGAGATGACCACCTCCCACTCCATGAATGGCGGCTTTGACAGTGAGCTTCCGCTACGCGACCACAATTATCGACGCCTGGGCCTGGCCGTACTGCTCATCGCGGTCGGCGGATTCGGCAGCTGGTCAGTCATGGCGAACCTGGCAATTTCCGTGGTGGCACCGGGATCGGTATCGGTAGAGAGCTTCACGAAGACCATCCAGCACCTCGAGGGAGGCATCGTGGAGTCGATTCGCGTGGAGGATGGCGATCATGTCGAGGCCGGCGACGTGCTCATCGTCTTCGATGACACCCAGGCACGCTCTCAGCAGAAGATCGTCGAGGCTGAATACCTGATTGCCAGAGCCAGTGAGATACGCCTGCTTGCCGAGTACAGCAACGCCGAGACCCTGACCTTCCCGGAAGCCTTGAGGCAGTCGACCAATCCTCGTGTGCGGGAGGTCCTTGAAGTACAGCAGCGGCTCTTTGACGTACGTCGTCAATCGCTGAACGGTGCCATGGCAGCCCTGGATGAGCAGGTCGTGCAGATGAACGAGCAGATTGCAGGTCTCGAGAATACCCAGGCCATCACAAGACGACGCATCAACTCTCTCAATGGTGACGTTGCCAACCATCGCAAGCTGTTCCGAAATGGTCTGATCAATAACCAGCGATTGCGTGAGATGGAGCGTGAGAGTCTCGAATACCAGAGCGACAATGCCGGCCAATTTGCCGAGGTCGCACGGCTGCGTTCCCAGATCAGCGAAAACGAGCTGCAGAAACAGATTCGCCTGCAGGAATTCCAGCAACAGATCGGCGAGTCTCTGCGTCAGGTTCAGGCAGAGGTCACCGATGCGGAAGAACGACTGGTCGCGCTCAATGACAACCTCAGGCGTACCAAGGTCATCGCACCGGTGGCCGGCACCGTGGTCGGCCTGAAGGTCCATACGCTGGGCGCGGTGATTCGCAGTGGCGACCCCCTGCTCGATATCGTGCCCGCCGGCGACGGCTTCATCGTCGAGGCCAGGGTCCCGGACCATGATATTGACCACCTCTACCTCGGCCAGCCCGCAGAGATTCGCTTCAGCGCATTCAATCAGCGCCTGTCCAACATCATCGATGGCGAGGTCACGCACGTGAGCGCCAACAGCTTCGAGGATGAAGCGACGCGTGCCCGGTATTACAAGGCGCGGATTCGCGTCACCCGGACCGGCCAGAGCAACATGACCGAGAGCATGCGATTGCTTTCCGGCATGCCTGCCGAAGTGATGATCCGTACTGGTGAGCGCAGCTTCGCCAGTTATGTCGGCAAGCCTGTCGTGGATATGCTGGCGCGAGCAATGAGGGAGGAATGAGGGGGAATGACAGGCGACTGAGGCGCCAGTTGACGCAGGGAATCACGAGAGGGGCAGGCAATTCGACCAGCCCCTCCTCAGAAACGCGAAAAGCCCGCATCGTGAGATGCGGGCTTTTCTGAATCTGGTGGAGGAGGAGGGATTCGAACCCTCGAAGCCTTTCGACTTACACACTTTCCAGGCGTGCTCCTTCGACCACTCGGACACCCCTCCAGATCAGTGCTCTCATTGGTCACCCGACTGCGTCGTGTTTCCCTTGAGAACGCGGCGTATATTATCGATAACCCTTGAGGGACGCAAGCCTTTTTTCCAAAATCTTTCAGATAGATAGCGTCAGCGCCCTCACCCACCGCACTCGGACCGAGGTCGGGCCGAGACCGTGCTCGGCATCACGGCCCGAGCACCACGTAATCGCCCTGGGCCTCGAAACACAGTCTCGGGGAAGACTGCCCATCGACCTGACACCACAACTGCTGAGTCAGCGACAATCGCGCTCGCCGCCCTGCCGCCAGACGCTCGCCGACGTCGATCAGCGCGGCCATGTCATCCGGCGCACAGCAGATGTGGTAATCGCCACTGACCGGGGCCAGAAACTGCTGACTGGCTCGCGACACCACGAGATCGCGCTGGATACCGCGAGCACGCAGCCAGAGCGTCACCCAGCTCCAGCCACACAGGGTCGCCTCGAGACTCATGGCCCCGCCGAAGGCCGTGCCCTTGTCGTTGAGATTGGGCGGCAGATGCAGGCGCCAGCTCAGCTGACCCGTCGAGCGCTCGGGCTCTGACCACTGCATCTCGACAAGCCCCATGTGGGCAGCCAGCGGAATCGCCTGACTCAGCCAATCACGGAACCGTGACAGATCTTCACCGACCGGCGCCGCGAGAGTGCCCGACCGCCCCTGCCCATCACGCGGCAAAGGCAGCGGTGGCCAGGCTTCACCACTCGAGCGCAACTGCTCGTTCATTCAGCGCCTCACTGCCAGCGTTCGACGAAGTCGGCACTCTCGCGGCTCGGCAAGGGCTTGAGACGTCCGCCCGGGGTGCCGAGGTAGAGGAAGCCGACCAGCTCATCCTGCTCACTCATGCCCAGTCCGGCGTGCACGGTTGGGTCGAACGCGTAGCCGCCCGTGCGCCACATGCCACCGAGTCCCTGTGCCTGAGCGGCAAACAACATGGCGTGAGCGGCACAACCGGCACTCACCACCTGCTCGACACGCGGCACCTTGGGGTGGTCCGGCGTGACCTTGGCGATCACCGCGACGACCATCGGCGCCCGTAGCGGCTTCTTGCTGGCCGCGGCCTGGGCCGCCTCGTCACCTGCCGGCGACGTGTTGCGCTCCGCCTCGGCAAACAGCTCGCCGAGACGCTCCAGCCCGCTGCCCGTGAATTCGATGAAGCGCCAGGGCGTCAGCTCGGCGTGGTCCGGCGCACGCAGGGCGGCCTGGTAGATGGCCTCCATCTGCGCATCGCTCGGGGCTGGCGCCATCAGCTTGCCCATGGAATTGCGTTCATGCAGTAACGTCAGCGCGTCCATCGTCTCTCCTGTCACAGACTTAAGATAAGAATGATTCTCACACTAGCATCTCGCCAGCACGCCGTCTCATCACTCGATGCTATCTGCCTGATTGGCAAGCCGATCAGACGACATGACCATAGAGAGGACTACTGACGCGAGAGACGCAGCGGCAGGCTGGCACGGGCCTCGGCCTCGAGATCTGGCGTGGCACGCCACGGGCTGATATCCAGGCCGCCACGCCGCACATAGCGCGCCATCACCAGCAGGGACTCAGGCTTCACGCGCGCCATCAGGTCGACGAACAGATGCTCGACGCAGTGCTCATGGAAATCCTGGTGCTGGCGATAGCTGATCAGGTAGGCCAGCAGGCGCTCGCGATCGATACGCGGACCGCGATAGCGGATCCAGACGCTGCCCCAATCCGGCTGACCGGTGACCGGGCAGTTGGACTTGAGCAGATGGCTGTGCAGGTCTTCGCTGACGATATCGGCGTCATCGGCGCTGAGCAGCTCCGGCGACGGCGTGTAGTGCTCGACGGTGATCGGCAAGTCATCGAGGCATTCTCCCGGCAGGCGCCCGACGTCCAGCTCGTCATCATCCAGTCCCAGCAGACGCACCTCGACCGGCGCGCCCGCCGCGGCGGCAAGATCCCGCTCCAACGTCGCCTGCACGGCCGCCTGATCGGCGAAGCGGCTCTGATTGAGGCTGTTGAGATAGAGCTTCCAGGACTTGGACTCGATCAGATTCGGGGAAGCCGCCGGCAGGCGGAAACGGGCCACACGCACCCACGGCTTGCCGGATTCATCCAGCCAGGAGACCTCAAAGGCGTGCCATTCATCCTCACCGACGAACGGCAACGCCGCATCATCGATACCGATGGGACCACGATTGGCCGCCCGCGCGATGGGGAACAGCAGGCTGGCATCGTAGTGCTCGGGGTAAGCGGACTCTCGCCCGAGCGGGGCATCCTTGAGAGTCTCGGGGCGCGCCTCATCGGGCACGTTGACGGCAGTGGGGTGAGCCATGACAGCACTCCTGTGAAATAGGCCAATAACGCATCGATATCAGGGGCGCAGACAGCAGAACGCCGGCGTTTCGTGCACTGGCGCGATAGCGCGCATCTTACCATCATCCTCTGGGCGACATCTTCAGCTGCGGATGCCCTTGCCACGCTCCAGCAGCCACAGCGCGAAGGCGAACAGGCCGATGATGAAGGCCACGATGGCCGCCATCGCCGGGCCGACACTGATGTCCGAGACCCCCAGAATGCCGTAGCGGAAGGTGTTGACCATGTAGAGAATCGGGTTGGCCAGCGATACCGTCTGCCAGAAGTCCGGCAGCATGTGGATGGAATAGAAGACGCCACCGAGATAGGTCAGTGGGGTCAGCACGAAGGTCGGAATGATCGAGATATCGTCGAACTTGCGTGCGAACAGCGCATTGATGAAGCCACCGATGGAGAACAGCAGCGCCGTCAACACCACGACCACGATGGTCAGGATCGGGTGATGGATATCGAGATCCGTGAACAGGAAGGCCACGGCGGTGACGATGATGCCGACACCGAGCCCGCGCACGGCGCCACCGATGATATAGCCGAGCAGGATGATCCAGGACGGCAGCGGCGAAACCATCAACTCCTCGATGCTGCGCTGGAACTTGTTGGAGAAGAACGACGAGGCCACGTTGGAATAGGAGTTGGTGATCACCGACATCATGATCAGCCCCGGCACGATGTAATCCATGTAGCTGATGCCATCCATGGTACCGATGCGCGAGCCGATGAGATTGCCGAAGATGACGAAGTACAGCGTCATGGTGATGGACGGCGGCAGCAGCGTCTGCGGCCAGATACGCGTGAAACGACGGACTTCCTTGACGACGATGGTGACCAGAGCCACCCATAGCTGACGGGGGTTCACTGCGTGATCTCCTTGGCGACATTGGAGGCGATACCGCTTTCGGCATTGGAGCGCTCGACCAGGTCGACGAACAGCTCCTCGAGACGATTGGCGCGATTGCGCATCGACACCACGGTGATCCCGGCGCGATCCAGCGCCGCGAAGGCGGTGTTGATCGACTGGCCCTTGCGTACGGACAGCGACAGCTGCTGGGGATCGCTCAGAGAGACCTCGAATCCCTCGATGACCGGCGCGCTGGCAAGCGGCTCACGTAGATCGAGCAGGAAGGTTTCGGCGTCCAGCTCCTTGAGCAGCTCGCGCATGCTGGTGTTATGCACGATCTCGCCGTGATTGATGATGGCGATATTGCGGCACAGACTCTCGGCCTCTTCCAGATAATGCGTGGTGAGGATGATGGTAGTGCCCTCCTCACGGTTGATGCGGCGCATGAACTCCCACATCGAGCGACGCAGCTCGATATCCACCCCGGCAGTCGGCTCATCGAGAATCAGCAGACGCGGCTTGTGAATCAACGCGCGGGCAATCATCAGACGGCGCTTCATGCCACCGGACAGCATGCGTGACGGGGTATCGCGCTTGTCCCACAGCCCGAGATCCTTGAGCAGGCGCTCGGCACGCGGGCGCGCTTCCTTCATGGGCATACCGTAATACCCTGCCTGGGTCATCACGATATCCTGCACCTTCTCGAACTGATTGAAGTTGAACTCCTGAGGGACCACACCGAGATGGTATTTGGCCTTCGAGAAATCCTTGTCGATATCGATGCCCGAGATCTCGACCTTGCCGGCGGTTTTCTGCACCAGCGAACTCACCACCCCCAGGGTCGTGGACTTGCCGGCCCCGTTGGGCCCCAGCAGTGCAAAGAAATCGCCCTCAGGGACATCGAGATCAATCCCCTTGAGCGCCTCGAAACCGTTACCGTAGACCTTGGTCAGGCCACGAATGGACAAGGCGAGTCGTGACATCGGACACCTGTAATCAAATTGACGCTGTCAGCCAGCACAGCAGAAAAGACGCATCTGAGAACAATTGCGCAACAGTAGCGACACCGCTGAGCAGCACTCGAACATGAAAATCAGACACAAGACATTGGATGCGCATGGTAACGCATTCAGCGCTGCCACATCAGGCACGCTGCAGGAAAGGCATTAGTGCGATACGGGAAACAAGCAGGAGGGAAAAATCAACTGGGAGGACAACACCAAGGACCGGTGCAGAACGAGCTGAGGAGGAGTTTCAGGCACAAAAAAAATCGCCGGTGACGTGGCACGATGATCGTGTCTGTCAGGCGATGGCGCACTGCTATTTCATCAATCACATCGTGTTCGACTGGAGCGGGAAACGAGATTCGATAGGACTGGCGTTCCAGATCGCGACCCAATGACTTTCCACTTTTCGACTGGAGCGGGAAACGAGATTCGAACTCGCGACCCCAACCTTGGCAAGGTTGTGC